>NZ_JBIBKW010000002.1:495736-659535 GCF_042959465.1 Streptomyces sp. NPDC007901 | reverse complement strand
ACTCCGTCCGCCGAAATTGGTGGCCTAGCCTTGTCCGCTCCGATCACAACCGCTCGATGACCGTCACGTTCGCCTGTCCGCCGCCCTCGCACATGGGCACCATCCCCCACGGCCCCCTCACACCGCTCGGCCCGAGGGGGCCTCCCAGGCTTCGGCGGCCTGCGCCGGACTCCGTCCGCCGAAATTGGTGGCCTAGCCTTGTCCGCTCCGATCACAACCGCTCGATGACCGTCACGTTCGCCTGTCCGCCGCCCTCGCACATGGTCTGGAGGCCGAAGCGGCCGCCGGTGCGTTCCAGTTCGTGGAGGAGGGTGGTCATCAGTTTGACGCCGGTCGCGCCGAGGGGGTGGCCGAGGGCGATGGCGCCGCCGTTGACGTTGACCCGGGCGGGGTCGGCGCCGGTCTCCTTGAGCCAGGCGAGGACGACGGGGGCGAAGGCCTCGTTGATCTCGACGAGGTCGATGGCGTCGATGGTGAGGCCGGTCTTCTTCAGGGCGTGCGCGGTGGCCGGGATCGGGGCGGAGAGCATCCGGATGGGGTCCTCGCCGCGGACGGAGAGGTGGTGGACGCGGGCGCGGGGGCGCAGTCCGTGTTCGCGGACGGCGCGTTCGGAGGCGAGGAGCATCGCGGCGGCGCCGTCGGAGACCTGGGAGGAGCAGGCGGCGGTGATGGTGCCACCGTCGACGACCGGCTTGAGGGCGGCCATCTTCTCCAGGGAGGTCTCGCGGCGCGGCCCCTCGTCCACGGCGACCGGGCCGTAGGGGACCGTCTCGCGCTCGAAGCGGCCCTCGTCGATGGCGCTCAGCGCCCGCCGGTGGGAGCGCAGGGCGAACTCCTCCTGGTCCTGGCGGCTGATGCCCCACTTGGCGGCGATCATCTCGGCGCCGGCGAACTGGTTGACGGGCTGCCGGCCGTACCGGGCCCGCCAGCCCTCGCTGCCGAGGAAGGGGCCCTCGGTCAGCCCGAGGGGCTCGGCGGCCTGCCGGGAGGCGAAGGCGATGGGGATCTGGGACATGTTCTGGACGCCGCCGGCGACCACCAGGTCCTGGGTGCCGGAGAGCACGGCCTGCGCGGCGAAGTGCACGGCCTGCTGCGAGGAACCGCACTGCCGGTCGACGGTCACGCCCGGCACCTCCTCGGGCAGTCCGGCCGCCAGCCAGCTGGTCCGGGCGATGTCACCGGCCTGCGGACCCACCGCGTCGAGGCAGCCGAAGACGACGTCCTCGACGGCGGCCGGGTCCACGCCCGACCGCTCGACCAGGGCCCGCAGCACATGGGCCCCCAGGTCGGCCGGGTGGACCCCGCTCAGTCCGCCCCCGCGCCGCCCGACGGGCGTACGCACCGCTTCGACTATGTAGGCCTCGGCCATGTCAGCAACTCCCTCGGCAGAAAGGGGTTTTCAACGAATGGGTGGGCTACTCACGGACGGCGATCCCGTCCAGCACCATCGACAGGTACTGCCGGGCGATCTCCTCCGGGCTGTGCTGTCCGCCGGGCCGGTACCAGGAGGCGGCGACCCACACGGTGTCGCGGACGAACCGGTAGGTGAGGCGGACGTCGAGGTCGGCGCGGAAGACGCGCGCGGCGACCCCGCGTTCCAGCGTGGACAGCCACGCCTTCTCGAACCTGCGCTGCGACTCGGCGAGAAAGCCGAACCTCTCCTGCGCGACCAGCTGCTTGCTCTCCTTCTGGTAGATCGCGACGGCGGCGCGGTGCCGGTCGATCTCCCGGAAGGACTCGGTGACCAGGGCTTCGAGGGTCTCGCGGGGCCCGAGTTCGGCGTCCAGGACGGTGTCGTAGCCGCCCCAGAGCTCGTCGAGGAAGGTCCGCAGGATCTCCTCCAGCATCGACTCCTTGGAGTCGAAGTGGTAGTAGAGGCTGCCCGCGAGCATGCCCGCGTGGTCCGCGATCTTGCGTACGGTGGTGGCGTTGTAGCCCTGTTCGGCGAAGACCTCGGCGGCGGTCTCGAGGAGTTCGCGGCGCCGGGCGGGGGCGGCGGTCACCTGGGGCTTCTTCTTGGTCGGCACGGGTCCATTGTGGTCCTAGGGATGCTGGCTGCTGACGGAGACGACCTCCCCCGTGAGGTACGAGGAGTAGCCGGACGCGAGGAAGACGATCGCGTTGGCCACCTCCCAGGGCTCGGCATACCGCCCGAAGGCCTCGCGGGCGGTGAGTTCCGCCAGCAGTTCGGCCGAGGTGGCCTTCACCAGGTGCGGATGCATGGCGAGGCTCGGCGCCACGGCGTTGACCCGCACCCCGTACGCGGCGGCCTCGATCGCCGCGCACCGGGTCAGCGCCATCACCCCGGCCTTGGCGGCGGCGTAGTGCGCCTGTCCGGCCTGGGCCCGCCAGCCGACGACGGAGGAGTTGTTGACGATCACCCCACCGTCCGCGCTGTCGCGGAAGTGCCGCAGGGCGGCGCGGGTGCAGCGGAAGGTGCCGCCCAGGGTGACGTCGAGCACCCGCGCCCACTGCTCGTCGCTCATCTCGACCAGGGTCGAAGTGCCGCCCAGTCCGGCGTTGTTGACGACGATGTCCAGCCGGCCGTGGACCCGCACGGCGGTGTCGAACAGCTCCCGCACCTGGGCCTCGTCGGTCACGTCACAGGGAAGGGCGGCCACGGCACCCGGATGCCGGCCGGCCAGCTCGGCCTCGTACTCCTTCAGCCGCCGCGCGTGCGCGTCGCTGATCAGCACGCGCGCGCCCTCCTCCAGGAAACGGCGCGCGGTGGCGCCGCCGATGCCCGCCCCGGCCGCGGCCGTGACGACGGCGGTACGCCCTTCGAGCAGCCCGTGCCCGGGCACGTACTCCGGACTCTCGACGTCTGTCATGGACCCACGCTAACCTACCAAACACTTGTTAGGGAAGGATGGTGACGGCGACCGTGGACCTGACCCACACCCCGGCCGACGAGGAGTTCCGCGCCGAGGCCCGCGCCTGGCTGGCGGACCACGTGCCCGACCCCCCGCTGCCCTCCCTGGAGACCGCGGAGGGCTTCGCGGCGCACCGCGCCTGGGAGGCCGAACTGGCCGCGGACCGCTGGTCGGTGGTGTCCTGGCCGGAGCGGTACGGCGGCCGGGACGCCGGGCTGATCCGCTGGCTGGTCTTCGAGGAGGAGTACCACGCGGCGGGCGCGCCGGGCCGGGTCGGCCAGAACGGCGTCAGCCTGCTCGCGCCCACCCTCTTCGAGCACGGCACGGAGGAACAGCGGGCGCGGGTGCTGCCGCCGATGGCCACCGGGGAGGTGGTCTGGGCGCAGGCCTGGTCGGAGCCCGAGGCCGGCTCGGACCTGGCCTCCCTGACCTCCCGCGCCGTACGGACCGACGGCGGCTGGCTGCTCACCGGCCAGAAGACGTGGTCGTCACGGGCGGCCTTCGCCGACCGCGCGTTCGGCCTGTTCCGCAGCGATCCGGACGCCCCGAAACCGCATCAGGGCCTCACCTACCTGATGTTCGACCTGCGGGCGCCGGGCGTGACCGTCCGCCCGATCGGCCGGCTGGACGGGAAGCCGGCGTTCGCGGAGCTGTTCCTGGACGAGGTGTTCGTGCCCGACGAGGACGTGATCGGGGAGCCGGGCCGGGGCTGGCGGGTCGCGATGTCGACGGCGGGCAACGAGCGGGGCCTGACGCTGCGCTCGCCGGGCCGCTTCCTGGCCGCCGCCGACCGGCTGCTGCGCCTCTGGCGGGCGCGGGGCGCCCCGGAGTCCGCCGCGGCCCGGGTGGCCGACGCGGTCGTCGGCGCCCGTGCCTACCAGCTGTTCACCTATGCGGCCGCCGCCCGCGTCCTGGACGGCGAGTCGCTGGGCCCGGAGTCCAGTCTCAACAAGGTGTTCTGGTCCGAGCTGGACCTCGCGCTG
Source organism: Streptomyces sp. NPDC007901 (assembly GCF_042959465.1). Classification (NCBI taxonomy): domain Bacteria; kingdom Bacillati; phylum Actinomycetota; class Actinomycetes; order Kitasatosporales; family Streptomycetaceae; genus Streptomyces; species Streptomyces sp. NPDC007901. The sequence goes on along the minus strand of NZ_JBIBKW010000002.1, from coordinate 655,679 downwards.
CACGAGACGGCGCTGGACCTGCTGGGCGCGGAGGGCGAGTCGGCCGACTCGCCGTGGTCCGAGGGATACGTCTTCTCGCTCGCCGGCCCGATCTACGCGGGCACCAACGAGATCCAGCGCGACATCATCGCCGAGCGCCTGCTCGGCCTGCCGAAGGAGCGCCGCTGACATGCGTTTCCTCCTCGACACCGAGCAGCGCGACTTCGCGGCCGCCCTGCGGGGGCTGCTGACGGCGGCGGACACACCGGCGGTGATACGGGACTGGAGCCGCGGCGAGCAGGTGAGCGGGCGGGCCTTGTGGGGCCGTATCGGCGCGGCGGGGGTGTTCGGGCTCGCCGTGCCGGAGGAGTACGGCGGGGCGGGTCGCCGCCCCGTCGAACTCGCCGTCGCGTTCGTCGAGTTGGGGCGGTACGCGGTACCGGGGCCGTTGGCTGAGACGGTGGCGGCGGCGGTGCTGCTCGATGACGGCGAAGGCCTCGCCAAGCGGTTCCTGCCGGGGATCGCGTCGGGCGAGTCGGTGGCGACGGTGGCGTTCGAGAAGCACGGTTACGGGTTCGCGCTGGACGGGGAGGCCGCCGATGTACGGCTCGCGGCCGCACCGGAGGGCTTGCTGCTGTCCTCCGGTGCCGGGGCCGTGCACCGGTCCCTGGACCCCGCCCGCCGGCTCACCCCGCTGTTTCCGGTCGGCGAACTGCTCGGCGCGGAGCCGCCGTGGGCGGAGGCACGGACCTGGGCCCGGCTGGCCACGGCCGCGCAGGCGCTGGGGGTGGGGCTGGCCCTGCTCGACAGAACGGTGGCGTACGTCAAGCAGCGGACCCAGTTCGGGGTGCCGATCGGGTCGTTCCAGGCGGTCAGGCACCGGCTGGCCGATGCGAAGATCGCGTTGGAGTTCGCGCGCCCGCTGGTCTTCGGGGCGGCCGTGACGATGACTCCGGCGGACGTGGCCGCGGCGAAGCTCGGCGCGTGCGAGGCGGCCTACGCCGGGGCGCGGGCCGCACTGCAACTGCACGGGGCGGTCGGTTACACGGCGGAGTACGACCTGTCGCTCTGGCTGACCAAGGCGCGGGCGCTGCGGGGAGCTTGGGGGACACCGGAGGAATGCCGCGGAGAGGTGCTCAGTGGTGGTGATCCCCGCTCGTGATCTCCCGGTACTCCTGCTCCGTCGGCTTCGGGATGTGGGTGTCCGGGCCGAACATGCCCTTGGCCAGGCTCGCCCGTACCCGCTGGGTGACGGTGACCTTGCGCCGTACCCCGTTCGCGTCCTCCAGGGGGCCGATCTCGTACGGCGGCTGCTGCTCGTGCTGGGTCAGGACGAACAGGCTCTCCTGGCTGAGCGGTTCGTGGACCTCGATGTACTCGCCGTGCGGAAGCATCTTGATGAGGCCGGTCTCCCGGCCGTGCAGGACCTTGTCGCGGTCCCGGCGCTGCAGCCCGAGGCAGATCCGTTTGGTGATGACGAAGGCGAGGACGGGGACGACGAAGACGGAGATCCGTACGAACCAGGTGATCGAGTTGATGGAGAGATGGAGATGGGTGGCGACGACGTCGTTGCCGCCGCCGATCAGCAGGACGAGGTAGATGCTCAGCCAGGCCACGCCGAGGGCGGTGCGCACGGGGGTGTTGCGCGGCCGGTCGAGGATGTGGTGCTCGCGCTTGTCGCCGGTGATCCACGCCTCGATGAACGGGTAGACGCCGATGGCCAGCAGGAAGAGCGGGAACAGCGAGAAGGGGATGAAGACGCCGAGTTCCAGGGTGTGGCCCCAGGCGTTGATCTCCCAGCCGGGCATGACCCGGATCAGGCCTTCGGAGAAGCCCAGGTACCAGTCGGGCTGGGCACCGGTCGTCACCAGGTCCGGCCGGTAGGGGCCGAAGGCCCACACCGGGTTGATGGTGGCGATGCCGCCGATGATCGCGAGGATGCCGAAGACGAGGAAGAAGAAGCCGCCGGCCTTGGCCATGTAGACCGGCAGGAAGGGCATCCCGATCACGCTCTTCTGGTCGCGTCCGGGCCCCGGGTACTGGGTGTGCTTGTGGTAGAAGACCAGGATCAGATGGGCGACGACCAGGCCCAGCATGATCCCGGGCAGCAGCAGGACGTGGATCGGGAAGAACCGGGAGATGATGTCGTGGCCCGGGAACTCCCCGCCGAACAGGAACATCGAGATGTACGACCCGACGATCGGGATCGACAGGATCGCGCCGTCGGCGAACCGGACGCCGGTGCCGGAGAGCAGGTCGTCGGGGAGCGAGTAGCCGGTCAGACCGGTGAGGATGGCGAGGAACAGCAGGGTCCAGCCGAACAGCCAGTTGACCTCGCGCGGCTTGCGGAAGGCGCCGGTGAAGAACACCCGCATCATGTGGACGAACATCCCGGCCACGAAGACCAGCGCCGCCCAGTGGTGGATCTGCCGGATCAGCAGTCCGCCGCGTACGTCGAAGCTGATGTGCAGCGTCGACTCGTACGCCTTGGTCATGATGATGCCGTTCAGCGGCTCGTAGGTGCCGTGGTACACGACCTCGGCGCCGCTGGGCTCGAAGAACAGGGTGAGGTAGATGCCCGTGAGGATCAGGATGAGGAAGCTGTAGAGGCAGACCTCGCCCAGCATGAAGGACCAGTGGTCCGGGAACACCTTGCGCATGTTGGCCTTGGCGAGGGAGTAGATCCCGAGCCGCCCGTCCGCCCAGTCCGCGAGCTTCTCACCCTTGCCGGGCGGCTCCGCTCGATCCGCGGAACTCCCCACCCGTGCCTGGCCGTTCACCGTTCGTGCCGCGTCGTCCATACGTCGCGTCGCCTCCCCGCCGGATCACCCCTCAGGGTGGCACGCCGGAGCGCTACAGCCAACGGGGCCGCGTAAAGTCGGCGGAGTCCGCCGGGTCAGCCGGCCCGCACGATGCCCGTCGCCCGCGCCGCCGCCAGCCACTGCGGGAACTCGCCGACGAGACGGTCGTACAGTTCGCCGTCCGGCACCTTCATCGGGTCCGAACCGGCGTGGAAGAAGCCCGCGTTGTCCACCGCCCGCTTCCCCGGCACCGCCAGCTCGTCGAGCTTGCGCAGGAAGTCGAACTGCTTGCTGTGCGGGTCGCCGAAGCCGACGAACTGCCAGAACAGCGGCAGCTTGGCCGCCTTGCACAGATAGCGTTCCGCGGCGAGCTTGTTGATGGGGCCGCCGTCGGTCTGGAAGACGACCAGGGCGGGCGCGGTGGAGCCGCTGTCGAGGTAGTGGTCGATGACCGCGTCCATCGCCAGGTGGTAGCTGGTCTTGCCCATGTGCCCGAGCCCGGCCGCGATCTTCTCGATCCGGCCGGTGTGTTCGGCCAGCTTGATGTCGGTGACCGCGTCGATGTCCGTGGAGAAGAAGACGACGGGCACCCGGCCGTCGTCGTCCAGGTGCGCGGAGAGACCGAGGACCCGGTCGGCAAGCGCCTGCACGCTGCCGTCCGCGTAGTACGGCTTCATCGAGCCGGAGTAGTCGACGACCAGGTAGACGGCGGCGCGCAGGCCGTCGAGTCCGTGCTTGGTGAGGGAGATCCCGGCCGACCTGTACGAGCCGACCAGCGCGGGCGCGGCCTGCTCCACCTTGCTGAGACTGATCGCGGCCATCCCACTCCCCCTTCAACTGCTGGTCAGGAGGCAGAGGTTACTTGATCGGCGGACATGCGGCGGCGCCTGCCCGGTCGTCCGGTCGGGGACTGTGGGGCAGGCGCCGTCAGTGTTCCGTACGCCTTTGTACGGGACGTTCTACGGGGTGATGATCAGACCATCAGCGAGCGGTCCGTCGGGCGGATCGGGGCCGGGAGGTCGCTCGCGCCGGTGAGGAAGCGGTCGACGCCCTTGGCGGCCGAGCGGCCCTCGGCGATCGCCCAGACGATCAGGGACTGGCCGCGGCCCGCGTCACCAGCGACGAAGACACCGGGGACGTTGGTCTGGAAGTCGGCGTCGCGGGCGACGTTGCCGCGCTCGTCGAGCTCGAGACCGAACTGGTCCACGACACCGTTCACCCGGTCGGTGCCGGTGAAGCCCATGGCCAGGGTGACCAGCTGGGCGGGGATCTTGCGCTCGGTGCCCGGCTTCGGGGTCAGCTTGCCGTCGATGAACTCCACCTCGGTGAGGTGCAGCCACTGGACGTTGCCGTCCTCGTCGCCCTCGAAGTGGGTGGTGGAGACGGAGTAGACCCGCTCGCCGCCCTCCTCGTGCGCCGAGGTGACCTTGTAGAGCATCGGGAAGGTCGGCCACGGCTGGTTCGGGGCCCGGTCCTCGCCCGGACGGGGCATGATCTCCAGCTGGGTGACGGAGGCCGCACCCTGGCGGTGGGCGGTGCCGACGCAGTCCGCGCCGGTGTCGCCGCCGCCGATCACGACCACGTGCTTGCCCTCGGCCGAGATGGGCGACACCACGTAGTCGCCCTCCTGGACCTTGTTGGCCAGCGGCAGGTACTCCATCGCCTGGTAGACGCCCTTGAGCTCACGGCCGGGGACCGGGAGGTCACGGGCGGTCGTGGCACCGGCGGCGATGACGACCGCGTCGTACCGCTTCTTCAGGTCGGTCGCCTTGAGGTCGACACCGATCTCGATACCGGTACGGAAGCGGGTGCCCTCCGCGCGCATCTGCTCGATACGGCGGTTGATGTGCCGCTTCTCCATCTTGAACTCGGGGATGCCGTAGCGGAGCAGGCCGCCGATGCGGTCGGCGCGCTCGTAGACGGCGACCGTGTGGCCGGCCCGGGTCAGCTGCTGGGCGGCGGCGAGGCCCGCCGGGCCCGAGCCGATGACGGCGACGGTCTTGCCGGACAGGCGCTCGGGGGCCTGCGGGGCGACGGTGCCCGCGTCCCACGCCTTGTCGATGATCGAGACCTCGACGTTCTTGATGGTCACGGCGGGCTGGTTGATGCCGAGCACGCACGCCGACTCGCACGGGGCCGGGCACAGGCGGCCCGTGAACTCCGGGAAGTTGTTCGTGGCGTGCAGACGCTCCGACGCGGCCGTCCAGTCCTCGCGGTAGGCGAAGTCGTTCCACTCGGGGATCAGGTTCCCGAGCGGACAGCCGTTGTGGCAGAACGGGATGCCGCAGTCCATGCAGCGGCTGGCCTGCTTGCTGATGATCGGCAGCAGGGAGCCGGGGACGTAGACCTCGTTCCAGTCCCGGACACGGTCGGCGACGGGGCGGGTCTTGGCGACCTCACGGCCGTGGTTCAGGAAGCCCTTCGGGTCAGCCATTGATCGCCGCCTCCATCATCTTCTCGTGGGTCTCGGTCTCGGAGAGACCCGCTCGCTCGGCGGCGTCCTTGGCGGCGAGCACTGCCTTGTAAGTGCCAGGAATGATCTTGCTGAACCGCTGAACGGCCGCGTCCCAGTCGGCGAGCAGCTTCTCGGCGACCGTGGAGCCGGTGTCCTCGGCGTGCCGGCGCACCACGTCGTGCAGCCACTGCTTGTCGGCGTCGTCGAGGGCCTCGACGGCGTCGACGTTGCCCACGTTGACGTTGTCGACGTTCAGGTCGATCACGTAGGCGACACCGCCCGACATGCCGGCCGCGAAGTTGCGGCCCGTCTCGCCGAGGACCACCGCGTGGCCGCCGGTCATGTACTCGCAGCCGTGGTCGCCCACGCCCTCCGAGACCACCAGCGCACCGGAGTTGCGGACGCAGAACCGCTCACCGGTCCGGCCGCGCAGGAACAGCTCGCCGCCGGTCGCGCCGTACGCGATGGTGTTGCCCGCGATGGTGGAGTACTCGGCGAGGTGGTCGGCCGCCCGGTCCGGACGGACGATGACACGGCCGCCGGAGAGGCCCTTGCCGACGTAGTCGTTGGCGTCGCCCTCCAGGCGGAGCGTGACACCGCGCGGCAGGAAGGCTCCGAAGGACTGGCCGGCCGAGCCGGTGAAGGTGATGTCGATGGTGTCGTCGGGCAGGCCCGCGCCGCCGAACTTCTTCGTCACCTCGTGGCCGAGCATGGTGCCGACCGTGCGGTTGATGTTGCGCACCTTGATCTGGGCGCGCACCGGCTGGGCGTCGGTGGCGCTGGAAGCGGCCAGGGCGTCGGAGGCGAGCTTGATCAGCTCGTTGTCCAGGGCCTTCTCCAGGCCGTGGTCCTGCGCGACGGTCTGGTGCAGGGAGGCGCCCTCGGGGAGCTCGGGCACGTAGAAGAGCGGGGCCAGGTCCAGGCCCTGCGCCTTCCAGTGGTTCACGGCACGGGTGACGTCGAGCGCCTCGGCGTGGCCGACGGCCTCCTCGATGGTGCGGAAGCCCAGCTCGGCGAGGATCTCGCGGACTTCCTCGGCGATGAACTTGAAGAAGTTCACCACGTACTCGGCCTTGCCGGAGAAGCGGTCGCGCAGCACCGGGTTCTGGGTGGCGACGCCGACCGGGCAGGTGTCCAGGTGGCAGACGCGCATCATGATGCAGCCGGAGACGACGAGCGGCGCGGTCGCGAAACCGAACTCCTCGGCGCCGAGCAGCGCGGCGATGACCACGTCACGGCCGGTCTTCAGCTGGCCGTCGGTCTGCACGACGATGCGGTCCCGCAGGCCGTTGAGCAGCAGGGTCTGCTGGGTCTCGGCGAGACCGAGCTCCCAGGGACCGCCCGCGTGCTTCAGCGAGGTCAGCGGGGAGGCACCCGTGCCGCCGTCGTGGCCCGAGATGAGCACGACGTCCGCGTGCGCCTTGGACACACCCGCCGCGACCGTGCCGACGCCGACCTCCGAGACCAGCTTGACGTGAATCCGCGCCTGCGGGTTCGCGTTCTTCAGGTCGTGGATCAGCTGGGCCAGGTCCTCGATGGAGTAGATGTCGTGGTGCGGCGGCGGGGAGATCAGACCGACACCCGGGGTGGAGTGCCGGGTCTTGGCGACCCACGGGTAGACCTTGTGACCGGGCAGCTGGCCGCCCTCGCCGGGCTTGGCGCCCTGGGCCATCTTGATCTGGATGTCGTCCGCGTTGACCAGGTACTCGCTCGTCACGCCGAAGCGGCCGGAGGCGACCTGCTTGATGGCGGACCGGCGGGCCGGGTCGTAGAGGCGGTCCGGGTCCTCGCCGCCCTCACCGGTGTTGGACTTGCCGCCCAGCTGGTTCATGGCGATGGCGAGGGTCTCGTGCGCCTCGCGCGAGATGGAGCCGTACGACATGGCGCCGGTGGAGAACCGCTTGACGATCTCGGAGACCGGCTCGACCTCGTCGACGGAGATCGACGGACGGTCGGACTTGAAACCGAACAGGCCACGGAGCGTCATCAGCCGCTCGGACTGCTCGTTCACGCGGTCCGTGTACTTCTTGAAGATGTCGTAGCGGTTGGCGCGCGTGGAGTGCTGGAGGCGGAAGACCGTCTCCGGGTCGAACAGGTGCGGCTCACCCTCGCGACGCCACTGGTACTCGCCCCCTATCTCCAAGGCGCGGTGGGCCGGCGCGATGCCGGAGGCCGGGTAGGCCTTGGCGTGGCGGGCCGCGACCTCCTTGGCGATGACGTCGATGCCGACACCGCCGATCTTGGAGGCGGTGCCGTTGAAGTACTTGTCGACGAAGCCCTGCTCGAGACCGACGGCCTCGAAGACCTGGGCGCCGCGGTAGGAGGCGACCGTGGAGATGCCCATCTTGGACATGACCTTCAGGACGCCCTTGCCGAGGGCGTAGATCAGGTTGCGGATGGCCTGCTCGGCCTCCATGCCCGGCAGGAAGGTGCCCGCGCGGGTCAGGTCCTCGACGGACTCCATGGCCAGGTACGGGTTGACGGCGGCGGCGCCGAAGCCGATGAGCAGGGCGACGTGGTGCACCTCGCGGACGTCACCGGCCTCGACCAGCAGGCCCACCTGGGTGCGCTGCTTGGTGCGGATGAGGTGGTGGTGGACGGCCGCGGTGAGCAGCAGCGACGGGATCGGCGCGTGCTCGGCGTCCGAGTGGCGGTCCGACAGGACGATCAGCCGGGCGCCGTTCTCGATGGCCGCGTCGGCCTCGGCGTAGATCTCCTCGATCCGCGCGGCGAGGGAGTCGCCGCCGCCGGAGACCCGGTACAGGCCGGAGAGGGTCGCGGCCTTGAAGCCGGGCATGTCGCCGTCGGCGTTGATGTGGATGAGCTTGGCCAGCTCGTCGTTGTCGATCACCGGGAAGGGCAGCACGACGGACCGGCAGGACGCGGCGGTCGGGTCGAGCAGGTTGCCCGCGGGGCCGAGGGAGGAGCGCAGCGAGGTGACGAGCTCCTCGCGGATCGCGTCCAGCGGCGGGTTGGTGACCTGTGCGAACAGCTGGGTGAAGTAGTCGAAGAGCAGCCGCGGGCGCTCGGAGAGAGCGGCGATCGGGCTGTCCGTACCCATGGAGCCGATCGGCTCGGCGCCGGCCTTGGCCATCGGCGCGAGGATGACGCGCAGCTCTTCCTCGGTGTAGCCGAAGGTCTGCTGGCGGCGGGTGACCGAGGCGTGGGTGTGGACGATGTGCTCGCGCTCGGGCAGGTCGCCCAGCTCGATCTCGCCGGCCTCCAGCCACTCGGCGTAGGGCTCGGCGGTGGCCAGGCCCGCCTTGATCTCGTCGTCCTCGATGATGCGGTGCTCGACGGTGTCGACGAGGAACATCTTGCCGGGCTGCAGCCGGCCCTTGCGGACGACCTTGGCGGGGTCGATGTCGAGGACGCCGACCTCGGAGCCGAGGACGACCAGGCCCTCGTCGGTGACCCAGTAGCGGCCGGGGCGCAGGCCGTTGCGGTCGAGGACCGCGCCGACCTGGGAGCCGTCGGTGAAGGTGACGCAGGCGGGGCCGTCCCAGGGCTCCATCATCGTGGAGTGGTAGCCGTAGAAGGCGCGGCGGGCCGCGTCCATGGAGTCGTGGTTCTCCCACGCCTCCGGGATCATCATCAGCACGGAGTGCGGCAGCGAACGCCCGCCCAGGTGCAGGAGTTCGAGCACCTCGTCGAAGGACGCCGAGTCGGAGGCGTCGGGCGTACAGATCGGGAAGACCCGGTCGAGCTTCTCCTGCGGGCCGAACAGGTCGGAGACCAGCTGGGACTCGCGGGCGACCATCCAGTTCCGGTTGCCCTTGACGGTGTTGATCTCACCGTTGTGGGCGACGAAGCGGTAGGGGTGCGCGAGCGGCCACGACGGGAAGGTGTTCGTGGAGAACCGGGAGTGCACGAGCGCGATCGCGGAGGCGAAGCGGCGGTCGGACAGGTCCGGGAAGAAGGGCTCCAGCTGGCCGGTGGTCAGCATGCCCTTGTAGACGATGGTCCGCGCGGACAGCGACGGGAAGTAGACGCCCACCTCGCGCTCGGCGCGCTTGCGCAGCACGAACGCCTTGCGGTCCAGCGCGATGCCCTCGCTGGCGCCTCCCCCAGACTCCGTCCGGGAGGTGCCCCCAGTGACGAAAACCTGCCGGAAGACCGGCATGGTGGAGCGGGCGGTGGCGCCGAGCAGCTGCGGGGCGACCGGGACCTCACGCCAGCCGAGGACGGTCAGGCCCTCCTCGGCCGCGATCGTCCCGATCCGCGAGACGGCGTCCTGGGTGCCGTCCTCGGGCAGGAAGGCGATGCCGACGGCATACGAACCGGCCGCCGGCAACTCGAATCCGGCCACCTCGCGGAAGAAGGCGTCGGGCACCTGGGAGAGGATGCCGGCGCCGTCACCCGAATCGGGCTCCGAACCGGTGGCGCCGCGGTGCTCCAGGTTCCGCAGAACCGTCAGCGCCTGTTCGACCAGCGCATGGCTCGCCTCGCCGGTGAGGGTGGCCACGAAGCCGACGCCACAGGCGTCGCGCTCGTTGCGGGGGTCGTACATACCCTGCGCAGCAGGGCGAGCATCCATGAAGGACCAGTTCTGGCCATTCGCGGAGTGCTGGGACGGCTGGCGCGGCGTACGCATCGGCTCTCCCGTCGTCGTCAGTGGCATATAGCAGGTGCCGAGGGACGACGTTGGCCCTCTGCGTTTTTGTTGCAAAATTTCACGCAGGTTACATGATGAAGCGGTTCGCGGGAACTGGATACACCGTTTCAACATGCGGACGCCGTAGGGGTTTCGGCGGGGCACCGCTCAAGGCGGTGAAGGTAGCGGGGGACCGATCCGGACAGATCGATGTCCATCGGCCCAAGGGAGCGGGACCGAGCGCGATCGTCGCCCCACGGGTGCCCGACAGGCGTCATTGCCCGCAGCGCTTACGGCTCATGCCCCGTGGTTAAGCATTCGAAACCAGCGAGTAACGGGTACTTATGCGGCCCAGCGCATAGCTACCAGTCGCCCTATCCTACGGCCGTCCCGAACAGAGTGCCCAGGGCGTACGTCACACCGGCCGCCGCACCGCCCAGTGCGAGCTGCCGCAGACCGCTGAACCACCAGCTCCGCGCGGTCACCTTGGCCACCACGGCACCACAGCCGAACAGCCCGGCGAGCGCCAGCAACAGGGCGGGCCAGAGCGCGGTGGCACCGAGCAGGAACGGCAGGACGGGCAGCAGCGCGCCCAGCGCGAACGACCCGAAGGACGAGACGGCGGCGACCAGCGGCGAGGGCAGGTCGCCGGGGTCGATCCCGAGCTCCTCGCGCGCGTGTATCTCCAGCGCCTGCTCGGGGTCGGCGGACAGCTGCCGGGCGACCTCCCGGGCCAGCGCCGGCTCGACGCCCCTCGCCTCGTACAGCGCGGCCAGCTCGGCCTCCTCGTCCTGCGGGTGCTTGCGCAGCTCCCGCCGCTCGACGTCCAGCTCGGCCTCGACGAGCTCACGCTGCGAGGCGACGGAGGTGTACTCGCCGGCGGCCATCGAGAAGGCGCCGGCGGCCAGCCCCGCGAGCCCGGTGATCACGATGGTCTGATGGCCGACGGCCCCGCCGGCCACACCCGTCATCAGGGCGAGGTTGGAGACCAGCCCGTCCATGGCGCCGAAGACGGCGGGCCGCAGCCAGCCCCCGTTCACATCCCGGTGGGTGTGGTTGTCGCGGTGGGCTTCGTGCAGTGTCGCCTGGGTCTCGATGACGGCCATGAAGGGTCCCCCAAAAGGTCTCGCGTGCGCCTCGAATAAGCTGAGGCAAAGCTAAGTTTGGACAAGTTCTATCTTTCGACAACGCTGACGTTACGCCCCGACATTCCCCGCCGCCAGCAAGGAAAGGCTCGGCTAACCTGCGGCTTTACCGCGACCCGCTCACACGTGCGAGGTGGTGCACAGATGTCGACCGGGTGATGTAAAGGCCTTCCAGGCTGCGGTCAACCGCCGTTGGTGGGACACATCCGCAAACGGTTCCGCGCCTCGCGCGAAGCCCCTCCCGGAGAGGCCCGCCCATGTCATCGATCGTCTGCACCCCGCCGGTCCCCACGCCCGACGAGCGCGCCCCTGAGCTGCACGACCGGGCGCGGGGCGCGCTGCTGGGCCTGGCCGTGGGGGACGCGCTCGGGGCGCCGGCGGAGAACATGAAGCCCTCCGAGATCCGCGCCCGCTGGGGCCGCATCACGGGATACGTCACCGACACCCCCGCCGGTACGGACGACACCGAGTACGCGATCTTCTCCGGCCTCCTCCTCGCCCGGCACGGCTCGGCCCTCACCCCGGCCCATGTCGAGGCGGCCTGGCACGAGTGGATCGCCGACCGCGCCGAGGGCCCCTTCAAGGGCGCCGGCTTCAGCGAACGCGGCACCCTGGAGAACCTCCGCCGGGGCCTGGCCGCCCCCATCTCCGCCCAGCACCGGCACGCCTGGAGCGACGGCCTGGCCATGCGGGCGGCCCCCTTCGGCGTCTTCGCCGCCGGCCGCCCCGCCGAGGCGGCCCGGCTCGTCGCCGTCGACGGCTCGGTGAGCCACGAGGGCGAGGGCATCTACGGCGGCCAGGCGGTGGCGGCGGGGGTCGCGGCGGCGATGGCCGGGGCGCCGCCCACGTCGGTGGTCGCGGCCGCCCTCGCGGTGATCCCGGACGACTCCTGGACGGCTCGCTCCCTGCGCCGGGCCGTCTCGGTCGCCCACGGCGGCGAACGGGCGGTCCGCTCCGCCGTCGTCATCGGCGGCTACCCCTGGACCGACCTGGCCCCCGAGGCGGTGGCCCTGGCCTTCGGCGCGTACGCGGCGGCGGACGGCGACTTCCGCGACGCGGTACTGACGGCCGTCAACATGGGGCGCGACGCGGACACGACGGCCGCGGTGGCCGGGGCGCTGGCGGGAGCGACGCGGGGCGAGGCGGCGATCCCCGAGGAGTGGAGGGCGGCGATCGGCCCGGCCCGGGGGAGCTGCCTGCCGTCCATGGCGGGGCACCACGTGCTGAACGTGGCCGACCTCCTGATGGCAACGGCTTCGGGACAGACCACCGCGCACTCCACGCCACCGGCCTTTCCACCGACCGAGCCGCGCTCCACGACGCCGGCCTTCGTGCCGACCGAGCCGCCCGCCGCCATCCCCACCGAGCCGCACCCCGCCACGTCAGCAGCACTTCCGCCGACCGAGTCACACCCCCGACCACCCGTCCCCATCCGGAGCTCCCTGGGGGTCGGCTGTGGCGAGGGGCTTCGGTGAACCGGCGTCGTATCGAGGGGCTCCTTCTCGGCCTCGCCGCGGGGGACGCCGCCGGCTGGCCCTCCGCCCGGCACCGCGCGTCCCGGATGCCCGAGTGGACCCGCCGCCTCACCCGCGAACTCGACACCTTCGCCGAGCAGAACGCGACCACCACCCTCCCCGTCCCCATCGCCCTCAACCAACCCCCCGAGCCCCTCCGCCTCGGCCCCTCCGACGACGCCGAGTGGGCGGCCTTCGCCGCGGAAGCCGTGCTGCGCGCCGGCGACGACACCGTCCTCGGCGACCTCAGCCGTGAGCTCCGTACCCGCGCCGCCATCGACCTCACCTGGACCGCCGTAGCCTCCGAGGTCGCCGCCGCGGCCGAACGCGCCCCGGAGATCGAGTCGGCCGTACTCCCCCTGCGTGCCCGTATCTCCGTCCGCGCCGGCCTCGGCAACCTCGCCACCGGCCTGCGCCCGCCCGCCACCGGCCACGACAACCCGCACTACTTCGACGACGCCGCCTGCGTCCGCGCCTGCGCACTCGCCGTCGCCCACCCCGGCGACCCCCAACGCGCCGCCGACCTCGCCGAGTTCGACGCCCGCTACACCCAGGACGGCGACGGAGTCCACGGCGCCCGCGCCATGGCGGCGGCCGTCGCCCTCGCCCTGGTCGGCGCCGAGGTCGAGACCTGCGTGGCCGCGGCCCTCGCCGAACTCCCCGAGTCCACCGAGATCGGCCGCAACGCCCGGCACGCCCTGACCCTCACCGGCGCGGCGGACACCGCGTTCGCCGTCATCCCCCTGCTCGAACACCAAATCGTCGACCACGTCTACAGCTACGGCATCGCCGCCGCCGAGACCGTCCCGGTCGCCCTCGCCCTCGCCACGGCCTCCCGAGGCCGGATCGCCGAGGCCGTGCCCGCCGCCGCGTGCCTGTCCAGGGTCGCCGACTCGGCCCCCGCCCTGGCCGGCGCCCTCACCGGCGCCCTCGGCGGCGGCGCATCCATCCCCGGGCCCTGGCGGGACGCCTGCCGCACCCTCTCCGGCTGCGCCCTCCCCCGCCTCACCGGCACCGACCTCGTGGAACTCGCCGAACTCCTGGAAGCCACACAACCGGCCCGTCCAGGTGGATGATTCGGTGCATGACGCCCAAAGGAGAAGAAAGCGCCGGAGCTTCGCTCGACGAACGGATCACCGGAGCGCTCGTCGGAGCCGCCGTCGGGGACGCCCTCGGCGGACCCGTCGAGGGGTACTCCCCCGACCAGATCCTCGAACGCCACGGCGGCCGCGTGCACGGCGTCGTCGGCCCCTGGAACGGCGACGCCTGGCGCACCGCCCGCCCGATCGCGCCGTACCACAAGGGCGACGGCCACGTCACCGACGACACCTTGATGACCCATGCGCTGGTACGGGTGTACGACCGCGTCCGCGACCATCTCGACGCGTACGCCATCGCCGACCACCTGGTCCCCGACCTGATGACCAACCCCCGCTGGATCCCGGAGCTGGAGACGGAGACCATCCCGCTGCACCGGATCTTCCTCGCGGAGAAGTGGCTCGCGGCCCGCCTCCACTACGGCCATGTCGATCCCCGCGAGGCCGGCGTCGGCAACATCGTCAACTGCGGTGCGGCGATGTACATGGCCCCGGTCGGCCTGGTCAACTCGGCGAACCCGCGGGCCGCGTACGCCGAGGCGCTGGACGTCGCGGGCGCCCACCAGTCGTCGTACGGCAGGGAGGCGGCGGGCGTCTTCGCGGCGGCGGTGGCGGCGGCCGCGGCCCCGGGCGCGACCCCGGAGTCGGTCGTGGCCGCGGCCCTGTCCCTGGCGAAGGACGGCACGCGTACCGCGATCGAACAGGTCTGTGAAGTGGCGTCACGCCACAGCGACTTCGAGTCGGCGCTCAGGCCCCTGCGCGAGGCGGTCGCCCCCTACGACACGGTCGGCCCCGACTACCGGTCCCCCTCCCTCGGCGCCCGCCGCCCGTCCCGCCTGCACGCCATCGAGGAACTGCCCGTCGCCCTGGGCATGTTGCTGGTGGCCGACGGCGACTACCGGCAGGCGGTCCTCGGTTCCGTCAACTACGGCCGGGACTGCGACTCGATCGCGACGATGGCGGGCGCGATCGCCGGTGCGCTCGGCTCCGCCGTACCGGAGGAGTGGTCGAAGCGGGTGGCCGAGGCGAGCCGCCTCGACCTCTGGGAGCCGCCGCGCGCACTGACCGCGGTCACCAGGGAGATCTTCACGCGCGACACCGAACGCCACCGCGTCCACGCGGAGTCCTTCGCCCGCCTCGGGGGCACGGGATGCTCCGCCTGACCTGGGTCCAGCCGGAGGACCTGCTGGGGCACGAGCTGCGGCAGGCACGGCAGGACGGACGGGAGCCCTCGGCGATCGAGGCGAGGTGGCTGGCGGCGGGGGGCAGGGAAGCTCCCGCACGTGCGGGAGCTTCGCCGGACCGGGCGTCCCGCTACGTCCGCCAGCTGGCGGAGGATCTCCTCGACGAACTCGCGGATCTGCCGAGCAGGTTGAACGAGCCGACGGATCTGGACGACATCAGGGCGCTGTGTCCCGAGTGGCCGTCGTCCGGCTGCGGGCCGGTGGGGGCTGATCGCGCCCACGCGGCGGAGCCGCACATGTTCCAGCCCCGCGCCCCTGACGGGGCGCTGCCCAGCCGCGCCTACGAAGCAGCCTGGCTGGGCCGAGCCGTCGGCTGTCTGCTCGGGAAACCCGTGGAGAAGCTGCCTCTGCACGCCATCCGGGACCTCGCCCGCGCCACCGGAAACTGGCCCCTGAACCAGTACTTCACCGCGCGCGGCGTACCGGCCGAGCTGCTCTGCGCCCACCCCTGGAACCGCCGCTCCGCCGCCACCTCCCTCGTCGAGAACATCGACGGCATGCCCGAGGACGACGACCTCAACTACCCCCTCCTGAACCTCCTGCTGCTCCAGCGCCACACCAGGAACTTCACCACCGCCGACGTGGCACAGCTCTGGCTCGACGAGCTCCCCGCCGGCCGTACCTTCACCGCCGAACGCGTCGCCTACCGCAATCTCCTCTCCGGCATCGAACCCCCGCACACCGCCCGCCACCGCAACCCCTTCCGTGAATGGATCGGCGCGCTGATCCGTGCCGACGTGCACGGCTGGACCAACCCCGGCGACCCGGCCGCCGCGGCCGGGCAGGCCCACCGTGACGCCGCCCTCACGCACACCGCCAACGGCGTCTACGCGGCGATGTTCACGGCCGCCGTCATCGCCACCGCCGCCACCGGAACCCACGACGTGCACGCCTGCCTGCGCGCCGGCCGTTCCGTCATCCCGCCCCGCTCCCGCCTCGCCACCGCGATCGGCCACGCGATCCGGCTCGCCGAGACCCACGAGGACTTCGAGACGGTCGTGGACGAACTCCACCGCACCCACTCCCCCACCCACCACTGGGTGCACGCCATCCCCAACACCGCCCTGATCGCCGCCGCCCTCACCCACGCCGACGGCGACTTCACCGGCTCCGTCTGCCGTGCGGTGAGCGGCGGTTGGGACACCGACTCGAACGGAGCGACGGCCGGTTCCGTCGCCGGGCTGCTCGCGGGCGACCCCGCCGCCCTGCCCGACCGCTGGACCACCCCGCTCAAGAACCGCCTCGCCACCTCGGTCGCCGGCTTCGACGGCACCGGCTTCGACACCCTCGCCCACCTCACCCACCTGGAGGCGACCCACCCATGACCCATATCGCCGTACTGGGCAGCACGAACATGGACCTCGTCGTCTACGCCGAGCGGGCCCCGCACCTCGGCGAGACCGTGACGGGGCGGGACTTCCGTACGATCCCCGGCGGCAAGGGCGCCAACCAGGCGATCGCCGCCGCCCGCGCCGGCGCCACCGTCTCGATGATCGGCGCGGTCGGTCACGACTCCTACGGCGCCCGGCTGCGCGAGACCCTCGAACACTCCGGCGTGGACACCGACTCGCTGCGCACCATCGAGTGCCCTTCCGGCACCGCGCACATCGTCGTCGACGACCAGGGCGGCAACGCGATCGTGGTGGTCCCCGGCGCCAACGGCACCGTCGACCACCTCGCCCCCGGCGACGAGGGTGTCATCGCCTCCGCCGACCGGCTCCTCCTCCAGCTGGAGATCCCGCTGCCGGCGGTCGTGGCCGGCGCGCAGGCCGCCCGCCGGCACGGCGTGCACACCATCCTCACCCCGTCGCCCGTCCGCCCCCTCCCGCCCGAACTCCTCGGCAACATCGACCTGCTGGTGGCCAACGAGCGCGAGGCCGCCGCCCTCACCGACCGCGCCGACCCGCGCGACGCGGCCGCCGCCCTGCTCGACCTGGTGCCACAGGTCGTCGTCACCCTCGGCGCGGCCGGCAGCCTCTACCTCACCCGGGACGCCCAGCCGCTCGTCATCCCCGCGCCCCGGGTGACCGCCGTCGACTCGACGGGCGCGGGCGACACCTTCGTCGGCGCCCTCGCGGTGGCCCTGTCCGAGGAGAAACCGGTCCGGGAGGCCCTGTCCTGGGCGGCCGCCGCAGCCGCCCTCGCCGTACAGCGGGAGGGCGCGTCGACCTCGATGCCGTACCGCCCGGAGATCGAGGCGCAGTACACCGCATGAGGACGACAACCATGAGTACGAAACCCCAGCCCCAGCCCCTGCCCCTCGCCGGGCTGCGCGTTCTCGATCTCGCCACGCTCTTCGCGGGGCCGCTCGCCGCCACCCTGCTCGGCGACTTCGGTGCCGAGGTCATCAAGGTCGAGCACCCCGGCAAGCCCGATCCCTCCCGGGGCCACGGCCCGGCCAAGCAGGGCGTCGGCCTGTGGTGGAAGCTGCTCGGCCGCAACAAGCGCGCCATCACCCTCGACCTGTCCAAGCGCGGCGGCCGTGCCACCCTGCTCCGGCTCGCCGCCACCGCCGACGTCATCGTCGAGAACTTCCGCCCGGGCACCCTGGAGAAGTGGGACCTCGGCTGGGAGGAGCTCTCCGCCGCCAACCCCCGCCTGGTCCTGACCCGGGTCACCGCCTTCGGCCAGTTCGGGCCCTACGCCCACCGCCCCGGCTTCGGCACCCTCGCGGAGGCGATGAGCGGCTTCGCGGCGATCACCGGCGAACCGGACGCACCCCCGGTGCTGCCGCCGTTCGGTCTCGCCGACTCCATCGCGGCACTGGCGACCGCGTACGCCGTCATGACCGCGCTCGCCGCCCGGGACCGCACCGGCGAGGGGCAGGTCGTCGACATGGCGATCATCGAGCCGATCCTGACCGTCCTCGGCCCCCAGCCCATCTGGTACGACCAGCTCGGCTACGTCCAGGAGCGCACCGGCAACCGGTCCGCCAACAACGCCCCGCGCAACACCTACCGCACGGCGGACGGGGACTGGGTCGCCGTCTCCACCTCGGCCCAGTCGATCGCGGAACGCGTGCTGCGGCTGGTCGGGCGCCCGGAGCTGATCGACGAGCCGTGGTTCGCGACCGGCGTCGGCCGGGCCGCGCACGCCGACGTCCTCGACGCGGCCGTCGGCGACTGGGTCGCCGTCCGCTCCCGTGCCGAGGTGCTGGCCGAGTTCGAGAAGGCGGAGGCGGCGGTGGCCCCCATCCAGGACGTACGGGACGTCATGGAAGACCCGCAGTACCAGGCGCTGGACACGATCACCACGGTCGCCGACCCCGAACTGGGCCCCCTGCGCATGCAGAACGTCCTCTTCCGGCTCTCGGCGACCCCCGGCGCGATCCGCTGGACCGGCCGCCCGCACGGCGCCGACACGGACGAGGTCCTCACCGAACTGGGCCTGACCGAGGCCCAGCGGCAGGCGCTGCGCGCGGAGGGCGCCGTATGACCACCTGCCGTAGGACCACCGAGACCACCGCCCCCTTCCCCCTGACCTGGCTGTACGTCCCCGGTGACCGGCCGCACGTGGTCGCCAAGGCGCTGGTCTCCGGCGCGGACGTGGTGGTGATCGACCTGGAGGACGCGGTCGCCCCCGACCGCAAGGACTGCGCCCGCGCCGCCACCGCCGACCTCCTCACCCACCCGCAGCCGGTCCCGGTCCACGTCCGGATCAACGGTCTCGACACCTCCTGGGCACAGACCGACATCCAGGCCCTGCTCGGCCTCCCCGGCCTCGACGGGCTGCGGCTGCCCAAGGTGACCAGCCCCGACGACATCCGCCACCTCGCCGACCGGACCGCCGCCCTGCCCCTCTACGCCCTCCTCGAATCGGCCCTCGGCATCGAGCACGCCTACGCCATCGCCACCGCCCACCCCGCCCTCCGCGGCATCTCCCTCGGCGAGGCGGACCTCCGGGCCGACCTGGGCGTACGGGACGACCTCGGCCTCGACTGGTGCCGCTCCCGGATCGTGGTCGCCGCCCGGGCCGCGGGGCTCGCCCCGCCGCCCCAGTCGGTCCACCCCGACACCCGCGACCTGGGCGGCCTGGCCGCCTCCTGCGCCCACGGCCGCGCCCTGGGCTTCCTGGGCCGCGCCGCCATCCATCCCCGCCAGCTCCCGATCATCGAACGGGCCTACCTCCCCACCGAGGCGGAAGTGGAACAGGCCGAGACCATCATCAAGGCAGCCACCACCGAACAGGGCGCCCAGGCCCTCCCCGACGGCAGCTTCATCGACGCGGCGGTGGTGGCCACGGCCCGCAGAACCCTCTCCCTGCTCAACCGCCGGTGATCTCGCGGTGCCGGACTCGCCTCGGCCCGGCGGCCCGCGTGCGAAGAGGGCGCCCGGTCGGTCCCGGGCGCCCTCTTCGTCGTATCGCGGCAGGTCAGCTCTTCTTGGTCCCCGACCCGGCCTCGTCCTTGACCTCGTCGGTCTCGTCGGCCTCGTCGCCCTTGGCTACGGGTTCGTCCTCGGAGGCCTCCGCCTCGGGAGCCTCCTTGGCCTCGACGGCCTCGGTCTCACCGTCGGCCGCACTGTCACCGTCAGTCTCACCGTCGGCGGCGCCCGGCTCGACCACCGTCTCCCGGCCCGGCCGCTTCTTCGCGGAGAGCACCATGTACAGCACGGCGAGCAGGAACACGATCATCGCGGTCCAGTCGTTGAGCCGCAGACCGAGGATGTGGTGGGCGTCGTCGACGCGCATGTACTCGATCCAGCCGCGGCCCACGCAGTACGCGGCGACGTACAGCGCGAACGCCCGCCCGTGCCCCAGCGTGAAGCGCCGGTCGGCCCAGATGACGAGGAAGGCGACGCCGATGCACCACAGCGACTCGTACAGGAAGGTCGGGTGGTAGTAGCCCGGGACCCGGCCGCCCTCGGAGGAGGTGATGTGCAGAGCCCACGGAAGGTGCGTCTCGCGGCCGTACAGCTCCTGGTTGAACCAGTTCCCCCAGCGACCGCACGCCTGGGCCAGGGCGATGCCGGGGGCGATGGCGTCGGCGTACGCCGGGAGCGGGATGCCCCGGCGCCGGCAGCCGATCCAGGCGCCGACCGCGCCGAGCGCGATCGCGCCCCAGATACCGAGGCCGCCCTGCCAGACCTTGAACGCGTCGACCCAGTCACGGCCCTCGCTGAAGTACAGCTCGTAGTCCGTGATCACGTGGTAGAGACGCCCGCCGACCAGGCCGAACGGTACGGCCCAGACGGCGATGTCGGCCACGGTGCCGGCCCGCCCGCCCCGGGCGATCCAGCGTTTGTTTCCGAGCCAGACGGCTACGAAGACACCGATGATGATGCAGAACGCGTAGCCGCGCAGCGGAATGGGACCGAGGTGGATCACTCCGCGCGAAGGGCTGGGAATGTAGGCAAGTGTTTCCATGGCAGGGTCGACGCTACCGTGCCGGACCGGGCCCACGGCAACCAGCCCGGCTACGGCTCCATAACAGGGGCGTGAGAAACGCTTACCGCCGCCTACCCCTTGTTCGCGTCCTCGACCAGCTGCTTCAGCTTGGCCGGGGTCATCGTCTGGTCCTGGTAGATGTTCTTGCCGTCGAGCAGCACGGTCGGGGTGCCGCCGAACTTGCCGGCCTGGAAGGCCTGGTTGGACTTGACGACCCAGGCGTTGTGCGTGCCGTCGTTGACACACTTCTCGAACGCCGGCGTGACCAGGCCGTCGACCTTGCCGGCCAGCTCGATCAGCTTGGCATCGCTGGCGAACGCGTCGTCGGTCTCCTTCGGCTGGTTCTCGTACAGCACGTCGTGGAAGTCGCGGAACTTGCCCGCGTCCTGGGCGCAGGCCGCCGCGTTGGCCGCGTGCCGGGAGCCGCTGCCGCCGAGGTTGCCGTCGATCAGCGTGGCCAGGTGGTACTCGATCCTGAGCTTGCCGGAGTCGACCAGCTCGTGGAGCGTCGGACGGTACGCCGCCTCGAAGGCCTGGCAGGCCGGGCAGCGGAAGTCCTCCCAGATGGTGAGCGTCGCCTTGGCGTCGTCCTTGCCGACCGGGATCGCGAGGCTGTCCTTGCCCTGCGCGCCCGAGGGCGCCACGACCGGGCCGGAGCTCTCACTGTTCTTGTCCTTGCCCGCGTTCGCGGCGACGATGCCGATCACCGCCGCCAGGCCCAGGACGCAGACGACGCTCGCGCCGACGATCAGCGCGCGCCGTCGCCGCTCCGAGGCCTTCTGCTTCTCGCGCTCGGCCGCCAGCCGCTCGCGGGCCATCCGCTTTCCGTCACGATTCTTCTCGCTCACACCCCCCAGAACGAACCGGGGAGGCGCACCGCGCCTCCCCGGTCCCAGGTCCACCCGTTCGAGTGACCGAATGTTCTGTTGTGTCCGGCGATACCCTGGTGGGTCTACGCCTGTCCGCGCACGCCCTTCGCCAGGTCCCCGGCCAGCTCGCGCACGGCCGCCACACCGGCCGCGTGGTCCGGCGCTTCCAGCATCCGCTTCACGAAGGCCGACCCGACGATCACCCCGTCGGCGAACCCGGCGACCTCGGCGGCCTGGGCCGCGTCGGAGACGCCGAGGCCGACGCAGACGGGCAGCTCGGTGCCGGTGCCCCGGGTGCGCTCGACCAGGTTCTGGGCCTGCGCGCCGACCGATTCACGCGTACCGGTGACCCCCATCAGGGACGCCGCGTAGACGAAACCGCTGCCCGCCGCCGTGATCTTGGCGAGCCGCTCGTCCTTGCTGCTCGGCGCCACGACGAAGACCGTCGCCAGGCCGTGCTTCTCGGCGTGCTCCCGCCACAGCGCCGACTCCTGGACCGGCAGGTCGGGCAGGATGCAGCCCGCGCCGCCCGCCTCGGCCAGCTCGGCGGTGAAGCGCTCGACGCCGTAGCGGTCGATGGGGTTCCAGTACGTCATGACGAGGATCGGCCTGCCGGTGGCCTCGTAGGCCTCCTTGACCGTGCGCATGACGTCCGCGATCTTGACGCCGCCGCGCAGGGCGATGTCGTCGGCGGTCTGGATGACCGGGCCGTCCAGGACCGGGTCGCTGTGCGGCAGTCCGACCTCGACGACGTCCGCGCCGCCGTCCAGGACGGCCTTGATGGCCTCGATGCCGCCGTCGACGGTCGGGAACCCGGCCGGGAGGTAGGCGATGAGCGCGGCGCGGCCCTCGGCCCTGGCACCGGCGAGGGTGCCGTTCAGCAGCTGAATGTTCCCGCTCACTTGGCGTCCCCCTCGATCTCGGCGGTGGCGGTGGCGTCGGCGGCCACCTCGGCGTCGGTGTCGTACAGCCCGAAGTAGCGCGCGGCGGTGTCCATGTCCTTGTCGCCACGCCCTGACAGGTTGACGACGATCAGCCCGTCCTTGCCGAGCTCCCTGCCGACCTCCAGGGCGCCGGCGAGGGCGTGGGCGCTCTCGATGGCCGGGATGATGCCCTCGGTGCGGGAGAGCAGGCGCAGGGCCTGCATGGCCGCGTCGTCGGTGACCGCGCGGTACTCGCCGCGGCCGGAGTCCTTGAGGTAGGAGTGCTCCGGGCCGATGCCGGGGTAGTCCAGACCGGCCGAGATCGAGTACGGCTCGGTGATCTGGCCCTCGTCGTCCTGGAGGACGTAGGACCGGGAGCCGTGCAGGATGCCGGGCTCGCCGGCGGTGAGGGTGGCCGCGTGCTCGCCGGTCTCGATGCCGTGCCCCGCGGGCTCGCAGCCGATGAGGCGGACGCCCGCGTCGGGGATGAAGGCGTGGAAGAGGCCGATGGCGTTGGAGCCGCCGCCGACGCAGGCGATCGCCGCGTCGGGGAGGCGCCCCGCGCGCTCCAGGATCTGACGGCGGGCCTCGACGCCGATCACCCGGTGGAAGTCGCGGACCATGGCCGGGAAGGGGTGCGGGCCTGCGACCGTACCGAAGAGGTAGTGGGTGTGGTCGACGTTCGCCACCCAGTCGCGGAACGCCTCGTTGATGGCGTCCTTGAGCGTACGGCTGCCCGACTTCACGGCGATGACCTCGGCGCCGAGCATGCGCATCCGGGCCACGTTCAGGGCCTGGCGCTGGGTGTCGATCTCGCCCATGTAGATGGTGCAGTCGAGGCCGAACAGCGCGCAGGCGGTGGCGGTGGCGACGCCGTGCTGGCCGGCGCCGGTCTCCGCGATCACCCGGGTCTTGCCCATGCGCTTGGTGAGCAGGGCCTGACCGAGCACGTTGTTGATCTTGTGCGAGCCGGTGTGGTTCAGGTCCTCGCGCTTGAGGAAGATCCGGGCACCGCCGGCTTCCGCGCCGAACCGGGGGACCTCGGTGAGCGCCGACGGGCGGCCCGTGTAGTTGAGGAGCAGGTCGTCGAGTTCGCGGGCGAACTCGGGGTCGTGCTTGGCCTTGTCGTACTCGACGGCGACCTCGTCCACGGCGGCGACGAGGGCCTCCGGGATGAACTTGCCGCCGAATGCGCCGAAGTAGCCCTCGACGCTGGGCACCTGGCCGGTGGGGTCAGGGAAGAAGAAATCGCTGGGCATGCCAGAACCTCACGGTGAGTGCGTGTGAAAAGACACTATTCGCCGTGGGGGCGGAGTCCGTCGTACGACCTCAGGCCGTGTGTGGCTGGTCGCGCTCACGCGACGAAGTCGCATGATCAGATACGGCCCCGCGCCCCTGAGGGGCGCGCTGCCATCGACGGCCGTTCACCTGTCCCGGTTCGTCACCGATGACGTAGCGCACGCGGCGGCCGTGGATTCGGCGGGCCGGGGCGCGGCAACCGCGGGGCCGGCAGCCGCGCGCGAGGCGGGCGTACCGGTCCACTGTCGTCGTCACCGTGAGAGTCATCGGGGTCAGCCTAGCGGGTGATCAGGGGCGGCCGTGCCGGAGTGCGGGGTGTTCGCCCGCCGCGACCAGGTCGGCCACCGCGGACTTGGGGTCGCGGCCGGTGACCAGGGACTCGCCGACCAGGACCGCGTCGGCGCCGGCGTTGGCGTAGGCGATCAGGTCGTGCGGGCCGCGGACGCCGGACTCGGCGACCTTGACGATGTGGTCGGGGATCTCCGGGGCGATCCGCTCGAAGGTGGTGCGGTCGACCTCCAGGGTCTTCAGGTTGCGCGCGTTGACGCCGATGATCTTGGCACCGGCGTCCACCGCGCGCTCGATCTCGTCCTCGTCGTGGACCTCCACGAGCGGGGTGAGGCCGATCGACTCGGCGCGCTCGATCAGCGACTCCAGGGCCGGCTGGTCGAGGGCGGCGACGATCAGCAGCGCGAGGTCGGCGCCGTACGCGCGGGCCTCCCACAGCTGGTACGACGTGACGATGAAGTCCTTGCGCAGCACCGGGATGTCCACCCGGGCCCGGACCGCCTCCAGGTCGGCCAGCGAGCCGCCGAAGCGGCGCTGCTCGGTCAGGACCGAGATGACGGCCGCGCCGCCCGCCTCGTAGTCCGCGGCGAGCCCGGCCGGGTCGGCGATCGCGGCCAGCGCGCCCTTGGACGGGCTGGAGCGCTTGACCTCACAGATGACCTTGACGCCCTCACCGCGCAGCGCGGCCACGCCGTCCTTGGCGGCGGGCGCCTTCGCCGCGCGCTCCTTGAGCTCGTCGAGGCTGACGCGCGCCTGCCGTTCCGCGAGGTCGGCACGGACTCCGTCGATGATCTCGTCGAGCACACTCACGCGAGCGGCCCCCTTCCGGACGGTTCTTTCCAGCGGTCACATCCCATGGGTTCGAAAACTCATGGTCACCTGCGATGGTATCCGCAGGACGGCACTGGCCTCGCATCGAGTTGACGCCGGTCCCACTACCTGGACGTTCGCCAGTCGATCAAGGATGCAACCAGCCACCGAACGGCAGGTTCCGGACAACGGTGAAGACCAGCACCAAGGCGCCCAGCGTCCACATCTGCACCGGCCTGAGCACGATCCGGGCGGGCCGGCCGCGCACCGCGCGCACCACCCAGACGGTCCACACGACGGCGAAGGCCAGATAGGCGACCACACCGGCCGCGTTGTCCCGCAGCGCGGCCAGGAAGTCCCCGTGGACGAACGCGTGCGCGCTGCGCAGGCCGCCGCAGCCGGGGCAGTACAGGCCGGTGAACCGGTACAGCGGGCAGACCGGGTAGTGGCCGGGCTGGTTGGGGTCGACGGTCCCGACGTAGGCGAAGGCACCGACGACCGCGCCCAGCACGGCGACGGGCACGGCCAGCCGGCCCCGGAGGGAGGGCATCGCCGGTGGGACGGCTGCGCGCTGGATGTCGGCGTTCACGCCTCGCATTGTGCCCCGTACCGTCGGCACACGCGCGTGAGGGGCGCCCCCGATCTCTCGGGGGCGCCCCTCAGGAAGCTTCGCGGGTCAGCTCTCGGCGCCGACCGGCTCGCGGGTGGCGGCGGCCGAGGTGGTGTAGGAGAGCGCGGCGGCCTGCTTCGGCTGGCCGAGACCCATGGAGCGCATGATCATGCCGACCACACCACCGAGGACCACGATCACCATGCCGGCCCAGAAGCCGAGCGGCTGGGCCATCACCATGAAGGCGCCCGCGACGCAGAAACCGATGAAGGCGATGGTGACGCCGGTCCAGGCGGCCGGGGTGTGACCGTGGCTGCTGCCCGCCATGACTTGCTCCTCGTTAGCTGGTGCGTGTCGTACGTGCCGTCCGTGGCCGCGCTCGTACGGGTCCGTTCCGGACGCTCGTCCTCCATTGTCCCGTACGAGTCCCCGTGCCGGACGCGGGGGTGACGTCTGATTCGCCACATCGACTGAAGCGCCCCGATACGGGGAACTGCGCGACCAGCCACAACGCACCCGCAGCCGACCGACAACCCATTCCCGATCTCACGCTCCGGTCGGATCCTCGCCCCGGTCCAGCGCCTTCCAGATGTCCTCGGGCCGGTCCGGATCCACCGGCTTCGGCGCCCGGCGCGGCCGCTCCGCCCCCGTGCCCCGCTCGTAACGCCCGGACATGGCGGGCCACAGCCGCCCGTAGCGCAGCGCCAGCAACCCCGCGACCAGGATGAGCGCACCGCCGGCCGCGGCGACGTACGGCCAGCCGGTGTGGCTGAGCGCAGCGACCGTCGCGGAGGTGTCACCGCTGGCCTGGGCGGCCTTCTCGTCGAGCGCGGAGTCGTCGGAGGCGCCCAGCAGGGCCGCGGCGAGGATGCCGGCGCCGGAGAGCGCGAGCAGCCCGGAGACCACGAAGCGGCCGGCCCTGCGGACGGCGAAGACGGCGACGAGCGCGGCGAGGCCCACTATGGCGAGGGCCGCGGGGACGCCCGTGACGTCGCTGCCCTTGGCGGTCAGCGGGAAGTCGCCGCCGGCCACCGTCGCGGTGCCCTCGGCCCAGCGCTGCCGGGTGGACAGCAGGGCCACGGCCGCGCCGAGCGCGCCGAACAGGAGCGCCGCGGCAAGGCTGCGGCGGCCGGAGCGCTCGGGTGCGGCGGCTTCGGAAGGGGGGTGAGGAACAGCAGTCACGTACTCCACTATCGCCTGAACCCCGGGCGAACGGTCACCCGGGGTCGCGTGAGAAGCGCCCCACTCGCCCCTACTCGCCCTGCGCGCCCAGTCTGTTGGCCGTGTGCACGGCCCGCAGGACCGCCGCCGCCTTGTTGCGGCACTCCTGGTCCTCGGCGACCGGATTGGAGTCGGCGACGATACCGGCGCCCGCCTGGACGTACGCCGTGCCGTCGCGCAGCAGGGCGGTGCGGATGGCGATGGCGGTGTCGGAGTCCCCGGCGAAGTCGAGGTAGCCGACGCAGCCGCCGTACAGCCCCCTTCTGGACGGCTCCAGTTCGTCGATGATCTGCATCGCCCGGGGCTTGGGGGCACCGGAGAGGGTGCCGGCCGGGAAGCAGGCGGTGAGGACGTCGAAGGCGGTGCGGCCCTCGGCGACCTTTCCGGTGACCGTCGACACGATGTGCATGACGTGCGAGTACCGCTCGACGGACATGAAGTCGACGACCTCGACGGAGCCGGGCTCGCAGACCCGGCCCAGGTCGTTGCGTCCGAGGTCGACGAGCATCAGGTGCTCGGCGCGCTCCTTGGGGTCGGCCATCAGCTCGTCGGCGAGGGCCTGGTCCTCCTGCGGGGTGGCCCCGCGCGGGCGGGTGCCGGCGATGGGGTGGACCATGGCCTGCCCGTCCTCGACCTTGACGAGCGCCTCCGGACTGGATCCCACGACGTCGAACCCGTCGAAACGGAAGAGGTACATGTACGGCGACGGGTTGGTGGCCCGCAGGACGCGGTAGACGTCCAGCGCAGACGCCGTGCACGGCGTCTCGAAGCGCTGGGAGGGGACGACCTGGAAGGCCTCGCCCGCGCGGATGCGCTCCTTGATGTCCTCGACGGCGACCTGGAAGTCGGGGCCGCCCCACAGGGCGGTGTACTCGGGAAGCTCCGAGGGCGGCAGGACGGCGGGCGGCTGGGCGACCGCGCGGGAGAGGTCCCGCTCCATCGCGTCCAGCCGGGCCACGGCGTCGGCGTGGGCCTCGTCGACGCCCGTGTCGAGGTCGTTGTGGTTGATCGCGTTGGCGATCAGCAGGACCGAGCCCTCCCAGTGGTCCATGACGGCCAGGTCGCTGGTGAGCAGCATGGTGAGCTCGGGCAGTGCGAGGTCGTCCCGCTCGCCCGGGCCGATCTTCTCCAGGCGGCGCACGATGTCGTAGCCGAGGTAGCCGACCATGCCGCCGGTGAAGGGCGGGAGGTCCTGGTCGTGGGGGGTGTGCAGGGCCTCGATGGTGGCGCGCAGGGCGGCCAGCGGGTCGCCCTCGACCGGGACGCCGACCGGCGGGGCGCCGAGCCAGTGGGCCTGGCCGTCCCGGGTGGTGAGGGTGGCCGAGGAGCGGACGCCGACGAAGGAGTACCGAGACCATTGATACGCCGTGCGGCCGTTCTCGGCGGACTCCAGCAGGAAGGTGCCGGGGCGCTCGGCGGCGAGCTTGCGGTAGAGCGCGACCGGGGTGTCGCCGTCGGCGAGGAGCTTGCGGGTGACCGGGATGACGCGCCGGTCGGTCGCCAGCTTGCGGAAGGTCTCGAGGTCCATGGCGGCAGACCTTACTGATCCGAGGCGGGTGTGCCGGAACCGGCGCCCTCGTGGGCGTGCTCGACGTCCTTGAGGAGCACGTCGGCGTCGAAGCAGGTGCGGTCGCCGGTGTGGCAGGCGGCGCCCACCTGGTCGACCTTGACCAGCACGGTGTCGGCGTCGCAGTCGAGCGCGACCGACTTGACCCACTGGAAGTGGCCGGAGGTGTCGCCCTTGACCCAGTACTCCCGGCGGCTGCGCGACCAGTAGGTGCAGCGGCCGGTGGTGAGGGTCCGGTGCAGCGCCTCGTCGTCCATCCAGCCGAGCATCAGCACCTCGCCGGTGTCGTACTGCTGGGCGATGGCGGGCAGGAGGCCGTCGGCGCTGCGCTTGAGGCGGGCGGCGATCTCCGGGGCGAGGCCACTGGACGGGGGTGTACCCGTCGTACCGGTCGTACTGGTCATGGGTGCCATTGTGCCGCGCCGCACCGACAGTCACGGTCCGTGTCCACTGTCCGGACGCTGGGTATGGCCGTAGGCTGGCGGTATGTCGACCTTCGCCAAGCGTGAACGGCTTCTGCTCGCCGACCTCTTGGAGACCGCCGGTCCCGAGGAGCCGACCCTCTGCGAGGGCTGGCTGACCCGTGATCTGGCCGCGCACGTGGTGGTGCGCGAGCGCCGGCCGGACGCGGCCGGGGGCACCCTGATCAAGCAGCTCGCGCCGCGCCTGGAGAAGGTGACGGCGGAGTTCGCCGCGAAGCCGTACGAGGAGCTGATCCAGCTGATCCGTACCGGCCCGCCGCGGTTCTCGCCGTTCCAGCTGAAGCAGGTGGACGAGGCGGCCAACACGGTGGAGTTCTACGTCCACACGGAGGACGTCCGCCGGGCCCAGCCGGACTGGTCGCCGCGCGAGCTGGACCCCGTCTTCCAGGACGCCCTGTGGGCGCGTCTGGAGCGCACCGCGCGGCTGCTGGGCCGGGGTGTGCCGACCGGTCTCGTCTTGCGCCGCCCGGACGGCCAGACGGCGGTCGCGCACCGGGGAGCCCCCGTGGTGACGGTGACGGGCGAGCCCTCCGAGCTGCTGATGTTCGCCTTCGGCCGGCAGAGCGCAGCGAAGGTCGAGGTGGACGGCGACGAGAACGCGATCGCCAAGCTGCACGACTCCAGGCAGCTGGGCATCTGAGGAGCACGCGGTGATCAAGGTCGCGATGACGAATGTCTACGTCGACGACGTGACCAGGGCGCACGCCTTCTACACCGACGTCCTCGGCTTCGAGACCCGCACCCGCCTCGACCTGGGCGGCGGCACCCTGTTCATCACGGTCGGCGCGCCGGGCGGGGCCCAGCAGGACCTCCAGCTGCTCCTGGAGCCCGGCCAGGGCCCCGTCGCGGAGCCGTACCGCAAGGCCGTCTACGAGGCGGGGCTCCCGGCGATCGTCTTCTCGGTGGACGACATCCACGCGGAGTACGAGCGGCTGCGCGCCCTCGGCGTCCGGTTCGCGCACGAGCCGCAGGAGCAGGGCCCGGTGATCGCGGCCGTCCTGGACGACACGGTCGGCAACCTGATCCAGCTGGCCCAGCCGAAGGGCTGACCTGCTAGCGCACGGGGTGCCCGGCCTCCCGCAGCGCCTGCTTCACCTCGCCGATGCGCAGGTCGCCGAAGTGGAAGACGGAGGCCGCGAGGACCGCGTCCGCGCCCGCGCCGACGGCGGGGGCGAAGTCGGCCAGCTTGCCGGCGCCGCCGGAGGCGATGACCGGGACCGTGACGTGCTTGCGGACGGCCGTGATCATCTCCAGGTCGTAGCCGTCCTTGGTGCCGTCCGCGTCCATGGAGTTGAGCAGGATCTCGCCGGCGCCGAGTTCGGCGGCCCGGTGGGCCCACTCGACCGCGTCGATGCCGGTGCCGCGGCGGCCGCCGTGGGTGGTGACCTCGAAGGAGCCCGCCTCGGTGCGGCGGGCGTCGACGGAGAGGACCAGCACCTGGCGGCCGAAGCGCTCCGCGATCTCACGGATGAGGTCGGGGCGGGCGATCGCCGCCGTGTTGACGCCCACCTTGTCGGCGCCGGCCCGCAGCAGCTTGTCGACGTCCTCGGCGGTGCGCACCCCGCCGCCCACCGTCAGCGGGATGAACACCTGCTCGGCGGTGCGGCGCACCACGTCGTAGGTGGTCTCCCGGTTGCCGGAGGACGCGGTGATGTCCAGGAAGGTCAGCTCGTCGGCGCCCTCCGCGTCGTACACCTTGGCCATCTCGACCGGGTCGCCCGCGTCGCGCAGGTTCTGGAAGTTGACACCCTTGACGACCCGGCCGTTGTCCACGTCCAGGCAGGGGATGACTCGGACCGCCAGGGTCATGAATCCACGGCTCCTCTGTATGCCTCTAGCCTCGGAAGGCTTCCAGTTCGACTTCGACCAGGATGCGCGGGTCGACGAAACCCTCCACGACCAGCAGGGTGGACACCGGGCGCACCCCGTCGAAGATCTCCTTGTGGGCCCGGCCCACCGCGTCCACGTCCCGGACGTGGGTCAGGTACATCCGTGTGCGGATCACCGACTCGGGTCCGAGCCCGAACTCGGCGATCGCCTCCAGGGCCGCGGTGAAGGCCACCTTGGCCTGCTCGTACGGGTCGCCCTCCCCGTACAGCACCGTGCCCTTGAAGGACGTCGTACCGCCCACCACGACCCGGTCGCCCGCCGCCACGGCGCGGGCGAAACCGAAGGACTCTTCCCAGGGACTTCCGCTCTGCGCGCGCCGTACGGCCTCAAACGTCATGACACTGTGCCCTTTTTCAAGATGTAGCCTCCAGTGCTTCTTCCAAGGTGAACGCCTTGGCGTACAGCGCCTTTCCGACGATGGCGCCCTCGACACCGAGGGGTACCAGTTCGGCCAGCGCACGGAGGTCGTCGAGCGACGACACGCCGCCGGAGGCCACGACCGGCCGGTCCGTCGCCGCGCAGACGTTGCGCAGCAGCTCCAGGTTCGGGCCCTGGAGGGTGCCGTCCTTGGCGATGTCGGTGACGACGTAGCGCGCGCAGCCCTCCTTGTCGAGGCGGGCCAGCGTCTCGTAGAGGTCGCCGCCGTCCCGGGTCCAGCCGCGGCCGCGGAGGGTGGTGCCCTTGACGTCCAGGCCGACCGCGATCTTGTCGCCGTGCTCGGCGATGACCCTGGCGACCCACTCCGGGGTCTCCAGGGCGGCCGTGCCGAGGTTGACCCGGGTGCAGCCGGTGGCGAGGGCGGCGGCCAGGGTGGCGTCGTCGCGGATGCCGCCGGAGAGCTCGACCTTGATGTCCATGGCGTGGGTGACCTCGGCGACCAGCGCGCGGTTGTCGCCGGTGCCGAACGCGGCGTCCAGGTCGACCAGGTGGAGCCACTCGGCGCCCGACGCCTGCCAGGAGAGGGCGGCTTCGAGGGGGGAGCCGTAGGAGGTCTCGGTTCCCGACTCGCCGTGCACGAGGCGGACGGCCTGGCCGTCGCGGACGTCGACGGCGGGGAGGAGTTCGAGCTTGCTCACAGTGTTCCGATCCAGTTGGTGAGGAGCTGGGCGCCGGCGTCGCCGGACTTCTCGGGGTGGAACTGCGTGGCCCACAGGGCGCCGTTCTCGACGGCGGCCACGAACGGCTTGCCGTGCGTGGCCCAGGTGACGAGCGGGGCCCGCATCGACGCGTTGTGCGTCTCCAGCGACCAGTCGTGGACGGCGTAGGAGTGTACGAAGTAGAAGCGCGCGTCGGTGTCCAGGCCGGCGAACAGGGCCGAGCCGGGCGCCGCGTCCACGGTGTTCCAGCCCATGTGGGGCACGATCTCGGCCTGGAGCGGCTCGACCGAGCCGGGCCACTCGTCGAGGCCCTCGGTCTCCACGCCGTGCTCGATGCCGCGCGCGAACAGGATCTGCATGCCGACGCAGACGCCCATGACCGGCCGCCCGCCGGACAGCCGGCGGTCGATGATCCAGTCCCCGCGGGCCTCCTTGAGGCCCTGCATGCAGGCGGCGAAGGCGCCGACGCCCGGCACCAGCAGCCCGTCCGCGTTCATGGCCTTGTCGAAGTCACGGGTGATCTCGACGTCGGCCCCGGTGCGGGCGAGGGCCCGCTCGGCGGACCGCACGTTCCCGAAGCCGTAGTCGAAGACGACGACCTTCTTGGAGGATCCGCTCAATTCCACACCTCCAGCCTCACGACACCCGCCGCCAGGCACATCGCGGCGCCGATCGAGAGCAGCACGATCAGGCTGGTGGGCATCTTCTGCTTGACGAAGGAGATGATTCCGCCGACCAGGAAGAGGCCGACGACGATCAGTACGGTGGACAGCCCGTTCATGGCTTTACAGCGCGCCCTTCGTCGAGGGGAGGATGCCGGCCGCGCGCGGGTCACGCTCGGAGGCGTAGCGCAGCGCCCGTGCCAGCGCCTTGAACTGGCACTCCACGATGTGGTGCGCGTTGCGCCCGTAGGGCACGTGCACGTGCAGCGCGATCTGCGCCTGGGCCACGAAGGACTCCAGGATGTGCCGAGTCATGGTGGTGTCGTACTCGCCGATCATCGGCGCCATCTTCTCGGGCTCGGTGTGCACGAGGTACGGGCGGCCGCTCAGGTCCACGGTCACCTGGGCGAGGGACTCGTCGAGCGGGACCGTGCAGTTGCCGAACCGGTAGATCCCCACCTTGTCGCCGAGGGCCTGCTTGAAGGCGGCGCCGAGGGCGAGGGCGGTGTCCTCGATGGTGTGGTGCGAGTCGATGTGCAGGTCGCCGTCGGTCTTCACGGTGAGGTCGAACAGACCGTGCCGGCCGAGCTGGTCGAGCATGTGGTCGTAGAAGCCGACGCCGGTCTTGATGTCGGTCTTGCCGGTGCCGTCGAGGTCGATCTCGACGAGGACCGAGGTCTCCTTGGTGGTGCGCTCCACGCGCCCTACGCGGGTCATGCGTCCAGCTCCTTCTTGACTTCACGTACCGCGTCGAGGAACGCGTCGTTCTCTTCGGGGGTTCCGGCGGACACCCGCAGGAAGCCGGGCACACCGTTGTCCCGGACGAGGACTCCCCGGTCGAGGATCTTCTGCCAGACGGCGTGCGGCTCCTCGAACCGTCCGAACTGCACGAAGTTCGCGTCGGACTCGGTGACCTCGAACCCGGCCGCCCGCAACTCGGCGACCAGCCGGTCCCGCTCGGCCTTCAGTTGCTCGACGTACTTCAGCAGCGTGTCGGTGTGCTCCAGGGCGGCCAGCGCGGTCGCCTGGGTGATCGCCGACAGGTGGTACGGCAGCCGTACGAGCTGTACGGCGTCCACCACCGCGGGGTGCGCGGCGAGGTAGCCGAGGCGCAGGCCGGCCGCCCCGAAGGCCTTCGACATCGTCCGGGAGACGACGAGATTCGGCCGTCCTTCGAGCAGCGGCAGCAGCGAGGCGCCGTGGCTGAACTCGATGTAGGCCTCGTCGACGACGACCATGGAGGGCTTGGCGGCCTGGGCGGCCTCGTAGAGCGCGAGGACCGTCTCGGGCGGCACCGCGTTGCCCGTGGGGTTGTTGGGGGTGGTGATGAAGACGACGTCCGGCTTGTGCGCGGCGATGGCCGCCGAGGCGGCCTCGACGTCGAGGGCGAAGTCCTCGCGCCGCGGGCCGGAGATCCAGCCGGTGCCGGTGCCGCGGGCGATGAGCGCGTGCATCGAGTACGACGGCTCGAAGCCGATCGCGGTGCGGCCGGGGCCGCCGAAGGTCTGCAGCAGTTGCTGGATGACCTCGTTGGAGCCGTTGGCCGCCCAGACGTTCGCGAGGGAGAGCGGGTGGTTGCCGGTCTTCGTGAGGTACCTGGCCAGCTCGGTGCGGAGCTGGACCGCGTCCCGGTCGGGGTAGCGGTTCAGGTCGCGGGCGGCCTCGCGGACCCGCTCCACGATCCGCTCGACCAGCGGCTCGGGCAGCTGGTAGGGGTTCTCGTTGGTGTTCAGCCGTACCGGAACGTCCAGCTGGGGCGCTCCGTAGGGGGACTTGCCGCGCAGCTCGTCCCGTACGGGGAGATCGTCGATTCCGAGGTTCACTTGCTCGCCGGTACCTTCCACCCGAACCTTGCCTTGATCGCCGCGCCGTGCGCGGGCAGGTCCTCCGCCTCCGCCAGCGTGACCACGTGGTGCGCGACGTCGGCCAGCGCGTCCTTCGTGTAGTCCACGATGTGGATGCCGCGCAGGAAGGACTGCACGGACAGGCCGGAGGAGTGGCAGGCGCAGCCGCCGGTGGGCAGCACGTGGTTGGACCCGGCGGCGTAGTCGCCGAGGGAGACCGGCGCCCAGGGCCCGATGAAGATCGCGCCCGCGTTGCGGACCCGGTCGGCCACGGCGGCGGCGTCGGCCGTCTGGATCTCCAGGTGCTCGGCGCCGTACGCGTCGACGACCCTGAGGCCCTCCTCGACGCCGTCGACCAGGACGATCGCGGACTGCCGGCCCTTCAGGGCGGGGACGATCCGGTCGTCGACGTGCTTGGTGGCCGCGACCTGCGGTGCCAGCTCCTTCTCGACCGCGTCCGCGAGCTCCACCGAGTCGGTGACCAGGACGGCGGCGGCCAGCGGGTCGTGCTCGGCCTGGCTGATCAGGTCGGCGGCGACGTGCACCGGGTCGGCGGTGGCGTCCGCGAGGACCGCGATCTCGGTCGGGCCGGCCTCGGCGTCGATGCCGATCTTTCCGGTGAAGTAGCGCTTGGCGGCGGCGACCCAGATGTTGCCGGGGCCGGTGACCATGTCGGCGGGCGGGCAGGACTCGGTGCCGTACGCGAACATCGCGACGGCGGTGGCGCCGCCGGCCGCGTATACCTCGTCGACGCCGAGCAGGGCGCAGGCGGCGAGGATGGTCGGGTGCGGCAGACCGCCGAACTCCGCCTGGGCGGGCGAGGCCAGCGCGATGGACTCGACGCCGGCCTCCTGGGCCGGGACGACGTTCATGACGACGGAGGACGGGTAGACCGACCGCCCGCCCGGCGCGTACAGCCCGACGCGCTCCACCGGCACCCACTTCTCGGTGACCGAACCGCCGGGCACCACCTGGGTCGTGTGGTTCGTACGACGCTGCTCGCGGTGGACGAGACGGGCGCGCCGGATGGACTCCTCCAGGGCCGCGCGCACCGCCGGGTCGAGCTCCGCCAGGGCCTTCTCGAGCGCCTGGGCGGGCACCCGCACCTGCTCGAGGGTGACCCCGTCGAACTTCTCGGCGAAGTCGATCAGCGCCGCGTCGCCCCGATGATGCACGGCCTCGCAGATCGGACGCACCTTCTCCAGGGCGGCCGAGACGTCGAAGTCGGCTCGGGGCAGCAGGTCGCGCAGTGCGGGGCCCTCGGGGAGGGCGTCGCCGCGCAGATCGATTCGGGAGATCACAGACCCAATTCTCTCAGACGGCACTCGGGGCCCGTCCGCGCGTATCAATGGCTGATACAGAACCTGGGCCAACGGCCGGTACATAGCCTGGCCGGAACCCGGAAGATCGTGTTCACCATCTGTGTTCGGGATCTCACCCACCGGGCATCACCGGTTGTACCGAAACATGACTCACGAGTAGTTGAGGAAGAAGGAAGAGCCGTGACCGAGGGGGACGGCGTCCGGGACGGGGACCTGCCGGACGATCTGACCGCGGCCGAGGCCGGTATGTGGCAGGCGTTCCGCAACGGCAGTGTGTACGACCTGAGCAGCGGCGACGCGCAGGTGGACGATCCGCACGGCGGCCATCCGTGGGGGCCGGAGCGGACCGTGCGGGCGCGGATCGTGTGCTGGCTGCTGCTGGACGGGCCGCCGGCACTCGCGGGCCGGGTGGCCTCGCTGAAGCTGGCCGGGGTACGGATCAGCGGCACGCTGGACCTGGCGGGCGGCACCGTCACCCCGTACCTGGAGCTGCGCGGCTGCCGGTTCGACGACGAGATCCTGCTGCCGGAGGCGCACTTCACGACCGCGCGGTTCGTGGACTGCGCGGCGCCCCGGCTGGAGGCCGCGCGGGTGCACACCGAGGGCGATCTGCATCTGCCGCGCTGCCGGTTCCTGGGCGGGGTCCGGCTGACCGACGCGCACATCGGCACCGACCTGCTGCTGAACCAGGCGGTGGTGTACCGGGACCGCAGCGGCCGGTCGAT
This sequence comes from Streptomyces sp. NPDC007901, assembly GCF_042959465.1. Lineage (NCBI taxonomy): Bacteria > Bacillati > Actinomycetota > Actinomycetes > Kitasatosporales > Streptomycetaceae > Streptomyces > Streptomyces sp. NPDC007901. The sequence continues at coordinate 619,856 of NZ_JBIBKW010000002.1, read as the reverse complement.
CGCGGCGGACGGCATGACCGTGGGACAGGATCTGCAGGCGGAGCTCCTCGAGTCGCACGGGGAGCTGAGCCTGCGCAGCGCCAAGGTGGGTGTCTCGCTGAGCCTGCGCGGCGCCCGGCTGCGCAACCCGGACGGGCGGTTCGCGCTGAACGCGCCCCAGCTGACCGTCGGCCGCACCCTCTACCTCACCCCGGCCGGGGTGGGCGGCCCCTGGCAGAGCGGCACGACCCCGGCGCGCGGGACCCGGATCCAGCGGTTCGAGTGCCAGGGCGGGATACGGCTGGACGACGGGCGGTTCGGGGACGCCATCGACCTGGAGCGGGCACGGTTCACCTTCACGGACAGCCAGCAGCTGTCGCTGCGCCGGGTGCAGGCGCCGGAGCTGCGGTTCCTCGGCGAGGAGCCGCAGCGCGGCGGGGTGCTGCTGTCCGGCGCCCGGGTGGTCAACCTGGTCGACCGGGCGACCAGCTGGCCGGGCCCGGGGCGGCTGCACATGGGCGGCTTCGCCTACGAGAACCTGGTGCCGCAGGGCCCGTTCCCGCTGACCCGGCGGCTCGGCTGGGTGGCGGCGGCCACCGCCGAGTACAACCCGGAGCCGTACGAGCGGCTGGCGACCGTGCTGCGGGCCGCCGGCGAGGACGAGGACGCCCGCGAGGTGCTGCTCGCCAAGCAGCGGCGGCGCCGCGAGACGCTGCCGCCGGCCGCCAAGGTCTGGGGGTACGCGCAGGACCTGACGGTGGCCTACGGCTACCGGCCGGGCCGGGCGGCGGTGTGGATGGCGGTGCTGTGGGCGGCGGGCACGCTCGCCTTCGCGCACGCCCCGCATCCGCCGATGGGCCCGGGCGGCCACCCGGTCTGGGATCCGGCGCTGTTCGTCCTCGACCTGCTGCTGCCGGTGATCGACCTGGGCCAGGCCGGCCAGTGGCGGCTCAGCGGCGGCTGGCAGTGGGCGGCGGCCGTGATGATCCTGCTGGGCTGGATCCTGGCAACCACGGTGGCGGCGGGGGCGACGCGGCTGCTGCGGCGGGGGTAGCGCTTCTTCTGACAGGTACCCAACAGGTGAGCAACAGTCACCTTTTACCTGTCCTTGACCTGGAGTCGTACAACTTTCGTGGAGTTGGCCGGGCGGTCTGGCGCAGGCCCGACCAGCGGACATTCAATGGCGGAACCATGGCTTCACTGCGCGCGCTGTTCCGTTCCGCACGGACGGCAAGAACCACCTCGCGCCCCGCCCTCGGCCCGCTGCCGGCTGACGACGAGGTACTTCTCGACGCGCCCGACGAACAGCTCGCCCCGGTGCTGATCGCGGCCGGCCAGGGCGCGTACGAACCCGCCGCGGCCCTGCTGGCCGGTACCCGGGCCGCGACCGAGTGGGAGGCACGGGACCGGTACGTGCACCGGCTGGCCCTCTTCGCCCGCTCGCGCGCCGAGTGGCTCGACGACTGGTTCCGGGCCGCCCCGCACGACCCCGACCTGCTGCTGCTCCGGGCCCAGCTGGCGGTGGACCACGCCTGGGGTTCCCCCGCCCGATCCGAGTTGCTACGCGCGGTGAGTCCCGTGATCACGGCCGCCGCCCGGGGCGACGACCGCGACCCGGTCCCATGGCGGATCGCCCTGGACCACGCCCGCGGCTCGAACGCCGGCCACAAGTACTTCGAGGAACTCTGGGAGGCCGCGGTCCGCCGCGCCCCGCACCACTACGGCTGCCATGTGGCGGCCCTGCGCTACCTGGGCACGTACTGGCACGGCTCGCACGGCGAGTGCTTCGACTTCGCCGACACGGCCGCGCAGGACGCCCCGCCCGACTCGCTCGTCCAGGCCCTGCCCGCCCGCGCGGCCTTCGCCTATCTCACCGACGGCTGCGGCCCCGAGGTGCCGCGCGCCCGCCTGGACGTGGCGGCCGACCGGGCGATCACGCTCTCCGCGCGGTTCCCGGCGGCCGACCTCTGGCCGGCCGAGGTCCGCAACAAACTGATGTACCTCCTGGTCCGGCTGGAACGCTGGGAGGACGCCCGCACCCAGCTGCACATGATCGGCCCGTACGCCACGTCGTTCCCCTGGGCCCGGCTGTCCGACGACCCGCTGGGCCATTTCGTACGGCTGCGGGCCCAGCTGCTGGCCGGTACCGAGCCCCATCCCGAGGCCGGCCCGACCCTCTCGCCGAGGGCCTCGGGACTTCCACGGGCCGAGCACGGCGGACAAGTCCCCGCCGATGACCACTAGGCTGTGGCGCCGTGACCACCGTCCGTCTCCCCCTCTTTCCGCTGAACTCGGTGCTGTTCCCGGGGCTGGTGCTGCCGTTGAACGTCTTCGAGGAGCGCTATCGCGCCATGATGCGCGACCTGCTGAAGACCCCCGAGGAAGAACCGCGCCGGTTCGCCGTCGTCGCGATCCGCGACGGCCACGAGGTGGCACCGAGCGCGCCGGGCATGCCGGACCCGACGGCCCAGCCCGACCGGGGCCCGGCGGCCGGCTTCGGACCCGACCCCCTCACGTCCTTCCACCGGGTGGGCTGCGTGGCGGACGCGGCGACGATCCGGGAGCGGGCGAACGGCACGTTCGAGGTGCTGGCGACAGGGACGAGCCGGGTGCGGCTGCTCTCCGTCGACGCGTCGGGACCGTTCCTGACCGCGGAGCTGGAGGAGCTGGAGGAGGACCCCGGCGACGAGGCGGGCGCGCTGGCCGAAGGAGTGCTGCGGGCCTTCCGCCAGTACCAGAAGCGCCTGGCGGGAGCCCGGGAGCGTTCGCTCTCCAGCGGGGTCGACCTCCCCGACGAGCCCTCCGTCGTCTCCTACCTGGTCGCCGCCGCGATGATGCACGACACCCCCACCAAGCAGCGGCTGCTGCAAGCCCCCGACACGGCCTCCCGCCTCCGCGACGAGCTGAAACTCCTTCGCTCCGAAACGGCGATCATCCGTAACCTGCCGTCATTGCCCGCGTCGGAGCTGACGCGGTCGCCGACGAGCCTGAACTGAGCCGGGGTTTCCTGACATGCCGAAGAAGCCGAAGAAGCAGCAGCAGTCCGGGGGCGGCACCCCGGCGACGGTGGCCCTGACCGCGGCGGGCGTGGACTTCACCGTCCACTCCTACGAGCACGACCCCTCCCACCCGTCCTACGGCGAGGAGGCGGCGGAGGCGATGGGGGTCTCCCCGGACCGTGTCTTCAAGACCCTGGTCGCGGACGTGGACGGCACGCTCACGGTCGCGGTCGTCCCGGTCGCGGGCAGCCTGGACCTCAAGGCTCTCGCCACGGCGGTGGGCGGCAAGCGGGCGGCGATGGCGGACCCGGCCCTCGCCGAACGCACGACAGGCTATGTCCGCGGCGGCATCTCCCCGCTCGGCCAGCGCAAGAAGCTCCCCACGGTCCTGGACGCCTCCGCCTCGGCCCACGCCACCATCTGCGTCTCGGCCGGCCGCCGCGGCCTGGAGGTCGAACTGACACCCACGGCCCTCGCCGACCTCACCCGAGCCACCCTCGCCCCCATCGGACGTGCGTGACCCCTCGACGAAGCCTCCGTCCTGGGTTAAGTACGGAAGGCATGTCGAAGAAGACCCGGAAAAGGAAGTGGCGCATCAAGAAGGGCCGCTCGAACCACGGCCGCCGTCCGGCATAGGGGTCGGGGGCGCGGCCACCTGCCGACCACAGGCCGCACGTGGCCGGTCGCACAGTTCCCCGCGCCCCTGACTCTTCCGCCCACACCGGCATTGAAGAGCCCGCCCGGCTATGACGACCCCAGCCGCATCTTCAGCCCGCCCGGCGTTCGACGACCACGGCGCCAAGCCACATCTTCAGCCCGTCCGGCGTTCGAGGACCACGGCGCCAAGCCACATCTTCAGCCCGTCCGGCGTTTGAGGACCACGGCGCCAAGCCACATCTTCAGCCCGTCCGGCGTTTGAGGACGAGGCCGTTCAGGCCGAAGGGGGGTCTGGGGGCGCAGCCCCCAGGGGGCGGGGGTCGAAGGGGGCGCGGCCCCCTGGGGATGGGACGGGTAGGGGCGGCGGGGGCGAGAAAACTACGCCGGTGGTGCGGCGTACGGTCCGTCCGCATACGGCGGCTCGGGGTCACGGGGCCCGAACAGCGCCATCAACCCCAGATGCACCAGCAACGCCGACAACGACCACGCCAGCAACGCCCCCCTCGCCCCGAGCTTCAGCGGCGCGGAGAACGTCACCCCCTTCCCCACCGCCTTGGCATGGGCGATCACATCCTGCTCCGGCCCCAGCCACACCCCCAGCCGCCACGCGAGCAGCGACCCCAGCAGCCCTCCCACACCCAGCGCCACCACCAACGGCACACCCCCACGCCGCCGCCACAGGAACACCACGACCGCACTCACCACCCCGAAGGCCAGCGCCAGCAGCGTGAACGTTCCGTCCACGCCCGCCGCCTGCTCACCCTCGGTGTCCTTGAGGTAGACCGCCCAGCTCTTCCCGGACTGGTCCGCCACCAGCGGCACATGCGGCGCCAGCCACAGCCACAGCAGCCCCAGCAGCGCACCGCTCACGGCCACCGCGAGGACGATCACCGCGGCCTCCCGCAGTTCGGTCTTCATCCCGGGACCGTCCTGTCCGTACTCTGCTCCGAACCCCGCCCCGGCAGGCGGCGGCGCCTGCCAGGCCTGGTGCGAGGGCTGGTCGTGCGGCGGCGGAGGCGGCGTCAACGGTGCGGTCACCCTGACATCGTGCCAGGTCGGCCTGTGTGGTGCGTCACCGGACGGCGGCCCTGCGGTACGCCCAGGTGGCGAGGGCCAGCGACACGACCCCCACCCCGGCGCACACACCCAGGTCAGCGAGGACGACGGCCCAGTCGGGCGCCGCCCCGAAGGTCCGGGCGTAGGCCTCCACGCCGTACGTCGACGGCAGCAGATCACGGGCGAACTGAATGATCGCCGGCATCCGGTCCGGCGGCAGCACACCGAGCAGCAGCGCCGCGGACATGCCCAGCTGTCCGAGCAGCGTGGCGAGTTCGGGGCGCGGGGCGAGCAGTCCGCAGGCCGCGCCCAGCCCCGCCAGGGCGGCCCCGGCGAGCGGGATCACGGCGACGAGGATCCACAGGTTCCCCAGCGGCAGCCCGAAGAGCACACACCCGAAGACGGCCGTGACCAGCGTCCCGGGCACGGTGAAGGAGGCGTACGCCGCGGCCGCCCCGAGCACCACCGAGGCCGGCGGCACCGGCAGCGTGGCGTAGTGGTCGAGACCGCCGCTCGCCCGCAGCTGCCCGAAGTACTGGGCCAGCAGGTTCAGCGCCACGTAGGCGACGACGACCACCGAGGACCCCGCCACCACGGACTGGGCCTCGCCACGGCTGTCGACCACCCCGCGCATCATGATCATGATGCCGACGGACTGGAAGGTCGCGACGAACAGCAGCGGGATCCGTGCCACCCGGGCCCGGGACAGCTGGGCCCGGTAGACGGCCACCAGCGACGGCCACAGCCGCGCGCGCGGACCCAGCTCGGCCGCCGCACCCGGCACCGTCTCCTCCACGGCCAGGGCACCGCCCGGCAGAACCTCCGCGGGTACGACACTCACGTCGCGCTGCTCCTCTTCCCTGCGGCATCCACGGCACGTACGGCCGCCGCGCCTTCCCGTACGGGCCCGGTCGCCCCGGCGTTCACGCACACGCTCACGGTCACGCCTTCACCAGCCCCTGCCGTGCGGCCCCGCCCAGCGCCAGATAGACGTCCTCCAGGCTGGGCGTGGCGAGGGTGAAGTCGTCGAGGGCGGCGAAGGCGGCCCCGCCGGTCACGGTGGCGACGACGGCCCGCGCCTCCTCGGGCGCGAGCCGCAGCGTCCAGCGCCGGCCGGACTCGGTGGCCCGCTCCCGCAGGACGGCCACCTCGGGCACCTCCAGCGGGGCCTGCTCCCGCCACACCAGCTCGACCCGCACCTCTCCGGCGACGCGCTCCTTGAGCCCGGCCGGGGTGTCACAGGCGATGACCCGCCCCTGGTCGAGCACGGCGACCCGGTCCAGCACGGTCTCGGCCTCGATCACGTTGTGGGTGACCAGGACGACGGTCGCTCCCTGCTCGGCGCGCCGCCGGTCGACGGCGGCCCACACGGCCCGCCGGGCGACGGGGTCCATCCCGGTCGTCGGCTCGTCCAGCACCAGCAGCGACCGCTGCCCGACCAGCGCGGCGGCGAAACAGGCCAGCCGCCGCTGTCCCCCGGAGAGCTTCTTGAGCGCCCGCCCGGCGATCGGGGTCAGGCCCAGTTCCTCCAGTACGGCGTCGCGCTCGCTCCGCGCCTGCCGTACGTCCAGTCCGCGCAGCCGCCCGGTGGTCTCGGCCGCGAGGGACACGGTCAGCTCGTCCAGGGCGGTGGACTCCTGTCCGAGATAGGCGAGGATCCGCGCGGCCCGCTCCGGGTGCCGCACGATGTCGTGCCCGAGGATCTCGACACTGCCGGCGTCGGGCCGCAGCAGTCCCGTGAGCTGCCGCACCAGCGTCGACTTGCCGGCCCCGTTCGGCCCCAGCAGCCCGAAGATCTCGCCCCGCCGGACGTCCAGCTCCACCCCGTCGGTGGCCCGCACCTCGGGCACCCCGGGAGCCCCGCGCCGCCCCTTGACCGCGGCGTAGGTCTTGGTCAGCCCACGCACGGCACACACGACATCACCCTGCCGCCGAAGTGCCCGACCCACGCCCGTACTCACAAGGGACGAGACTACGGGGTCGCCCACGTTTACTCGCCTTTGGGGCGCCTAGCCTGTTACCACGGCGGGGAGCAGCGCCCCTGAAAGGGGCGCGGGGAACTGCGCGACCAGCCCCCACCCACCCGCACCCGAAATCACTCCCCCAGCGCCCCCACTCACTCCGCCGACGCATGCTCCCCGGCCCCCGCCGGAACATCGAACTCTCTCCAGAACCCCGCCCGAATGGCGTACCGGTCGTGCTCGTCGATCTGGTCGTCCTTGTGCGCCAGCAACCCGAACCGGGCCGCGTACCGCAACAGCTCCCCGTCGATCCGGTGCGGAATCCTCGGATACATCCCGGACAGCCGCTGCAGATGCCCCTGGTCCCCGAGCCGCGACATCCACCGCCGGGCGAACACCTGCCCCACCTCGTACGGATCCCCGCCGACAGTCGTGATGTCCTCCTCCCGGTCGGCCCACCGCTGCTCCGCCGTGGTCAGCTGCGCCAGCGTCGGCATGGAGGCGGCCTCCGCCGACTCCGCGACGGCCCCCGGCCGGTCCACCCACCCCTTGTCGGAGGACCACCGCAGGGTGGCCGTGGTCACCGGATGCTGGACCGGCTGCGCGCCCGGCGCCCGCAGCGCGGCGAGGTCCTTCGGCGTCGGCACCCCCTTCGGCGCCGGCACCCGCTCCACCGCCCCGTTCTCCACCGCGGCGACCGGCGCCCGGTCCGCCTCCTCGCCCCCCGGGCCGGCCGCGGGCGCCAGCGAGGACTCGGGCAGCGGTGCCGACAGGATCGCGGCGATCTCCGGCCGCGGCACCGGCGGCGGCGCGCACACGCCCGTCAGCTCCTTCGCCCGTACCGCCTGGGTGATCCACGCCCGGTCCAGGACCCGTCGCTCGTCGGCCTCCGCGACCAGGTCCTCGGACTGGTTGTAGTCCCCGTCGGCCGCCTGCACGGCCCACAGGTGTACGGCGACCCCGTGCTCCTTCGCGGCCATCATGCCCGGCAGCAGATCCCCGTCGCCGGTCACCAGGACCACATCGGAGCAGGCGCGGTTGCGGGCCAGCTCGGTCAGCTCGGCGTGCATGGCCGCGTCCACGCCCTTCTGGGCCCAGCGTCCGTCGCTGCGGGTCAGCGCGCCGAGCCGGACGGTCACCCGGGGCATCACGCGCAGCCGGCGGTGTTCCGGCTGGGGGACGCGGTCGGGAGCGCCGTCGAACCAGTAGATGCGCAGCAGTGGACGCTCGGTGTCGGACTCCGCGCGGTCGCGCAGCGCCTGGATCAGCGCGGCGTGGTCGACGGTGATGCGGGAACGGGAGGGCTCACCGGCGAGGAGACTGGCGGCGGCACCCAGCAGATACCCGGCGTCCACCAGGACGATGCAGCGGTCCACGCGACTCACCCTCTTTCCGGGAGGTTTGCTTTCGGGGCTTCCTTCGAGTCTGCCCGACCACGCGGGGGTTAACGGCCCGAACTCGATCTTCGGCGTGGCGTTTCGAGACCTTGCTCTCCGACAAGCCCTGTTACAGACGGTAATTATCCGAAATGCGTCTGTTGTCAGCCTATGTGAGTCTGAATTCGGCCCCTAGATCCCCCACAGGAGGCAGATCACCATGGCCAAGAACAAGAACCGCAAGGGTGGCTCCCAGAACCGCACCTCGCAGCAGACCGAGCAGACCCACGAGCACGGGCAGCGTACGTCGAACGAGTCCCAGGACTCGCCGGTGTCGCACATCCAGGGCAGCCCGGCGGACGTGGCGCGCAAGAAGCAGAAGAGCTTCGGCCACAACTGAGCGGACCCCCGGGTCCCACAGGGCTGTTGAAGCCCGGGCACACAGAAGGGGCGCACCCGATGCGGGTGCGCCCCTTCCGCGCGCTCAGGGGCCGGCAGGGCCCGGCACCGGACCTATCCGGCCAGGCAGGACGGGCCGAGCAGGACCTTCAGGTCGCCGAACAGGGCCGGGTCCGGCTTCACCCGGTGCCGGTCCAGGCGCAGCACGGTCGTCTTGGTCGGCCCCTGGAGCTTGATCCGGACCTCGCTGTCGCCCTTGTGGTGGCTGAGGATCTCGCCGAGGCGGCTGACCATCGGCGGGGTGACCCGGGTGGCGGGGATGGTGAGGATCACGGGCGCGTTGGTCCCGGCGTTGGACAGGTCCGGGATCGCCAGCTCCATGGCGACCAGCCGGGGCACGTCCTCGCGCTTGTCCAGGCGGCCCTTGACGAACACGACCGCGTCCTCGACGAGTTGGGTCGAGATCAGCTGGTAGGTCGCCGGGAAGAACATGCACTCGATGGAGCCCGCGAGGTCCTCCACGGTGGCGATCGCCCAGGCGTTGCCCTGCTTGGTCATCTTGCGCTGCAGGCCCGAGATGATGCCGCCGATGGTGACCACCGCGCCGTCGGCGTGCTCGCCGCCGGTGAGCTGGGCGATGCCCGCGTCGGCCTTGTCGGAGAGCACGTGCTCCAGGCCGAAGAGCGGGTGGTCGGAGACGTACAGACCGAGCATCTCCCGCTCCTGGGCGAGCAGATAGGTCTTCTCCCACTCGTCGGTGGTGAACTCGACGTCCAGTCCGAAGCCGGGCTCGCTGTTCTCCTCCTCGCCCATCCCGCCGAAGAGGTCGAACTGCCCCTCGGCCTCCTTGCGCTTGACCGCGACCACGTTGTCGATCATCGGTTCGTACTGCGCGGTGAGGCCCTTGCGGGTGTGCCCCATGGTGTCGAAGGCGCCGGCCTTGATCAGCGATTCCGTGGTGCGCTTGTTGCAGGCGACCGCCTCGACCTTGTCGAGGTAGTCGGGGAAGGACACGTACTTGCCCTTGGCCTTGCGGCTCCTGATGATCGACTCGACCACGTTGGTACCGACGTTGCGCACGGCCTCCAGGCCGAACAGGATCACGTCGTCGCCCTGCGCCGCGAAGTTGTGCACCGACTCGTTGACGTTCGGCGGGAGCACCTTGATGCCCATGCGGCGGCACTCGTTCAGGTAGACGGCCGACTTGTCCTTGTCGTCCTTGACCGAGGTGAGCAGCCCGGCCATGTACTCGGCGGGGTGGTTCGCCTTCAGGTAGGCGGTCCAGTACGAGACCAGGCCGTACGCGGCGGAGTGCGCCTTGTTGAAGGCGTAGCCGGCGAAGGGGACCAGCACGTCCCACAGGGCCTGGATCGCCTCGTCGCTGTAACCCTTGTCGCGGGCGCCCTTCTGGAAGAGGACGAAGTTCTTGGCCAGTTCGTCGGGCTTCTTCTTGCCCATCACGCGGCGCAGGATGTCGGCCTCGCCGAGCGAGTACCCGGCGATGATCTGGGCGGCCTTCTGGACCTGCTCCTGGTAGACGATCAGGCCGTAGGTGACGGCCAGGACCTCTTCCAGGGGCTCCTCCAGCTCCTTGTGGATCGGGGTGATCTCCTGGAGCTTGTTCTTGCGCAGCGCGTAGTTGGTGTGCGAGTCCATGCCCATCGGGCCCGGACGGTAGAGCGCGGAGACGGCGGAGATGTCTTCGAAGTTGTCGGGCTTCATCAGGCGCAGCAGCGAGCGCATGGGTCCGCCGTCGAACTGGAAGACGCCCAGGGTGTCGCCGCGCTGGAGGAGTTCGAAGGTCTTCGGGTCGTCGAGCGGCAGGGCCAGCAGGTCGAGGTCGATGCCCTTGTTGGACTTCACCATCTTGACGGCGTCGTCCATGATCGTCAGGTTGCGCAGGCCGAGGAAGTCCATCTTCAGCAGGCCGAGCGACTCGCACTGCGGGTAGTCCCACTGCGTGATGGTCACGCCGTCCGTGTGCCGCACCCAGATCGGGGCGTGGTCGACGATGGGCTCGCTGGACATGATCACGCCGGCGGCGTGCACACCCATCTGCCGGACCAGGCCCTCGACGCCCTTCGCGGTGTCGATGACCTTCTTGACGTCCGGCTCGTTCTCGTACATCCCGCGGATCTCGCCGGCCTCGTTGTAGCGCGGGTGCGAGGGGTTGGTGATGCCGTCGAGGTCGATGCCCTTGCCGAGGACGTCGGCGGGCATCGCCTTGGTGAGACGGTCGCCCATCGCGTACGGGTAGCCCAGCACGCGCGCGGAGTCCTTGATCGCGTTCTTGGCCTTGATCTTGCCGTAGGTGCCGATCATGGCGACCTTGTCGGCGCCGTACTTCTCGGTCACGTACCTGATCACCTCGACGCGCCGACGCTCGTCGAAGTCGATGTCGACATCGGGCATGGAGACGCGCTCGGGGTTGAGGAACCGCTCGAAGATCAGGCCGTGCGGGATCGGGTCGAGGTCGGTGATGCCCATGGCGTAGGCGACGATCGAGCCGGCCGCGGAGCCTCGGCCGGGGCCGACCGCGATGCCGTTCTTCTTGGCCCACATGATGAAGTCGGCGACGACGAGGAAGTAGCCCGGGAACCCCATCTGGATGATGACGTCCATCTCGTACTCGACCTGCTTCTGCCGGTCCTCGGGGACACCGCCCGGGAAGCGGCGGTCCATGCCCCGGCGGACCTCCTCCTTGAACCAGGTGACCTCGGTGTAGCCGTCGGGGATGTCGAACTTCGGCATGAGGTTCTTGGCCTCGAACATGCCGGTGGTGTCGACCATCTCGGCGACCAGGAGCGTGTTGGCGCAGCCCTCCTGCCAGGCGTCCGAGGAATCGATGGCATACATCTCGTCCGTGGACTTCAGGTAGTAGCCGGTGCCGTCGAACTTGAAGCGGTCCGGGTCGGAGAGGTTCTTGCCGGTCTGGATGCACAGCAGGGCGTCGTGGGCGGTCGCCTCGTGCGCGTACGTGTAGTGCGAGTCGTTCGTCACCAGCGGCGGGATGCCGAGCTTCTTGCCGATCTCCAGCAGGCCGTCGCGGACCCGGTGCTCGATCTCGATGCCGTGGTCCATCAGCTCCAGGAAGTAGCGGTCCTTGCCGAAGATGTCCTGGTAGTCGGCGGCGGCCTTCAGTGCCTCGTCGTACTGACCTAGGCGCAGCCGGGTCTGGAGCTCGCCGGAGGGGCAGCCGGTGGAGGCCACGATCCCCTCGGACCACTGGGAGATCGTCTCCTTGTCCATCCGGGGCCACTTCTGCAGCCAGCCCTCGGCGTACGCGTCCGAGGAGAGCCGGAAGAGGTTGTGCAGCCCCGTGCTGTTCACGGCCCACATCGTCTTGTGGGTGTAACCACCGGAACCGGAGACGTCGTCCCGCTTCTGGTGCGGCTGGCCCCACTGGATCTTGCGCTTGTTGCGCCGGGACTCGGGGGCGACGTACGCCTCGATCCCGATGATCGGGGTGACCCCGGCCTTCTTCGCCGTGTGGAAGAAGTCGTACGCCCCGTGCAGGTTGCCGTGGTCGGACATGGCGATGTGCGTCATGCCCATCTCGTTGCAGGCGTTGAACATGTCCTTGAGCCGCGCGGCACCGTCCAGCAGCGAGTACTGGGTGTGGACGTGCAGGTGCGTGAAGGGCGGCTTTGACACGGTTTCGGCCTCCAAAGGAAACAGGCGTCGACGATCTTCCGACCGGCTGCGGACAGTCTGGGGGGACAGCGCCGAAGTCTATGCCCCGGGACTGACACAGTCCGGGCACTCCCACGTACCTTCGTGCGTTGAGTACGACGGAAACGCTGTCGTACACGTCATGCACCAGGAGGCACCCAGCGATGTCGGTCCACCGGCTCAACGACGAGCAGCGCGGCGAGGAGATCCTCGCCGTTTTCGACACCGCCTTCGGCGAGCTGCTGGCCGCCGACCCCGCCGCGTTCCGTGTGAAGTTCCGGAAGATGGCGGCCTCGGCGTTCGCCTTCTACCGGGGCACGGCGGCGCTGTTCTGCCATGACACAGACGCCGAGAAGCGCGGCGGCCCCTACCTGGACGAGCGCACCTCGCGCGTGTGGATCCACGGCGATCTGCACGCGGAGAACTTCGGCACGTACATGGACTCCAACGGCCGCCTGGTCTTCAACGTCAACGACTTCGACGAGGCCTACATCGGCCCCTTCACCTGGGACCTGAAGCGCTTCGCCGCCTCCATCGCGCTGATCGGGTACGCGAAGGCGCTCAGTGACGAGCAGATCACCGAGCTGGTCGAGGTGTACGCGGGCGCCTACCGGGAGCGGATCCACGCGCTGGCGACCGGGGCCAAGAGCGACGAGGTGCCGCCGTTCACCCTGGACACCGCCGAGGGCCCGTTGCTCGGGGCACTGCGCGCGGCGCGCTCGCTGACCCGCTTCGAGCTGCTGGACTCGATGACGGAGATCCGCGACTTCGAGCGCCGCTTCGCCTCCGGCGGCGGCTCCATCGAGCTGGACGCCGCCACCCGCTACAAGGTCCTGGCGGCCTTCGACGGCTATCTGGAGACCCTCCCGGAGTCGTCCCTGTCCCGCCCGGACTCCTACCGCGTGAAGGACGTCGTCGGCCGCCGGGGCATCGGCATCGGCTCGGCGGGGCTGCCGTCGTACAACATCCTCCTGGAGGGCTCCACGGACGCCCTGGAGAACGACGTCGTGATCTACATCAAGCAGGCCCAGACGCCGGCGGTCTCCCGGCACATCACGGACCCGGCGATCCGGGACTACTTCCAGCACGAGGGCCACCGCACGGTGATCTCGCAGCGCGCGCTGCAGGCCCACGCCGACCCGTGGCTGGGCTGGACCGAGCTGGACGGCGCGGGGCAGCTGGTCGCCGAGGTCTCGCCGTACGCGGTGGACCTGGACTGGGGCGACATCGACGACCCGGAGGAGATCGCGGCGGTCGTCGCGGACCTCGGCCGGGCCACGGCGTCCATGCACTCCGCGGCCGACGACCAGTCCGGCGAGTCCCTGGTGCCCTTCTCCACCGAGCGCGCCATCGACGCGGCGATCGCCGCCGACGAGGACGGCTTCGCGCCCCTGCTGACCGACTTCGCACACAGCTACGGCGCACGCGCGCGTGCCGACCACCAGATCTTCGTCGACCTCTTCCGCAACGGCCGCATTCCAGGGCTGTAACCTTCGCGGATTCACAGGGCCCTTTTAGGGGTCTCCTACATGGGCACGTGACAGACTCTCCACCGCTATGGACATATCCGGGACCCAGCTCAGAGCCGTGCGCGCGGCGCTGTTCACGGCCTTCGTCGTGACGCTCAGCACCGCGTCGCACGTGCTGCTGTCCCGGGCCCCGCTGCCGTTCACGACGGTGGCCGCGGTCGCCGCCGGTGTGTTCGCCACGGCGTACGCGCTGGCGGGCCGCGAGCGCGGCTTCGGCCGGATCGCGGCCCTGCTGATCCCGCTGGAGCTGGCCGCCGACACGGTCTTCACCACCGGTCAGCACGCCTGCTACGGCCGGGCGGGCGGCCCCATCGCCGGGCCGCTGCGCGCGGTCGGCTTCGACGTGCTCTGCCACGGCGGCGCCGTCGGCACCCCGCTGGCGCAGATGGCCGGCGGCTCCCGCGCCTCCGCGGTCCTCGCGCACGCCGACCCGGGCGCCGCCTGGCTGCTGCTCGCCGCGCACATCGGCGTGGGCCTGCTGGCCGCCGCCTGGCTGCGCCGCGGCGAGCGCGCCCTGACCCAGTTGCTCCGCGCGATCGCCGCCACCACCTTCCGCCCGCTGCTCCTCGCGGTCGCCGCGGGCGCGGTCCGGCCGGTTCCGGTACGACGGCTGCCGCGCCCGGCGCCGCGGGCGGCCGCCGCCCGCGACCTGGTCCTCGTGCACTCCCTGGGACGGCGTGGACCGCCGTGCTCCCCGGCGCTCGCCTACACCTGAGCGCCGCCTCCCGACCGAGTACGACGAGTCCCCCACACGTATCCCGCGTACGACATGTGCGCGTCCCCTATGGAGATCACCAACATGAGCAAGCGGAACAGCGCGGCGGCCAAGACCGCGGCCCGGGAGCGGCTGCGCGTCGAGCGCGAGAAGCAGGCCAAGCGCGCCAAGGTCAAGCGGCAGGTCATCGTGGCCGCCTCGGTCGTGGCCGTGCTGGCCGCGGCGGGCGGCATAGGCTACGCCGTCGTCCAGGCGAACAAGCCCAGCCACTGGGAGGCCGTGAAGGACGAGAAGGTCGTCGCCCCGGCCAACACCACCGGCACCAACGGCACCACGGTCGTCATCGGCAAGTCCACCGCCAAGAAGACCCTCAAGGTCTACGAGGACCCGCGCTGCCCGATCTGCGCCCAGTTCGAGCAGACCGTCGGTTCGACCGTGAAGAAGGACATCGACGACGGCAAGTTCAAGATCCAGTACATCGGCGGCACCTTCCTCGACGGCGACTCGCTCGGCAAGGGCCAGATCGGCTCGCGCGGCGAGGGCTCCAAGACCGCCATGGCCGCCATGGGCGCCGCGCTGAACGTCAGCGACGAGGCCTTCCTGGAGTACAAGACCGCGCTGTACTCGAAGAAGTGGCACCCGGACGAGTCCACCGACAAGTTCAAGAACGACAGCTACCTCATCGAGGTCGCCGACACCGTCCCGGCGCTGAAGAACAACAAGTCCTTCCAGGCCGACGTGAAGTCCGGCAAGTACGACGCCTGGGCGCTGGCCATGTCGAAGACCTTCGACACCAACAAGGACGGCGTGACGGGCACCCCGAGCTTCGTCATGAACGGCAAGATGCTGACGGCCGACTCCAACGGCAACCCGCCGATGACGGTCGAGTCCTTCAGCTCCCTGGTGGACGCGGCCCTCAAGGCCTGACCGGCCCGAAGCGGAGCGGAATCCCCGGCTCCGGGTGAAGAGCAGGCGAACTTTCACCGGTTCGCCTGCTCTTGGTCATACCGGTCAGTAACCTGAGCGCCCGTGACCAGTCGAAACAGATCAACACAGTCTTCCGAGGGTGCCAACTCCCTCTCCCCCCGCCGCCGTACGGTCGTCAAGGCCGCGGCGGCGACCGCTGTCCTGGCCGCCCCGCTGGCCGCCGCGCTGCCGGCCCGGGCCGCCTCGGACGCCCCCGCCTTCCTGCACGGCATCGCCTCCGGCGACCCGCTGCCCGACGGCATCCTGCTGTGGACCCGGGTGACGCCGACCGCCGACGCCGTCCCCGGCTCCGGTCTCGGCCCGGACACCCAGGTCAGCTGGGTGGTCGCCACCGACAAGGCGCTGACGAACGTCGTCTCGCAGGGCTCCGTCACCGCGACCGCCGACTCCGACCACACCGTCAAGGCGGACATCCGCGGTCTGGCCCCGGCCACCGACTACTGGTTCCGCTTCTCGGCGGGCGGCACGGACTCCCCGGTGGCCCGCACCCGCACCGCCCCGGCGAACGACGCCACCGTCTCCGGCCTGCGCTTCGGCGTGGTCTCCTGCGCCAACTGGGAGGCCGGCTACTTCGCCTCCTACCGCCACCTGGCCGCCCGTAACGACCTCGACGCCTGGCTGCACCTCGGCGACTACATCTACGAGTACGGCACCGGCGAGTACGGCACCCGCGACACCGTCGTCCGCCAGCACGCGCCCACCCACGAGATCATCACCCTCGCCGACTACCGCACCCGGCACGGCAAGTACAAGACCGACACCGACCTGCAGGCCCTGCACGCCAAGGCGCCGGTCGTCGCGATCTGGGACGACCACGAGTTCGCCAACGACTCCTGGTCCGGCGGCGCCGAGAACCACACCGAGGGCACCGAAGGCACCTGGACGGCCCGTCAGGCCGCCGCCAAGCAGGCCTACTTCGAGTGGATGCCGGTCCGCCCCGCCATCGCCGGCACCACCTACCGCCGGCTGCGCTTCGGCAAGCTCGCCGACCTCTCCCTGCTCGACCTGCGCTCCTTCCGCTCGCAGCAGGTGTCCACCGGCAGCGGCTCGGTCGACGACCCGGACCGCACCATCACCGGCCGCGCCCAGCTCGACTGGCTCAAGGCCGGGCTGAAGGCCTCCGACACCACCTGGCGGCTGGTCGGCAACTCGGTGATGATCTCCCCGTTCGCCATCGGCTCGCTCTCCGCCGACCTGCTCAAGCCGCTCGCCAAGCTGCTCGGCCTGCCCCAGGACGGCCTTGCCCTCAACACCGACCAGTGGGACGGCTACACCGACGACCGCCGCGAGCTGCTGGCCCACCTGCGCTCCAACGCGATCGGCAACACGGTGTTCCTGACCGGCGACATCCACATGGCCTGGGCCAACGACGTGCCGGTCGACGCCGGGACCTACCCGCTGTCCGCCTCGGCCGCCACGGAGTTCGTGGTCACCTCGGTGACCTCCGACAACCTGGACGACATCCTCAAGGTCTCCCCGGGTGTCGTCTCCACCGTCGCCGCGCCGATCATCCAGCTGGCCAACCGGCACGTCCACTGGGTCGACACCGACCGGCACGGCTACGGCATCCTGGACATCACCGCCGCACGGGCACAGATGGACTACTACGTCCTCTCCGACAAGACGAAGGCCGACGCCACCTCGTCCTGGGAGCGGTCGTACCGCACCCGCAGCGGCACCCAGAAGGTCGAGCGCACCTACGACCCGGTGTAACCCCCGTCCGCCCCGTCTACAGCGAGTCGAGGAAGCCGAGCGCCACCCGCCAGGTGGCCTCGGCGGCCTCCTCGTCGTAGTCCGGCAGGCCGGGGTCGGTGTAGAGGTGCCCGGCACCCGCGTACCGGTAGATCTCCACCTCGGCGCCGACCCGGCCCATCTGCAGATACCAGGCGCTCAGCCAGTCGTCCGTCTCGAAGGCGTCCGGCTCGGCCACGTGCAGCTGCACCGGAAGGTCGTCCACCGCGGCGTTCGGCGCGATGTCCGAGGTGCCGTGCAGAAGCAGCAGGCCCCGCGCCCGCTCGTCGCCCAGCGCCAGCGTCTGCGCGATCGAGGCGCCCAGCGAGAACCCCGCGTACACCAGCCCGCGCTCCGAGTACGGCGCCGCCGCCAGCACGGCCCGCTTCAGCAGTTCGTCCTTGCCGATCGACTCGTTGAACTCCATGCCCTCCTCGACCGTGTCGAACGTGCGCCCCTCGAAGAGGTCCGGCGTCCACACCTCGTGCCCCGCGGCACGCAGCCGGTCCGCGGCCTCGCGCACCGCGGGCCTGAGCCCATAGGTCGAATGAAAGAGCATGATGTTCATGCCCCCATGGTGCCAGCCGCCTCCGACGGCACCGTGACGGCCTTCTCACCGATCGGCATGTTCAGGACCCCGCGGATCCGGTTACGTTCCACCTCATGGAGATGGAGAACGTACTCCGCCCGCTGATCGTGGTCGGCGGCGCCGTCGTCCTCACCCTGCTGATCGGCTGGGCGACCGACCTGCTGCTGCGCAAGGCCGACACACGGCACACCGAGACCCCGCTGTGGGGCCTGCTGCGCCGGGCCCGCGTCCCCTACCAGCTGGTGCTCTGCGCGGCCCTGCTCAGAGGCTCCTACGACCAGGCCGCGCTGCTCCTGGAGCACCGGGTCGCCGTCGGCCAGCTCCTCACCCTGGTGCTGATCGGGTCGGCCGCCTGGCTGGTGGTGCGGATCGCGGCGGCGATCGTCGAGTCCTCGTTCAGCCGCTACGCCCGCGGCCACACCGACGCGGCCCGGGTCCGCCGGGTGCGCACCCAGGTGTCGCTGATCATGCGGGTGGTGGCGGCGGTCGTCGGAGTGATGGCCGTGGCCGCGATGCTGCTGACGTTCCCGGCGATGCGCGCGGCCGGCGCCTCGCTGCTGGCCTCCGCCGGGGTCCTCGGCATCGTCGCCGGTGTGGCCGCCCAGTCCACCCTGGCGAACATGTTCGCGGGCCTGCAGATCGCCTTCGGCGACATGGTGCGCCTCGGCGACACCGTCGTGGTCGACGGCGAATGGGGCACGGTCGAGGAGATCACCCTGACCTTTCTGACGGTACGGACCTGGGACGAGCGCCGGATCACCATGCCGGTGTCGTACTTCACCTCCAAACCCTTCGAGAACTGGTCGCGGGGCACCCCGCAGATGACCGGGATCGTCTTCTGGCATCTCGACCACTCGGCGCCGATCGAGGCGATGCGCGAGCGGCTCCGGGACATCCTGCGGGGGTGCGCCGCCTGGGACGGGCGGGACTACAGCCTGGTGGTCACCGACGCCGCGCCGAACACCATCCAGGTGCGGGCGCTGGTGACGGCCAAGGACTCGGACGACGTCTGGAAGGTCCGGGTCGCCGTCCGGGAGCAGATGATCACCTGGCTGGCCGCCGAGCACCCGTACGCCCTGCCCCGGGTCAACACGGCCGACGCGGTCCTGCCGCCCGGCGGGATCATCCCCTCCCAGGACGGCACGGCGGCCGGCCGCCGGCTGCACGAGCCGCCCCGCACCGGCCGCGGCTGACCCCTGCCCCTCTCCCCTCTCCTCTCAGTGGCCGCGTTCGGCACCGCCGTTGACCTGGACGATCTGCGAGGTGATGTGCCCGGCCAACGGGGAGGCCAGCCAGTGCAGGGTGGCGGCGACGTCACCGGGTGTCCCGGCCCGCCCGGTCGACGTCTCGGCGACGAGCCGCTCCCGCCGCGCCTCCTCGACCGGGCCGCCGAAGAACTCGGTGTCCTCGATGTACCCCGGCGCGACCACGTTCACGGTGACCCCGCGCGGCCCCAGCTGCCGGGCCAGATCGTGGGCGTAGGGGTGCAGGGCCGCCTTGGCGGCGGCGTAGGACCCGGTCCCCGAGCCCCGGAAGGCGGCGATGGAGCTGAGGAACAGCACCCGCCCTCCCGGATCGGCCAGCCGGTCCTTGAGCGCCTCCGTGAGCAGGACGGCGGTCAGCGCGTTCTGCCGGAAGTTCCCGCTCCAGACGCGCGCGACGGCGTCCAGCGGATCACCGGCCTCGGCGTCGGCCGCGAACGCCGCGTTCGCCCCGGCACTGTGGATCAGCACGTCCACGGTCCCGAACTCCTCGGCGACGAACCGCGCGACGTCCCGCACATCGGCCGGCTCGGCCAGATCGGCGGCGCGCACCACCGCCCCCGGCACCCCGGCCTCCTCCAGCACCTCTCTGCGCCGCCCGAGCAGCAGCACCCGATCCCCGTCGGCCGCGAACACCCGCGCCGCGGCCAGTCCGATCCCTGTTCCCCCACCACTGATCACAATGTTCCGAGCCATGATCCGAGACTACGAGCGGGAGGCTGCGGCTGCCTTCGGATATCCACAGCCGCCATGCGTTTGTATGACTGCCGCGGGAGATCAACGCAGACTACGGACGTCCAGATGCCGCAGCACCCGGTCCACGATCTCTGGATCCGCCCCCGGCTCGCTGCGCGCCGCCAGCACCTCGTGCCGCGCCGCGCTCAGCATCTCCTGCTGGATCCGCCGCAGGCGCTTCAGCCGCCGCATGCGCTTCTCGTGTCCCTCGCGCCGCTCGTCCTCCGCCACGTCGGGACTGATCCGGAACCCGATCTCGAAGGCCCGCCGCAGCATCTGCTCCGTGACGTCCTCCGGCAACTCCTCGACCTGCTCGATCTCCTTCAGCCGCCGCCGGGCCGCCTTCGCCGCCCGCACCGCCAGCTCCTTCTCGACCTCCTTCTCCCGGTCGGTGTCGGCCCGCACCCCCAGCCGTTTCACCAGCCAGGGCAGGGTCAGCCCCTGGAGCACCAGCGTCGCCATGATCACGCCGAACGCGATGAAGACGATCTCGTCCCGGTCCGGGAAGGCGGAGCCGTCGTCGGTCTTCAGGGGAATCGCCAGGGCCAGCGCCACCGACGCCACCCCGCGCATCCCGGACCACCACATCACGATGGTCTCCCGCCAGCTGGTCGGGATCTCCTCGTCGTAGTCCCGCCGGGCGTGCAGCCGCTTGGTCAGCCAGGTCGCCGGCAGCAGCCACACCAGCCGGACCACGACGACCACGGCCACGACCGCCGCCGCCCAGCCGAGCAGCTCGCCCCAGCGGCCGGACGCCGTACGCAGGGCGTTGTGCAGCTCCAGGCCGATCAGCCCGAACGCGACCCCGGTGACGAGGGTGTCGACGATGTCCCAGAAGGTGTATCCGGCGAGCCGGGTCATCACGTCGTCGGCGTCGGTGGCGTACTCGGCGATGAACAGCGCGGTGGTGAGCACCGCGAGCACCCCGGAGCCGTGCAGTTCCTCGGCGAGCACATAGGACGCGTACGGGACGAGCAGGGTCAGGCCGATCTGGAGGGTCGCGTCGCCGAGCACGTCCATCAGTTTGTTGGCGCCCCAGCCGAGCGCCAGCCCCACGGCGAGGGCGACCACCGCGGAGAGCAGGAAGTCCAGCCCGGCCCGCCAGGGCGAGAAGCTGCCGCTGACCACGGCGGCGATCGCCACGTGGTACAGGACGATGGCCGTGACGTCGTTGAAGAGGCCCTCGCCCTCCAGGATCGACACCAGCCGGCGCGGCAGCCCCAGCTGCCCGGCGACGGCGGTCGCGGCGACCGGGTCGGGCGGGGCCACCAGCGCGCCCAGCGCGACCGCGGCGGCGATCGACAGCCCGGGCACGATCGCGTTGGCGACGAAGGCCACGCAGACCGTGGTGACGAACACCAGGGCCACCGCGAGCAGGAAGATCGGCCGGATGTTGGCCGCGAACTGCCGCCAGGAGGTCCGCCGTACGGCGGCGTAGAGCAGCGGCGGCAGCAGGCCGGGCAGGATCAGCTCGGGCGGGATGTTCACGTTGGGCACGAAGTCGGCCACCGCGAGGACGATCCCGAACAGGGTCATCAGCACGGGCGCCGGCAGTCCGAACCGGTCCCCCACCGGGACGCTCACCAGGGCCCCCAGCAGCAGCACGAACAGCAGGGCCAACTGATCCACGGCCAGCGCTCCGGGTGTCGACGATCACACAGCGGGCCTCAAGCGTGCCATGCCGGCTACAGAACCCTGCGCATGCCCCGGTGCGGGATCCCCGCCTCCTCGTACTCCGGGCCGTACGGCTCATATCCCAGCCGCTCGTAGAAGCCCAGCGCGTGGGTCTGCGCGTGCAGGTCGACGGCGGCCAGCCCACGCGCGCGTGCGGCCTCCTCGATGGCCCGCACCAGGGCGACGCCGACGCCGAGGCCGCGGGCCTCCTGGGAGACCGCGAGCCGGCCCAGGGAGCCGAGGGAGAGGTCGCCGCCGGTCTTCGCCGCGGCCACCTCGCCGTACAGCAGCCGACCGGTGCCGAGCGGTACGCCGTCCTCGCGGACCGCCAGGACGTGCACGGCGACGGGGTCGTACGCGTCGTACTCCAGGTCCTCGGGGACGCCCTGCTCGACGACGAAGACCTGCTTGCGGACCGCCAAGCACGCCTCCAGGTCGGCGGGGTCCTCGGCGACCCGCACCGCGTACGCGCGCGTGCTCATCCGTAGGTCTCCTCGCGGACCTGGTCCAGCGCCTTCTGCAGGTCGGCCGGGTACTCGCTGGCGAACTCGACCCACTCGCCGTCCGCGGGGTGCTCGAAGCCGAGGCGGACCGCGTGCAGCCACTGGCGGGTCAGGTGCAGCCGCTTGGCGAGCGTCGGGTCGGCGCCGTAGGTCAGGTCGCCGACGCAGGGGTGGCGGTGGGCGGCCATGTGGACGCGGATCTGGTGGGTGCGGCCGGTCTCCAGCTTCACGTCGAGCAGGGAGGCCGCGCGGAACGCCTCGATGAGGTCGTAGTGGGTCACCGACGGCTTGCCGTCGGCCGTGACCGCCCACTTGTAGTCGTGCTGGGGGTGCCGGCCGATGGGGGCGTCGATGGTGCCGCTGGTCGGGTCGGGGTGGCCCTGCACCAGCGTGTGGTAGCGCTTGTCGACCGTGCGCTCCTTGAACTGGCGCTTGAGCGAGGTGTACGCGCGCTCCGACTTGGCGACCGCCATCAGGCCGGAGGTGCCGACGTCCAGGCGGTGCACGATGCCCTGGCGCTCGGCGGCGCCGGAGGTGGAGATCCGGTAGCCGGCGGCGGCGAGACCGCCGATGACGGTCGGGCCGGTCCAGCCCGGGGAGGGGTGCGCGGCCACGCCGACCGGCTTGACGATCACGACCACGTCATCGTCGTCGTGCACGATCTCCATGCCCTCGACGGGCTCCGCGACGATCTGCACGGGCGCGGGCGCCCCCGGCATCTCGACCTCCAGCCAGGCCCCGCCGCGCACCCGTTCGGACTTGCCCACCACCGAGCCGTCCACCTGGACCTTGCCCGCCGCGGCCAGCTCGGCCGCCTTGGTGCGGGAGAAGCCGAACATGCGGGAGATGGCGGCGTCGACGCGCTCGCCCTCCAGGCCGTCGGGCACGGGCAGGGTACGGATCTCGGGAAGCGTGCTCACCCGTCGAGTATGCCGGACACCTCGGACAGCCCCGTACGCGCGCCCTCGCGGCCCCTCAGTTCTTGTGGACGGTCCCGTCGGGGTCCAGGCCGCGGAAGGAGAGCAGCACGATCAGGATGCCGCCGCAGACGATCGCCGAGTCGGCCAGGTTGAACACCGCGAAACCCTTGGGCGCGATGAAGTCGACGACCTGGCCCTCGAAGATCCCCGGCGAGCGGAAGATCCGGTCGGTGAGGTTGCCGAGCGCACCGCCGAGCAGCAGCCCGAGGGCGACCGCCCAGGGGAAGCTGTAGAGCTTGCGCGCCAGCCGGAAGATCACGACGATCACGGCCGCGGCGATCACCGTGAAGATGATCGTGAAGGCACCGCCGAAGCCGAAGGCCGCACCCGGGTTGCGGATCGCGTGGAACTCCAGCCAGTCGCCGATGACCTCGATCGGCGCGTGGTGCTCCAGCTTCGCGACCACGATCATCTTGCTGACCAGGTCGAGGGCGTACGCGAAGGCGGCCACCGCGAACAGCACGGCGATACGGCGCCCGCGCCCGGGCCGCCGCTCGTCCGTGACCGGCCGCTGCTCCGCACCGGACGCGCCGGGCGTCGTCGTCTGCTCGCCGCCGTCGTCCGGGGTGCCCGGCGTACCGATGATGCGCTCCGCCTCTGCCACGTGAGTCCCTCAACCTAGGTGCCTGCCTCGGGACGAGACTACGGCACGCCCCAGGCGACACCGATGCTCAGTAGCGGCGTTCCTGTTTCTGCTTGCACTCCACGCACAGCGTCGCCCTCGGGAAGGCCTGCATCCGGGCCTTGCCGATGGGGTTCCCGCAGTTCTCGCAGAGGCCGTAGGTGCCCGCGTCCAGCTTCTCCAGGGCGCGCTCGGTCTGTTCGAGCATCTCGCGCGCGTTGGCGGCCAGCGCCAGTTCGTGCTCGCGCGTGATGTTCTTCGTGCCGGTGTCGGCCTGGTCGTCACCGGCGCCGTCCCCGGAGTCCCGCATCAGACCGACCAGGGCGCTGTCGGAGGCCTGGAGCTCGGCACGCAGCCGCATCGCCTCGGCCATCAGCTCGGTGCGCGCCTCCTCGACCTCCTCCGACGTCCACGGGTCCTCGCCCGGACGCACCGCGAGCTCGCCCGGAGCCGCCGTGGCGACCCGCGCCTTGGGGACGGCGGTCTCCGCCGCCGCAGTGGCCGTGCCAGGGGTCTTCTTCGCAACCACCGTCGTGGCTCCCGTCTGCTTCGCGGCCCGCGCCGCGCCCGCTTTCTTGGCCGTGCTCTTCTTGGCCGTGCTCTTCGCCGCCGCGGTCGCTTTCTTCACCGGCGTCTTCTTTGCGGCCGCTTTCTTGGCGGCGCCCTTCTCACCTGGCGTTTTCTTGGGAGCATCCGCCGCTTTCGCGTGCGTGTTCTTCTGTCCGCCAGCCTCCTGGGTGCCCCCGTCGGAGGCGGCCGCGCACCTGGTCCGGCCGGACGCCGACTGCTGTACGGCGGTCTTCTTCGCCACCATGGCCGCGGCCCCTTCACATATTGTGATCTTGCACGCGAATCGTGCTGGGACGATAAATCGACTCCAGTCCCGCGGCAACGGGGCACGCCGCCCGATCCGCCTGCCCCGCACCCCCCACGCAGCAGGTATGCATGCGTTGTGCCCAGCTCCCCGCGCGGTAATCCGTCGAGCCGGACATCCCAGGATGCGAACACGCGTACCTCGCCATTCGGGTCATCTCGGCAGGTGGAGGGCCCGT
The DNA here is from genome assembly GCF_042959465.1 of Streptomyces sp. NPDC007901. Classification (NCBI taxonomy): domain Bacteria; kingdom Bacillati; phylum Actinomycetota; class Actinomycetes; order Kitasatosporales; family Streptomycetaceae; genus Streptomyces; species Streptomyces sp. NPDC007901. Next base: position 595,378 of record NZ_JBIBKW010000002.1, on the reverse strand, counting down.
CGCCGCGGGGGCCGGGAAAACGGGTCGGCCGCTGTCCGTGCGGAGCCGTACACTGGGCGGAGCGAGAAGCGTGGATGGGGACGAGTAGCGGCGTACGCAGCCCAGAGCGACCCGGGGACGGTGGGAGCCCGGGGGCGAGCGCGACGCGAAGATCACCCCGGAGCCGCCGGAGGAACGCCCATCGAGGGTCAGTAGAACCGGCTTCGCGACCCCAATGAGGGGGCTCACCGGCGCGTACGGCGTCCGGGGAGCCAAGGAGGGTGGTACCGCGGGAGCGCGCCGCACACGGCGTACGGAAGACAGAGCTCTCGTCCCTCCGACGGAAGGCAGCAAGTCCGTTGGAGGAAGCTCGCAGATGACAGCGCCGACGTACCGCCAGGTGCCCGCACAGGTCGACCTGCCCGCCCTCGAGCACGCCGTGCTCGACTTCTGGCGCGACCAGAAGATCTTCGCCAAGACCCTGGAGCAGTCCGAGGGCCGCCCCGAGTGGGTGTTCTACGAGGGCCCGCCCACCGCCAACGGCATGCCCGGCGCCCACCACATCGAGGCCCGCGTCTTCAAGGACGTCTTCCCCCGCTTCCGCACCATGCGCGGCTACCACGTCGGCCGCAAGGCCGGCTGGGACTGCCACGGCCTGCCCGTGGAGCTCGCGGTCGAGAAGGAGCTGGGCTTCAGCGGCAAGCCGGAGATCGAGGCGTACGGCATCGCCGAGTTCAACGAGAAGTGCCGCGCGTCCGTCCTGCGCCACACCGACGCGTTCTCCGCGCTGACGACCCGCATGGGCTACTGGGTCGACCTGGACGACGCCTACGTGACCATGGACCCCGAGTACATCGAGTCGGTCTGGTGGTCGCTCAAGGAGATCTTCGGCAAGGGGCTGCTGGTCCAGGACCACCGCGTCGCCCCCTGGTGCCCGCGCTGCGGCACCGGCCTGTCCGACCACGAGCTGGCGCAGGGCTACGAGACGGTCGTCGACCCCTCCGTGTACGTCCGTTTCCCGCTCACCTCCGGTCCGCTCGCCGGCCAGGCCGGGCTCCTGGTGTGGACGACCACGCCGTGGACCCTGGTGTCCAACACGGCGGTCGCCGCGCACCCCGAGGTCACCTACGTCGTCGCCACCGACGGCCAGGAGCAGCTCGTCGTCGCCGAGCCGCTGGTGGCCAAGGCGCTCGGCGAGGGCTGGGAGACCACGGGCCAGACCTTCACCGGCGCCGAAATGGAGCGCTGGACCTATCAACGTCCGTTCGAGCTGGTGGAGTTCCCGGAACCGGCTCATTACGTCGTGAACGCCGAATACGTCACCACCGAGGACGGTACGGGTCTGGTCCACCAGTCCCCCGCCTTCGGTGAGGACGACCTCAAGGTCTGCCGCGCCTACGGCCTGCCGGTGGTGAACCCGGTCCGCCCGGACGGCACCTTCGAGGAGGACGTGCCGCTGGTCGGCGGCGTCTTCTTCAAGAAGGCCGACGAACGGCTCACCGAGGACCTGGCGCAGCGCGGCCTCCTCTTCAAGCACCTGCCGTACGAACACAGCTACCCGCACTGCTGGCGTTGCCACACCGCGCTGCTCTACTACGCGCAGCCGTCCTGGTACATCCGCACCACGGCGATCAAGGACCGGCTCCTCGCGGAGAACGAGAAGACGAACTGGTTCCCGGAGACGGTCAAGCACGGCCGCTACGGGGACTGGCTGGACAACAACATCGACTGGGCGCTGTCGCGCAACCGCTACTGGGGCACCCCGCTGCCGATCTGGCGCTGCGAGGACGACCACCTCACCGTGGTCGGCTCCCGCGCGGAGCTCACCGAACTGACCGGCACCGACCAGTCGGGCCTGGACCCGCACCGCCCGTTCATCGACGCCGTCACCTTCGCGTGCCCCGAGTGCGCGAAGACGGCCACGCGCGTGCCGGAGGTCATCGACGCCTGGTACGACTCGGGTTCGATGCCGTTCGCGCAGTGGGGCTACCCGCACAAGAACAAGGAGCTGTTCGAGAGCCGCTACCCGGCGCAGTTCATCTCCGAGGCCATCGACCAGACCCGCGGCTGGTTCTACACGCTGATGGCGGTCGGCACGCTGGTCTTCGACAAGTCCTCGTACGAGAACGTGGTCTGCCTCGGCCACATCCTCGCCGAGGACGGCCGCAAGATGTCCAAGCACCTGGGCAACACCCTGGAGCCGATCCCGCTGATGGACCGTCACGGGGCGGACGCCGTGCGGTGGTTCATGGCCGCCGGCGGCTCGCCGTGGGCCGCCCGCCGGGTCGGCCACGGCACCATCCAGGAGGTCGTCCGCAAGACCCTGCTGACGTACTGGAACACGGTCGCCTTCCAGGCGCTGTACGCCCGTACGTCGAACTGGGCGCCGTCCGCGGCGGACCCGGCCCCGGCCGACCGCCCGGTCCTGGACCGCTGGCTGCTCTCCGAACTGCACGCGCTCACCGACCAGGTGACGCAGTCCCTGGAGGCGTACGACACCCAGCGCGCCGGCAAGCTGCTGTCCGCGTTCGTCGACGACCTGTCCAACTGGTACGTCCGCCGCTCGCGCCGCCGCTTCTGGCAGGGCGACAAGGCCGCGCTGCGCACGCTGCACGAGGTCGTGGAGACCGTCACCCGGCTGATGGCCCCGCTGACCCCGTTCATCACCGAGCGGGTCTGGCAGGACCTGGTCGTGCCGGTGACCCCGGGCGCCCCGGAGTCGGTGCACCTGTCGTCCTGGCCGGAGGCGGACCTGTCCGCGATCGACCCGGAGCTGTCCAAGCAGATGGTCCTGGTACGACGGCTCGTGGAGCTCGGCCGCGCCACCCGCGCGGAGTCGGGCGTCAAGACCCGGCAGCCGCTGTCCCGGGCGCTGGTCGCGGCGGTCGGTTTCGACGCGCTCGACCGGGAGCTGCACACGCAGATCACCGACGAGCTGAACGTCTCGTCGCTGGCGTCGCTGTCCGAGGTGGGCGGCTCGCTGGTGGACACCACGGCCAAGGCGAATTTCCGGGCGCTGGGCAAGCGGTTCGGCAAGCGGGTGCAGGACGTGGCGAAGGCGATCGCCGTCGCGGACGCGGCCGCGTTGTCGCTGGCGCTGCGCGAGGGCACGGCGACGGTGGAGGTCGACGGCGAGACGGTGACGCTGGCGCCGGACGAGGTGATCATCACGGAGACGCCTCGTGAGGGCTGGTCGGTGGCGTCCGACTCGGGTGCCACGGTCGCCCTCGACCTGGAGATCACCGAGGAGCTGCGGCAGGCGGGCCTCGCCCGGGACGCGATCCGGCTGATCCAGGAGGCGCGCAAGAACAGCGGGCTGGATGTGGCCGACCGGATCGCGCTCCGGTGGGTGTCGACGGACCCGGCGGTGATCGCGGCGCTGGCGGAGCACGCTCCGCTGATCGCCGACGAGGTGTTGGCGACCGACTTCTCCCAGGGCGAGGGGGATGACGGTTACGGCGATCCCTTCACCGACGAGGGGCTCTCGCTGACGTTCCGCCTGCGCAAGGCGTAAGCGCCGGCCTGCCTGTTCGAGAAAGGGGGCCCGGTCTCCACGATGGAGATCGGGCCCCTTCTCGTAGGTGCGGGTCGGAGCGCTCACCGTGCGCGGTTCCCCGCGCCCCTGAGGTAAGGACATGCAACCCGCGTAAACAGGGCGGGGCCCCGGATCGGAATCCGGGGCCCCGCCCTGTGGTGCTCTGCCGACGGCTACGCGCGCTACGCGCCCGCCGTCAGTTGTCGTCCTCGTCGATGAGGAAGCCGCGCATCGGGGACGGCGCCTGGCCCATCGGAGAGGGGCCCTGCGGGCGTACCGGTGCCATCGGCTGGGTCATCGCCGGCGTCATCTGCTGCTGGCCGCCGTAGGACGGGGCAGCGGGGGACGGGGCGCCCATCGACGGACCGCCCATCGACGGGTTGCCGCCGTAGGACGGGGCGCTCGCGCCGGCCGGGGCCATGGAGGGCGCCGGGGACGGCGGGAGGGAGGCCGTGGCCGGGGTGCGCGGCGGAGCCAGGGAGTCGTCGGCCTGGGTCTCCAGCTGACGCAGCTGGGACTCGAGGTACGACTTCAGACGCGTGCGGTACTCGCGTTCGAAGCCGCGCAGGTCCTCGACCTTGCGCTCCAGCGTGGCGCGCGCGGACTCCAGGGAGCCCATGGCGACGCGGTGCTTCTCCTGCGCGTCCCGCTCCAGCGCGTCCGCCTTGGCACGGGCGTCACGCTCCAGACCCTCGGCGCGGCTGCGGGCCTCGCCGACGATCTTGTTGGCCTCGGAGCGGGCCTCGGCGATCGCCTGGTCGGCGGTCTGCTGGGCCAGCGAGAGGACACGGGCGGCGCTGTCGCCACCGGGGCCCTGACCGGGGCCGCCCATCGGACCGCCCATGGGGCCGCCCATCGGGCCACCCATCTGCTGCTGCATGGGGGGCTGGCCGCCCATCGGACCCGGGCCCATGCCCTGGCCCATCGGGCCGGGACCCTGTCCCATGCCCTGACCCATGGGGCCCTGGCCCATCGGACCCTGGCCCATGTGGCCCTGACCCATCGGACCGGGACCCTGCGGACCGCCCTGGCCACTGGGACCGGCCGGCAGCTGCGGGGCGCCGCTCGGCAGCTGCGGGGGACCGCCCATGGGGCCACCCATCTGCTGCTGCGGCGGGCCCGATATGCCGGCGGGCACCGGAGCGCCGGGGCCTCGCATGCCCTGCTGCGGCATCCCCTGCTGGGGCATACCGCCCTGCTGCGGCATCCCCTGCGGAGGCATGCCACCCTGCTGCGGCATCCCCTGCTGGGGCATACCGCCCTGCTGGTCCTGCGGCTCCGGGGGCTTGCGCATGTTCTGCTGGTTCTGGGCAGCAGCGCGCGTGGCCGCGGCCAGCTTGGCGCGCAGGTCCTCGTTCTCGCGGAGCAGGCGCGTCAGTTCGGCTTCGACCTCATCGAGGAAGGCATCGACCTCGTCCTCGTCATAGCCTTCTCGGAGGCGGACGGTCGTGAACTGCTTGTTCCGCACGTCCTCGGGGGTCAACGGCATCTCTTCACCTCAACGTAGTCGTCGGCGTTCGGCAAGACGGTAGGTCACATCGCTCATCACAGCCGACCCACGATGGCGATCAGGATGTAGACGATGATCATCAGTACGAAGAAGGACAGGTCGAGCGCCACGCCCCCGAGACGCAGCGGCGGGATGAACCGCCGCAGAAGCTTGAGCGGTGGATCGGTGACAGTGTAGGTGGCCTCAAGTACGACCACCATCGCCTTGCCGGGTTGCCATGAGCGGGCGAACTGGAACACGTAGTCCATGACCAACCGGAACAGCAGCACGATGAGGAAGCACATCAGCGCGATGCGAATCACATCCAGGAACACGCTCATGATCCGTGCTTCCCTCTCCCCTGTTCCATGCCCTGTACCGGTGTTGTGTCTCAGCTCTGGTTGAAGAACCCGCCCTCTGCGATGCGGGCCTTGTCCTCCGCCGTGACATCGACGTTAGCAGGAGACAACAGGAACACCTTCTGCGTCACCCGCTCGATGCTGCCGTGAAGACCAAACACCAAACCGGCCGCAAAGTCGACAAGTCGCTTCGCGTCTGTGTCATCCATCTCAGTCAGATTCATGATCACCGGGGTGCCCTCGCGGAAGTGTTCCCCGATGGTACGGGCCTCGTTGTAGGTCCGCGGGTGAAGCGTGGTGATCCGGTAAGGCTCTCGTTCCGACACGACCTTGGGCATGATCACCGGTGCGTTCTTCTCCAGGCTTGCGCGTTCTTGTGTGATGGACGCCACGGGAGCGATGCGCGCCGGGCGGCCGGATTCCGCGGGTAGCGAAGCGGAATGCGACACCGGTTCGCGCGGTGGCGACGGTTGTACCACTCGTACCGAATCGTCCCTTTGGGACTGATGTGCGCCGTGGGACTGGTGCGACGGCTCATGCCGTCGATGGTCCCGCTCCGGCTCCGGGTCCAGTTCGGGCTCGAAGTCGTCGTCGGGGTCGAATCCGCGGCCGTCGTACCCATCGTCCTCCACGAGGCCGAGGTAGACCGCCATCTTGCGCATCGCGCCGGCCATGCTCTGAGTCCTCCGCTCTGTGGTGGATCCGTGACGACTGCCAAGTCCCGCGATCCACGTGGCCGTTGCGCCCGCCTTGGGCCGCATTGACCATATTTTCTGCTGTGGTCCGACTTCCTGGCGACGTTACCCGAGCCTGGGGCGGACTCCGAGTACCGCAGTGCCGACGCGTACATGTGTCGCCCCGGCCGCCACTGCCTCCTCGAGGTCCGCACTCATCCCTGCGGAGACCATGTTGGCAGCCGGATGGGCCCGGCGCAGGTCAGTCGACAAATCCATCAACCGATCGAACGCCGCACGTTGGCGCCCCGCGTACTCCCCGGTGAGCGGAGCGACGGTCATCAGTCCGTCGAGCCGCAGCCCCGGCGAGCCGGCGACGAGGTCGCCCAACTCTTCGATTCCGCCCGGCGCCACGCCGCCGCGCTCGCCCCGTTCGCTCGCACCCGCGTCGAGCGCGACCTGGAGGAGGCACCCCACCTCGCGCCCGGCCCGCACCGCCTCCCTGGACAGTGCCTCGACGAGCTTGGAGCGATCGACGGACTGCACGAGATCCGCGTAACCCACCACGGATCGCACCTTGTTGGTCTGCAATTGACCAACAAAATGCCAGTTGAGGGGCAGATCCGCACATTCGGCGGCCTTGGGGGCCGCGTCCTGGTCCCGGTTCTCGGCGACGTGGCGCACACCGAGTCCGGACAGGATCCGCACATCGCTCGCCGGGTAGGTCTTGGTGACCACGATCAGGGTCACCTCTTCACGCTTGCGCCCGGCCGCCGCACAGGCGGCGGCGATGCGCTCCTCCACTTTCGCCAGGTTCGCGGCGAGTTCGGTCTTACGGTCCGTCATGCCCCATCAGTCCAGCCACACGTAGCCCGCGAGCCGCCCGGTGGTGCGGTCGCGGCGGTACGAGAAGTGATCATCCGACTCCCGCGTGCACACCGGCGACTGCACCCGGTCGTGCACCCCGGCGCGTGCCAGCTGTGCGTGCACTCCGGCGCTCACGTCGACCGCCGGTGTGCCCCAGCTGGTCTCGGCGTGCGCCGCCGGCTCGACGGCGGACACCTCGGCACGCATCGCCTCCGGCACCTCGTAGCACCGGCCGCAGACGGCGGGGCCGGTGCGGGCGACGATCCGGGCCGGGTCGGCGCCGAGTTCCGTCATGGCGCGTACGGCGGCGGGAACGACCCCGGCGACCATGCCGGGCCGACCCGCGTGGGCGGCGGCCACCACGCCGGCGACCGGGTCGGCGAGCAGGACCGGGGTGCAGTCGGCGGTGAGTACCGCGAGGGCGAGCCCCCGCCGCACGGTGACGACCGCGTCCACCTCCGGCACCGGCCGCTCTCCCCAGGAACCGTCCACGACGGCCACCTCGGCGGAGTGCACCTGGTTCATCCAGACCACGTCCGCCGGATCGAGGCCGAGGGACTTGGCGGCGACGTCCCGATTGGTCCGTACCGCCTCGGGGTCGTCGCCGACCGCCCCGCCCAGATTGAGCTCCTCGTACGGAGCGGCGCTCACCCCGCCCCACCGGTCGGTGAAAGCGAAGTGCGCGCCGCTCACGGTCTCGCGCTGTCCTATCACGTCGTAAGGATCACTTGAGGAAGTCCGGTACGTCCAGTTCCTCGGCCGCGCTGTCCGTGTAGGAACGCGACGGCGGGACCGGCGGGGCGACCGGGATGTCGGCGACCGGCTCGGGCGCCGGCTCCGGCTCCTCCTTGGGGGTCACGCTGCCGAGCGAGCCGAAGGACGGGCGGGACTCGGGCTGCCGTACCGGAGTCGGCTCGTCGCGGCGGGTGGAGGCCGAGGACGAGCCGAGGACGTTGTCCCGGCGGGCCGGGGGCTGGCCCCCGTCGAAGCCGGCCGCGATGACCGTGACCCGGACCTCGTCGCCGAGGGCGTCGTCGATGACCGCGCCGAAGATGATGTTGGCCTCGGGGTGGGCGGCCTCGCTCACCAGCTGGGCGGCCTCGTTGATCTCGAACAGGCCGAGGTCGGAGCCGCCGGAGATGGAGAGCAGGACTCCCCGGGCGCCGTCGATGGAGGCCTCCAGGAGCGGCGAGGAGATCGCCATCTCGGCGGCGGCCACCGCGCGGTCGTCGCCGCGGGCCGAGCCGATGCCCATGAGGGCCGAACCGGCCTCGGACATGACCGACTTGACGTCGGCGAAGTCGAGGTTGATCAGGCCGGGCGTGGTGATGAGGTCGGTGATGCCCTGGACACCGGAGAGCAGGACCTGGTCGGCCGACTTGAAGGCGTCCAGCACCGAGACCTGGCGGTCCGAGATGGACAGCAGCCGGTCGTTCGGGATGACGATGAGGGTGTCGACCTCTTCGCGGAGTTCGGCGATGCCGTCCTCGGCCTGGTTGGCGCGGCGCCGTCCCTCGAAGGTGAACGGGCGGGTGACCACGCCGATGGTGAGGGCGCCGAGATTGCGCGCGATGTTGGCCACGACGGGCGCGCCGCCGGTGCCGGTGCCGCCGCCCTCGCCGGCCGTCACGAAGACCATGTCGGCCCCCTTGAGGACCTCCTCGATCTCCTCGCGGTGGTCCTCGGCGGCCTTGCGGCCGACGGCCGGGTTGGCGCCGGCGCCGAGTCCCCGGGTGAGTTCACGGCCGACGTCGAGCTTGACGTCGGCGTCGCTCATCAACAGCGCCTGCGCGTCGGTGTTGATGGCGATGAACTCGACGCCCTTGAGACCGACCTCGATCATCCGGTTGATGGCATTGACACCACCGCCGCCGACACCGATGACCTTGATGACTGCGAGGTAGTTCTGCGGTGCTGCCACGTCGAAGGCCTCTCGCCTCGAATTACGTCGCCGTCCCCATGCGGTGCCCCGCGCGGGGACGGCAGATGCCGAATGGGACGGTCCGTAGCGCCGACCCGAACCCTAAGCCTGAAGTTTAGGGTTACCAGTATGTCTGTTCCCTGGAGTCTTCTGAACAGGACACTAAGTCGACAAGCGGCGCCCGTTCAACGAACACGCCGAACCTCCCGTTTTTCTTTTCACCCTATGTGATCAGCCATAGCAGTGCCCAACCAGGGTGCTGGCCTGCGCTGATGTGCGTCAACTCGCCGATGACGCAGGGGCGGTGGGAACGCTCACGTCGAAGTGCCGGGCTCCGGAAGCGGCTTTCATGAGTGCGGTGAGAGTACGCGCCTTGGCGGCGCCGTTCTCGGCACTCCCCCACTCGACGGTGCGGCCGCCGCTCAACTCCAGCGAGATGTCGTCGTAGGAACGGACCTTGAGGGTCGCGGTGTCCCGGCGGACGGCGGCCGGAATGGCACCCGCGACCTGGACCGCCTCCCGCACCAGCCGGTCGGTGCCGAAACGGCGCAGGCTCGCGGTGGCCGAACCCGATCGGGGCAGGCTCAATTCCAGCGCCGGAACGCCTTTCGGAGCCTGCGGAACCGTCGCGAACCGGACGCCTTTCTTGTCCACTTCGGTGAAGTTTCCGCCCTTTTCGATGAGCAGAACCGGGGTGCGCTCGATGATTTTCAGCCCGATTCCACGGGGCCAGGAACGGACGACGTCGACCACGTCGATCCGGGGCAGTTTCCGGCGCAGCCGGGCCTCGATGCCGTCCGTGTCCACGGAGATCATCGGAGCCCCGACCGGGACGTCGGCGGCCTCCAGGACCTGCTCCGGCGTCAGAACGGCCGTACCGGACACGGAGACATGCCGAACGCGCAGCCACGGAGAGCCGTACAACAGCCAGACGGAACCGGACCCGAGGAGCACGACGGCGAGGGCCAGAATGACGATCATACGAAAGCGGCGGTTGCGCAGCCGCCGGAGGAGCGGCGGGCCGGACGACTCCTGCTGGCGTTCACCGCGCTCGGCGGTGGTGGTCGGTCCGGCCACGCTGCTCACTTGCCTTTCGTCATACAGTCCTAGCGGCTTGAGGCGATCGCCTCGTACACCATGCCGACGAGCAGTTCGTCGGCGTCCCGGCGGCCGAACTCGCTTGCCGCGCGGGACATCTCGTACAGCCGGTGCGGGTCGGCGAGCACGGGCAGGACGTTCTGCTGCACCCACTCCGGGGTGAGTTCCGCGTCGTCGACGAGGAGGCCGCCGCCGGCCTTGACCACCGGCTGGGCGTTCAGGCGCTGTTCGCCGTTGCCGATGGGCAGCGGGACGTAGGCGGCCGGGAGCCCGACGGCGGAGAGTTCGGCGACGGTCATCGCGCCCGCGCGGCAGAGCATCATGTCGGCGGCGGCGTACGCGAGGTCCATCCGGTCCAGGTAACTTACCGGGATGTACGGGGGCATTCCCGGCATCTGATGCACCTGCGGCAGTTCGTTCTTCGGACCGACCGCGTGCAGGATCTGGATGCCGGCCTGCTGGAGCCAGGGGGCGACCTGCTGGACGACCTCGTTGAGCCGGCGGGCGCCCTGGGAGCCGCCGGAGACCAGCAGCGTGGGCAGGTTGGGGTCCAGGCCGAAGCGGTGCCGGGCCTCGGGACGGGCGGCGGCTCGGTCCAGGAGGGAGATGGAGCGGCGCAGCGGGATGCCGATGTAACGGGCGTCGCGCAGCTTGCTGTCCGGGGTGGAGACGGCGACGGCGGCCGCGTACCGGGAGCCGATCTTGTTGGCGAGGCCGGGGCGGGCGTTGGCCTCGTGGATCACGATCGGCACGCCGAGGCGCTTGGCGGCGAGGTAGCCGGGCAGGGCGACATAGCCGCCGAAGCCGACGACGCAGTCCGCCTTGGTGCGCTCCAGGATCTGCTCGGCGGCCTTGATGGTGCCGCGCAGCCGGCCGGGGACGGTGATCAGCTCGGGGGTGGGCCTCCGGGGCAGCGGCACCGCCGGGATCAGCGCGAGCTCATAGCCCCGCTGCGGGACGAGCGTGGTCTCCAGGCCGCGTTCCGTGCCCAGGGCCGTGATCCCCACGGTGGGGTCCTGCCTGCGCAGGGCGTCCGCGAGGGCGAGCGCGGGCTCGATGTGGCCGGCGGTCCCCCCACCAGCGAGTACGACATGCACCGAAATTCACCGCTCTCCGGACGAGCGCGCCACCGAGGCGCGCCGTCGCATCGTGTTCCATCTCCGAGGTCCCCGAGGACCCCCGGCCCCCCGCTTTCTACCAAAGCGAGGTTGCCGCATCGCAAGCGCCGCCCGCGCAGCGGGCTCGTCGCGTGCGAAGGCGATCAGCAGCCCGATGGCGAACATGGTCGGCAGCAGGGCGGAGCCCCCGTAGGAGAACAGCGGGAGGGGGACGCCGGCGATCGGCAGCAGGCCGAGCACCGCACCGATGTTGATCACCGCCTGGGCGGTGATCCAGGTGGTCACGCCTCCCGCGGCGTACCTCACGAAGGGGTCCTCCGTGCATCCGGCCACGCGGATACCCGCATAGCCTAGAGCCGCGAAGAGGGCCAGTACCGACAGCGTCCCCGCGAGGCCCAGTTCCTCACCGGTGACGGCGAAGATGAAGTCGGTGTGGGCTTCGGGGAGTTGCCCCCATTTTTCCACACTCGCGCCGAGCCCGGATCCGAAGAGCCCGCCGCTGGCCAGGGCGTAGATGCCGTGCACCGCCTGCCAGCAGTCGGCGACGCCGGTCTTGGGCTCGGTGGCGCCGATGCAGGCGAGCCGGGCCATGCGGTTGGGGCTGGTCTTGATGAGGATCACCCCGAGCACGCCCGCGATGGACAGCACCCCGGCGAACAGCCGGGTCGGCGCCCCCGCCAGCCACAGCAGGCCGAACAGGATCGCCGTCAGGATGATCGCCGTGCCCATGTCGCCGCCGAGCATGATCAGCCCGAGCAGCAGGAAGCTGACCGGGACCAGCGGCACCAGCATGTGCTTCCACTGGGTCAGCAGCCGCTTCTCCTGTTTGCGCGCCATCAGGTCGGCGCCCCAGAGCACCAGGGCCAGCTTGCCGAACTCGCTGGGCTGGATCTGGAAGGAGCCGCCCAGGGAGATCCAGTTCTGGTTGCCGTTGACCGACATGCCTATCCCCGGCACCTGTACCAGAGCCATCATGAAGACGGCTCCGGCGAGGATCGGGTAGGCGAGCGCCCGGTGCAGTTTCACCGGCATCCGGGACGCGACGAGCAGCAGTACGCCGCCGATGCACGCGGCGAGGAACTGTTTGCGGAAGAAGAACGAGCCCGGCAGCGACATCTGCAGCGCGGTGATCTGGGAGGCCGAGTAGACCATCACCAGCCCCAGCACGATGATCAGCAGGCTGCCGCCGAGGATCAGGTAGTACGCGGTCAGTGGCCGGTCCCAGGCCCGGTGGGCGCGCGTGTAGAGCCGCCGCAGCGGGTTCTCCCGCCGCGAGCGGGAAGCGGCCGGCCTGCGGACTGCTCGCTGTACGGGCGGCCGGCCGGTGCGGCTACCGGGCATCAACGCCTCCGCTGAACGTCGACCGTCCCACGCGTCCCTCCCATGGTCGCCCGGCAGGCGGCCGGGTCAGGCTCCGAGTTCGCGAACAGCCTGGGCGAACGCGTCACCGCGCTTGTTGTAGTTGGCGAACATGTCCATGGAGGCACAGGCGGGGGCGAGGAGCACCGTGTCGCCCTCGGTCGCCAGCCGCCGGGCCTCCTGGACCGCCGCGAGCATCGCCCCAGTGTCGGTCCGGTCGAGGTCGACGACGGGTACTTCCGGCGCGTGTCGCGCGAGGGCGTCCCGGATGAGGGCGCGATCGGCGCCGATGAGCACCACTCCGCGAAGTCGCTTCGCCGACTTGGCGACCAGCTCGTCGAAGGTCGCGCCCTTCGCCAGACCGCCCGCGATCCATACGATCGACTCATATGACGCCAACGAGGCTTCCGCCGCGTGGGTGTTGGTGGCCTTGGAGTCGTCGACATAGGCGACCCCGTCCACGTCGGCGACGTGCGCGATGCGGTGGGCGTCCGGGGTGAAGGCCCGCAGCCCGTCCCGTACGGCCGTCGGGGGCACCCCGAAGGCCCGCGCGAGGGCCGCCGCCGCCAGGGCGTTGGCGATGTTGTGCGGGGCCGGCGGGTTGACGTCGGAGACCTCGGCCAGCTCCTGGGCGTTCTGGTGCCGGTTCTCGACGAAGGCGCGGTCGACCAGGATGCCGTCCACGACACCGAGTTGGGACGGCCCCGGGGTGCCGAGGGTGAAGCCGATGGCCCGGCACCCCTCCTCGACGTCGGCCTCCCGGACCAGCTCCTCGGTGAGCTTGTCGGCGACGTTGTAGACGCAGGCGACCCGGTTGCCCTCGTAGATACGGCCCTTGTCCTTGGCGTACGCCTCCATGGAGCCGTGCCAGTCCAGGTGGTCCGGGGCGAGGTTGAGCACGGCCGCCGAGTGGGCGCGCAGCGAGGGCGCCCAGTGCAGCTGGTAGCTCGACAGCTCCACGGCCAGGACGTCGTACTCCTCGTCGCCGAGGACCGCGTCGAGCAGGGAGACCCCGATGTTGCCGACGGCGGCCGTGCGCAGGCCCGCGGCCTTCAGGATCGACGCCAGCATCTGGACGGTGGTGGTCTTGCCGTTGGTGCCGGTGACGGCCAGCCAGGGGGTCGCGTCGGGGCCCCGCAGCCGCCAGGCCAGCTCGACGTCGCCCCAGATGTCGACGCCGGCCGCGCGGGCCGCCGTGAACAGTGGCTTGTCCGGCTTCCAGCCGGGTGCGGTGACGATCAGCTCGGTGCCCTCGGGGAGCGTGGCGCCGTCGCCGAGGCGCACGGTGATGCCGAGCGCCTCCAGCTCCGCGGCCTGTTCACGCGCGCGTGCGTCGTCGCCGTCGTTGACGACCGTGACGATCGCGCCGCGCGCGTGCAGCACCTTCGCGGCCGGGACGCCGGAGACGCCCAGCCCGGCGACGGTGACGTGCTTGCCCTGGAGTTCCGGGGACACCGAGGAGGTCACTTGTCCGCTGCCCATCCCGCATAGAAGAGGCCAAGTCCGACAATCACACAGATACCTTGGATGATCCAGAAGCGGACCACCACAAGTACCTCGGACCAGCCCTTGAGTTCGAAGTGATGCTGGAGTGGTGCCATCCGGAAGACGCGCTTGCCGGTGAGCTTGAAGGAGCCGACCTGGATGACGACCGACATGGTGATGAGGACGAACAGACCGCCCATGATGGCCACGAGGATTTCCGTGCGGGACAGGATCGCGAGGCCGGTGAGGACACCGCCGAGCGCCAGCGAACCGGTGTCGCCCATGAAGATCTTGGCCGGCGAGGTGTTCCACCACAGGAAGCCGAGGCAGGAACCCATCAGCGCGGAGGCGATGACCGCGAGGTCCAGCGGATCGCGCACCTCGTAGCAGGCGTTGGGGTTGGTCAGGGTCGTCGCGTTGGCGCAGGACTCCTGGAACTGCCAGACGCCGATGAACGTGTAGGCGCCGAAGACGAGCACCGAGGCGCCGGTGGCCAGACCGTCCAGACCGTCCGTCAGGTTCACGCCGTTTGACATCGCCAGGATCATGAACAGCGCCCAGACCACGAACAGCACCGGGCCGATGGACCAGCCGAAGTCCGTGATGAACGACAGCTTGGTGGAGGCCGGGGTGTTGCCGCGGGCGTCGGCGAACTGCAGCGAGAGCACCGCGAAGGCGATACCGACGATCAGCTGGCCGGCCATCTTCGCCTTGGCCCGCAGACCCAGCGAACGCCGCTTGACGATCTTGATGTAGTCGTCCAGGAAGCCGACCAGGCCCATCCCGCACATCAGGCCCAGCACCAGCACACCCGAGTAGGTCGGGGTGTAACCGGTGATCACCTTGGACAGGAAGTAGGCGGCGACCGTCGACAGGATGAAGGCGATACCGCCCATCGTCGGCGTACCGCGCTTGCTGGCGTGCTCGCGCGGGCCGTCGTCACGGATGTACTGGCCGTAGCCCTTGCGGGCGAGGAGCTTGATCAGCAGCGGGGTGCCGATCAGCGTCAGGAAGAGACCGATGACACCCGAGAAGAGGATCTGCTTCATCATCGGGCATCAACACCCTCGGCACCGGACTCCAGGAGCGCCTGCGCAACGCTCTCCAGGCCCACCGAACGTGACGCCTTCACGAGGACGACATCCCCCGGGCGCAACTCGCTGCGCAACAGGTCGACCGCCGCCTGTGCGTCGGACACGTGCACCGACTCCTCACCCCACGAACCCTCGTTATATGCGCCCAGTTGCAGCCAGGAGGCTTCCACTCCCCCGACGGCGACGAGCTTGCCGACATTGAGCCGGACGGCGAGCCGTCCGACCGCGTCGTGCTCGGCGAGCGCCTCGTCCCCGAGCTCGGCCATCTTGCCGAGCACCGCCCACGTACGTCCCCCCCTTGCCTGTGAGGCTGTGCCCATGGCCGCGAGCGCGCGCAGCGCGGCTCGCATGGACTCGGGGTTGGCGTTGTAGGCGTCGTTGACGATGGTCACGCCGTCCGGGCGCTCGGTGACCTCCATACGCCAGCGGGAGAGGGAGCCCGCCTCGGAGAGCGCGGTGGCGATCTCTTCCGCGGACATGCCCAGCTCATGGGCGACGGCGGCCGCGGCGAGCGCGTTCGACACGTGGTGCTCACCGTACAGGCGCATGGTCACATCGCTTGCACCGGAGGGTGTGTGAAGGCTGAACGCGGGCTGTCCCGTGTCCGTGAGTCGTACGTTCTCGGCCCGTACGTCCGCTTCGGCCGACTCTCCGAAAAGGACCACCTTCGCCTTGGTACGGGAGGCCATGGCCCGCACCAACGGGTCGTCGGCGTTGAGGATCGCGACCCCGCCGTCCTCGGCGGCCGGCAGTGCCTCCACCAACTCGCCCTTCGCCTGGGCGATCTGCTCCCGGCCGCCGAACTCGCCGATGTGGGCGGTGCCGACGTTGAGGACCAGGCCGATCTTCGGGGGCGTCAGATCCGTCAGGTACCGGATGTGGCCGATGCCCCGGGCCCCCATCTCCAGCACCAGGAACTTCGTCTCCTCGGTGGCGGACAGGGCGGTCAGCGGCAGCCCGATCTCGTTGTTGAGCGAGCCGGGCGTGAACACGGTCGGCGCCTTGGTGCGCAGCACCTGGGCGACGAGGTCCTTGGTGCTGGTCTTGCCGGCCGAGCCGGTCAGCGCCACGAGGGTCGCGCCGAGCCGTCGTACGACATGGCGGGCCAGGGCGCCGAGGGCCCTCTGGACGTCGTCCACGACGATCGCGGGCACGCCGACGGGGCGCGACGCCAGTACGGCGACCGCGCCCTGTCCGACGACCTGGGCGGCGAAGTCGTGGCCGTCCACGCGCTCGCCCACGAAGGCGGCGAACAGGCTGCCCGGTCCCGCCTCGCGGGAATCCCGGACGACCTCCCCGGTGACCTGGACGGACGGATCCGGTATGTCGTGCGTCTGCCCGCCGACGACTTCTGCGATCTCGGCGAGAGAGAGGGCGATCACAAGTTCATCCCTGGGTCTTCTGGATAGCTTCGCGAAGCACCTGGCGGTCGTCGAAGGGACGGATCACGCCGGCGATGTCCTGGCCCTGCTCATGGCCCTTGCCGGCGACCAGCACCGTGTCGCCGGGGTGCGCGCGGGCGACGGCGGCTTCGATCGCGGCGGCCCGGTCCTCGAAGAGGAGCACCTCGCCGCGCTCGTGGGCGGGCACCGAGGCGGCGCCTTCGAGCATGGTCGCGAGGATGGCGAGGGGGTCCTCGGAGCGGGGGTTGTCGGAGGTGAGCACGGCCGTGTCGGCGAGCCGGGCCGCGGCGGCGCCCATCGGGGCCCGCTTGGTGCGGTCGCGGTCGCCGCCGCAGCCGAGGACGATGAGCAGCCGGCCCTTGGTGACCTTGCGCAGGGCCCGCAGGACCGACTCGACGGCGTCCGTCTTGTGGGCGTAGTCGACGACCGCGAGGTAGGGCTGGCCGGCGTCCACGCGCTCCAGGCGGCCCGGCACGCCCGGCACGGCGGCGATGCCGTCGGCGGCGGTCTGCGGGTCGAGGCCGGCGGCGGCGAGGGCGACGATCGCGGCGAGGGTGTTCGCCACGTTGAAGGGGCCCGGCAGCGGCGACTTGGCGGCGATCCGGACGTCCTCGGGCCCGACGACGGTGAACGTCGAGTCCATCGGGCCGATGTGGACGTCGGTGGCGCGCCAGTCGGCGTCGGGGTGGCCCTCGGCGGAGTAGGTGACGACCGGGACGGAGGCCTCCCGGGCGAGCCGGCGGCCGTACTCGTCGTCGACGTTGACCACACCCCGTCTGCTGCGTTTCGGGGTGAACAGCTGTGCCTTGGCCCGGTAGTAGTCCTCCATGTCGGAGTGGAACTCCATGTGTTCCGGGCTGAGGTTGGTGAAGACGGCGATGTCGAAGACGCAGCCGTCGACCCGGCCGAGCACCAGGGCGTGGCTGGAGACCTCCATGGCGACCGCCTCGACGCCGCGCTCGCGCATGACGGCGAACAGCGCCTGGAGGTCGGTGGCCTCGGGGGTGGTGCGCTCGGACTTGATGCGCTCGTCGCCGATGCGCGTCTCGACCGTGCCGATGAGCCCCGTGTTGCGGGTCGACTTCAGGCCGCCCTCGACCAGGTAGGCCGTGGTGGTCTTGCCGGACGTGCCGGTGATGCCGATCTGGAGCAGGCCGCTGCCGGGACGGCCGTAGATGGTGGCCGCGAGTTCGCCCATCCGCGCCCGCGGGTCGTCGGCGACCAGGACCGGCAGGCCGGTCGCGGCGGCGCGCTCGGCGCCCGTCGGGTCGGTCAGCACGGCGACCGCGCCGAGGCCGGCGGCCTGGGCGACGAAGTCGGCGCCGTGCAGCCGGGCGCCCGGCAGGGCGGCGTACAGGTCACCGGGGCGGACCGCGCGCGAGTCATGGGTGATGCCCGTGACCTCGACGGTGTTGCTCGCGGTGGCCGGCTCGGCGGCACCCAGCTGGTCGGCGAGCTCCGCGAGGGGTGTGGCGGAGATCTGAACCGGCCTGGGCGGCCCCGGATATGTCACGGAAGCGCCCTCCTGGGTGGTTTGGGACTGATCAGCATGTGGCACGGCGGTGAGCGTACCGGGCGCACCCGCTGGGGAGCGAAGTGAGGGGCGCGGGGCGCCGTGGTTCCCGGGATCGGGGGTGATCGTTGTCACGGGCTCGTTCCTGGTGGTCTGTGCGAGAGCGCTGCGGCGCCGATCAGGGCTTGTAGTCGACGGGCAGGTTCGCCGCCTTGGCGCCGGTCGGCGGGACCTGGAGGGTCTTGAGGGCGAACTCCATCACCTGCTTGTAGATCGGGCCGCAGATCTGGCCGCCGAAGTAGCTGCCGGAGGTGGCGTTCTGGATGGCGCAGTAGACGGTGATGCGGGGGTTGTCCGCGGGCGCGAAGCCGGCGAACGACGAGGTGTAGCCGCGGTACTTGCCGGTGGCCGGATCCACTCGGTTGGCGGTGCCGGTCTTGCCCGCGACGTTGTAGCCGGGGATGGCCGCCTTGGCGCCGGTGCCCTGTTCGTCGTCCACCACGGACTCCAGCATCTCGGCCAGGGTCTTGGCCGTCTTCGCGCTGATCACGCGGGTCTTCTTGGGCTGCGCGGCCGGGGTGAAGTTGCCGTCGGCGCCCTTGGTGCCGCGCACCAGGGTCGGGTCGACGCGGACCCCGCCGTTGGCGATCGTCGAGTAGACGGAGGCCGCCTGCATGGCGTTGATGGAGAAGCCCTGGCCGAAAGGAATCGTGTACTGCTGCGAGGTCGACCATTTGTTCGGCGCGGCCAGGATGCCCCTGGTCTCGCCGGGGAAGTCGAGCCCGGAGTAGCTGCCGATGCCGAACTTGCGCAGATACGAGTAGAGGGCCTGGTTTGCCTGCTCCTGGGTCTTGCCGAGCTGGCCGGTGGCGAGGATGGTGCCGATGTTGCTGGACTTGGCGAGCACGCCGTTGAGCGTGAGGTACCAGGTCGCGTGGTCGACGTCGTCCTTGAAGAGCCGGTCGCCGCGGTGCAGCCGGTTGGGCACCACCACGTGGGTGAGCGGGGTGGCGGCGTTCTCCTCCAGTACGGCCGCCATGGACATCACCTTGGCCGTGGAGCCGGGCTCGTAGGCGTCCTGGAGGGCCGCGTTGCCCATGTCGGCGGAGTCGGCCGTCGACAGGTCGTTCGGGTCGAAGCCGGGCGAGTTGGCCATCGCCAGGATCTGCCCGGTCCGCGCGTCCTGGACGACGACGTAGCCGCGGTCCGCCTTGGACTTCTTGACCTGCTCGGTGATGGCGTTCTGCGCGGCCCACTGGATGTCGCGGTCGATGGTGAGCTCGACGTCGGAGCCAGGCACGGCCGGGGTCTCGGTGGAGCCCGCGGTGGGTACCTCGCGGCCGCCGGACTGGGCGTAGCGGATCTTGCCGTCCTTGCCGGTCAGCTGCTTGTCGAGCTGCTGTTCGATCCCGCCGCCGCCCTTGCCCTCGGCGTTGACCCAGCCCAGTATCCCGGCGGCCAGGTCGCCGTTCGGGTACACGCGCTGGCTGCTGGGGTCGGCGAAGACGCCGGCCAGCACGTTGACGGTGCTGTTGTCGGTCCCGGCCTTCGCGGTGAGCGCGGCCTTCAGGTCCTTGATCTGCTTCCAGACCTGCGGGGTCTGCCGGGTCGCGAGCCGGACGTAGCGCAGGTCCTTGTTCGCGGGCCGCAGCAGCTTGACGAGGGTGGCCTGGTCCTTGCCGAGGATGGGGGCGAGCAGCGCGGCGGCCTGCTCGGGGCCGTCGTCCACCTTGAGCTGCTTGCTGGTGAACATCGTGGGGTCGGCCGTGATGTCGTACGCGTCCTCGCTGATCGCCAGCGCCACGCCGTTGCGGTCGGTGATCCCGCCGCGCTCGGCGGCCAGGGTGTGCACGACGTACCGGTTCAGCTCGGCCTTCGCCGCGTAGGCGCTGGCGTCGACGGCCTGGACCTGGAGGAGGCGTCCGACGAAGACGAGCAGGACGAGGGTCAGGGCGAGGCCGACCATGCGCAGCCGGGGGCGGGGGCTGCCCAGCCGCAGGGCGGGTGCGGCCGGGGAGCGCGGGGCGCTCGGGCGGCGGACCGGGCGGGCGCCGGGACCGGGGCCGGAGCGGCTCCGGACGGTGCCCCTGGGGTCCCGGGGGCGCGGCGGCTTGGCGGGGCCGGGCACACGGCGGCGCGGCGGCTGCCTGTTTCCAGAAGTGTCGGGCACTTCCGTCACCTGCCGGGGGTCGGGGTCGGGGATGTCACGGGCGTGAGGGCCGGGGTGGGCGTCGGCGCGGGGGCCGTCACCGGCGCGGAGGCGGTGGGCGTCGGGGTGGGTGCGACCGTGGACTGCATGCCGATGACCTCGGGGGCGGGCGGCACGGTGGTCTGCCGGAGGGCGGCGGGGCCGGGGACGCCCTTCACGGTGCCGTCGGGGCCGAGGAAGGCCGGGTCGCCGCCGGGGACCATGCCGAGCTCGCGGGCCCGGCGCTGGAGGGCGTCGGGGGCGGAGTAGGCGTCGATGTCCCGCTGCAGGGCCTGCTCCTCGTCGGTGAGGTTCTTGGTCTGCTTCTGCAGGTCGTCGAGTCTGAACGAGCCCTCGCTGAGCGCCGAGTTCAGCACCAGCAGGCCGATCAGGCCGCCGCCGAGGAGCAGGACGACGAGCAGGACGAACGGGGTGCGGGCGGCCTGGTTGGCACGGCCGGCCGGAAAGAGCCGGGCGAGCCGGGCGGCCCGCCCCTTCAGCTCGGGTTTCCTACTCACGTGTCCTCCGGTGGGTGCCCAGCGTCCCCTCGCTCACACGGCTCATTCAATGGACTCCCTGATCCGCTGGGCCCCACGAAGACGCGCCGGAGCGGCGCGGCGGTTCTCGACGACCTCTTCCTCGGTGGGAAGTTCGGCACCGCGCGTGAGCAGCTTGAGCCGGGGCTGGTACTGCTCGGGCACGACCGGCAGCCCGGGCGGCGCGGTGGTGGCGGCGCCGGCCGCGAACACCTGCTTCACCAGACGGTCTTCGAGCGAGTGGTACGACAGCACTGCGATCCGTCCGCCGACCGCGAGAGCCTGCACGGCGGCCGGGATCGCCCTTTCCAGGACGGAGAGTTCGCCGTTGACCTCGATGCGCAGGGCCTGGAAGGTGCGCTTGGCGGGGTTGCCGCCGGTGCGCTTGGCGGCCTGCGGCAGCGAGTCCCGGATCAGCTCGACGAGCCGGGCGCTGTTGGTGAACGGCTCCTTGGCGCGCTCCCGGACGATCGCCGAGACGATCCGCTTGGCCTGCTTCTCCTCGCCGTACGCGTAGAGGATGCGGACGAGGTCACCGGCCGGGTAGGTGTTGAGGACCTCGGCGGCGCTGATGCCGGTCGTCTGGTCCATGCGCATGTCCAGGGGCGCGTCCTGGGCGTAGGCAAAACCGCGGTCGGCCTCGTCGAGCTGCATGGAGGAGACCCCGAGGTCGAACAACACGCCCTGCACGCGCGCGATGCCAAGGCGTTCGAGTACGTCGGGGAGCTCGTCGTAGACGGCGTGCACCAGGGTGGCGCGGTCGCCGAAGGGGGCGAGCCGCTCGCCGGACAGGCGCAGGGCCTCCTTGTCGCGGTCCAGGGCGACCAGGCGGGCCTCGGGGAAGCGGGTCAGCAGCGCCTCGCTGTGGCCGCCGAGGCCGAGGGTGCAGTCGACGACCACGCTTCCGGGCGCCTCCAGGGCAGGTGCCAGCAGATCCAGGCACCGCTGGAGCATCACCGGGACGTGTCGACTCTGGCTCAAGGGGGCCTCTCAGTTCCGGCACGGGGGACGCACCGCCGGGTCCCCGCCCGCTCGGTACGCGCGCCGCGCACGTGGGGAGACGGCCCGGGCGCCGTGCCGGGGTCTCCAGGGGATTTCACCAGCGGGGAGAGCCTCGCCTCCCGCTTCGCGTCACTTTAGTCCACCGTGTCGCGCGGTCAATCAACCGGCCTGCGCGTCGCGTACGGCATCGCGTCGGGGGTGGCAATGGGAAAGGAATCATCCGTACAGCCTCCGTTTGCCCTCCGTGTGGGTTAGCTCACAACAAGCCACGATGACGTTCTTTGTCCCCTCTCACAGGAGGCCGTGACCGGCCGTGACCAGTAACGTCATGACTATGACGACTTCCGCAGCAGTTCCCACTGGATCCGAAGGCGCCATAACCACGGACGGCACCGTGACGGACCGCCTGGTCGACGCCAACCGCACGTACGCCGCGGCCTTCACCGACCCCGGTATGGACGCCCGGCCTGTACTGCACGTGGCCGTCGTGGCCTGCATGGACGCCCGCCTCGACCTGCACGCCGCGCTCGGTCTGGAGCTCGGCGACTGCCACACCATCCGCAACGCCGGCGGTGTGGTCACCGACGACGTGATCCGCTCCCTCACCATCAGCCAGCGCAAGCTCGGCACCCGCAGCATCGTCCTCATCCACCACACCGGCTGCGGTCTGGAGGCCCTCACCGAGGACTTCCGCACCGAGCTGGAGATGGAGGTCGGCCAGCGCCCGGCCTGGGCGGTGGAGTCCTTCCGCGACGTCGACCAGGACGTACGTCAGTCCATGCAGCGGGTGCGCACCTCGCCGTTCCTGCTCCACGCCGACGACGTACGCGGTTTCGTCTTCGACGTCCGCACCGGCCTGCTGCGCGAGGTCGACCCGGCCTGACCGACCGCCCACCCCCTCCCCCGGCCCGGCGCAGCGGGACGCGTGCCCCGAATCACCCTCGCGGAAAGCTGTCGGCCCGCTGTCGAATAGGCGGCTGAAAGGCCGTAAGACCGACATACTGCGGGCAGTTGTCCACAGGCGAGTGACACGAATCGGTAACGGCAGCAAGAATGCGGTGTGGGACGTCGCGCGGAACCATTCACGCGTGGTGTCCGTGATTCGGGGTGGGCCGGTTATGCGAGACGATGCGCCGGCCCGGGCAATAACGGGCCGAGGAGGGCCGGGTGACGACCTATGACGATCGAGCGAGCCTCACTGATCTGACTGCCACTGTGGAGCGGGTCCGCAGTTCGGTGGAGGGTGTGATCGAGGGCAAGCCCGAGGTCGTACGGCTTTCGCTGACCGTGCTGCTCGCCGAGGGACATCTTCTGATCGAGGACGTCCCGGGCGTGGGCAAGACGATGCTGGCGAAGGCGCTGGCACGGTCCATCGACTGCACCGTGCGGCGTATCCAGTTCACCCCCGACCTGCTGCCGTCGGACATCACCGGCGTGTCCATCTGGGACCAGCAGCGTCGGGACTTCGAGTTCAAACCGGGTGCCATCTTCGCCCAGATCGTGATCGGCGACGAGATCAACCGCGCCTCGCCGAAGACCCAGTCCGCGCTCCTGGAGTCGATGGAGGAGCGGCAGGTCACCATCGACGGGCAGACCTATGAACTGCCCAGCCCCTTCATGGTGGTGGCGACGCAGAACCCGGTCGAGATGGAGGGCACCTACCCGCTGCCCGAGGCCCAGCGCGACCGCTTCATGGCCCGGGTCTCGGTCGGCTACCCCAGCGTGGAGGCCGAGTTGCAGATGCTCGACATCCACGGCGCGGTCAACCCCCTGGACGACCTCCAGCCGGTGGCCCACGCCCATGACGTGGTGAAGCTGATCGACGCCGTGCGCGGTGTCCACGTCGCCGAGCCGGTCCGGCGGTACGCGGTGGACCTGGTCTCCGCCACCCGCACCCACCCCGACCTCAGACTCGGCGCCTCCCCGCGCGCGACGCTGCACCTGCTGCGCGCGGCGAAGGCGTCCGCCGCCCTGAGCGGCCGGGAGTACGCCCTGCCGGACGACGTGCAGGCACTCGCCGTGGCGGTCCTGGCCCACCGGCTGCTGCCCACCGCCCAGGCCCAGCTCAACCGGCGCACCTCCGAGCAGGTCGTCCAGGAGATCCTGCAGTCCACCCCGGTACCGGCGGCCCCCCAGCAGCAGGCCGGCTTCGGCGGTCTGGGCCGGGGCGTGCCGGCGTATCCCCAGCAGCCCCCGCGGAGTCTGTGATGGGCACCCCGGCGGAGGCGGACCGCGGGGAGACCGGCGGGATCCGCACGGCCCTGGCCGGGCTGACCACCCGCGGCCGCTCCTTCCTGGCGGCCGGTGTCGCGGCGGTGATCTGCGCGTACATACTCGGCCAGCAGGACCTGCGCCCGGTCGGGCTGCTGCTCGCCGTGCTGCCGCTGATCTGCGCGGCCGTGCTCTACCGCACCCGCTACCGGGTCGCCGGCAGCCGCCGGCTCTCGCCCGCGCGGGTGTCGGCCGGCAGCGAGGCCCGGGTGCATCTGCGGATGGACAACGTCTCGCGGCTGCCCACCGGCCTGCTGATGCTCCAGGACCGGGTGCCCTACGTGCTCGGCCCGCGCCCTCGCTTCGTCCTGGACCGGGTGGAGCCCGGCGGCCGCCGTGAGGTGTCCTACCGGGTCCGCTCGGACCTGCGCGGCCGCTATCCGCTGGGCCCGCTCCAGCTGCGCCTGACCGACCCGTTCGGCATGTGCGAACTGACCCGTTCCTTCTCGACGTTCGACACCCTGACCGTCATCCCGAAGGTCGAGCCGCTGCCGCCGATCCGGCTCAGCGGCGAGGCGAAGGGATACGGCGACGGGCGGCAGCGCTCGCTGGCCCTGGCCGGCGAGGACGACGTGATCCCGCGCGGCTACCGCTACGGCGACGACCTGCGCCGGGTGCACTGGCGCTCCACCGCCCGCTACGGCGAGCTGATGGTGCGCCGCGAGGAGCAGCCGCAGCGCGCCCGCTGCACGGTGCTCCTGGACACCCGGGGCGGCGCCTACGCGGGCGCGGGTCCCGACTCGGCGTTCGAATGGGCGGTGTCCGGCGCCGCCTCGGTCCTGGTCCACATGCTCGAACGCAACTTCTCGGTACGGCTGTTGACGGACTCCGGCAGTTCGGTGCCCGGCGAGGGCGCCGACGGTTTCACCGGCTCCGGCCAGGAGTCGGCGGACGCGGCCGGGCTGATGATGGACACCCTCGCCGTGATCGACCACTCGGACGGCACCGGCCTGTCCCGGGCCTACGACGTGCTGCGCGGCGGGAACGAGGGGCTGCTGGTGGCCTTCCTGGGCGATCTCGACGAGGAGCAGGCGGCGGTGGCCGCGAAGATGCGCCAGCGCAGCGGCGGTGCCGTGGCGTTCGTGCTGGACCCGGACACCTGGGTGCGGGAGCCCACCGACGTGCCCGCGCCGGGCAACCCGCACGAGGAGCGGCTGCGGATGCTGCGTGAGGCCGGCTGGACGGTGCTCGGCGTGGAGCGCGGCGCCTCGCTGACCGAGCTGTGGCGGCAGGCCGGCCGGGAGCGCACCTCGATGGCCGCGGCGGGCGGGGAGACACGGCGATGAGCGGACGAGCCCGGCTGGCCCTCACCGCGGCGGCCGCGACGCTGCTGGCGTCCTGCGCCCTGCTGCCCCTGGTCGCCCCGTGGACCTGGATGTTCCAGGCGGTGTTCCTGGTGGCGATCCAGACCGGCGTGGGCGCGGCGGCCCGACGGGTGCCGCTGGCCCGGTCGCTGACCGTGGCCGCGCAGGCCCTGGTCACGCTGCTGATGCTGACCCTGGTCTTCGCCCGGGAGCACGCGATCCTCGGGCTGATCCCCGGCCCGGACGCCTTCCGGTACTTCGCCGACCTGCTCCAGCAGGGCTCCGAGGACGTCAGCCAGTACGCGATACCCGCACCGCTGACGGACGGCATCCGCCTGATGGTGCTCGGCGGGGTGCTGATCGTCGGGCTGCTGGTCGACACCCTCGCGGTGACCTTCCGCAGCGCGGCCCCGGCCGGGCTGCCGCTGCTCGCGCTGTACTCGGTGGCGGCCGGCCTGACCGACAACTCCGCCGAATGGCTGCTGTTCCTGATCGCGGCGGCCGGTTACCTGATGCTGCTGCTCGCCGAGGGCCGGGACCGGCTCTCGCAGTGGGGCCGGGTGTTCGGCGGGGTGTCACGGACCCCCGGCGGGCCGGACAGCGGCGCGGCCCCGGCACGCTACGGCGGCCGCATCAGCGTCGCCGTGCTCGGCGTCGCCGTGCTGGTTCCGTCCTTCGCGATGCCGTCGATCCAGGGCGGCCTGTTGGACGGCACCGGGGCCGGGGTCGGGGTGGGCAACGGGAACGGCGGCACGATCTCCGCGGTCAACCCGCTGGTGTCGCTGCGGGACAGCCTCAACGTGGACGAGGACCGTCAGGTGCTGTCCGTGCGGACCAGCACCGACGACGTCTCCGACCTGTATCTGCGGATCGTCTCCCTGGACGACTTCGACGGCACCACCTGGAAGCCGGCCCAGCGGCACATCACGAACGTGCCGGACAAGTTCCCGACCCCGGCCGGCCTCGGCGGCGACATCAAGCGGACCACGGTGCGCACGACGATCTCGGCCGCCGACTGGTACGCCCAGGACTGGCTGCCGATGCCGTACCCGCCGAGCGGGGTGAAGGTGGCCGGCACCTGGCGCTACGAGCCGGTCGGGATGACCCTCGTCGGCGACCACGGGCAGAACACCCGCGGTGAGACCTACCAGGTCACCAGCCTGGACGTGCGGCCGACGGCGGAGCAGCTGGCCGCGGCGCCGGAGCCGACGGCGGCCATGAAGCGGGACTACACCAAGGTGCCCTCCTCGCTGCCCTCGGTGGTGGCGCAGACGGCGAAGGAGGTCACCGCGGGCTCGGCGAACCACTACGAGGAGGCGGTCAAGCTCCAGGACTACTTCGCGGTGACCGGCGGCTTCCAGTACGACACCCAGGTGCAGGTCGGCCGGGGCGAGGGCGCGATCGCGAACTTCCTGAAGCAGAAGCGCGGCTTCTGTGTGCACTTCTCCTTCGCGATGGCCGCGATGGCCCGCACGCTGGGCATCCCGGCCCGGGTCGCGGTGGGCTTCGCGCCCGGCACCCCGCAGGCCGACGGCACGGTCTCGGTGGGCCTGAAGGACGCGCACGCCTGGCCGGAGCTGTACTTCGAGGGCGTGGGCTGGACCCGCTTCGAGCCGACCCCCACCCGGGGCACGACCCCGTCGTACACGGTGTCGGACACCCCCGGCTCCTCCGTGCCGAACGAGGCGCTGCCGTCCAAGGGTGCCTCGGCGGCACCGTCGGCCTCGGCCTCGGAGAGCGCGAGCTGCACGCCCCAGCTGCGCCGGCAGGACGCCTGCGCGAGCCCGTCGTCGGCCACCGCGGCGGCACGCGGTGACGACAACTGGTGGGGGCGGCTGCTGCGGTGGCTGACGTTGCCGTTGCTGGTGGTCGCCGCCCTCGCCGTGCTGACGCTGCCCCTGACGCCGATGCTGTGGCGGCGCATGCTGCGCGCGAGACGGCTCGGCGGGTACGCCCGTACCCCGGAGGGCGTGGCGGCGCACGCACTGGCGGTCTGGCAGGAACTGATCGACACGGCCTGGGACTTCGGCATCCTGCCGGACGAGTCGCTGACCCCGCGCAACGCGGCCGCACGGATCGTCCGGCTCGGGCACCTCGACCCGGTCACGGAAGCCTCGGTGCACCGGGTGGCGGACGCGGTCGAGCAGGTGCTGTACGCGCCGCGGCCACAGCCGACGGCCGGGCTCGCCGACGACGTCCGCCGGGTGGCGACCACGCTGGGGGCCACGGTCGGCACCCCGGTCTTCCTCAGGGCGACGCTCGCCCCGCGGTCGCTGGTGCGCATGGTGTGGGCGGCCTCGGCCGGGTGGGCCCGGCTGCGGGAGCGCGCGGCAGCGGCCCGGCCGGCCCCGCGCAGGCCGTCGGGGCAGCGAGGCTGACGGAGGAGGGCTGCCGTCGGGCCGACCGGCCCGACGGCAGCCGATCATCACGCATCACGTGTTGGGCAACGACCGAGGGGTGACCGCCCGGTGGCGGTCACCCCTCGGTCACGCTCTGTTCGGCGGAGCCGTCAGTGGCCCTGTTCGTCGCGGCGGCGCTGCCAGCGCTCCTCGATGCGGTCCATCACGGAGCGCTTCGGCCGGCTCTGACGACGGGCCTGCGGGCCTCCCGCGGGCTGCTCACCGGGCTTGGGTGCCTTGCGCCAGCCGGTGACGGCGAGTACCGCGCAGCCCAGCATGACGAGGAAGCCCACCACGCTGACCCAGATCTGCAGCGTGACCATTCCGGCGATGAGGAGCGCGATACCCACGAGGAAGCCGGCCACCGCCTGGTAGACCCGTCGCCGGGTGTACGTCCGCAGGCCGCTTCCCTCAAGCGCTGTCGCGAACTTGGGGTCTTCGGCGTACAGCGCTCGCTCCATCTGCTCAAGCATTCGCTGCTCGTGCTCCGAGAGCGGCACGGCGTCCTCCTCATCGTGCAGTCGCCGGGGCGACCCGGGGGGTCCCTTCAGGATAGGCAGGGAATCGCCCCCGTGAAACCCGCCCCTCTAGGCCAATTGGCCAACCGGAACCCGCCATGGCCGTTCCGACTCGCTGAAGCTTCCATTCCCCAGCGGCCGGTCCGTCATGCCGGGCGGTCTCCCTCGATCATACGGCGCAAACCCCTCGATCGGGGGGCCTGTGGCGTACTCCATCCGCTGTCGAGCCCCTGATCAGCGGGCTCGTCCCAGGAGAATCTCAGGCCCCGGCGGCACCCGCGGTCTCGCCGAGCACATGCAACTGGGTGGCGACGGCATGGAACGCGGGCAGCTCGGCCGCGGCGGCCTCCAGCTTGAGCAGGGCGTCGAGGGCGCCGGGTTCGGTGTCCACGAGGACGCCGGGCACCAGGTCGGCGAAGACCCGTACCCCGTGCACGGCGGCGACGGCCAGGCCCGCGCCCTCGACCAGGCCGGTGAGCTGCTCGGCGGTGAAGCGGCGCGGCATGGGGTCGCCGCTGCCCCAGCGGCCGTCGGGGTCGGCGAGGGCCTGCCTGGCCTCCGTGAAGTGCCCGGCGAGGGCGCGGGCGATCACGGCTCCGCCGAGCCCGGCGGCGAGCAGGCTGAGGACGCCCTCGGGGCGCAGGGCGGCCACCGTGTTGCGTACCCCCTCGGCCGGGTCGTCGACGTACTCCAGGACGCCGTGGCACAGCACCACGTCGTGGCTGCCGCGCTCGACCACGTCGAACAGGCCGAGGACGTCGCCCTGGACGCCCTTGACCCGGTCGGCCACGCCGGCCTCGGCAGCGCGGCGCTCCAGCGCGAACAGCGCGTTCGGGCTGGGGTCGACGACGGTGACGCGGTGGCCGAGGCGGGCGAGGGGGACGGCGAAGTTGCCGCTGCCGCCGCCGGTGTCGAGGACGTCCAACGCGTCCCTGCCGGTGGCCTTGACCCGGCGGTCCAGAGCGTCCTGGAGGACCTCCCAGACCACGGCGGTACGGAGAGAGGCGCGGGGTCGTGTGGGGTCCGGCACGGCAGTTGACTCCTCGGCGCGGCACCGCCTGTTGCCCGGCGGCGCGAACTCGGTGCCTCCCCCGGCCCGGGTGCGGGAGGAAGGGAGGCTTCAGGCGTTCTCCACCCTATTGCCTCCGCCGCCTCGCCCGGTCCCCCGCGCGTCCGGGATCTCCCCTCCCTGTTCTCGCACCTCCGGGATCCCCCCTCCCGGTCATCCCGCGTCGGGCAGCCCTCTTCCGGGGTCGCCGTCCGGCTGCCGCTCGCCGTCCTGGCGGCGCGGTTGCGGCAGCACCGGCTGGAGGACGAGCATCCGCTCGACGATGCGCAGGAACATCGCGACGTCGCGTATCAGGTCGTCGGCGTCGCGGCGGGTGGCTGCGCCCTGGATGCCCGCCACGGCGCGGGCCCGGCGGCCGGCGCCGGAGGCGAACAGGGCGCTCCACTCGGTCAGCTCGGGTGTGACCTCGGGGAGCACCTCCCAGGCGCTGCGAATGCGGGCCCGGCGCCGGGGCGAGGTCTCGGGGCGGGCACGGGCGGCGAGCACGGCGGCCGCGGTGCGCAGGGCGGCCAGGTGGGCGGTCGCGTAGCGCTCGTTCGGAGTGTCGAGCAGCTCGGCCTCGTCGAGGGCGGCACGGGCCTGGGTGAGCAGGTCGAGGGCGGCGGGCGGGGCCGTGGCCCGGCGGAGCACGGGGTGCACGTCGCTCGCCGGGCCGGTCAGTGAGGGGGCAGGGCCGGTGGCGCGGCGCCGGTGGGCGGCGGCCGCTGACGAGTTGGCCATGACGATCCTCCTGTCGTCTGGGTGACGGCTCCCTCACACGGGGTGCCGTATGTGCCCATCGTGCGGTATGCCACTGACAATCCGTTCTGACCTGGGCTTTTGCTTCGATCGGAAGTTCGGGCTAGTTTTTGCACTGACCAGTCAGTTCAAAAACGGGGCGGACGTGGAAGAGGGGGACCAGTGCACGGCGTACCTGTCACGGCCGAGGGCCTGGGGCTCAGGGGCCCGCGGGGCTGGGCGTTCCAGGGGATCTCCCTGGACGCCGGGCCCGGCGCGCTGATCGCGGTGGAGGGGCCGTCCGGCTCCGGCCGCACCTGTCTGCTGCTCGCGCTCACCGGCCGGATGAAGGCCACCGAAGGCACCGCGCGCGTCGGCACCGCCCGGCTGCCCAAGCAGCTGGCGGCCGTACGCCGGATCAGCGCGGTGGCCAACGTCGCCGGGGTCACCGACCTCGAACCCGCCCTGACCGTCGGCGAACATCTGCGCGAACGGGCCCTGCTGCAGCGCCGGTTCGGCGACTCCCTGCGCGACCTGGTGAGGCCGCGCGCCGACCGGGGCGCGCGGGCACGGCAGCTCGTCGACGACGCCCTGGCCGCCGCCGGGCTCGACCCGGAGTCGCTGCCGAAGGGCACCCGGACCGCCGTGCGGGATCTGGAGCGGATCGAGGCGCTGCGGCTGTCCGTGGCGCTGGCCATGACCGGAAAGCCCCGGCTGCTGGCCGTGGACGACGCGGACCTGAAGTTGTCGGAGGCCGAACGGGACGAGGTGCGGGCGCTGTTGGCGTCGATCGCCGCGTCCGGGACAACGGTGGTGGCGGTGTGCGGGGAGGCGATGGCGGGGGCCGTCGTGGTACACACCGGCAGCGCCGAGGCAGCCGAGGCACTTGAGACACCCGACGCACCGGAGAAGAAGGAGGCCGGCGATGCGCTCGCCGCGACTGGCCGCGCTTGAGCTCAGGCGCTTCGGACGGGGGAAGCTGCCGCGCGCGGCCCTGGTGGCCCTGCTGGTGCTGCCGCTGCTGTACGGGGCGCTGTACCTGTGGTCGTTCTGGGATCCGTACGGCCGGTTGGACCGCATCCCCGTGGCACTCGTCAACGACGACCGGGAGGCGACCGCGAGCGGCAGGAAGATCAGCGCCGGCGACGACATCGTCACCGGGCTGCGCGACAGCGACACCTTCGACTGGCACGAGGTGAGCGCCGCCGAGGCCCGGCGGGGCGTCGAGAACGGCACCTACTACCTGTCGCTGACCATGCCCGCCGACTTCAGTGAGCGCATCGCCTCCAGCGCGGGCGACTCTCCCGAGACCGGCGCGCTCCAGGTGCGCACGAACGACGCGAACAACTACATCGTCGGGCAGATCTCCCGGACGGTCTTCAACGAGGTGCGTTCGGCCGCGTCCACCAAGGCGTCCCGGTCCTTCCTGGACCGGATCTTCATCTCGTTCTCCGACATCCACGGGCAGACCGTGAAGGCCGCCGAGGGCGCCGACACGCTCACCGGTGGCATCGGGAAGGCCGAGAAGGGGTCGAAGGACCTCGCGGACGGGCTGAAGGACGCCAAGACCGGCAGCGCGAAGCTCGCCAAGGGCATCAAGAAGCTGGACGCGGGCGCCGGGACGCTCGCGGACGGTTCGCGGCAGGTCGCGGACGGCACCCAGGAGCTCGCGGACAAGGTCGACGCCGTCTACGGCGAGGTCGGCCCGTATCTGGAGAAGAACGAGAAGACCATCGGCGACACCGCGCGGCTGGTCGCCGACTCGGCGCAGACCGTCCGCGACAACCTGGGCGTCCTGGTGAAGGCCGCCCCGGCGGCGGCGAAGACCGCCCACACCGCGGCCGACACGCTGGACGAGGTCTACCGCGCGCGCTGCTCGGCGGACCTGCTGACCGACCCGGTCTGCCCCGACCTGAAGAAGGCCAGGGACGCGGCCGACGACGTGGCGGCCGTCGCCGACGACCTCGACACGCTGATCGCCGACCAGAACGGCGACCTGAAGACGCTCGACGGCAACCTCGCCACCCTCCAGCAGCAGGCCCGGGCCCTCGCCGACCGCGCCCCGCACCTGTCCGAGGACGTCGCCGACGCCGTCAAGAAGATCGACAAGCTGAACGACGGCGCGGCCCGGGTCGCCGCGGGCGCCGCGAAGCTGCACACCGGCCTCGGCACGGCCGGCACCGGCGCGACGGGCCTCGACACGGGCGTCGGGAAGCTCAGGACCGGCGCCTACGACCTCAGCGGCGGGATGTACAAGCTCGTCGACGGCTCGGGCCGGCTGGCGGGCGGTCTGCACGACGGCGCCGACAAGATCCCCGACTACGGCACGAAGGACCGCGAGCGGCGCACCGGAGTCATGGCCGACCCGGTCCAGCTGGCCTCCCGGGACCTGCACAAGGCGCCCAACTACGGCACCGGGTTCGCCCCGTACTTCATCCCGCTGTCCCTGTGGGTCGGCGCGATGGTGGCCTACATGCTGATCCAGCCGCTCAACCGGCGCGCCCTGGCGGCCGGTTCGGCGGCCTGGCGGATCGCGCTGGCGGGCTGGCTGCCGGTGGTCGCGGTCGGGGTGCTGCAGACGGCCGCCCTGATGGCCGTACTGCACTGGGCGATCGGGCTGCAGATGGCCCGCGCGGCCGGCACGGTCGGCTTCCTGTTCCTGGTGACGGCGTGCTTCGCGGCGCTCGTGCAGTGGCTGAACGCGCGCTTCGGGGCGGCGGGGCGGATCCTCGTCCTCGCCCTGCTGATGCTCCAGCTGACCTCGGCGGGCGGCACCTATCCGGTGCAGACCAGTCCGGGCTTCTTCAACGCGATCCACCCGTTCCTGCCGATGAGCTACGTCGTGGCGGCGCTCAGGAGGCTGATCACGGGCGGCGGCCTGGGCCCGGTGTGGCAGGCCTGCGCGGTCCTGACGGCGTTCACGGCGGGTGCCCTGGCGCTCACCGCGCTGTCGGCCCGGCGCCGCCAGGTGTGGACGCTGGACCGGCTGCATCCTGAACTGAGCCTGTGAGGCCTGCATGACCTCCCCTTCCGTGCCCGCGCGGGCCACCGTTCCTGTGAGAATCAGGACCATGGAAAGCAGCAGCACCACGGGCGGCGGCACGCGCCGAGAGGCCACCCGGCAGAAGCTCTACGAGGCAGCCGTCACCCTCATCGCCGAGCAGGGGTTCTCCGCCACCACGGTGGACGAGATCGCCGAACGGGCCGGGGTCGCGAAGGGCACGGTCTACTACAACTTCGCGAGCAAGTCGGTCCTCTTCGAGGAGCTGCTGCGGCACGGCGTGGGCCTCCTCACCGCGTCCCTGCGGGACGCCGCCGAGCAGACCGCGCGGGAGGGCGGCAGCCGGGTCGACGCCCTGGACGCGATGGTCCGCGCGGGCCTCGTCTTCATCGACCGCTACCCGGCCTTCACCCAGCTCTACGTGGCCGAGCTGTGGCGCACCAACCGGGCCTGGCAGTCCACGCTCATGGTGGTCCGGCAGCAGGCCGTCGCGGTCGTCGAGGGCGTGCTGCGCGAGGGCGTGGAGAACGGCGAGTTCAGCGACGAGATCGACGTCCAGCTGACGGCGGCCGCACTGGTGGGGATGGTGCTGGTGGCGGCCCTGGACTGGAAGTCCTTCCAGCCGGAGCGCTCCCTGGACGACGTCCACGCGGCCCTGTCGCGGCTGCTGCAGGGACGGGTGAGCGGGAAGGGCTGAGCCGGATGTGCGAAGGCGCCGGCCCTCCGGTGGCCGCGTCCCCCGCGGGCCACCGTAGGACCGGCGCCTTCCGTGCTCCCCCGTACTCCCCCGGTTTCCGGTCGTTCCCCCGGGTCCCCTCTCCCCCGTGTCTCGCTTCCGCCGACGTGCATCGGCGGAAGGAGCGGTCGAGGGCGCCTCGGTCGTTCCGCCGCCCCGTGTCGGCGGTGCCGGGCCGCGCGCCCCTTCCCGTGTCTCCACTCTCTCGTTCACGCAGGTCGCGGCCCATCCGCGCGCGTACTCAACTCGCTCCCTAGGTACACGTACTCAGGTCTGCGCACGCACGCCCACCACGCGGCGCCGCCGACTGGTTACGATCGCGTCCGTGTCGGTACTCCCCTTGGTCTTCACCAGCGGCTGGGCCAGCGGAATCAACGCCTACGCGGTGGTGCTGCTGCTCGGCTTCTTCGGCGCCACCGGTCTGAGCGACGATGTCCCCGAGACACTGCAGCGCCCCGAGGTGCTGATCGTCGCGGGCGTGCTGTTCCTGTGCGAGGCGGTCGCGGACAAGATCCCGTACGTCGACTCGGTGTGGGACTCCGTGCACACCGTGGTCCGCCCGCTCGCGGGCGCCTGGGTCGGCGCGCTGCTCGCCGGGCAGAGCGGCTCGCTCAACGACGTGGTGGCCGGGCTGGTCGGCGGTTCGACGGCGCTGGCCAGCCACAGCGTCAAGGCCGGCACCCGGATGGCGGTCAACACCTCCCCGGAGCCGTTCAGCAACATCGTGCTGAGCTTCGCGGAGGATCTCGGGGTCGCCGGCATCGTGTCGTTCGCCATGTTCCACCCGCTGGCGGCGGCGATCATCGCGGCGGTGCTGCTGGCCACCGGACTGATCGTGCTGGTGTTCCTGGTCTCCCGGATCCGGCGGTTCTGGCGCCGCCGCGCCCAGCGCCGGGAGGAACGGCGGCTGGCGGCGCACCCGGGCCGGCCACCGGGCTGACGGCCCGCCGGACGGGACTGTCGGTGGCGGTCGATAAAGTCGCGGGCATGGGACGGATTGCGGTGATCGGCGCCGGGACGGGCGCCATGGCGGCGGCCGCCCGGCTGGCCGTCGCGGGCCACCGGGTGACGGTGTACGAGCGTACGGAGACGTACGGCGGTGCGCTGCGCCGCTTCGAGCGCGACGGGTTCGCCTTCGACACCGGCCCCGGGCTGCTGCCGCTGCCCGCCGTGTACCGCGACCTGTTCGTCAAGACCGGCAAGGAGCCGCTGGAGGACTGCGTCGAGCTGGTCCAGGTCGACCCGTCGGCCCGGCATGTCTTCGCGGACGGCACGGCGGTCTCGCTGCCGAACGCGTCCCGCGCGGGCGTCGTCACCGCCCTGGACGAGGCGCTCGGGTCGGGTGCCGGGCAGCGCTGGGGCGACTTCCTGGTGCGGGCCCGCGAGGCCTGGGACCGCACCCGGCGCCCCCTCCTGGAGGAGCCGCTGTGGCCGAACTGGCAGGTGCTGGCCGAGCGCGAGCCGTACCCGTCCGTCCCGCACAAGAAGCTGCTGCGCACCCGCCGGGCCGGCACGCTCGCCGAGATCGGCGCCTGGGAGCTGCGCGACGAGCGCCTCGCCGCGCTCCTGGAGAGCCATGCGCTCGCCTACGGCCTCGACCCGCGCACCGCACCGGCGAGCGCGGCCGTGCTGCCGTATCTGGAGCACGCCTTCGGCACCTGGTATGTGCGCGGTGGCATACGGGAGTTGGCGCGCGCGGTGTACGAGCGGTGTGTGCAGCGGCGGGTCGCGTTCGTGTTCGGCGCCGAGGTCACCGGGGTCGTGGAGAAGGACGGCCGGGCGGCGGGCGTGGAGCTGGCCGGCGGTGAGGTGGTCGACGCGGACTTCGTGGTCGCGGGCATGGCGCCGGACGCGCTGGGCCGCCTCGCGGTGCGCGCCGAGGGCGGGCCGGCGCCCCGGCGAGGGCTGCCGAGCCGGCTGACGGTGCTGCTGGCGCTGCGCGGCGGGCGGCCCGAGGGGACCGCTCACCGGACCGTGGTGCACGCGCCGGACCGGTCCGCGGAGCTGGACGGCCTGTTCGGCTCCGGCCCGGCGGCGCCGGGGACCGTCACCGTCCTGCGGCCCGACGACCCCGCGCTGACCCCCGACAACGGTCACGAGGCGGTCGCGCTGGTCTCGACGGTGCCCGCCGGGACCGGCGCCGATCCCGTGCGGACCGAGCAGATGATCACCGCCGCCGAGCGGGCCGTTCCCGGACTGCGGGACCGGATCCTCTGGCAGGAGGTGCGCACCCCGGCGGACATCGCGGAGGAGACCGGCGCGGCAGGCGGCGCGGTGCCGCCCCCGGCACTCGCGGCGGCCGCCGGAGACCTGCTGTACCCGTCCAACACGACCGACCTGCCGGGCCTGTTCACCGCCGGAGGCTGGTCCCACCCCGGCGGCGGGCTGCCGCACGCGGGCATGTCGGGGGCGCTGGTGGCCGGACTGATCGTGGAGGGACCGGAGTTCCGCGGCTCGCAGTGAGCCGGCGGGCTCGGCGCGGGGAAGCTTCAGAAACGGTACTGCTCGTCGTACCCGTTGCCCTGGTGGCCCTGACCCTGGCCCTGCTGCTGCCCGTCGCCCTGGTAGGGATACGGCTGCTCCTGCGGGAGTTCGCCGCCGTAGGTCTCGTCGGCGCGCTGCTGCGGGACCCAGACGCCGTCGGCCGGGGTCTCGTAGCCGCCGGTGCCGTACTGCCCCTGGGCGTAGCCCTGCTGGTCGTACTGCTGGGTGCCGTACGACTGGTCGTACCCGGCGCCGCCGTACGTCTGGTTGCCGATGTACGGGTCGGAGTAGTTGGCGTACTGCTGCTGGCCGCCGCTCGTGTCATAGCCGTACTGCTGCTGGCCGTAGCCGGAGTAGTCGTACGCGTAGTTCTGGTCGGTGCCCTGGGCGGCGTACGACGGGTCCTGGCCGGCGGCGGCGTAGGCGGCCTGCTGGTCGCCGGCGGCGGCGTAGCCGGAGCCGTCGCGGTAGACGCCGTAGGAGCCGGTGTCGTCGGGCATCGGCTGCGGCTCGTAGACCGTCGTGGACTCGGCGGCGGAGGGCTGCTCGCCGGGCCGGGCGGCGTTCGGGGTGAAGACGTCGTCGCGGTCGTAGTCGTCGTCGCCGTAGACGGGGGTGCTGCCCGTGGCGTAGGCCGCCTGCTGGCCGGCGTAGGCGGCGTCGGCCGCGTCCGGGTCGGTGGCCTCCAGGCCCGGGTCCTCGTCCGGCTCGCCGCGACGGCGCCTGAGCAGGCCGCCTTCGTCACCCTCCGTGCCCGGACGCTTGACCGCCCAGCCGGCCTCGAAGCCGCGGCGGAAGGACAGCGTGACGTAGGTCTGGCCGACCGCGAAGGCGATCGCGCCCACGCCGATGACGATGACGGACGGGATCAGGACACCGAAGACGACTCCGAGGAAGCCGACGAAGGCGAGCAGCCGCCAGCGCAGCCGCGCCTTGTACTGCAGCAGTACCTCGCCGAGCAACCACAGCGCGACGATGCCGAACGCTGCGTAGAGGACCGTCCAGCCCATGTACGCCCCTCTCCCAGTGACCGCTACGCAGTGTGTCGTACTCCGGTGCGGCCGGTCTAGGCCCGCGGGGGATGGTGCAGGCCCAGGTTTTCGTAGATTTCCAGCGTTGCCGTGGAGTTGTTGAGCGTGATGAAGTGCAGTCCGGGCACTCCCTCGGCCAGCAGCCGCGCGCAGAACTCCGTGGCGAATTCGATGCCAATGGAGCGTACCGCCGCCGGATCGTCTTTCGCTGTGAGGATCCGCTCTTTCAGGACGTCCGGGAAGACCGCGTTGCTGAGTTTGGGCAGCCGTTCCAGCATCTTCACACTGGTGACCGGGAGAATTTCCGGAATCACCGGCGTCTCGCAGCCGGCCGCCGCGACCGAGTCACGAAGGCGAAGGTAGGACTCGGGCTGGAAGAACATCTGCGTGATGGCGTAGTCGGCGCCCGCGCGGCACTTGTCGACGAAGTGCCGGACGTCGGTGTCCCAGTCGCCGGAGCGCGGATGCATCTCCGGGAAGGCGGCGACGCCCACGCAGAAGTCGCCCGACTCCTTGATCAGCCGGACGAGTTCGGCGGCGTAGGTCAGGCCCTGCGGATGCGCCACCCAGTCGCCCATCGGGTCGCCGGGCGGGTCACCGCGCACCGCGAGCATGTTGCGGATCCCGGCGTCCGCGTACTGGCCGATGATGTTGCGCAGCTCGGCCAGCGAGTGGTCGACCGCGGTGAGGTGGGCGACCGGGGTGAGCGTGGTGTCGGCGACGATCTGCTCGGTCTCCTTGACCGTGCCCGCGCGGGTGGAACCGCCGGCACCGTAGGTCACGGAGACGAAGTCGGGGGCGACCGCCTCGACCCGCCGGAGCGCGCTCCACAGGTTCCGCTCACCCTTGGGGGTCTTCGGCGCCGAGAACTCGAACGAGTACGTGGTTTTGCCGGAGGCGAGCATGTCGCGCACGGTGCGTGCGCGGTCAGTCCTGGTGGATGCAGTTCCTAGGGCCATACTCGCAGGTTAGCCAGGGGCGGACGGTGACCCAACCGCGCTCGGGAAATTCGCCCGGTTTGTCGGCCTCCCGTCCGGATACTGGACATGTTTCCGGACAGCCGGGCCGGACGGTGCGCTACGCCGACCGCAGCCGCTTCGCGAACTCGGCCGCCGCCGCGCCCGGGTCGTCGGCGTCGGTGAGCGCCCGGACGACGACCACCCGGCGGGCGCCCGCCTCCAGGACCTGGTCGAGGTTGCCCAGGTCGATGCCGCCGATGGCGAACCAGGGGCGGTCGGTGCCCAGGCCGGCGGTGTACCGCACCAGGTCGAGGCCGGGGGCGTGGCGGCCGGGCTTGGTGGGGGTGGGCCAGCAGGGGCCGGTGCAGAAGTAGTCCACCCCGTCCTGGACGGCGGCCGCGGCGGCCTCGGACCCGGCGTGCGTGGAGCGGCCGATCAGGACGTCCGGGCCGAGGATCGCGCGGGCGGCGGGTACCGGCAGGTCGCCCTGGCCGAGGTGGAGCACGTCGGCGCCGGCCGCATGGGCCACGTCCGCCCGGTCGTTGACCGCGAGCAGCTTGCCGTGCCGGGCGCAGGCATCGGCGAACACGGCGAGGTGCTCCAGCTCCTCGCCGGCCTCCATGCCCTTGTCGCGCAACTGCACGATGTCGACACCGCCCGCCAGGACCGCGTCCAGGAACTCGGCGAGGTCACCCTGCTCCTTACGGGCGCCCGTGCAGAGGTAGAGACGGGCGTCGGCCAGCCGGGCGCGGGCGGTGTCGGTCATCGTCTTGGTCCCCCGTTGAGTCGGTACTGGCTGCCTCAGACGGCGAGCGCCTGGGCGCGGCGCTTCACCTCCGTACCGCGATTCTCACTCAGCGCCTGCGCGGGGGTGCCGGGCAGGGTCTCGTCGGGGGTGAAAAGCCATTCCAGCATCTCTTCGTCGCTGAAGCCGTCGTCCCGCAGGAGCGTCAGGGTCCCGGACAGGCCCTTGACGACCTTGTCGCCGTCGATGAAGGCGGCGGGGACGTGCAGCGCGCGGTTCTCGCCACGGCGTACGGCGATGAGCTGGCCCTCCTTGACCAGCTGCCGCACACGCGTCACCTCGACGTCGAGCATCTCTGCGATGTCGGGGAGGGTGAGCCATGCGGGGACGAGAGCATCGATGTTTGCGTCAATCTCGGTCACGGGGTCAAGGGTAGGCGTTTTGGTGGTTCGGGCGCGATGGGTGGGTGTTCGGGTGCGGCGCCGTGGGGGCTGATCGCGCCCACGCGGCGGAGCCGCACATGCCAACAGCCCCGCGCCCCTAAAGGGGCGCTGCGGTCGCATCTTTCAAGGGGCGGGCCGGATCGGCCAGTGCCTCGGCGTCCATCTGGCGCCCCGCCTCGATCAGCCGTCGTCCCTGTGCCAGATCACGCGGGCGACCGACGGCCAGGAGGGCTACCAGGCGGTCTTCGCGCAGCCAGCAGACGCTCCAGGACGGGCCGGACGGATCGCCGCGCCACACCAGCCGGTCGGCGGACGCGTGGTGGCCGGCGTACTGGACGAAGCGGCCGAACTGTTCGGACCAGAAGTACGGCACGGGGTCGTAGACGGCGTCGGTCTCGCCGAGGATGTTGGCGGCGACGGTGCGCGGGCCCTGGAGGGCGTTGTCCCAGTGGTGGATCAGCAGGCGCTCGCCGTAGCGGCCGGACGGGAAGGAGGCGCAGTCGCCGACCGCGTAGACGTCCGGGACGTTGGTGCGCAGCCGGTCGTCGGCGAGCACCTCGCCGTGGGAGCCGAGCTCGATGCCGGAGCCGGTCAGCCAGGAGGTGGCGGGGCGGGCGCCGATGCCGACCACGACGGCGCCCGCGGGCACCTGTGAGCCGTCGTCGAGCATCACCGCGCCGGGCTCGACCCGCGCCACGCGCGCGTGGGTGCGCAGGTCGGCGCCGCTGTCGGCGTACCAGGCGGTCATCGGCACGGCCACCTCCGCGGGCAGCGCCCCGGCGAGCGGACGGTCGGCGGCCTCCACGACGGTGACCGCGCAGCCGGCCTCGCGGGCCGCGGTGGCGAACTCGGCGCCGATCCAGCCCGCGCCGACGACCACGACGTCGTGCTGCCGGACGAGCACGGGCCGCAGCCGTTCGGCGTCGTCGAGGGTGCGCAGCAGATGGACGCCGGGCACGCCCTCGGTGCCGGGCAGCGTGATCGGCTCGGCTCCGGTGGCGAGGACCAGGACGTCGTAGGGCACCGGTCCGGTCTCGGTGTCCAGCTCGCGGTCGGCGGGGCGCACGCCCAGCGCCTCGCGGCCCAGCGCCAGCTCGATGTCGAGGGCCTCGAAGTCGACCTCGAAGGCGGAGTTCTCGGCCTTGCCGAGGAGCACGGCCTTGGAGAGCGGCGGCCGGTCGTACGGCTGGTGCGGTTCGGCGCCGATCAGTGTGACGGGGCCGGTGAACCCCTGTTCGCGCAGGGCCACCGCGGTCTGCACCCCGGCCATGCCCGCGCCCACGACGACCACGCGCCGCGTCTGTGACGTGCCCTGTTGCTGCGTCTGCTCGCTCACCTGATCACCATAGACAAGAACGATAGACAACTGACAAACAGTCAGTCATGGGGCGTGCTGGGTGACGTCTTCCACAGCGCGGGCCCAGGCCGTCTTACCCGGGCGGAGCCCCGCGGGCTAGGGTGGCGGGCAAGCACACGCGGGAGCCCGGACGCACCGGGCTGAGAGGGAGGCTGGCGGCCTCCGACCGTACGAACCTGATCCGGGTCATGCCGGCGAAGGGAGGGGCTGGACGCCCATGTCCTCACATACGTCCGACGTCCTCGTCATCGGGGGCGGAGTCATCGGCCTGGTCACGGCCTGGCGGGCGGCTCAGCGCGGGCTCGCCACCGCCGTGGTCGATCCCGAACCCGGCGGCGGGGCCGCGCAGGTGGCGGCCGGGATGCTGGCCGCGGTCACCGAACTGCACTACGGCGAGCAGACCCTGCTGGGGCTCAACCTGGCCTCCGCCCGCCGCTATCCCGACTTCGCCGCCGAGCTGACCGAGCTCACCGGCCACGATCTCGGCTACCGGCGCTGCGGCACCCTCGCGGTCGCCCTGGACGCCGACGACCGGGCCCATCTGCGGGAGCTGCACGCCCTTCAGCAGCAGTCGGGCCTGGAGTCGGAGTGGCTGTCGGGCCGGGAGTGCCGGCGCCTGGAGCCGATGCTCGCGCCGGGCGTGCGCGGCGGGCTGCGGGTCGACGGCGACCACCAGATCGACCCGCGCCGGCTGGCGGCCGCCCTGGTGGCCGCGTGCGAGCGGGCCGGGGTGGTGTTCCACCGGGACTGGGCGGAGCGCCTGGAGGTGGTACGGGGGCGCGCCACCGGCGTCCTCACCCGCACGGGTGACACCTGCGGCGCGCGGCAGGTGGTACTGGCCGGCGGGAGCCTGAGCGGACAGCTCGCGGGCGTGCCCGACGACGTGCTGCCGCCGGTACGGCCGGTGAAGGGTCAGGTACTGCGGCTGACCGTGCCGAAGCGGTACGCGCCCTTCCTCAGCCGGACCGTACGGGCCGTGGTGCGCGGCAGCCAGGTCTACCTGGTGCCGCGGGAGAACGGCGAGCTGGTGGTCGGCGCGACCAGCG
This sequence comes from Streptomyces sp. NPDC007901, assembly GCF_042959465.1. Lineage (NCBI taxonomy): Bacteria > Bacillati > Actinomycetota > Actinomycetes > Kitasatosporales > Streptomycetaceae > Streptomyces > Streptomyces sp. NPDC007901. The sequence goes on along the minus strand of NZ_JBIBKW010000002.1, from coordinate 553,678 downwards.
AGGAGCTGGGCTGGGACACGACGGTCACCGCGGGGGGCGTGTACGAGCTGTTGCGCGACGCGCACGAACTGGTCCCCGGGATCACCGAGCTGCCGCTCACCGAGACCCGGGCCGGGCTGCGCCCCGGCTCCCCCGACAACGCGCCGCTGCTCGGGCCGACCCGTCTCGACGGCCTGCTGCTGGCCACCGGGCACTACCGCAACGGGGTGCTGCTCACGCCGGTCACGGGGGACGTGATGGCGGAGCTGCTGGCCGGCGGGGAGCCGCCGGAGGAGGCCCGTCCGTTCACGCCGAGGCGATTCGGCGCCGTACTCGTGGAGCAGACCGCATGAACCTCTCCGTCACCATCTCCGTCAACGGCGAGCGCCGGGAGATCGCCCCGGGCACCGCGCTCGACACGCTCGTACGGTCCCTCACGCCCGCGCCCTCCGGGGTGGCCGCGGCGGTCAACGAGACCGTCGTACCGCGCGGCGAGTGGCCGGGCACGGCGCTCGCCGAGGGCGACCGCGTGGAAGTCCTCACCGCCGTGCAGGGGGGCTGAGCCATGGCCGACGATCCGTTCGTCCTCGGGGGTACGACCTTCTCCTCGCGGCTGATCATGGGGACCGGGGGTGCGCCGAGCCTGGAGGTGCTGGAGCGGGCGCTGGTCGCGTCCGGGACCGAGCTGACCACGGTCGCGATGCGGCGGGTGGATCCGGGGGTACGGGGGTCCGTGCTGTCGGTCCTCGAACGGCTGGGCATCCGGGTGCTGCCGAACACGGCCGGGTGCTTCACGGCGGGGGAGGCGGTGCTGACGGCCCGGCTGGCGCGGGAGGCGTTGGGGACCTCGCTGATCAAACTGGAGGTCATCGCCGACGAGCGCACGCTGCTGCCGGATCCGGTCGAGCTGCTGGACGCGGCGGAGACGCTGGTCGACGACGGGTTCACGGTGCTGCCGTACACCAACGACGACCCCGTGCTGGCCAGGAAGCTGGAGGACGTCGGGTGTGCGGCGGTGATGCCGCTGGGGTCGCCGATCGGGTCGGGGCTCGGGATCCGCAACCCGCACAACTTCCAGCTGATCGTCGAGCACGCGCGCGTGCCGGTGATTCTGGACGCGGGGGCCGGTACGGCGTCGGACGTGGCGCTGGCGATGGAGCTGGGGTGTGCGGGGGTGATGCTGGCGTCGGCGGTGACGCGGGCGCAGGATCCCGAGCGGATGGCTCACGCCATGCGGGCCGGGGTGGAGGCGGGGCGGTCGGCCCGGCTGGCGGGGCGGATTCCGCGGCGGCACTTCGCCGAGGCGTCCTCTCCTGCCGAGGGCCTGGCCGTGCTGGACCCCGAGCGCCCCGCGTTCTGACCGCCGGTCCGGTCACGTTTCCCTCTCCCACCCACGCACCGCCCGGCACTGTTCGCCGAAGAGGTGGCCCCCTCCCGTGGGGGCCGAGCGCCGTCGGCGGCCTCCGGGCGTGCGTGGCCTTCGGGCGGGCGTGGCGGGGCCGTGCCTCAGGCGTCGGCCAGTTCCGCGTTGGCGCGCTGGGTGATCAGGGTCAGTACGCGGCCGGCGACGGCGAGGTCCTCGGGCGGGATGCCGGCGTACAGGCGGGCGGCTATCCCGCCGCTCTCGGCGGAGACGCGCTCGTACAGGTCCCGTCCGGCGGCCGTGGGCCGCAGCCGGGACGGGTCGGCCGGGTCGGCTTCCAGCAGCTTCGCGGCCAGCAGTTCCTCGATCACGCCGTGCACGAACGAGTCGTCGTTCTTCAGTGCGCCGGTGACCTCGCCCACGAGTGCGTCGCGGCCGACGGGCTCGGCGGCGATCGCGACGAGCCGGAGCGTCAGGTTCTGGTGGAACGTGACGCCGTGGCGGTCGAGCACGCGCTCCAGGAGGGCACGCGGGGCGTGGTGGGCAAGGCCGATGATCCGGGCGTTGACGGCGGGTGCGGTGGTGGTGGTCATGACTGCTCCTTCTCGTTCTCGGTCTCGTTCTCGGTGTACGGATCAAGAGGTGCGTCGAGCAGGATCGCGAGTTCGCGGGTGAACTCCCGCGCGCGGGGGCCGCGCTGTCCCCCGAGGGGCTCCAGCAGCTGGTCCAGCAGGCCCTGGACCACCCTGATCGCCCGGCGGGTGATGTCGCGCCCCTGGTCGGTGAGCGCCAGCCGGATGGCGCGCGGGTCGTCCGGGTCGCGGGTGCGGGCGACGAGTCCGGCGGTCTCCAGGGCGCGGGCGAGCTTGGAGACGTAGAGCGGTTCGAGGCCGGTGTGGTCGGCGAGCTCACGCTGGCTGGGCCGCAGACCGGTGCGCCCCATGCCGTACAGCGACGCCATCACCGCGTACTGGGCATGGGTCAGGCCCAGCGGCGCGACCGCCCGGTCGACGGCCACCCGCCACTTCGTCGACAGGCGCCAGACCAGGTATCCCGCCGTCGCGCTCTCAGCTGCTTCGCTCACGGAAAATACAGTACATGGATACTATGTACATGGCTACTATTTTCGGGTGTCGAGCGTCACAGCTCCGCTGCAGTCCGGGGAGTGAGCGGTCTTACCTGTGGGACTGTCAGTCCGGGCTCGTACACTCGCCTGCGTGGATATGACCCTTCAGGACCCTCTCGTCGGGCAGGTGCTCGACGGCCGTTATCGCGTCGACGCGCGGATCGCCGTCGGCGGGATGGCCACGGTCTACCGGGCCCTGGACGTCCGGCTGGACCGTGTGCTCGCCCTGAAGGTGATGCACCCGGCCCTCGCCGTCGACGGGTCGTTCGTCGAGCGGTTCATCCGGGAGGCCAAGTCCGTCGCCCGGCTGGCCCACCCGAACGTCGTCCAGGTCTTCGACCAGGGGACCGACGGGACGTACGTGTATCTCGCGATGGAGTACATCGCCGGGTGCACCCTGCGTGACGTGGTGCGCGAGCGCGGGGCGCTGCAGCCGCGGGCCGCGCTGGACATCCTGGAGCCGGTGCTCGCCGCGCTGGGCGCCGCGCACCGCGCCGGCTTCGTGCACCGGGACATGAAGCCCGAGAACGTGCTGATAGGGGACGACGGGCGGGTCAAGGTCGCCGACTTCGGTCTGGTGCGGTCCGTGGACAGCGTCACCAGCACGACGGGGGCCGTCCTCGGGACCGTGTCCTATCTCGCGCCCGAGCAGGTCGAGAACGGGGCCGCCGATCCGCGCGTCGACGTGTACGCGTGCGGTGTCGTGCTCTACGAGATGCTCACCGGGCAGAAGCCGCACGACAGCGACTCGCCCGCGGTGATCCTCTACAAGCACCTCCACGAGGACGTGCCGCCGCCGTCCGCCGTCGTGCCGGGGCTGGCCTACGAGCTGGACGAGCTGGTCGCCCTCGGCACCGCCCGCAACCCCGAGGTCCGGCCCTACGACGCCGTCGCGCTGCTGGCCCGGGTGCGGGAGGCCCGGGCCGCGCTCCGCGACGAGCAGCTGGACGCCGTACCGCCGCAGGCGCTGGCGGCGGGGCACGACATGGCCGAGGACCGGACGAGCGTGATCCCGCGGTCCCTGACCTCCCCCATGCTCGGCCACGCTCGCGCGGGGGGGCGCCCATCCCGGCCGCTGCCCGTCAACGAGGCGGACGAGGGCGTCCTGCGGACCAGCCGGTTCGAGGCGCCCCCGGTCCCGGAGCGGCGGCGCCGGTCCGGCTCCCGGCGGGGGCTCATCACCCTGCTGGCGGCGCTGCTCGTGGTCCTCGGCGTCGGCACCGGGGTCTGGTACATCAACTCCGGGCAGTTCACCAAGGTCCCGCCGCTGCTGGCGAAGACCGAGGGCCAGGCCACCGCACGGCTGAAGGAGGCCGGGCTCGACGTCAAGACGGTCGAGCACGCCTACAGCGACACGGTGAAACGGGGCACGGTGATCAGCACCGACCCGGCGGCCGGACAGCGCATCCGCAGCAACGACTCGGTGACGCTCACGATCTCGGACGGCCCCGAGACCGTGAACGTGCCCGATGTGCAGGGGCGGACGCTGGCCAGGGCCAGGGCGCTGCTCAAGGCCGACGGGCTCGCGCCGGGCATGGTGACCCGGGAGTTCAGCGACAGCGTGCCCAAGGGGTCGGTCATCAGCACCGACCCGGGCACCGGGACGAAGCGGCACACGGGCAGCGCGATCGCGCTCGTCGTCAGCAAGGGCTCGCCGGTCGACGTCCCGGACGTCACCGGTGAGGACCTGGACGACGCCCGGCAGGAGCTCCAGGAGGCCGGGCTGAAGGTGACGGTCTCGGCCACCGAGGTCAACTCCGAGTACGACCAGGGGCAGGTCGCCCAGCAGACCCCGGCGGGCGACGCCCGGGCCGCCGAGGGCGACACGGTGACGCTGACGCTGTCCAAGGGACCCGAGATGGTCGAGGTGCCGGACGTGGTCGGGGCCACGGTCGACGACGCGACCAAGCTGCTGGAGCAGTCGGGCTTCCAGGTCAAGGAGGACCGCGGGCTGCTCGGGCTGTTCGGCAACACGGTGAAGCAGCAGTCGGTGGACGCCGGGGAGCAGGCGCCCAAGGGGTCGACGATCACGATCACCATCCGGTGACCGGGGCCCGGCCCCGGCGTGACACCCTTGACGGGTGAAGAGTCAGCACTCCGGCCCCCTCCGCAACCCCGTCGGCGGGCATGTCCCCGTGGCCGGCGGCCTGCACTCCGTGGGGCTCTCTTACGCGCGTGAGCTGAAGGCCGAGACCGTGCAGGTCTTCGTCGCCAACCCGCGCGGCTGGGCCACCCCGGCGGGCAGCCCCCAGCAGGACGAGGACTTCCGCGCGGCCTGCGCGGAGGGATCGATCCCGGCGTATGTGCACGCCCCCTACCTGATCAACTTCGGCTCGCACACCGAGGCGACCGTGGAGAAGTCGGTGGAGTCGCTGCGGCACTCGCTGCGGCGCGGGCGGGAGATCGGGGCGCTGGGTGTGGTCGTGCACACCGGGAGCGCGACCGGCGGCCGGGCCCGGGAGGTCGCCCTCAAGCAGGTGCGGGCGCACCTGCTGCCGCTGCTGGACGAGCTGACCCATGACGACGACCCGTTCCTGCTCCTCGAGTCCACCGCCGGTCAGGGTTTCTCGCTCTGCTCCCGGACCTGGGACTTCGGGCCGTACTTCGAGGCGCTGGACGCGCATCCGAAGCTGGGCGTCTGCCTGGACACCTGCCACATCTTCGCCGCCGGGCACGACCTGACCGGGCCGAGCGGGATGCACCAGACGCTGGACCTGCTGGTGGACACCGTCGGCGAGGGGCGGCTGAAGCTGATCCACGCCAACGACTCCAAGGACGTCGTCGGCGCGCACAAGGACCGGCACGAGAACATCGGCGCCGGGCACATCGGCGAGGATCCGTTCCGCGCGCTGATGACCCACCCGGCGACCGCGGGCGTACCGCTGATCATCGAGACGCCCGGCGGCAAGGAAGGGCACGCGGCCGACGTCGAGCGTCTCAAGCAGCTCCGGGAAAGCTGATCAGCCGGCCGCCAGCGGCACCGCCGCCAGCAGCAGCCCCGCCCCCAGCAGCGCCATCGACCGGCGCAGCCAGCGGTACTTGGCCGACAGGATCACGCTGACGTCCTGGAACTGGGTCAGCAGCCAGCCCACCGGATCCGCCCCGGCCTCCGCGGCGGCGCGGCGCAGCGTCTCCGGGTCGCCGGCGGTGAGGGCGTCGGCGTAGAAGGTCGGGCCGGGTGCCGAGCGGACCGTGCGGGTGCGGGGCACGATCACCGCGAGCAGCAGCAGCGTGCCGGCCGCCCACAGCACCCCGCCGACCACGAGGAAGGCCAGGGCGACGCCGGAGGCGCCGGACGGCGCCCCTCTGCCGAGCGCCAGCGCCGGCACCGCGACCGCCCCCGAGAGCAGGACGGACGCCTTGACGTCCGCCCTGCCCAGGTCCTCCCGCACGGTCAGCAGCAGCCGTTCGGCCACGTAGTGCGCGGCGGCGTCCGGGTCGCCTGCGGTCATCGGCGTGCCTCGGGGCTGGAGTCGTCCTCCACCCCCGTCCCCTCTCCGGGGATGGCGTCCGTCGGCGGGGCCGGCGGAACCGGCGGGGGCGCGTCGGCCGGGAGCAGCGGGGGCGCGGGCGGCATCGGCGGTATCGGCAGCGAGGTCGGGGCCTGCGGCAGGCCGTTGGGAAAGACCCCGGTGGAGACCGTACGGCTGAAGTCGATGAGGGCCTGGACCTGGTCGTCGATCTGGTGGCGCTGCACCACGCCCTGGTTGATCAGGTTGGTCAGGTAGTCCAGGGCGCCCTGGCGCTGTTCGCGGGCCTGCTGCTGGAGCACACCGAGGATCTCGTGGGCGCGGCTCGGGTCGGCGGCCAGCATGTGGGCGTACTGGGCGGTCTCGCCCGCGCCGATCAGCTTCTGCGCGTCGTCGATGTTGGCGGCGATCCGCGCCTTGTTGGCGGTGTCGATGGCCTCCTGGACCATGCTGCCCTTCTCCACCGCGACCATCTGGGCCTGGTGGTCGGCGGCCGCCTGGCCGAGGTCGATACGGACGAACACCTGGGTGGCGAGGCCCAGTTCGGCGCCGAAGTCGCCCCACCGGCCGCTGGCCAGCTCGTCCTGGATGGCCTCGTCGACCTGCTGGGCCGAGTCCAGGCTGTAGCGGCGGCTGAGCCCGCGCAGCCGGGCCTCCAGCGAGGGCCGGAGCATCCGCTCCACGTCGACCACGCGCTTCTCGGCGGCCTGGTAGAAGTCCTGCACCTCCCAGTTGACGTCGGCACCGGCCCGGAACTGGGCCCGGTCGCCATGGGTGGGCAGCTCCAGCTGGAAGGAGACCTGGTGCTGGCCGCGGGCGATCCAGCACACCGAGGTGGGCTTGCCCATCAGCGGCTTGTTGACGTGCTCGGCACCGCGCACGGTGATGATGCTGTGCCCGCCGTTCTTGTAGTAGAGCACCGAGGCCACCTGGCTGTTGCGGTGCCGGTACGCCGCCTGCGGGGCGAACTCGCGGACGAAGGGGCCTCTGAGGTCGTGCGGAAGGACGAACTCCTGGTCCTGGGGCGGCCACGGCTGCCCCCACTGGTTGTTGCTCATGGTGTACTCGCTCCCTGGACCGCGCCCCACAGGCGGCGGACCTGCTGTTCGTTCAGTGGTTGGTCGGGGTCTTCGGTCAGTTCCTTGATCAGGCCCAGCAGTCGGTTGCGGTCGTCGTGGCTGTGGACGAGGAACGGCAGGAACCGCTCCAGCGCGCCGGCCCAGGGCTGGTCGGCCGAGCCGCGCAGCCAGTCGGTCAGGGTCTCGATCGCCGCCTCGTACGATCGCGGGGTCTGCAGCGCCGTCCACAGGAGACCGGCCAGTTCCGGGGCGAGGGCCGGCCGGACGGCGGCCAGGGCCAGCATCAGCGGCCAGTCGCCGTAGCCCTCCAGGTCCTCGTGCTGGTTCCAGAGGTCGGTGACGGGGACGGCGGCGAGATAGACGGTGCTCTGCAGGCCGAGGTCCTGCTGGGGCCGGCGTTCGTCGGAGAGCCAGGCACGGATCCGGCGCAGGGTCTGGGCCTCGGGGTGGGCGCCGGCGAAGTGGGCGACCTGGACGGACGCGTCGGCCCGCAGCCTGCCCTCGTCCCAGACGCCGATCCCGCCGAGCAGGTCGAGGGACTCGCGGACGGTGTCGGTGGCCCGGCCCCGGCCGAGCACCGCGCCCGCGGTCCAGCGTCGCTGCTCGTCGCCGTGCCGGGCCCAGGAGGTGACCAGGGCGCGGACGGCGGTGCCGACCTCCGGGGAGCGCAGGGCCACGTCGAGGACGGTCGCGGCGAACAGCCGGCGGCGCGCCTGTTCGGCCTGGGCCATGGGCTGGACCAGTTCGTGCACGGTGTGGGAGAGGTCGAGCCGGCACAGCTGTCCGGCGGCGACGGCGGCCCGGACCCAGACCTGGGGCCGGGTGTCCTCGCTCAGTCCGGCGAGCCAGCGCAGCACGGGCCCGCGCGCGTTGTGCCGGTGCTGCCAGAGGTGGCCGAGGACGGCCGGGGCGAGGGCCTCGCCGCCGAACCGCACGGTGCGCACCGGCACCTCCTCGCTGCCGACGACCTCCTCGGTGCCGAGTTCGGCGACCGCGCGGGCGGAGACCAGCCGGGCGTCGACACCGTCGCTGAAGAGCGGGCGGCCGGGTGTGGCCTCCGGGTCGACGGTGACGGCCAGTTCCCAGGCGAGCACCTCGGCGGCCTCGGCGACGGAGCTCAGCGAGGCCCCTTCCAGGACGGCTACGGCGATCCGGTAGGCGGCGTCCCGCAGCCGCTCCGGGGTCTCGGAGCGGACCCCGCCGGCGAACCACTCGGCGGCCTGGTTCTCCGCGAACTCGCGGCATTTGCCGAGGAGTTCGTCGTGGGTGAGCTCGTCCTTGGTGTGCCGGGCGAGCAGCCGCGCGAACAGGGCCGCCTCGGCCGGCCGCAGTTCGTCCAGGCCCCGCGCCTCCAGGACGTCGGGGTCCAGGGCGGTGGCCCGGGCCCGCTCGTACAGCTCGGGGGCCTGGTCCTCCAGTTCGAGGGCGAGATGGCCTTCGAGCACGGAGGTCTGGGCGGCCGGGGTGTGGGCGCGGTAGTAGCGGCCGCCGCGGGAGAGCACGTCACCGGGTTCCGGGGTGGCGAGCAGGACCGCGAACGCCTCCTTGGTGCGGAGCAGTTCGCAGAGCCGGTCGAGGCCGGTCTCGTCCGGTAACCCGGTGGCGCTGGGTTCCAGGGCGTAGCCGTGGCCGTCGTCGATCTGCTGGTCGTCCAGGCTGTCCAGGTCGGTGCGCGGGTCGAGGCGGGAGACCTGGCCGCGGGTCAGGTCGTCGAGCAGGGACAGGGCGGTGTAGGCGCGGCCGGTGCCGGGCTGGCCGTACAGGACCAGGAGGCGTCCGCCGCTCAGTTGCTCGCGGTACTCGCCGTAGTCCTCGGGTTCCTGGAAGACCCGGCGCAGCCTGCGCAGTTCGTCGGCCGGGAGCGGGCCGGCGAGCAGGCGTTCGGTCGTCTGCCGGCCGAAGAAGTTCATCGTGCCGACGGATCCGGAGCTGATCAGGGTGCCGGTGCCGTGCTGGCTGACGGCGGAGCGGTAGATCCGGGAGGCGGCGGCCGCCGCTCCGGGGAGTGCCTCCTCGCCGAGCGGGTCGGCGGCGGAACCGCCGATGAGGTCCGACTTCTCCGGTTCGGGCGCGCCGCCGGACTCGGCGCCCTGCGGTTTGTCCGGCTCGGCCTTCTGCTGGGGCTGGGGTTGCTGCTGGGGTTTCGGGTTGCCCTGGGGCGGCGGGGGGTTCTGCGCGTTCACCGGTCACCGCCACGGGGATTGATGTTGATGGTGTCGATGTGCTGCGCGGCGTTGAATTCGCCGCTGCCGTTCTGGGTGTTGTACATGACGTAGGTATCCCGGGAACCCTGGGGAACAGGCGGCCGGGGCGGGGTGCCGCCGCCGGGTCCGTCCGGGCCGTCCTCTCCGTCCGGGCCCGACTCCCCGGGCAGTTCGGGGGGCTGGGGCAGGCCCGGGACCATGAACCAGGCGGTCTTGCGGCCTTCCTTGAGCTCCACGTCGTGCCGGCGGTAGTGGCGGGGTTCCACCCAGCGGCCGCCGGGGCGGACGACGTCCTCGTAGAGCTGGTCGGAGGCGGCCACCACCAGGGGTGCGTCGGCCGCGGCCTTGAGGAGCGCCTTGGCGATGTCGCAGTCGCCCAGCCGGCAGGCCAGGTCGACGGCGCGTCCGGAACGGCCGTGCGCGTCCGCCGTGACCGGGCCGATGTGCAGTCCGGCGCGCAGGCGCAGCGGGGTGCGCAGGCTTCGGTTGGTCTCGCGGAGGTTCTGGTGAAGGTACTCCAGCCACTCCCCCATCACCCGCCGGGGCGGCACGTCCGGCGCCAGCACGCTGAGGATGCCGTCGCCCCGGTCCTCCTGGTAGAGCCGTGGCGGGCGGATGCCGGCCTGTTCGAAGGCGGTGCCCGTGACCTCGTAGAGTCTGCGCCGCATCTCGGGTTTCTCGGTGTCGGACAGCAGGCCCGAGCCCATCGCGTCCACGTTGACGATGAAGCCGTACGCGGCTTCCCCCTCCATCGCTTTCTCCTCCCTGCCGTCCCGCCGGGCCACCGGCGCCTCCGGTGCGATGCTCGCGGAGCCGGCCGGTCGCCGCTGTAGCCGTTTACACAGCACGGGACTCGGTGCTTCTAGGTCTCGTGCGGTTGTCCGGCGGCGAGCAGGCGGAGCGGGTCCAGATCGGCCACGGCCAAAGTGCCGGGGCCGGTGCGGACCAGGCCTTGTTCGCGTAACAGGCGCAGGGCCTTGGCGACGGCCTCCCGGGTGGAGCCCACGGACGCGGCCAGTTCGTGCTGCGCGAGGGGCAGCCGTATGGTCACGGCCTCGTTCTCCAGCCGGCCGGTGCGGTCGGCCAGTTCGACCAGGCGCTCGGCGAGCCTCTGCAGCACGGTCATGGAGGCCAGGGCCCGGCGCTCGTGGTCCGCGCTGCGCAGCCGCTCGGCGAGCTGGCTCATCATCAGCGCGTTGGCATGCGGCCGCGAGGCCAGGAACCGGCGGAACCGCTCCCCGGACACGACCAGGCCGGTCACCGGGCCCAGGGTGCTCACCGAGGCGCTGCGCGGGCGGCCGTCGAGCGCCGCCATGTCGCCGACGACCTCGCCGGCCCGGCGCAGGGCCAGGATCAGCCGGCCGCCGCGCTCGGTCGGGGTCCACACCGTGCACCAGCCGCTGAGCAGGACCACCGCGAACGTGGTGCGATCACCCTCCGCGACGACCGTGTCGTACGGCTGGTACTCGTGCCGGGTGCCGAGACCCGCCAGCGCTTCCCGGTCCCCTGGACCGAGGCCCCCCATGAAGGTATGCCGCTCTCCGAACAGCCCCACCGTCGTCCCCCGACCGCTCGCCCCCGAACCGGACCACAAGCGGAACCCCAAGGGCCCCTTGGATCCGTGTTTGCCCGGCACGTCTCCCGCCAGGCAAGGATCTCAGCGTAGCGCTCTGGGCACGGAAAGTGCCGCCCGTTACCGGAACGAGCCCCAACCCTTCACGGGAATACCCCATGGGGGTATACATGTTGGCGTCACAGAAGGATCCGCACCTGACACCGGGGGTCGGCCATGGACCACGAGCACGCCACGCACGAGCACACCGCCCATACGCACGAACAGCACGCGGCACACGAGCCGCACGGATCGCACGGATCCCATGCATCGCACGGGTCGCACGGCGGCACCGGCGCTTCCTGGACCATGGCCGCCCAGGCCACCCTGCACTGCCTCACCGGCTGCGCCATCGGCGAGGTGCTCGGCATGGTCGTCGGCACGGCCTTCGGCTGGGGGAACCTGCCGACCACCCTGCTGGCGATCGTGCTGGCGTTCTTCTTCGGCTACGCGCTCACCATGCGCGGGGTCCTGAAGGCGGGCGTCGACCTGCGCACCGCGCTGCGGGTGGCGCTGGCCGCGGACACCCTGTCGATCGCGGTGATGGAGCTGATCGACAACGGCACGATCCTGGTCTGGCCGGCCGCGATGGACGCCCAGCTGGGCGACGCGCTGTTCTGGATCTCGCTGGCGATCTCGCTGGTGCTCGCGTTCATCGTGACCACACCGGTCAACAAGTGGACGATCGGGCGGGGCAAGGGGCACGCGGTGGTGCACCAGTACCACCACTGAGTCCGCCCGGCCTCAGAGCTCCGGACCGTCCCCCGGCCCCTCCTGGTAGGAGTAGCGCTGCTCCTGCCAGGGGTCGCCGATGTTGTGGTAGCCGCGCTCCTCCCAGAAGCCCCGGCGGTCGGCGGTCATGTACTCGATGCCGCGGACCCACTTGGGGCCCTTCCAGGCGTAGAGATGGGGGACGACCAGGCGCACCGGGAAGCCGTGCTCGGCGGTGAGGAGCTCACCGTCCTTGTGGGTGGCGAAGATCGTGCGCTCGGCGGCGAAGTCCATGAGGCGCAGGTTGGAGCTGAAGCCGTACTCGGCCCAGACCATCACATGGGTGACATCGGGGGCGGGCGGCGCGAGCTCCAGGACGGTCCACGCCGGGATCCCGCCCCACTCCGCGCCGAGCATGCTGAACTTCGTCACGCAGTGCAGATCGGCGACCACGGTGGTGTACGGCAGGGCGGTGAACTGCTCGTGGTTCCAGGTGCGCACGCCCCCGTCGGCGGTGGCGCCGAAGACCCTGAACTCCCAGCGCTCGGGCCGGAACTTGGGCACCGGACCGTAGTGGGTGACCGGCCAGCCGCGCTGCAGTCGCTGCCCCGGCGGAAGCTCGGACCCCGCGGCTTCTCGAGACGCACGCTCCACCGGATGACCCATGCCTTCCATCCTGACAGACCGCGGGCAGTGCACCCGACCAGGCAGACCGCTCACCGATCATCAAATCGGTCAAATGACACCAAGCGTGGACTTACTTACTAAGTCCGCACTTACTGGACGATCTTCTACGCCGGTGGAATCATGCGCCGCACACACCCCCGTGCGTGGAAGGAGCCTCTGCGATGCAGGGCGACCCCGAGGTCATCGAATTCCTCAACGAGCAGCTCACCGGTGAGCTCACCGCGATCAACCAGTACTTCCTGCACGCGAAGATGCAGGAGAACTTCGGCTGGTTCAAGCTCGCGAAGTACACCCGGCACGAGTCGTTCGACGAGATGAAGCACGCCGAGGTGCTCACCGACCGGATCCTCTTCCTGGAGGGGCTGCCCAACTATCAGCGACTGTTCCACGTCCGCGTGGGGCAGACCGTGAAGGAGATGTTCGAGGCCGACCGGCAGATCGAGGTGGAGGCGATCGACCGGCTCAAGCGCGGGATCAGGGTGATGCGCGAGAAGGGCGACATCACGTCCGCGAACATCTTCGAGGACATCCTCAAGGACGAGGAGCACCACATCGACTACCTCGACACCCAGCTGGAGCTGGTGGAGAAGCTCGGTGAGGCGCTCTACATCGCGCAGCTGATCGAGCAGCCGGAGAGCTGACCCGGGCGGCTCGGCCTAGGCGGCTTCGCCCAGCCCGTCGAGCCCGCCGTCGATCTCGGAGAGCACCGGGCGGCCCTGGTCGGCCAGCTCACGGCGGGGGCAGGCGCCCCGGCCGAGGATCGCCTGGATGCGGCGGACGCACGAACCGCAGTCCGTGCCCGCCTTGCAGGCGGACGCTATCTGGCGAGGGGTACAGGCGCCGTCCTCCGCGTGCTGCTTGACCTGCGCTTCGGTCACCCCGAAACAACTGCAGACGTACACGCGGATTCACCTCCCGCCGGGATCGATAAGGTCAACCTAACCTTACCCGGCGTCCCCGGCCCGCAAAAGTGCGGTGGGGCGCGGATCGTATGTGATCCGCGCCCCACCCCATGGTCGACCGGTTACTGGTCCCGGTACATCTCCGCCACGAGGAACGCCAGGTCCAGGGACTGGCTGCGGTTCAGCCGGGGGTCGCAGGCCGTCTCGTAGCGCTGGTGCAGGTCGTCGACGAAGATCTCGTCGCCGCCGCCCACGCACTCGGTGACGTCGTCACCGGTGAGCTCGACATGGATGCCGCCCGGGTGGGTGCCGAGGGTCTTGTGGACCTCGAAGAAGCCCTTGACCTCGTCGAGCACGTCGTCGAAGCGGCGGGTCTTGTGGCCCGAGGCCGCCTCGAAGGTGTTGCCGTGCATCGGGTCGGTCACCCAGGCCACGGTGGCGCCGGACGCGGTGACCTTCTCGACCAGCTCGGGGAGCTTGTCACGGACCTTGTCCGCGCCCATCCGCACGACGAAGGTCAGCCGGCCCGGCTCACGGTCCGGGTCGAGGCGGTCGATGTAGCGCAGCGCCTCCTCGGCCGTCGTGGTCGGGCCGAGCTTGAGGCCGAGCGGGTTGCGGATCTTCGAGGCGAACTCGATGTGCGCCCCGTCCAGCTGCCGGGTGCGCTCACCGATCCACACCATGTGCGCCGAGACGTCGTACAGCTTGCCGGTGCGGGAGTCGACCCTGGTCAGGGCGGACTCGTAGTCCAGCAGCAGCGCCTCGTGCGAGGAGAAGAACTCGACCGTCTTGAACTCCTCGGGCTCCGCGCCGCAGGCCCGCATGAAGTTCAGCGCGTTGTCGATCTCGCGCGCGAGCTGCTCGTAGCGCTGACCCGACGGGGAGGACTTCACGAAGTCCTGGTTCCAGGCGTGCACCTGGCGCAGGTCCGCGTAACCGCCGGTGGTGAAGGCACGCACCAGGTTCAGCGTGGAGGCGGACGCGTTGTACATCCGCTTCAGCCGCTCGGGGTCCGGGATACGGGCCTTCTCGTCGAAGTCGAAGCCGTTGACCGAGTCGCCGCGGTACGTCGGCAGGGTCACGCCGTCGCGGGTCTCGGTCCCCTTGGAACGCGGCTTGCTGTACTGGCCGGCGATCCGGCCCACCTTCACGACGGGCACCGACGCCGCGTACGTCAGCACGGCACCCATCTGGAGGAGGGTCTTGAGCTTGTTGCGGATGTGGTCGGCCGACACGGCGTCGAAGGCCTCGGCGCAGTCGCCGCCCTGGAGGAGGAACGCCTCTCCCTTGGCGACGGCCGCCATCCGGGCGCGCAGCTGGTCGCACTCGCCCGCGAAGACGAGCGGCGGATACGACTCCAGCTCCGCAACGACTGCGCGCAGAGCCTCGGGGTCGGGGTACTCGGGCTGCTGCGCCGCGGGCAGGTCTCGCCAGGTGTTGCCGGCACTCGGGCCGGTCTTAGCGTTCACGGTCACCTCGTAAACATTACGGGGTCGTGTCCACGGTTTTTCTCCTGGCTCGACTGGTGAGACGGAGCGATTGTCCTGTGGACAGAGCGGACGGAGGGTGGGGTGCGGTAGGGTTTCCGCATGTTCGCGCATTCGACCCAGAACTGGTGGTGGACCGCTTCTCCGGCGGCCCACTGACTGCGCGTACGCAAGACTTCGCGAAGGCCGCCCGAGGGGCGGCCTTCGGTGTTTCCCGGGGTCGTTCCTCTCACCTACCAGCCCCACCAGGCAGAGGAACCATGGACCTGACCCAGTTGCTCCACGACGACCGCCCCTTCGCCCTGCTCCGCCGGCGCACGCCCGGCCACGACGAGAACACGGTGGAGGTCCTGGTCGGCCCGGTCACCGCCCATGACCGGCTCGCCGACCTGCCCGACGAGGGGCTCGCCCTCGTGCCGTACCGGCAGATCCGGGAGCGGGGATTCGATGTGCGGGACGACGGGACGCCGCTGCTGGTGCTCTCGCCGTCGGTGGTATGTCACATTCCACTCGACGAGGCCCTCGCGGCCCTCCCCTCCCACGACGTCCACGTCTCGGCCGGCGCCTTCGACGTCGGCGACGACGCGTACGCCGAGATCGTCGGCCGGGTGCTGCGCGAGGAGATCGGCCGGGGCGAGGGCGCGAACTTCGTGATCCGGCGGACGTACCAGGGCGAGATCCCCGGCTTCGGCCGCGCCGACGCGCTGGCGCTGTTCCGGCGGCTTCTGGAGGGCGAGCGGGGCGCGTACTGGACGTTCGTCGTCCACACCGGGGACCGGACGCTGGTCGGCGCCAGCCCGGAGGTGCACGTCCGGATGTCCGGCGGCACGGTCGTCATGAACCCGATCAGCGGCACGTACCGCTACCCCGCCGAGGGCCCCACCCCCGAGCACCTCCTCGGCTTCCTCGCCGACGGCAAGGAGATCGAGGAGCTGTCGATGGTCGTCGACGAGGAGCTCAAGATGATGTGCACCGTCGGTGACATGGGCGGGGTCGTCGTCGGGCCCCGGCTGAAGGAGATGGCGCACCTCGCGCACACCGAGTACGAGCTGCGCGGCAGGTCCTCGCTGGATGTGCGGGAGGTCCTGAAGGAGACCATGTTCGCGGCGACCGTCACCGGCTCGCCGGTGCAGAACGCCTGCCGGGTGATCGAGCGCCACGAGGTCGGGGGGCGGGGGTACTACGCGGGCGCGCTGGCCCTGCTCGGCCGGGACTCCGGCGGCGCCCAGACTCTCGACTCCCCCATTCTCATCCGCACCGCCGATATTGACGCGCAGGGGCGGCTGCGGGTGCCCGTCGGCGCCACGCTGGTGCGCGGCTCGGACCCGGTGAGCGAGGTCGCGGAGACCCACGCGAAGGCCGCGGGGGTGCTGGCGGCCCTGGGCGTACGACCGTCACGGCCGCGTGCGGAGGGTGCGCGCCCCCGGCTCGCCGACGACCCCCGGGTGCGGGCCGCGCTGGACGGGCGCCGGGCCGCGCTGGCGCCGTTCTGGCTGCGGATGCAGGAGCGGACGGAGGAGCTGGCCGGGCACGCGCTCGTGGTGGACGCCGAGGACACGTTCACGGCGATGCTCGCGCATGTGCTGCGGGCCGGGGGGCTGGACGTCACCGTCCGGCGGTACGACGAACCCGGGCTGCGGGACGCGGTGCGCGCGCACGAGGGCCCGGTGGTGCTGGGCCCGGGCCCCGGTGACCCGTCCGACCTGGACGATCCGAAGATGCGGTTCCTGCGGGAGCTGACGGCGACGGTGCTCCGCGAGCACCGGCACGGCGTGCTGGGCGTCTGTCTCGGGCACGAGCTGATCGCGGCCGAGCTGGGGCTGGAGATCGTCCGCAAGGAGGTGCCGTACCAGGGGGCGCAGACGACCGTGGACCTGTTCGGGCGGCCGGAGACCGTCGGCTTCTACAACAGCTTCGTGGCCCGCTGCGACGAGGAGGCGGCTCGGGAGCTGGCGGCGCACGGGGTGGAGGTGAGCCGGGCGGCGAACGGGGAGGTGCACGCGCTGCGCGGGCCGGGGTTCGCGGGAGTGCAGTTCCATCCGGAGTCGGTGCTCACACTGAACGGGGCCGCCGTGGTGCGGGAGCTGGTGGGGCAGTTGCGCGGTACCGGAACGGTGCAGGCCTGAGTTCCGGCCGCGGGTGCGAGGGGGCGCTCGCGCTCGCGCGGCGGAGCCTCATGTCGAATACAGCCCCGCGCCCCCGAAAGGGCGCGGGGTCCGGCCGGCCTCAGCCGAAGAACACCCCGACCTCCTCGTAGAGCTTGAGGTCGACGGTCTTCAGTTTGGCCGTGGCCTCGGCGATCGGTACCCGGACGATGTCGGTGCCGCGCAGGGCGACCATCTTGCCGAAGTCGCCGTCGCGGACGGCCTCGATGGCGTGCAGGCCGAAGCGGGTGGCCAGCCAGCGGTCGAAGGCGCTCGGGGTGCCGCCGCGCTGGATGTGCCCGAGGACCGTGGTGCGGGCCTCCTTGCCGGTGCGCTTCTCGATCTCCTTGGCGAGCCACTCGCCGACCCCGGAGAGGCGGACGTGCCCGAAGGAGTCGAGGGTGCCGTCCTTGAGGACGACGTCGCCGTCCTTGGGCATGGCGCCCTCGGCGACGACCACGATCGGGGCGTAGGACGCCTTGAAGCGGGAGGTCACCCAGGCGCAGACCTGGTCGACGTCGAAGCGCTGCTCGGGGATGAGGATGACGTTGGCGCCGCCGGCGAGGCCGGAGTGGATGGCGATCCAGCCGGCGTGCCGGCCCATCACCTCGCAGACCAGGACCCGCATATGGGACTCGGCGGTGGTGTGCAGCCGGTCGATGGCCTCGGTGGCGATGCCGACGGCGGTGTCGAAGCCGAAGGTGTAGTCGGTGGCGGACAGGTCGTTGTCGATGGTCTTCGGGACGCCGACGACGGGCACGCCGTACTCGTCGGTGAGGCGCGCGGCCACGCCCAGGGTGTCCTCGCCGCCGATCGCGATGAGCGCCTCGACCTCCAGCTTGGCGAGGTTGTCCTTGATCCGGCGGATGCCGTTCTCCTGCTTGAGGGGGTTGGTGCGCGAGGAGCCGAGGATGGTGCCGCCGCGGGGCAGGATGCCGCGCACGGCGGGGATGTCGAGGCGGACGGTGTCGCCTTCGAGGGGTCCGCGCCAGCCGTCCCGGAAACCGACGAAGTCGTAGCCGTACTCCTGCACGCCCTTGCGGACGACGCCCCGGATGACGGCGTTGAGCCCGGGGCAGTCGCCGCCTCCGGTCAGTACTCCGACCCGCATGGAAATGTCCCTTCGCCGCGGTTGCCTGGTGAGGGTCACGCTAGTGGTGATCCAGGTCACACAGGGATGGGCGGGAAGGGCAATTCCGGTGAATCAGTGGGCGGTTGGTTTACTTGCCGTCAAGCGCGAAGATCACATCACCTGTGGATCATTCGTCGTCGAGGCCGCGCTCTATCGCATAACGGACCAGCTCCACCCTGTTGTGCAGCTGGAGTTTGCCGAGGGTGTTCTGGACGTGGTTCTGCACCGTGCGGTGCGAGATGACCAGGCGCTCGGCGATCTGCTTGTAGCTCAGGCCCTTGGCGACCAGCCGCAGCACCTCGGTCTCGCGGTCGGTGAGCCGGGGCGCGTCGGGCCGCTCGGCGTCCGCGGCCGGGGCCGGTTCGGAGGCGAGCCGGCGGTACTCGCCGAGGACCAGCCCGGCGAGACCGGGCGTGAACACCGGGTCGCCGACGGCGGTACGGCGCACCGCGTCCAGCAGCTCCTCGGTCGAGGCCGACTTCAGCAGATACCCGGTCGCGCCGGACTTCACCGCCTCCAGGACGTCGGCGTGCTCCCCGCTCGCCGACAGGACCAGGACCCGCAACGCAGGGTTGTGGCCGACGAGTTCCTTGCAGACCTGGACGCCGGGCTTGGCGGGCAGGTTGAGGTCCAGGACGAGGACGTCGGGCGCGGCGGCCTTGGCCCGGCGCACCGCCTGGTCGCCGTCCCCGGCGGTGGCGACCACCTCGAACCCGGACTCGGCCAGGTCCCGGGCGACCGCGTCGCGCCACATCGGGTGGTCGTCGACCACCATCACCTTGATGCTCATCGCCGCTCCGCCTTCCCCGGGGAGACCTTCGGTACCTTCAGCTCCACTTCCGTACCCTGCCCGGGAGTCGAGAACAGTTCGGCGCTGCCGCCGAGGTCGCGCAGCCGCCCGCGGATCGACTGGGCCACCCCGAGCCGCCCCTCCCCCTCGGCCTGGGCGAGCCGGCCCTCCGGGATACCGGGGCCGTCGTCCCGTACGGTCACCACGATCCCGTCCGGCTCGTCCTCGACCAGGATCCAGGCGCGGGCCGCCTCCCCCGCGTGCCTGCGCACGTTGTCCAGGGCGGCACCGACGGCGTCGGCCAGTTCGCGGGCCGCGTGCGGCGCCAGCGTCACCGGCGCACCGGGCTCGGCGAGGTTCACCCGGGACCCGGCGTACGGCGCGAGCAGCGTCCGCAGATCGACGGGACCGGAGTCGTCCGGCTCCTCGACGAGGCGTACGACCGCCCCGTCGGCGGCGTCCTCGGAGGCCCGCGAGAGCGGCACCAGGCCGCCGGAGACGAGCGTGCGCAGGGCCACCTCCTGTTCCCCGGCCAGCCGCCCGAGTTCGGCCGCCTCGCCGCCGAGGACCGCGCCGCGCCGCTGCACCATGGCGAGCACCTGGAGCACGCTGTCGTGGATGTCCCGGGCCAGCCGCTCGCGTTCCCGGGTGGCGGCCTCGATCTCCAGGGCGCGGGCGAGGGTGCGCTCGGAGGCGCGGGCGACCTCGACGACGTACCCGATGGCGATGGACGCGACCCAGACCAGGACCACGCTGTGGACGGTGTCGCGGGCCGGATGGCCACGCTCGATCAGGTTGGCGGCGGCGACCGGGGTGGAGGCGAACGCGGCCCAGCGCCAGCCGCCCTTGATGGCGTAGGCGAGGACCGAGCCGGCCGTCCATATCGACGGCAGGGTCGGGCCGCCGCGGTCGATGTGGCCCTGGGTGACCACCCAGGGGGTCAGCACGATGCCGGTGATCGCGATGGCGAGGTCGACCGCGAGGAAGCGCTTGGTGCAGGCCGCCGCGTTCTGCACGCGGGGCAGGGTCGCCAGGGTCCAGACGGTCAGGACGGCGTAGTAGCCGATGGCGACGCCCGGCCGGTCGTAGTCCTCGTAGGCGGAGGCGAACAGGCCGATCGCGTACAGCAGGGTCAGCACGCGGTAGCCGGTGAGCGCACGCCACAGCGGCTGCTCGACCGACATCCGTACGACCCGTTCCCGCTTGGTCATGCCCCCCAGTCCCCCAGTCCCCGGTCCCTCGGTCCCCGGTCCCTCAGTCCCCCGTGCGCCGCCCCGTCAGGACTCGGCGGCCTTCTTCTCGGCCTTCGCCGCGTCCTTGTCGGCCTTGGCGGCCTCGGCGATCTGCCGCTTGGCGGCGGTCGCGTAGATGTCGACGTACTCCTGGCCGGAGAGCTTCATGATCTCGTACATGACCTCGTCGGTCACCGCGCGCAGCACGAACCGGTCGTGCTCCATGCCCTGGTAGCGGCTGAAGTCCAGCGGCTTGCCGATCCGGATGCCCGGGCGCATCAGCTTGGGCATCACCTGCCCCGGCGGCTGGATCTTCTCGGTGTCGATCATGGCGACCGGGATCACCGGGGCGCCGCTCGCGAGCGCCACGCGCGCGAGGCCGCCGGGCTTGCCGCGGTAGAGGCGGCCGTCCGGCGAGCGGGTGCCCTCCGGGTAGATGCCGAACAGCTCGCCGCGCTCCAGCACCTCGAGGCCGCTCTTGATCGCCGCCTCGCCGGCGCCGCGCGCGCCGGAACGGTCCACCGGGAGCTGGCCGACACCCTTGAAGAAGGCGGCCGTCAGGCGGCCCTTCACACCGGGTGTGGTGAAGTACTCGGCCTTCGCGATGAAGGTGACCTTGCGGTCCAGCACCGCGGGCAGGAAGAACGAGTCCGAGAAGGACAGGTGGTTACTGGCCAGGATGGCCGCGCCCTCGGCCGGGATGTTCTCCAGGCCCTCCACCCAGGGCCTGAAGGTGACCTTCAGCGGTCCCCCGATGGCGACCTTCATCGCGCCGTACAACAACCCAGTGCCTCCTGTTTCCGTCGATGAGACCTTAACCCGGAGCGCCGGGAATGGGCCCGACGACCCTGGTCGGTGTCAGTGCCGTCGCGTACGGTGAAGCACAACTGGAGTCGTCGTTCGTGCCTCTTTCAGTTCCCGCCCTCTCATGAATTGGAGACCGAAGGTGCCGGTTCTCCCCGGAGCCGAGCCGTACCGCCATGACGGCGGGGAGGTCGGTGTCCTCCTCTGTCACGGTTTCACCGGCTCGCCCCAGTCGCTGCGCCCCTGGGCGGAGCACCACGCGGCACACGGCCTGACCGTGTCCCTGCCCTTGCTGCCCGGGCACGGCACCCGCTGGGAGGACATGCAGGTCACCGGGTGGCAGGACTGGTACGCGGAGGTGGACCGCGAGCTGCGGCTGCTGCGCGAGCGCTGCTCCCAGGTGTTCGTGGCGGGCCTGTCGATGGGCGGCACGCTGGCGCTGCGGCTGGCCGCCAAGAACGGGACGGGTGTGGACGGCGTGGTGATCGTCAACCCGGCGAACAAGGTGCACGGCCTGTCGGCGTACGCCCTTCCGGTGGCCCGGCATCTCGTGCGGACGACGCCGGGCATCGCCAGCGACATCGCCAAGCCGGGCGCGGCGGAGGTGGGGTACGACCGGGTGCCGCTGCACAGCGCGCACTCGCTGCGGAACTTCTTCCGCCGGGTGGACGGTGAGCTTCCGCAGGTGACCCAGCCGCTGCTGCTTCTGCACAGCACCCAGGACCATGTCGTGCCGCCGGCCGATTCCGCCCGGATCCTGAGCCGGGTGTCCTCCACGGACGTAACGGAGGTCGTGCTGGAACAGAGTTACCACGTGGCGACGTTGGACCACGATGCGGACCGGATCTTCGAGGAGAGCCTCGCCTTCATCGGCCGGCTCGCACCCAGTGTCGGCAAGGAAGGGACGGCCGCAGTTGGCTGAGCACGACTCCGACCGCGAGGACCGCGAGCCGGACGAGAAAGGGGTGCCCTTCGACGAGGCGGCCGCCTGGGCGGCGATCGTCGCGGGGTACGGCGACGAACCACCGGACCCGCCGGGCGCGAAGCCCTTCAAGCCGGTGGAGGACCTCGCGCTGCCGGCGATGGAGGAGGACGAGACCGAACCGGACTCCGGGGCTGCCGAGGAGAAGGGGCCCGCGAAGCCGCTGGGCAGTTCCGTCTCCTTCGCGCCCGGGGTGGGCCCGCGTGACTACACGGCGCCGGAGGCGTCCGAGGACGACTTCGACGAGGACGACGAGGGCCACTTCGTGCCGCCCGAGCCGCCGCCGCTGCCGTCCGCCGACACGACGGCCAGGTTCGCCTGGCTGGGCGTGGTCGGCGGGCCGATCCTGCTGCTGCTCGCGGTGCTGCTGAGCTGGGACATGACCTGGTGGCTGGCGACCCTGGGCATCGGCGGCTTCCTCGGCGGCTTCGTCACCCTGGTGACCCGCATGAAGACGGACGACGACGAGGACGGCGACCCCGGGCGGGGTGCCGTCGTCTGACCGATCAGCTCCCGCCCGAGGGCCCGTCCGGAGTCGCTCCGGACGGGCCCTCGCGTTTCCGGGCACGGCCCCCGTCCCGAAAGGGAACTCGATTCCGCCGAGCGGCGAAGGAGAGGTGAACCAACAAGCCCAAGCCTTCGAGGCGTTCGGACGAACGAGAGGAGCCCCGATGACCGTCGAACCGGGCGTCGGTACCCGCGCGGAGGATCGCGGGGAGAGTGACGCCTGCGTGATCGAGCGGTCCCGGGATGAGCCCGAAGCATTCGCCGCGCTCTACGACCGCCATGCCGACGCCGTGCACCGTTACGCGGCGAGACGGCTCGGTCCGGAGGCGGCGGAGGATCTGATGGCGGAGACGCGGTACTTGTGCAGCACCGGGTGGGCAACTGATCCGGTGTGGTACCGACGACCACCGCAACCACCCATTGAGTAACCACGACGGCGAGCAACCACCTCCGCGAGAGCGGCGCCGGTTTAGGCGCAAAAGCGCGCCCGCGCGGTCGCCAGGGCCGGTGCCACGGGGGTGCGTCGGGACCTGGCGGCCGCGCTGGCCGGGCTGTCCGCCCGGCATCGCGATGTGGTGCTCCTGGTGGCCTGGGGCGACCTCGACTACGAGGAGGTGGCCCTGGCGCTGGGAGTGCCGGTCGGCACGGTCAGATCGCGGCTGCACCGGGCCCGCAGCAGATTGCGCGAAGCACTGGGCGGCACCGATCCGACGGCTTTCCGGGAGGCAGACGCCCATGCGTGACATCGATGAACTGCGCGAGCTGAGGGACTTCGACACGGGGGCTCCCCCGCTCGACGACGAGACCAGGCGCCGGGCGCGGGCCCGCCTGCTCACGGCGGTCAACGGCCCTGCCGTGCCCGTACGGCCCCGGCGCCCCGTCCTGCGCATCGCCCTGTCCGGCGCGCTCGCCGCCGCGGTCGCCGCCGGCGTACTGGTCGCCGTACGGGACGACGACGGCACCCGCACGCACCGCACGGCGAATCCGCCGGCCATGCGGAACATGAGCGCGCAGATGGTGCTCAAGGGGGCTGCCGCGTACGCGCGCGAGCACGAGCGGGCGGTCAGTCCGCGTGACGACCAGTTCATCTACACCAAGGAGATCATCAAGGAGACCGATCAGAAGACGGGTGTCACGAAGAGTCATGTCGACGAGAACTGGCGCTCGGTGGACGGCTCCAAGAGGTCCTGGACCATGGAGATCGGCCACGGCTGGTGGTCGCCGCCGCTGAAGGCGGACGAGACCGTGTGGCCGCCGCAGGACTGGGGCACGTTGCGGAAGCTGCCGACCGACCCGAAGAAGCTGATCCTCGCGCTCGCCAACCAGTACACCAACAGGACCAAGTCCCTCGACGACCTCACCGACATGGACTGGTCGTCGATCCACTTCGACCTCGCCGGGCTGCTGAAGCTGGTCCCGGTGATGCCGCAGGGGTTGCGACCGGCCGCCTACGAGGCGCTCGGCATGGTGCCGGGTGTGAAGCTCGTGCCGAACCAGAAGGACGCGAAGGGGCGTACCGGCGTGGCCATCACGTACGACGACCCGACGCTCCCGAAGGGCTCGGTGGGCTTCGGCGGCTACTTCATCTTCGACCCCGCGACGTACGGGTTCCTCGGCTTCCGCGACGTACGCACCTCGGGCGACGGCGCGGCCATGAAGACGTACACCCAGCTCTCGTATCTCGACAGCTGGGCCATCGTGGACAGGGTGAAGGAGCGGCCGTAGAGCGCTAGGAGGCGGCGGGGACCCTGAGGGCGGCCAGGACCGGGAGATGGTCGGTGGCCGCCCTCAGGTCTGCGTCGGTGATGCCGGGGAGGCCCGTCGGTACACCGCAGCCGAGCACCTCGATGCCCTTCGTCGCGAAGATCGCGTCGATGCGCTGGTGCGGGCCGGCGGACCCGGAGGTGAACTCGCCGCCCCAGGGTGCGGTGGTACGGCAGTCCTGGAGGGTGTCGGCCAGGCGGCGGAAGGTGCGGCCGTCGGGGCGGTCGTTGAGGTCGCCGCCCGCGATGGCGTGCTCCACACCCAGGCCGGCGAGCCGGTCGAGGAGCATGCCGCCCTGCTCATGGCGCTCGTCCTGCTGGAGGCTGAGGTGGAAGCTGGTGACGCCCAGGCGGACGGCACCGAAGCGGACGACGGCGGTCGCGAAGCCGCGGCGATGCAGGCCGGGGGTGAGCGGGAGCAGGACGTCCTCGGTGCGCTCGACGGTGGCGCGGAGGTCGCAGAGGATCGCCGGGCCCGCCGCGGTCGCCCCGCCGGTGAGGATCACCAGGTCGGCGGCGGAGGCCAGCCGGGCGAGCTTCTTGCGCCAGCGGAAGAAGCGGGGGGCTTCCTGGACGAGGACCAGGTCGGGGGCGCAGGCCTTGATGACGCGGGCGAGGGCGTTGGTGTCGTCCCGCAGGGAGCGGATGTTGTAGCTGAGGACGCGGATGACGGCGGAACCGTCGGGCTCTGTGTGGGAGTTGGGCAGCGGCGCCATGTGATCAATCTACGCCGGGTGCGGGAGCCGTGCGCCCAGTGGGGTGGGGCGCGAGGTGCGTGCGCGACTGCCGGATCGTGGTGGCTGGTCGCGCAGTTCCCCGCGCCCCTCACAAGCACGTGGGCCCCGTTTACATGATCGGGTCGGGTTCCCGTGCCAGGTCGGCCGCGCCGACCAGGCCCGCCTCGTTGCCCAGCTGGGCGGCGATGACCTCGGCGACCGGGCGCCAGTTGCCGCCTACCAGCCAGCGCTTGTAGGACTTGCGGATCGGGTCGAGGACCAGTTCACCCTCGTCGGAGAGGCCGCCGCCGACGATGAAGGCGGAGGGGTCGAAGAGGGAGGCGAGGTCGGCGAGGCCGGCGCCGGCCCAGCGGGCGAGCTCGCGGTAGGAGTCGACGGCGACCGGGTCGCCCTGGCGGGCGGCCATGGAGATGTGCTTGCCCTCGATGCCGTCGGGGCTGCCGTCACCGAGGCCCAGCAGGATCTCGGCGGCCTCGGGGGTGGCGTTGGCGCGCTGCTTGGCGTAGCGGACGAGGGCGCGGCCGGAGGCGTACTGCTCCCAGCAGCCCTGCGAGCCGCAGCCGCACAGCAGCCCGTCCGGAACCATCCGGATGTGCCCGAACTCCGCCGCCACACCGAAGTGCCCGCGGCGCAGCTTGTTGCCGATGATGATGCCGCCGCCGAGGCCGGTGCCGAGGGTGATGCAGATGACGTTGCGGTGGCCCTTGCCGGCGCCGAACTTGTACTCGCCCCAGGCTGCGGCGTTGGCGTCGTTCTCCACGACCACGGGAAGGCCGACGCGGGCCTCGACCTTCTCCTTCAGCGGCTCCTGGCGCCAGTCGATGTTGGGCGCGAAGTAGACCGTGGAGCGCTGCCGGTTCACGTAACCGGCCGCTCCGATGCCCACGCCGACGATCTCGTGCCCGGCACGGGCGCCCTCTACGGCGGAAGCAATGGCGTCCACGATGCCCTCGGGCGTGCCCGGGGTCGGCACCTTGTGGGTCGAGAGGATGTTGCCTTCCTCATCGACCACGCCGGCCGCGATCTTCGTGCCGCCGATGTCGACGCCGATGGTGAGTCCCATGAATCCCTCAGTTTCGGTCGAGCCCCGCTACGGCCAACCGTACCCGAGGGGGCTGTCAGTCGAGATCGATGCGTTCGCCCGGGCCGGGGTCCTCGCCCTTGTCGTGGCCGCCGGAGGTCCAGCGGGTCTCCTGGGCCTGGACCGCGGAGCGGTAGGCGGCGAGGAGCTCGCTGCCGGCGGCGGCGAGGTGGTCGAAGACGTCCGGGTTGCGCTCTATGACGGGCTCGACGGCGTTCTTCGCCTGCTGGACGACCTGCCGGACCACCTGCTGGGCGGCGGGTCCGGCGACCGCGCCGAGGAGCGGGGTCTGGAGGCCGGAGAGCTTGTCGGCGACGGTGTCGACGAGCTTGCGCAGTTCCTCGGCGGCCGAGCCCGGGGGCGGGCCGTACTGGGTGCGGCGGCGGGCCTTCTCCGCGGCGAGGTCCTCGGCACAGGCCGTGGCCCAGGCGTCGTCGTCCGTCGCCCGTACCTCGTCCGCGGCCTCGGAGGCGTCAGCTGTGGGGCGCTCTTCGCTCATGACGGACTCCTGACTACGGTTCGTCTCTACGACGTTACCCGAACGGGCGTACCGGTTTCACCGTCAGCGCGGCCACAGATCCGGGTCCGGCGCGAAGCGCAGCCTCAGCTCGCCGTCGCGCAGTGCCGCCCCGGCGACCGTGCAGCGGCGCAGGGCCGAGGGCAGCGAGACGATACGGCGGAAGCCGCCCACGGTGATCACCACCTCGTCGCCGCGCCGGACCAGGTCGAGGTCGTCCCGTATCGCGCCGGGCAGCGGGATGCGCCAGACCAGGACGCCGTCCCCCTCGACCAGGTCGGCGACGGGCCACTCGATGGGGTCGGGCGCGGTGTTGACACCGGGTGCCTCGGGCACGGCGAGCGCGGCGAGGTCGTCGGTGCCGCGCGGGTCGTGGCCGAGGTGGGCGACGGCCGTGACGTCCTGCTCCTCGCCCCAGTCGGCGAGGGTCTTGCGCTGCTGGGCGACGAGACCGTGCAGAGCGGTGGCCTCGGGCAGCACACGGTTGGCGACCAGGGTCTCGGTGCGCAGCCCGCGCAGGGCGAGGCCGAGGCGGGCGGTGCGGACGGCGTCGGCACCGCCCGGGCCGGGTTCGGCGACCAGGCGTACGACGGTACGGCGGTCGGCGAGGACGGCCTCGACGGCGGCGAGCTCCACGTCCCAGCGGGCGGCCGTCTCGTAGAGCCAGTCGGCGGGCATGGGCACGCCGGCGAGCCTGCCGAGGACGGGGCGCAGGGCCCGGGCCGCCTGCCGCTCGGGCGGGAGCAGCCTGCGCAGATAGCGGCGGAGCTCCTCGGGGAGGGCGAGCAGGGCGAGGGCCTGGGAGACCGGCGGAAGGTCCACCACGAGCAGCTCGTAGCGCTCGGAGAGGGCCGCGTCGCGCAGCGCGCGGAGGAGAGAGAGTTCCTCGGCGCCGGGGAGGGGGGTGAGCTCCTCGGCGTCCAGGCGGGAGGCGCCGAGGAGGTCGAGGACGTTCGCGGCGCGGGACTGGAAGGCGGTGAGGTCCTCGCGGAAGCGGGCGGCCGCGTCGGGGCGCCAGGCGGTGAGGGTCGCGGTCACGCGGGTCGGCACCGGTCCTGTCGCCGCGCCCAGGGCCGCGCCGAGGGTGTCCGTGCGGTCGGCGCTCAGCACGAGGGTCGGGATGCCCTCGCCCGCGGCGCGCAGGGCGGTCGCCGCGGCGACGGTCGTACGACCGCTGCCGCCGGGGCCGGTGATCAGGAGGGTGCGCATGAGGGTGAACCGTAACGGACGTCGAGGTGAGCCCCCACCCGCCCGCAGCCGAGCGACTACTCGGCCGACTCCACCCGCTTCTTCAGCCCCGCCAGCGCCCGGTCGATGATGACCTTCTCGGCCTTGCGCTTGATCATCCCGAGCATCGGGATCTTGACGTCCACCGTCAGCGAGTACGTCACCTCGGTCGCCCCCGCCCCCGCCGGCTTCAGCAGGTACGAGCCGTCCAGGGAGCGCAGCATCTGCGACTTGACCAGCGTCCAGGAGACCTCGTTGTCGCCGGTCCAGGTGTATCCCAGCGTCTGGTCGTCCTTGATCGCACCGGCGTCCATGACCAGCCGGACCTGCTCGGCGCGGCCCCGGGCGTCGGCCTTCAGGACCTCCGCCTCCTTCACCTCACCGGTCCAGTCCGGGTAGCGGGCGAAGTCGGCGATGACCGCCATGACGTCGGCCGGGGCCGCCTCGATCGTGATGCTCGAGCTGGTGTGTTCCGCCATCGCCGTGGCTCCTCCAGATGCGGGCCGGTGAGACCATTTGAAAGGGGTCGCCGCACGCGTGCGCACGCGTGTGCAGCGTGAAGGCTACCGCGCGTCCGACCAGCCGACTTCACCGCCGTCCGCGGTCTTCACCATTCCAGCGCCCAGGGCCGTCCCGTACCGGCGAAGTGCCCGACGTTCACGCACTCGGTGACGCCGATCCGCATCCGCTTCACCAGCGGCTGGTGGACATGTCCGAAGAGCGAATAGCGGGGGCGGGTGCGGCGGATGGCGTCCAGCAGCGCCCGGCTGCCGCGTTCGAAACGGCGCGCGACGGTGTCGTACACCAACTCCGGCACCTCCGGCGGGATGTGCGTGCAGAGCACGTCGACCTCGCCGACCGCCTCGATCTTCGCCGCGTACTCCTCGTCGGAGATCTCGTAGGGCGTCCGCATCGGCGTCCGCAGTCCCCCGCCGACGAAACCGAACACCCAGCCGCCGATCTCGACCCGCTGCCCGTCCAGGACGGTCGTGCCCGGTCCCGCGTACTCCGGCCACAGCGGCGGCATGTCGACATTGCCGTAGGTCGCGTACGTCGGTGCCGGGAAGGCCGCGAACATCTCGGCGTACTGCTTGCGCACCGCCTTCTCGATGGCGGTCGCGCGGTCCGTGCCGATG
Source organism: Streptomyces sp. NPDC007901 (assembly GCF_042959465.1). NCBI lineage: Bacteria > Bacillati > Actinomycetota > Actinomycetes > Kitasatosporales > Streptomycetaceae > Streptomyces > Streptomyces sp. NPDC007901. Next base: position 525,006 of record NZ_JBIBKW010000002.1, on the reverse strand, counting down.
CCGCTCCAGAGCCGGGCGCCCAGTTCCCGCGCCTCCTCGAAGCGGCGGGCGGTGCGGAGTTCGACGAGGCGGTCGGCGTTCTCGACGCCGAACAGGTCGGGGAAGATGCCGCGGGAGTGGTCGGCGTAGTCGAGGAAGAGGACGAGGTCTCCGAGGCAGATCAGGGCGTCGGCGCCGTCGCCGGCTCTGGCCAGGTCACGGACGTTGCCGTGCACGTCGCTGACCACGTGGACGCGGGTCCTTCGGGGGCCGGTGGGTGTGGGGGCCATGGTGATCAAGGGTAGGCCTGTGCGGCATACGTGAACAGGCGGTGGGTGGAGCTGCGGTTACTGGTCAGTCACTAAAGGGGTGGACTACCGTACGCGAAGGAACACCAACCTGTGTGACGCAGCGAACATCTCGCCGGGACCCCCTGTCGAAGAAGCCATACCGGCGGGTAACGTCCGGGCAGTCCAGTCGTGCTCAGAATTTCAACCAACGGATCATGTGGCCCGTGGGTGAGCCCTGAGCACCTGCCCGAGCCTTGGACCGCACCGTCGCATCGCACAACGTCGTGGCGTCGGCGCCCTATGAGGAGCAGCAGTCTTGCGCGAGTTCAGCCTTCCGGCTTTGTACGAGGTCCCCGCGGACGGCAATCTGACCGACATCGTCCGCAGAAACGCCGCGCAGCATCCCGACGTAGCCGTCATGGCCCGCAAGGTCGGGGGTGTGTGGACGGACGTGACCGCCACCACCTTCCTGGCCGAGGTGCACGCGGCCGCCAAGGGCCTCATCGCCTCCGGCATCCAGCCGGGCGACCGGGTCGGCCTGATGTCCCGCACCCGCTACGAGTGGACGCTCCTCGACTTCGCGATCTGGAGCGCCGGCGCGGTCACCGTGCCGGTGTACGAGACCAGCTCGCCGGAGCAGGTGCAGTGGATCCTCAGCGACTCCGGCGCGACCGCCTGCATCGTGGAGCTCGACAACCACACGGCCGCCGTCGAGTCGGTGCGCGAGACGCTGCCCGCCCTCAAGCACGTCTGGCAGATCGAGGCCGGCGCGCTGGAGGAGCTGGGCCGGCTCGGCCAGGGCGTCACCGACGCCACGGTGGACGAGCGCAGCTCGCAGGCGAGAGCCGACGACCCGGCGACCATCGTCTACACCTCGGGTACGACGGGCCGCCCCAAGGGCTGTGTGCTCACCCACCGCAGCTTCTTCGCCGAGTGCGGCAACATCGTGGAGCGGCTGCGCCCGCTGTTCCGCACCGGCGAGTGCTCGGTCCTCCTCTTCCTCCCGCTCGCGCACGTCTTCGGCCGTCTGGTCCAGATCGCCCCGATGATGGCGCCGATCAAGCTGGGCTGCGTCCCGGACATCAAGAACCTCACCGACGAACTGGCCGCCTTCCGGCCGACGCTGGTCCTCGGCGTCCCGCGCGTCTTCGAGAAGGTCTACAACTCGGCGCGCGCCAAGGCGCAGGCGGACGGCAAGGGCAAGATCTTCGACAAGGCCGCGGACACCGCGATCGTGTACAGCAAGGCGCTGGACACCCCGTCCGGCCCGTCGCTCGGTCTGAAGATCAAGCACAAGACCTTCGACAAGCTCGTCTACAGCAAGCTGCGCGCGGTGCTCGGCGGCAAGGGCGAGTACGCCATCTCCGGCGGCGCCCCGCTCGGCGAGCGCCTGGGCCACTTCTTCCGCGGTATCGGCTTCACGGTCCTGGAGGGCTACGGTCTCACCGAGTCCTGCGCGGCGACCGCGTTCAACCCCTGGGACCGGCAGAAGATCGGCACGGTCGGCCAGCCGCTGCCCGGCTCAGTCATCCGCATCGCGGACGACGGCGAGGTGCTGCTGCACGGCGAGCACCTGTTCAAGGGCTACTGGAACAACGAGGCCGCGACGGCCGAGGCGCTTGCCGACGGCTGGTTCCACACGGGTGACATCGGCACCCTGGACGAGGACGGCTACCTCAGGATCACCGGCCGCAAGAAGGAGATCATCGTCACCGCGGGCGGCAAGAACGTCGCCCCGGCCGTGATCGAGGACCGGATCCGCGCGCACGCGCTGGTCGCGGAGTGCATGGTGGTGGGCGACGGGCGGCCGTTCGTGGGCGCGCTGGTCACCATCGACGAGGAGTTCCTGGGCCGCTGGGCGGCCGACCACGGCAAGCCGGCGGGTGCCACCGCGGCGTCGCTGCGTGACGACCCGGATCTGAACGCTGCGATCCAGGCCGCTGTCGACGACGGCAACGCCGCGGTGTCGAAGGCGGAATCGGTGCGGAAGTTCCGCATTCTGTCCTCCCAGTTCTCGGAGGAGTCGGGCCACCTGACGCCGTCCCTGAAGCTCAAGCGCAACGTGGTGGCGAAGGACTACGCGGACGAGATCGAGGCCATCTACCAGAAGTAGAACGGCACTCGGGGCATCCTCCCGGTGCTCAGAAGTCCTCGGCGAGAACCCGTTCCATCGTCCGCTCGGCGAGCGCGGTGATGGTGACGAACGGGTTCACGCCGATGTTTCCGGGCACCAGCGAGCCGTCCGTGACGTACAGCTTCGAATACCCCTTCACCCGGCCGTAGTTGTCGGTCGCCTGGCCCAGTACGCAGCCGCCCAGCGGGTGGTAGCAGAAGTCGTCCGCGAAGACCTTGCTGCTCGCCCCGAACAGGTCGGACCGGTAGACCGTCACGTTGGCCGCGTTGATCCGGTCGAACAGCTTCTTGGCCATGGCGACCGAGACCGCGCTCTGGGCCGCGGTCCAGCCCAGCTTCACCCCGCCGCTCGCGGAGTCGTAGGTGAAGGAGGCCCGTTGGGGGTTCTTGGTGATCGCCAGGTACAGGCTCACCCAGGTCTCGAAGCCGATGGGCAGCGGGGCGATCTCCGCGAAGACCGGGTTGTCGGTGTTGGCCCAGTCGTCGATGCCCATGACCGGCATGGTGGCCTGGTTGGCGCCGGTGGTGTCCCAGATGTGGTTGGCGCGCCCGACCATGGTGTTGCCGTTGGTGCTCCAGCCGCCCCCCACACTGGAGTTGAGCGCGGGCAGCGCACCGGTGTCCCGGGCCCGGACGAGCAGCTCGGTGGTGCCGAGGCTGCCGCCCCCGAGGAACAGATGGGTGCAGCTGTACTGCTTGCTCTCGACGACGTTCCCGCTGGTGTCGATCCGGTCGACGCTCAGCAGGTACGACCCGTCGCTCGCCCGCGTGACGGACTTGACCCGCTCCAGGGTGTGGATGGTGACGTTGCCGGTGCCGAGGGCGGCGGCCAGGTAGGTCTTGTCGAGGCTCTTCTTGCCGTAGTTGTTGCCGTAGATGACCTCCTGGGCGAGCGCGGACTTGGTGGCGGTGCCGGCGGCCTCCTGCTGCATGTACCCGAAGTCGTAGACGTTGGGCACGAAGGTGGTCTTGAGCCCGGTGTTGGCGGCGGCCTTCCGGGAGGTCCGGGTGAACTGGTACCACTCGGTCGACTCGAACCAGGTGGCGTCGACGGTGTTGACGCCGAGCATGGTGCGGGCGCGCGGGAAGTACGTGCTGTACATCGCGCTCGCGTCCACGGTCGGGAACTGCTCGGTGAAGTACGACTGGAGCGGGGTCACCGCCATCCCCCCGTTGACCAGGGACCCGCCTCCGACACCCCGCCCGACGTACACGGACATGTTGTCGTAGTGCACCCGGTCGAGCACGCCCGCGTAGGAGGGGATGTCCTTGTTGACGACGTCCAGCCAGAGGAAGGTGGCGAGCGGGGCCTCCGTGCGGGTCTTGAACCACATGGATCTCTTGTCCGGGGCGGCGGTGGAACAGAAGATCTTGCCGTCGGAGCCGGCCGTGTTCCACAGCTGGCCCATCTCGATCATGAGGGTCCGTACGCCCGCCTGGCCGAGCCGGAGCGCGGCCACGGCCCCGCCGTACCCGGAGCCGACCACGATGGCCGGGGCGTTGTCGACGGCGGCGGCCTCCTCGGCGGCCTGCGCCGACTGGAGGCCGATACGGGTGAGACCGGCCGCGGCGGCGGTCTGGAGGGCGATCATGCCCAGGATGTGACGTCTCGTCAGCTGACGCTGCATCAGTTTTGCTGTCATGCGCGCAGCATGTGCGGATTTTCCGGTTCCGCCTAGGCCTCCGGCAGAGTTAGTGACAACGCACCCCACAGGGGCGCGGGGAAGTGCGCGACCAGCCACAACGCACCCGCGGCCGACACCCGGCCCACGCCTCTAGAGCAACTCCTTCAGGCGCTCCGCAAGGAGATCCCACCGCCACCGCTCCTCGACCCACGACCGCCCCCGCTCCCCCATCCGCCGCCGCAGCTCCGCATCCCCCAGCAGCACGACGATCCGCTCGGCGGCCTCCTCCACGGAACCACCGCGCACCACCCACCCGGTCTCCCCGTCCAGCACCGCGTCCGGCGCCCCGCCCGAGTCCCCCGCCACCACCGGCAACCCAGTGGCCGACGCCTCCAGATAGACGATCCCGAGCCCCTCCACGTCCAGCCCGCCCCGCCGCGTCCGGCACGGCATGGCGAACACGTCCCCCGCGCCGAAGTGGGCCGGCAGCTCGGCCCACGGCACGGCCCCCGTGAACCGCACCGACGCCTCGACCCCGGTCTCCTTCGCGAGACGCCGCAGATCAGCCTCGTACGGCCCGCCCCCCACGATCAGCAGCACCGCGTCCGGCTGGGCGGCCAGGATCAGCGGCATCGCGAGGATCAGCGTGTCCTGCCCCTTGCGCGGCACCAGCCGCGACACGCACACCACCACCGGCCGGTCGGTGAGCCCCAGCCGCGCCCGCACCGCCGCGCCCCCCGAGCCGGGATGGAAGACCTTCTCGTCCACCCCCGGCGGCAACTGCACCATCCGCCCGGCCGCCGCCGGACCGAGCGCGCCCGCGATCCGGGACCGCGTGTACTCGCCGAGATACGTGATCGTGTCCGTCGCCTCGCCGATCCGCCCGAGCAGCTGCCGCGCGGCGGGCAGCTGCGCCCACCCCGCCTCGTGCCCGTGGGTGGTGGCGACCAGCCGCCGCGCCCCGGCCTTCCGCAGCGCCGGCGCCATCAGCCCGAGCGGGGCCGCCGCCCCGAACCACACGGACGTGCACCCGTGCTCCCGGAGCAGTCCGACCGCCGTCCGGGTGGCCCCGGGCGTGGGCAGCAGCATGGTCGTACGATCGCGGACGACGGTGAAGGGCTGCTCCGCGTCGAACGCGCGGGTGGCCTCGACGCCCTCCCGGCTCCGCTTCCACGTGGACGCGTAGACCACGAGTCGCCCGGGGTCCAGGCGCAGCGCCATGTTGTGCAGGAAGGCCTGGATGCCACCGGGCCGGGGCGGGAAGTCATTGGTCACGACGAGGGTCTTGTCCATCGGCGCCGACCCTACCCGCACAGGGTGTTCGGCCGTGCTTCATGGCCCCCGCACAGGCCGGCGGGAGATCATGTGGCGCACGCGCAGACAGGCGACGGACAGGGGATCGGGTGGACAGGACGGGCGTACGGCGTGCCCTCGCGTTGCTGCTGCTCACCTGGGGGGTCAGCCGTCTGGTGCTGCTGCTGTTCGTACTGAAGGTGTTCGTGTTCCCGGGCGCGGACGTGACGACCGACGTGTCGGTGATCTACCAGGGCTGGTACGAGGTCCTGCGGCACGGAACGTTTCCCCTGGACGACGTCACCTGGCAGTACCCGCCCGCGGCCGCCCTGGCGATCCTCGCCCCCGCGCTGCTGCCCTTCCTGGACTACCCGACCGCCTTCTTCGTGCTGGCCTTCCTGGCCGACCTGGTGGTCCTCTCCCTCCTCCTCTACGCCGGTCCGCGCCCCGGCCGCACCCTGCGCGGCGCCTGGGTCTGGGTGATCGGCGTTCCGCTCCTCGGCCCGACCGTCTACTCCCGCTACGACCTGCTGGTCACCGCCGTCGCCGTGGCCGCGCTGCTCGCCGGGGCCCGGCACCCCCGGCTCATGGGCGCGCTGGCGGGCTTCGGGGCGATGGTGAAGGTGTGGCCGGCGCTGTTGCTGCTGGGGGCCGTACGGCGGCGGGCCTGGGCCGCGGCGGCGCTCACGGCGGCCGCGGTCGGGGCGCTGTTCGCGGTGGCCATGCCCGGCGCGTTCGCCTTCCTGACCTTCCAGCGGGACCGTGGCACGGAGGTGGAGTCGCTGGGCGCGCTGGTCCTCCATGTCGCCCGGCACTACGGCTGGCACGGCGAGGTGCTGCTCAACTACGGCTCGATCGAGTTCCTGGGCCCGGATGTGAAGGCGGTGAGCACGGCGGCCCTGCTGCTGAGCGCGCTCGCGTTCGGCTGGCTGCTGCTGTGGCGGCTGTCGGCGGTCCGTTTCCGGTCCCACACGCCGGCGGACGCCGCCTTCACGGCCGTCCTGATGTTCACGGTCACCAGCCGGGTGATCAGCCCGCAGTACATGGTGTGGCTGGTGGGCCTGGCCGCGGTCTGCCTGTGCTTCCGGGCCGGCCGGATGACCGGGCCGGCGGTGCTGGTCCTGCTGGCGACCTTCGTGACGGTGCTGGAGTTCCCGGTCGGCTTCTCGCACGTCGTGGTGAGCGACTGGTACGGCATCACCCTGCTGGCGCTGCGCAACGGCCTCCTCGTCGCGGCGACGGTCATGGCGGCCCGGGTGCTGTGGCGCTCCACGGTGACCGAGGCCCCGGAGACCCGGCTGCCCGCCCAGGCCTCCCGCAGCAAGGAGACCCCGGTCTCCTCCTGAGTCCGGCACCGGGTGGCCGAGTCAGTCGCCGAGCTGCTCGCCCAGGTACTCCCGCCACCGCTCGGTGAAGGCCGGCAGGGTCGTGCCGAGTTCCTGCCGCAGTGCGTCCTCGACGGCCCCCTCGCGGCCCTGGTGCGCGCCCACGGCCCGGTAGAAGGCACCCAGGCGCTCCTCGCCCCAGTGGGCGGCGATCATCCGGCAGGCCAGCCAGCCGCCCTCGTAGGCCTCGGCCAGCTTCGTGGGGTCGTCGGTGAAGCCGAAGTCCTTGTCGGCGGGGAGGTCCTCGGGGACCTCGCCGGACCGGACGGCGCGGGTGAGTTCGGGGGCCGCCTCGGTCGGGGTGCGGCCGGTGTCGAGATAGCCGATCCAGTCGGCGTAACCCTCGGAGAGCCAGAGCGGGGTGGCGGCCGTGGTGTGGGCGCGGGTGGCGACGTGGGTGGTCTCGTGCGTCAGCACCACCTGTCTGCCGACCGAGCCGAGGACGGCGTACGCCTCCGGATTGAGGATGACCCGGTCCGCCGGGCTCCGGCCGGATCCGCCGGCCTCGCCCGTGGTGACGGCGGCGATGCCCCGGTAGTTGGCGGCGGGGGCGCCGAGCAGGCCCGCCATGCCGTTCAGCGACGCGGGTACGAGCAGGACCACCCGCCGCGTCCAGTCCGTGCCCCAGGCCTTGGAGACCTCGGGGACGGCGGTGTCGGCGAGGCGGGCGTAGCCGTGCAGCGCGTCCTCGGACTGGCCGACGCCGAGGACCAGGCTGTGGGCGCCCTTGACGGCGGTCACGGTGCCCTGGTCCCAGAGTTGCTGGCCGGCCTTCTTGGCGGGCTTGTCGTATGTGACATACCACCGGCCGTCGGCGGTGCGGTCGAGGGTGAGGGTGCGGTCGGTCGTGACCGGCGCCTTGTCGTAGCCCTGGATGCGGTAGCGGAGCTGGGCCTGGGCGGTGGCCTCGGCGCCGTCCCGGTGGACGGCGGTGACCCGGTAGTCCCACTCCGCGAGCGGTACGGCCCGCAGACTCGCGTAGGAGGCGCGGGTGCCGGTCTCGCCGTACGCCTGCTCGTCGTGGCCCAGGACGGCGGCCGCACGCCGGTCGAGGACCTGCTGCACCTCGGCCGTCGCCGTACCGGTCGCCGTCCGTCCGCCGCCGCATCCCGTCAGCGGCAGGAGCAGCAGGCAGAGCCCCACCGCTCCTGAGCGCCACGCCCGTCCGCCACCAGCCACTTTCCGATCGTACGGGGCGGGGCCCGGAAGTCAGGGCCGGGTGACGGAGGAGACCGGCATCATTCCGACCGGGTCGTAGCGGACCGGGGCGCCCGGGTAGGGGGCGTGGATGACCTGGCCGTGGCCGACGTACATGGCCACATGGCTGGCGTCGGAGTGGTAGACGACCAGGTCACCGGGTTGTGCCTGGGAGAGCGGGACCTGGCGGCCTGCGTGGCGCTGCTCCTGCGAGGTGCGCGGGAGGTGGATCCCGGCGTGCGCGTACGACCACTGCATCAGGCCCGAGCAGTCGAAGCCGGAGGGGCCGCTGGCGCCCCACACGTACGGCTTGCCGAGGGCGGCGCGGGCGGCGGCGATCGCGGCGGCGGCACGGCCGTTGGGGGCGCCGACGCCGGAGAGGTCGGGCAGGTCGGCGCGGCCGTCGCCGCGGGAGGCGTGTTCGAAGGCGGCGCGGTCGGCGGCGGGCATCGCGTCGAGGATCTGCCGGGCCCTGGCGAGCTTCTTCTCCACGGTCGCCTTGTGGGAGGCGACGGCCTTGCGGCTGCGTTCCAGCTCGGCGAGTTTCCCGGCGGCCTCGGTGCGCTCCTGGGCGAGCTCGCGCATCGCCCCCTGGAACTCCCTGAGCTGCCCGGCCCGGCGGACGTCGATGCGGTCGATGAGGGAGGCCCGGTCGAGGTAGTCCTGGGGGTCGTCGGAGAACAGCAGGGCCACGGTGGGGTCGATGCCGCCGGAGCGGTACTGGGCGCCGGCGAGTGAACCGAGCGCCTCCCGCATGGTGTTGATGCGCTGCTGCTGGCGGGCGATGCGGTCCTGGGCGTCGTTGACCTCGTGGCGCAGCGCGTCGGCCCGCTCGTCGGCCTTGTTGTAGGCCTCGGTCGCCTCCTCGGCCTGCTGGTACAGCCGGTCCACCTCGGCGCGGCCGTCCGGATGCGGGGCGGCGCTCGCCGGTACGGCGCCGACCGCGGCGGCCGCGGCCGACAGCACGCAGAGGGCGGCACCTGCGCCCCGGTTGAACCCGGACGGTGCGAGACGGCGATGAAACCCCACAGGAAACGGCACCCCTTCCGTTTGTCGGACGCCGACGGTCTCCCCGGGTACAGGGGGAAACGCGCCAGCCATTGACGCCCTCCCCCACCCGAAGGCGGGGAATTCCGGTCCGCACCGCACAGCGGTGCCACCACGGGTTCCTGTTTCACAGGCCGCCGCCAACCCGTGTGGGCTGGTCCTGCGCGACCTCCGCAGGCGTGACATTCCGCCCGTCCGGCGGTAGGTCCGACAACTCGGTCGCCGAACGCGGCGATGCTAGCCATACGACCGGCCAACGGCCAAAGACCTCCACGGCCACGCAAAGGTGACGCCCCGCCGCTGACGCAGGTCACCGGCGGGGCGTGGAGTCAGTATGGGTTGCCGCGATTCGCCCGTTCGGGCGCAACGTCGAGTTGATCTTCGGCCGTACGGGGTCCGCTTGACCGGATGGGGTCAGATCCGGACGCCGAACTCGAACGTCATGTTGCTGATCGACTCGTAGCGGACCACGGCGCCGGTGTGCGGGGCGTGCAGCACCTGGCCGTTGCCGGCGTAGAGGCCGACGTGGTGGTAGTCGCCGTAGAAGATGACCAGGTCGCCGACCTTGAGGTCGCTCTGGCTGTAGATGCGGGTGCCGGCGTTGGCCTGGGCCTCGGAGGTGCGCGGGATGGTGACGCCGGCCTGGGCGTAGGCCCAGGAGGTCAGGCCCGAGCAGTCGAAGGAGGAGGGTCCGGAGGCGCCGTAGACGTAGGGCGAGCCGATCACGGACTGGGCGGCGGCGAAGGCGGCGGCGGCCCGGCTGGAGGCGGAGCCGGTGTTGCCGAGGTCCACGCGGGAGGAGGCGCGGCTGGCGGCCTGGGCCTGCTCGGCGTCGAGCGCGGCCTTCTCCTTGGCCGTCAGGGTGTTGAGCAGTTTCTGCGCGTCGGCGAGTTTGGACTGGACGGCGCTCTTCTGCTTGGCCAGCTCGGTGCGGGTGGCGGAGAGGTCCTTGAGCTTGTCGGTGGCCTCTGCCCGCTCCTGGGCGAGTTCGCGCTGTTTGTCCTGAATCTTCTTGAGGGCCTCGACCTGCTGGCTGCTCAACTGGTCGAGCGTGGAGGCCTTGTCGAGGTAGTCGTCCGGGTCGGACGAGAGGAAGAGCTGGACGGACGGGTCTATGCCGCCCGAGCGGTACTGCGCGGTCGCCATCGAACCGAGGCTGTCCCGCAGCTTGTTGAGATCCGCCTGACCACGGGCCACGTTGTCCTGGATCGTGGAGATTTCCTTCTGCAGCTTCTGCTGCTTCTCCTTGGCGCCGTCCAGCTTCTCGGTGGCCTGCTCGGCCTCCTCGTAGAGCTTGTCGACCTTGGCCTTGACCTCGTCCTTGCTCAGCTTCTCGCTGGGCGCCGCGTTGGCGGCGTTGGCGCTGAGGACTACGGCGGCGGCCGCTGCGGTGGTGAGCACGGTCACGCGCGCACGGCTCTGCTGCTTGGGTCGACGATGGGACGCCACGGAGACGGGCTCCTTCGTTTGAGTGATCACCCGTGTGGAGGTTCGAGCCCAGACCCTAGTGACCCTCCTGTGATCAGTTCAAATCCCAACAGCCAAAAATCTGGTCACGCAACACACTCTTTGCACATAACTAACGTCCCGTGATGCTCGATTGACCCTACGTTGCGTGACGATCCGAATAATTCGGGCATTGCATATGCATGTTGAACGTTCAGGACAGTCGCTTCAGAAGCATCGCAGAAGCCACCGGACGGGCACCGGCCCGCGCGACCCCGTCGGCGACCTCGCGGTCGGTCGAGGCGACGATCACCGGGCGGCCCGGCGGCTCGGCGCGCACCAGCTGGCGGATCAGCTCGTCCGCCGTGACACCGGGCTTCGAGAAGAGCACCCTGACCCCGCGCGGCGGGGCGAGCAGCACCGGGGCGGCCAGTTCCGCGCCGTCGAAGACACAGGTGACCTCGGCGCCGGTCTGCGCGGCGAGCTGAGAGAGCTGGCCGAGCAGCCGCAGCCGCTGCTTCTCCAGCGGCATCTGCGGATAGCCGGTCTTGGTCACGTTGTAGCCGTCGACGACCAGGTGCGCCTGCGGCAGGGCGAGCAGCTGGTCGAGGACGGCCGGGTCGTGCTCGGACAGCGCCCGGGCGGCGATGTCCTTCGGCGTCATCCGTCCGGGCTCGACCGCGTCCACCGTGTCGGCGGGACGCAGCGACACCGGCGGCAGGGCCAGCTCGCGGCGCAGCCCCTGAGCCGCGTCCAGGACGGTGTCGAGCAGCAGCCGCAGCCGCATGTCCTCGACGCTGCGGCCCTCGCGGGCGGCCCGGCGGCTGGCCTCCAGGGCGGCCTCCACCTCGCCGAGCCGGGCCTTGAGCCGCCGGCTCTCGCTCTCGGCGGCGGACACCTGCGCCTGCCCCTCGGCCCGCCCGGCCTCCATCTCGGCCTGCAGCTTGCGCAGGGCGGCCTCGCCCCGCTTGACGTCACTGAGGGCGGCCCGCAGCTTGCGGTGAAGCGATTCCGCTTCCTTCTTCGCCGCCTCCAGCTCGGTGCGCAGCCGCTCCGTCTCGCCACGGGTCTGCTCCCGGGCCCGGTCCAGCTCCTCGCGCAGCCGCTCCAGCTCGGCGCGGCTCTCCTCGTCGGCCCGCTCGGCGTCGGCCCGCAGGGCCTCCTCGCCGGCCGCCGTCACGAGCTTCACCCAGCCCGTGGGACGCAGTACATAGGCCGCGGCCGCCACATCGAGCGGGTCCGCGGCCGGGGGCGGGGAGCCGGAGTCCAGGGCGCCGGCGAGTTCCGGCTGGGCCTCTCTCAGCTTCTCCCCGATCCGCTGCCGGAAGAGGGTGTCGGTCTCCAGCGCGGCCGCCATGGCGTTCCCGGCGAACTTGGCCCGCCGATTGGGGGCGAACCGGGCGTACTGCCTGAGCTGTGCGGGCAGTTCGGCGAGGGTCAGCCCGCCGAAGCCGTCCGACACGATCTGTACGACCCGCCGCCGCACGCCGTCGGGCAACGGACGGTCAAGCACCTCGGCGGTGCCGTCGCCCGGCCCCCCGCCTGTGGTCTCCACCATCCGTCACACCCCATCACCTGTTGGGGCCGCCTCCCGGTCTCAGGAGTCGGCACCCGGCCTGTCCACGAGTTCCACCTGGTCCACCGCGTTGCACCAGCGGCAGCGCACCGACTCGATGGTCTCACTGACCACCTCGCGCTCCTCGACCTTGGGCTCTCCGGCCAGGTCGAGGTGGAGGTACTCCACGACCTTCGACGAGCGGGTCACGTCGAAGCGCGTGAGGTTGCCGCAGAGGGTGCAGCGCCACCGCGTCGTGGCGGTCGGCAGGGGAACCGTCATCGTGGCTTGTTCGCTTCCTTCTAGTGTCCGTGACGCGCCGTCCTGACGCGTGTGGCTCGTTACCCTACGGCCTGGCGGGTACTCGACGCCGCCCCGTCCATGGCGGCGAGGCGATCTGCACCACTGCGTCCGGTTACGCCATGCTCTATGTCCATGATCGGCAACCGGAACACGACGGCCGCCCGGACCCTGCGGAGCCTGAGGGGCACGTCGGCGCCCATGACGTACACGCTGATCGCGGTGTGCTGCCTGATCTTCCTGCTCGGCCCCGCCTCCGGCTTCACCCCGTCCTACGGCACCGGGGACGCCCTGGCGGCGGCGCAGCGGGCGTACTTCCGGCGCTGGGGCGTGGTCCCCGCCGACCTGTTCGACGGCCCGGCGCGGGAGGCGCTCACCCCGGCCACGGCGCTGTTCATCCACGGCAGCTGGGTGCACCTGCTCGGCAACATGCTCTTCCTCTTCGTCTTCGGGGCGATGACCGAGGAGCGGATGGGCCGCGTGGAGTTCACCCTCTTCTACCTCGGCTGCGGCTATCTCGCGCTGCTCGGCTACGCGGCCGCCAACGCCTCGTCCCAGCAGTCGCTGGTGGGGGCGTCCGGGGCGATCTCGGCGGTCCTCGGAGCGTTCCTGTACCTGTTCCCCAGCGCCCGCGTGACCAGTCTTCTCCCTTTCCTCTTCTTCCTGCCCCTGCGCTTCCCGGCCTGGGTGGTACTCCCCTTCTGGGCGGCCCTGCAGTGGCTCGCCCTGGGCCAGGCCCCCGCCGGCCCCGGCGTGGCCTACCTCGCCCACGTGGTCGGCTTCGGACTCGGCTTCGGCTACGCGTGGGTCCGGTACGGCCGTACGACTAAAGTGAGGACCGCCCCAGCCCCGGCACCCGAGGGAGAGAACCAGCCGTGATCACCGCGATCGTCCTCATCAAGACCAGCGTGGACCGGATCCCCGAGATCGCGGAACAGATCGCCTCGCTGGAGAGCGTCAGCGAGGTCTTCTCCGTCACCGGCACGTACGACCTGATCGCCATGGTCCGGGTGCAGCAGCACGAGGACCTGGCCGAGGTCATCCCCGGCCGCATCAGCAAGATCCCCGGCGTGGAGGGCACCGACACGCACGTCGCGTTCCGCACGTACTCCCAGCACGACCTGGAGGCGGCGTTCGCGATCGGCCTGGACAGCTAGAAAACACCGCCGTCTGCAGCGCGCCCCGAAGGGGCGTTGGGGGTACCCCCAGCCTTCGGCTGGGGGAGGAACTGCGCGCTCAGCCCCCACCGGCCCGCAGGATCGTGGTCGACCGCGGGTGCGTCGTGGCTGGTCGCGCAGTTCCCCGCGCCCCTTGAGGTAAGTCAGCTCACCGCCGGGACACAGCGGCCGTCCTCGGTCCGGTACGACCACTTGGCGCCGTCGGTCACCAGCTCGCGTACCGCCGTCACGAAGCGCTCCACGTGCTCGTCCGGCGTTCCGGCGCCGAAGCTCACCCGGATGGCGTTGAGGGACTTCTCGCCCGGTGCCGCCTCCGGCGCCCCGCACTCGCCCTGGGTCTGGGGGTCGGAGCCCAGGAGGGTCCTGACCAGCGGGTGGGCGCAGAAGAGGCCGTCGCGGACGCCGATGCCGTACTCGGCGGAGAGGGCGGCGGCGAAGTGGCTGCTGTTCCAGCCGTCCACCACGAAGCTGATCACGCCGACGCGCGGGGCGTCGTCGCCGAAGAGGGAGAGGACCCGGACCTGCGGGACCTCGGCCAGTCCCGCCCGCACCGTCTCGATCAGGTGCCGCTCGCGGGCGACCAGCGTGTCGAAGCCGGCCTCGGTGAGCGCCTTGCAGGCGGAGGCGATGGAGTAGGCGCCGATGACGTTGGGCGAGCCGGCCTCGTGCCGCGCCGCGCTCTCGTGCCACTCCACGGCCACTCCCCCGTCCTCGCGCCGGGTGACCTTGCGGCTGGCGCCGCCGCCGGCGAGGTAGGGCTCGGCGGCCTGGAGCCAGTCGGCGCGGCCGGCGAGGACGCCGGAGCCGAAGGGGGCGTACAGCTTGTGGCCGGAGAAGGCGACCCAGTCGACGTCCAGGTCGCGGACGGACACGGGGTGGTGCGGGGCCAGCTGGGCCGCGTCCAGGACGATCCGGGCGCCGTGCGCGTGCGCGGCCGCCGCGAGCTCCCGTACGGGCCACAGCTCGCCGGTGACGTTGGACGCGCCGGTGACACAGACCAGGGCCGGGCCGTAGGGGTCGCGGTCGGCGAGGGCGCGCTCCAGGGTCTCGACGGCCTGGCGCGGGGTGCGGGGCGCGTTCAGGTAGGTGACCCGGGCGTCCTGCCACGGCAGCAGGGAGGCGTGGTGCTCGGTCTCGAAGACGAAGACCTGGCAGTCGGCGGGGAGGGCGCGGGCCAGGAGGTTCAGGGAGTCCGTGGTGGAGCGGGTGAAGACCAGCTGGTCTTCGGGGCGGCAGTCGAGGAACTCGGCGACGGTCCTGCGGGCGTTCTCGAAGAGGTCCGTGGAGAGCTGGGAGAGGTAGCCGGCGCCGCGGTGGACGCTGCCGTAGTAGGGCGCGTACGCCGCCACGTCGTCCCAGACCCGCTGGAGGGCGGGGGCGCTGGCCGCGTAGTCGAGGGCGGCGTAGGTGACCTCGCCGCCGGTGACCAGCGGGACGGTGACATCCCGGCCCAGAACGGGCAGCGGCCCCGAAATGTCACTGCAAACGGACTGGGCGGAGGCAGCGGTGGAGACAGACATGGCGGAACTCCTGTGAGGGTAAGCGGAACCACCGCGCCGGACGGTGTGTCGACGGCACGGGGAAAGCTGAAAAGGGGTACGCGGAGGCGGGGCTCTACGCCCTATCGCATTCGCTTGCTCACAGAAGGCTCCCTCGTACGACCAGGACCCCTGGTGTGTCGAGGGGTCCGCGCTTGCCGTAGACCTCGCTGCCTACGACCTGGTCTTCACCCGGGGCACCCCGCCACGGACGGAGGGTTGCCGGACAGTCGGCCGGGGCCTCATGACTGTCACTCATGACCTGGGAAGAAAAGTAGGGGAAGTGATCGCCGCCGCGCAACTTCTGTCCGGATGACGGAACGGGACCCGGCGGTGCCGGGCCCCGTCCTGGTCCCCTGCTGGTCGGCCTACTTGTTCGTCGCCGCCGCCCAGCGTTCCAGTGCGCGCTTGGCCGCGCCGGAGTCGATGGAGTCGGCGGCCTTGTCCATGCCCGCGCGGAGCTGCTCGGCCAGTGTGCCCGGGCCCGGGTCGAGGGCGACCAGGGCCGCCGCCGAGTTGAGGAGCACCGCGTCCCGTACCGGGCCCTGGTCGCCGTCCAGGAGCCTGCGGGCGACCTCCGCGTTGTACGACGGGTCGCCGCCTCGCAGGGCCTCCACCGGGACCAGGTCGATGCCGACGTCACGGGGGTCGAAGGTCTGCTCGGTGACCTTGCCGTCGCGGACGATCCAGACGTGGGACGTGGCGGTCGTGGTGAGTTCGTCGAGGCCGTCGTCGCCGCGGAAGACCAGGGAGGAGTTGCCGCGTTCCGCGAAGACGCCCGCGACGACGGGGGCCATGCGCGGGTCTGCGACGCCGACCGCCTGGGCCCGCACCTGCGCGGGGTTGGTCAGCGGGCCGAGGATGTTGAAGACCGTGCGGATGCCCAACTGGCCGCGCGCGGCGCCCGCGTGACGCAGCGCCGGGTGGAACTTGACGGCGAAGCAGAAGGTGATGCCCGCCTCCTCGGCGACCTCGGCGACCCGCTGCGGGGTCAGGTCGAGGTTGACGCCGAGCTTCTCCAGGACGTCCGAGGCCCCGGACGCGGAGGAGGCGGCGCGGTTGCCGTGCTTGACGACCTTCGCGCCGGTGCCGGCCACCACCAGCGCCGACATCGTGGAGATGTTCACCGTCTTCGCGCCGTCACCGCCGGTCCCGACGATGTCGACCGTGCGGCCCGGCACCTCGATGAGGTTGGCGTGCTCGTACATCGTGCGGACCAGGCCGTTGATCTCCTCGACCGTCTCGCCCTTGGCCCGCAGCGCGACCACGAAGCCGGCGATCTGGGCGTCGGTCGCCTGACCGCGCATGATCTGGTCCATCGCCCAGGCCGTCGCGTCGGCGCTCTGGTCCTGGCCGTACAGCAGCGCGTTCAGTACCTCGGGCCAGGAACGGGCCGCCGCGGTGTCGCCTCCAGCGGGGGTCACAGCGCTCATAAGGCCGCTCCTGATCGTCGTACCGGGAAATGGTGCCTGTGAGGCCTACCCTATCCAGCCCCGGCCACCGCGAAGGGCCCCCGTCCGGTGTACGGACGGGGGCCCTTCGGCTGTGGCGTGGCGACGCCGTCGATCAGTGGTGGCCGTGGCCGCTGGTGATCTCCTTGTACTCCTCGACGGACGGCTTCGGGATCTGGTTGTCCTCGCCGTAGTAGGCGTTGCTCAGCTTGGCGCGGAGCTTCTCGGACCCCTTGATCTTGCGCTCGACACCGTTCTCGTCGACCGCCGGGCCGATCTGGGCCGGCTCGTACTGGTGGTGCGCCGTGAGGGTGTGCAGCTGCTCCTGCGAGAGCGGCTCGTGGATCTCGACGAACTCACCGTGCGGCAGCCGCTTGATGATGCCGGTCTCGCGGCCGTGCAGCACCTTCTCCTTGTCGCGGCGCTGCAGACCGAGGCAGATCCGCTTGGTGACGATGAACGCGATCACCGGTCCGGCGAAGAAGAAGATCCGGACGAACCAGGTCACGTCGTTGATCGACAGGTGGAAGTGGGTGGCGATGAGGTCGTTGCCACCACCGACCAGGCCCACCATGTACACGGTGATCCAGGCGACACCGAAACCGGTGCGGGTCGGGGCGTTGCGCGGGCGGTCCAGGATGTGGTGCTCGCTCTTGTCGCCGGTGACCCAGGACTCGATGAACGGGTAGAGCGCGATCGCACCCAGGACCAGACCGAACAGGACCAGTGGGATGAACACGCCCAGGACCAGGGTGTGGCCCCAGAAGTTGATCTCCCAGCCCGGCATGTAGCGGATCAGACCCTCGGCGAAGCCCATGTACCAGTCGGGCTGGGCGCCGGTGGACACCTGGTCCGGACGGTAGGGGCCCATGGCCCAGATCGGGTTGATCTGGGTGGTCGCCGCGATGGCCGCGATGACACCGAAGACCAGGAAGAAGAAGCCTCCGGCCTTGGCCATGTAGACCGGCAGCAGCGGCATGCCGACGACGTTCTTCTCGGTCTTTCCGGGGCCCGCGAACTGCGTGTGCTTGTGGTAGAAGACCAGGATCAGGTGGCCCACCATCAGGCCGAGCATGATGCCCGGCAGCAGCAGGATGTGGATCGAGTAGAACCGCGCCACGAAGTCGTGGCCGGGGAACTCGCCGCCGAAGAGGAAGTACGAGATGTACGTGCCGACGATCGGCATCGACAGGATGGCGCCCTCGGTGAAGCGGACACCGGTGCCGGAGAGCAGGTCGTCCGGGAGCGAGTAACCGGTGAAGCCGGTGAACATGCCCAGGACGAACAGCAGGAAGCCGAACAGCCAGTTGATCTCACGCGGCTTGCGGAACGCGCCCGTGAAGAACACGCGCATCATGTGCACGAACATGCCGGCGAGGAAGATCAGCGCGGCCCAGTGGTGGATCTGCCGGATGAGCAGACCACCGCGCACGTCGAAGGAGATGTGCAGGGTCGAGTTGAACGCCTCGGACATCAGCTGTCCCTGGAGCGGGACGTAGCTGCCGTGGTACACCACCTCGTTCATCGACGGGTGGAAGAACAGCGTCAGGTACACACCCGTCAGGATGATGATGATGAAGCTGTACATGCACACTTCGCCCAACATGAACGACCAGTGGTCGGGGAAGATCTTGCGCATGTTGGACTTGGCCAGGGAGTAGATCCCGAGCCGTCCGTCGGCCCAGTCGGCGACACGCTCGCCGGCCGGTGCCTTCCCGCGTTCGCGGGACTCGGTGTTCTCTGTAGTGCTCATCCGCGCTCCCAGAAGGCAGGACCGACGGGCTCGTCGAAGTCGCCGAGCGCCTGGAGGTAGCCCTCCTCGCTCACGCCGATGCGCAGCTGCGGCAGGGCGTGGCCGGCCGGGCCGAAGATCACTCGGGCTCCGTCGGAGAGGTCGAAGGTGGACTGGTGGCACGGGCAGAGCACGTGGTGGGTCTGCTGCTCGTACAGCGAGATCGGGCAGCCCACGTGGGTGCAGATCTTCGAGTAGGCGACGATGCCCTCGTGCGACCACTCGAGCTCGCGCTTGTCCTTGATGTTGTCCGGCTGCAGCCGGATGATCATCAGGGCCGCCTTCGCCATGACGTTCTGGAAGTCCTCCTGGTCTTCCTCGACGCCCTCGGGCTTGGCGAACGTCAGGGAGCCGACGGCGACGTCGGAGGGACGCAGCGGCTCGTTGGTGTTCATGTTGACGAGCAGCTTGCCCTTCGACCACGCCGTGTGGCGCAGCGAGGTGCCGGGCAGCGGGCCGAGGTCACGCAGCAGCACGACACCGGAGAGCGGGACCAGGGTCAGCGCGCCGAACATCGTGGTGCGGATCAGCTTGCGCCGGCCGATCGCCGACTCCTTGGCACCCTGCTTGAAGTCGGCCAGGACCTTGGCCTTGACCTCCGGCTCGGCCGAGATGGCGTGCCGCTCGTCTGCGACCTCCACGTCGGACATCAGGGTGCGGGCCCAGTGGACCGCGCCCGCGCCGATGCAGAACAGCGCCGCCCCGAGGGTCAGGCCCAGGGCGAAGTTCAGCGCGCTGATGTGACCGAGGGGGAAGACGAAGATCGCCTTGTCCTTCGGGATCGTCACATAGGACGCGATGAAGCCGACGGTGGCCAGCATCGACACCGTGAACAGCAGGGCGACGACGCGCTCGGACCGCTTGGCGGCCCGCTCGTCGATGTCCTGGATCCGGTGCTCGTGGGGCGGCAGACCCGGGTCCGCGAACGGGTTCTTCTCGTCCGCGACGCTCACGGCGCCGTGCGCGTGGTCCTGCTCAGCGGGCAGGTTCTCTTCTGGAATGTCTTGGCTACTCATGACTTCTTGGCCTTTGCGGTCCGAGCGGCGACCCAGACGGCGACCGCGATCAGCAGACCGAGACCGAAGATCCACGCGAACAGACCCTCACTGACCGGCCCGAGGCCGCCCAGGTTGAGACCGCCGGGGTTCACCGTCTTGCTGCTGTTGACCGAGTCGAGGTACGCGATGATGTCCTTCTTGTTCTTCTCGGACAGCGTCGTGTCGGGGAAGGACGGCATGTTCTGCGGGCCCGTCTGCATGGCCTCGTAGATGTGCTTCGGGTCGACGCCCTGCAGGTCCGGGGCGAACTTGCCCTTGGTCAGCGCGCCACCCGAGCCGACGAAGTTGTGGCACTGCGCGCAGTTGGTGCGGAAGAGCTCGCCACCCGCGGCGATGTCGGCACCGTCCGGACCGAACTGGTCCTTGGTCGGCACCGAGGGACCGGCGCCCAGCGAGGCGATGTACGCCGCGAGCTGGTCGATCTGGGCCTGGGTGTAGATGTTCTTCTTCTTGACGACCTGCGGGCCCTGCGAGGTGGCGGCCGGCATACGGCCGGTGCCGACCTGGAAGTCGACGGCCGCGGCGCCCACGCCCACCAGGCTGGGGCCGTCGGACGAACCCTGACCGCCGGTGCCGTGGCAGCTGGCGCAGCCGACCGAGTAGAGCTTCTTGCCCTCCTCGATGGTCAGGGACTGGGACGTTTCATCGGCCTGCGCCTTGCCCGCGGGTGCGAGCACGGCGTACAGCCCCCCAGTGGCCGCCAGCGCGAGGAGTAGGACGACGACCGCCGCCAGCGGATGGCGTCGTCGTGCGGAGAGCTTTTTCACGGATTACCCCGGTGTCAGGATCTTCTGCGTCGATGCTTCTGGAAAGTGCGCTTCTACGGCGCGCGTGCCGGCCCGGCTACTTGATCAGGTAGATCGTGGCGAAGAGGCCGATCCAGACGACATCGACGAAGTGCCAGTAGTAGGACACGACGATGGCCGCGGTCGCCTGCTCGTGCGTGAACCTCTTCGCCGCGTAGGTGCGCCCCAGGACGAACAGGAAGGCGATGAGGCCGCCCGTCACGTGCATGCCGTGGAAGCCGGTGGTCAGGTAGAACACCGAGCCGTACGGGTCGGAGGAGAGCGAGAGCCCGTCCTTCTTGACCAGTTCGGTGTACTCGTAGATCTGACCGCCGATGAAGATCGCACCCATGATGAAGGTGACGATGAACCATCCCCGGAGCTTCTTCACGTCCCCGCGCTCGGCGGCGAACACGCCGAGCTGGCAGGTGAGGGAGGAGAGCACCAGGATCGTGGTGTTGGTCGCGGAGAACGGAAGGTTGAGATGGCTCGCCATCTCCTTCCAGTGCGCCGGACCGGTCACCGATCGCAGGGTGAAGTACATCGCGAAGAGGGCCGCGAAGAACATCAGCTCGGAACTCAGCCAAATGATGGTTCCGACGCTGGTGAGGTTCGGCCGGTTGACCGACGGGTGCGCGTGCCCGGTTTCTACTGTCGTTGCTGTCGCCACGACCGACATTATGTCGGTCGCTTATCTCGCGCTCACTCCGGGGGGTGCCGTTCGGAGTGTTCGCAGCGTGTGGACTGCCCGGATGGCCCATGGAAGCGGTGTTCCAACAGGTGTTGACGAGGTGTTCGGGGGAGTAGCATCCGGGCCATCGGTCCTGTCCGTACGACGCCGACGTCTCGGAGGAACAATGCAGCCGACCGCCACGGTGCTGGTCTACAGCGACGACTCCAACACCCGCGAGCAGGTACGGCTCGCCGCCGGCCGGCGGCCGGCTCCCGATGTGCCGTTCGTCGAGTTCCTGGAGTGCGCGACACCCGCGGCGGTCGTCGCCGAGCTGGACAAGGGCGGGATCGACGTGTGCGTGCTGGACGGCGAGGCCGTGCCGATGGGCGGCATGGGGATGTGCCGGCAGATCAAGGACGAGATCTTCAACTGCCCGCCGGTGCTGCTGCTGATCGGGCGGCCGCAGGACGCGTGGCTGGCCACGTGGAGCCGTGCGGACGCGGCTGTGACGCTGCCGGTGGAGCCGGTGGAGTTCGCGGGCGCGCTGGCCTCTCTGTTGCGGCAGAAGAGGCTGCAGAGCGCCTAGGAGAGGGCGGCGGGGCGCGGTGCGTGCGCGACTGCGGGCCGGTGGGGGCCGTTCGCGCAGTTCCCCGCGCCCCTGGCGGGGCGCTTGCCCTTGAGGGCGATTCACAGTGCGACCGGCTGCACCCTCACCGCGTCCTGCGGCTTCGGGCCGTCCGGGGTGCCGTTGATGAGGGCGCTGCCGTTGCGCCAGTCCTTCCAGGCGAGGTTCCAGTCGCCGAAGCCGTTGCCGAAGTTCTCCATCTCCTTGCCGTTGGAGTTGACGACCTTCACCAGGTCACCCGGGTGGAAGGTGTCGAAGAACCACTCGGCGTTGGAGGTGTTCATGCCGGTGCAGCCGTGGCTGACGTTCGCGTACCCCTGGGAGCCGACCGACCAGGGCGCGGCGTGGACGTACTCGCCCGACCAGGTGACCCGGGTGGCGTAGTAGACCGGCAGGTCGTACGAGTCCGAGGTGCCCTCGGCGATGCCGACCGTGCTGCCGCGCATGCGTACGAAGTACTGCTTCTCCAGGACGACCTTGACGCCGTTGCGGGTCTCGTAGCCGGGTTTGCCCGTGGTGATCGGAATGGTGTTGATCACCTTGTCGTTCTTGTAGACCGTCATCTGGTGGGCGCCGGCGTCCGTGACGGCGAGGAGCTTGTCGCCGGTGGTGATCTTCAGGGGTTTGGCCGCGCCGCCCCAGAGGCGGTCGCTGATCTTGACGCCGTCCAGGTTGCTGTGCACCTGGATGGTGGCGTGCGTGGGCCAGTACTCCTTGGGCCGGTAGTGGAGTTCCTTGTCGCTCACCCAGTACCAGGCACCGTCCACGGCGGGGATGGAGTCGACCCGGAGGCCGCGCTCGACAATGGCGCGCTGGGCCTTGTCCTTGACCTCGTGGTCGAGTTGGGCGGTGATGGGCTGGCCGACGCCGTACTGGCCCGACTGGGGGCCGAAGGTGACCTTCAGCCGCTGTTTGGTGGTGGGCACGCTGGTGTCGAAGGTGAGGACCTTGCGGCCGGGGACACCGTCCTCGTCCTCGGTACTGACCTGGACCGTGTAGTGGGCGTTGGCGGCCAGCGGGGAGGTGCTGTGCCACCGGCTGCCGTCGGCGTCGAGTTCGCCCGCCACATAGCGACCGGTGGCGTCCTGGGCCGTGACGTCCGTGATCCGGTCGTCGTCGCTCTTGGCGACGACCTCCAGGGGCTTGTCCGGATCGACTCGCTTCCCCTTGCCGGTGGGGGTGTTGAAGGAGAGCTGGTCCGCCGCGTCGTACGGCTTGCCCGCCAGCGGGTTGCCGTCCGAACCGCAGGCGGTGACGCCCGCGCCGAGGGCGATCACCAGCAGGGTGCAGCTGACGACGGTACGGGCGCACGGAGAATGACTCATATGATCACGCTATGAGATGTTTTACATACCGGCACGACAGGTAGTCCGGACGGGGGACGGACACCGCTCCGGAGACGGGAACCGGCCGGGACGACGGGAGCCCGGACCCTCCTGACGGAGGGTCCGGGCTCCCGGTGCGCTGGGCGCCGCTTGCCTACTGGGTGCGGTTCTCACCGTGGTAGTACTCGAACACCCAGCCGAAGAGGCCGATCAGGATGATGGGCACCGAGAAGTACAGCAGCCACCAGCCGACGGCGACACCGAGGAAGGCCAGCGCGCCGCCGACGCCGAGGGCGAGCGGCTGCCAGCTGTGCGGGCTGAAGAAGCCCAGCTCACCGGCGTCGTCCGCGACGTCGGCCTCCTTGTTGTCCTGGGCACCGGCGTCCACCCGCGAGGCCGTGAAGCCCAGGTAGAAGCCGATCATGATGCACAGGCCGAAGGCCAGGAAGAGCGCCGTGGTACCGGCCGGCTCCTTCGACCACACGCCATAGACGATCGCAATGGCGAGGACGAAGACGCTCAGCCACACGAACATGCGGCCCTGGATCTTCACTTGCCGGCCTCCTTGCTGCCCGTGACAGCGGCGGCGGCGTGACCGTGCTCCAGCTGCTCCAGGGCGGCGATCTCAGGGTGGTGCAGGTCGAACGCCGGCGATTCGCTGCGGATCCGCGGCAGGGTGAGGAAGTTGTGCCGCGGCGGCGGGCAGGAGGTCGCCCACTCGAGCGAACGGCCGTAGCCCCACGGGTCGTCGACCTCGACCGGCTTGCCGTACTTGGCCGTCTTCCACACGTTGTAGAGGAACGGCAGGATCGACAGGCCGAGCAGGAAGGAGCTGATCGTCGAGATCGTGTTCAGCGTGGTGAAGCCGTCGGCCGCCAGGTAGTCGGCGTAGCGGCGCGGCATACCCTCGGCGCCCAGCCAGTGCTGGACCAGGAAGGTGCCGTGGAAGCCGATGAACAGCGTCCAGAAGGTGATCTTCCCGAGCCGCTCGTCGAGCATCTTGCCCGTCATCTTCGGCCACCAGAAGTGGAAGCCGGAGAACATCGCGAAGACGACCGTACCGAACACCACGTAGTGGAAGTGGGCCACCACGAAGTACGAGTCGGAGACGTGGAAGTCCATCGGCGGCGAGGCCAGGATGACACCGGTCAGACCACCGAAGGTGAAGGTGATCAGGAAGCCGGTGGCCCAGAGCATCGGTGTCTCGAAGGACAGCGAGCCCTTCCACATGGTGCCGATCCAGTTGAAGAACTTCACACCGGTCGGGACCGCGATCAGGAAGGTCATGAAGGAGAAGAACGGCAGCAGCACACCGCCGGTGACGTACATGTGGTGCGCCCACACCGTCACGGACAGACCCGCGATCGAGATCGTGGCGGCGATCAGGCCCATGTAGCCGAACATCGGCTTACGGGAGAAGACCGGGATGACCTCGGAGATGATGCCGAAGAACGGCAGCGCGATGATGTACACCTCTGGGTGGCCGAAGAACCAGAAGAGGTGTTGCCAGAGCAGTGCTCCGCCGTTCGCCGCGTCGAAGACATGTGCCCCGAATTTCCGATCCGCCTCCAGCGCGAACAGCGCGGCGGCGAGGACGGGGAAGGCGAGCAGGACCAGTACGGCGGTCAGCAGCACGTTCCACACGAAGATCGGCATGCGGAACATGGTCATGCCCGGCGCGCGCATGCAGATGATCGTGGTGATGAAGTTGACCGCGCCCAGGATGGTGCCGAAGCCGGAGAAGGCCAGACCCATGATCCACATGTCGGCGCCGATGCCCGGCGAGCGGACCGCGTCCGACAGCGGGGAGTAGGCGAACCAGCCGAAGTCGGCCGCGCCCTGCGGGGTGAGGAAGCCGCCGACCGCGATCGTCGAGCCGAACAGGTAGAGCCAGTAGGCGAACATGTTCAGTCGCGGGAAGGCGACGTCCGGCGCGCCGATCTGGAGCGGCATGATCCAGTTCGTGAAGCCGGCGAACAGCGGCGTCGCGAACATCAGCAGCATGATCGTGCCGTGCATCGTGAACGCCTGGTTGAACTGCTCGTTCGACATGATCTGCAGACCGGGGCGAGCGAGTTCGGCGCGCATGAGCAGCGCCATCACTCCACCGATCAGGAAGAACGCGAACGACGTGACCAGATACAGCGTTCCGATGGTCTTGTGGTCGGTGGTGGTGAGCCACTTGACGACCACGTTGCCGGGCTGCTTGCGCCTGACCGGCAGCTCATCTGCGTAAGAGCCTTCAGCTGCCGCGGCACCCTGGGGTTCGTTGAGGATGCTCACAGGTTGTTCGTCTCCCGGTTCTTCTCGTGGCTCGTCTGCGCGATGCCGGCGGGAATGTAACCGGTCTGCCCCTTCTTGGCGAGGTCCTTGAGGTGCTGCTGGTAACGCTCGGGGGAGACGACCTTCACGTTGAACAGCATCCGGGAGTGGTCGACGCCGCAGAGCTCGGCACACTTGCCGAGGAAGGTGCCCTCCTGGTTGGGAGTCACCTGGAACGCGTTGGTGTGACCCGGGATGACGTCCATCTTCATCAGGAACGGCACCACCCAGAAGGAGTGGATGACGTCACGCGAGGTGAGGACGAAGCGGACGGTCTCGCCCTTGGGGAGCCAGAGCGTCGGACCGGGGTTGCCGGTCTGCGGGTTCTTCGTGCCCGGCGTACCGACGTCGTAGACACCACCGGCGGCGGCCGGGAATTCCTTCTTGAACCGGTCCGGGATGGCGGCCAGGTTCTCGTCGGTCTTCGCGTCGCCGGTGACACCGTCGACGGGCGTGATGTAGTTGAAGCCCCAGCTCCACTGGAAGCCGACCACGTTGACCGTGACGTCCGGCTTCTTGTCGGTGAGGCTGAGGAGCTTCGTCTCGTCCCGCGCGGTGAAGTAGAACAACACCGAGACGATGATGAGCGGGACCACCGTGTACAGCGCCTCGATCGGCATGTTGTACCGGGTCTGTGCCGGGACCTCGATCTTCGTGCGGCTGCGCCGGTGGAAGATGGCGCTCCAGATGATCAGACCCCACACCAGCACGCCGACGGCGAGCGCGGCGGCCCAGGAGCCCTGCCACAGGGAGAGGATCCGCGGAGCCTCTTCCGTGGTCGGGGTGGGCATACCAAGGCGGGGGAAGTCCTTGTATGTGCAACCGGTAGCGGTCGCAAGGACCAGGCCCGCGGTCATTGCCTGCAGCAGCTTCCGCCGCATCGGGCGCCGCGGCGAGCGGTCGGAGCCGTTGGGACTCACGTAGCGCCTTCCCGAGAGTCTCGCCCGGCGGTTCGGCTGCGGCCTTCTCGCTGGTCGGTCGCCGCCCTGCGTCGGGCAGGGGTTTGGATGTTTATGCGGACCAAACCCTAGCCGACGCGTTCTGGGGCTTCGCGGGGAGGGGGGCATACGCGCCGCGGGTCACTCCTTAAGGGTGGGATTGGGCGCCCAATAGCTCGGGTTGATGCGGTTTCGTGGGCGGGTGCAGGCGCGTGGGGGCTGGTCGCGCCCACGCGGCGGAGCCGCATATCGGCACAGCCCGCGCCCCTGGGGAATCGGACTCGACGGACGTTTTAACGTTGCCGTGTGTCCTACTTCGACGCAGCATCGGCTGCTCCTCTTCATCCCGTCGCCCGGCAGGCGTTGTTGGCCGCCTTGGACGACGGGTGGGCCGACCCCTCTCGTCTCTACCGGGAGGGGCGGAAGGCGCGGATGCTGCTGGACGCCGCGCGGGAGGCGGCTGCCGAGGCGGTCGGATGCCGGGCCGACGAACTGTCCTTCACCCCATCGGGGACGCGGGCGGTCCACACGGGCATCGCGGGGGCGCTGGCAGGGCGGCGTCGGACGGGACGTCACCTGATCGTGTCAGCCGTCGAACACTCCTCGGTACTCCATTCGGCCGAGGCATGGGAGGCCGACGGCGGTCAGGTGACCCAGGTTCCGGTGCGGCGGACGGGTGCGGCGGACGCCGAGTCGTACGAGACTGCCCTGCGGCCGGACACCGCGCTCGCCTGTCTCCAGTCGGCCAACCACGAGGTGGGCACGGAGCAGCCGGTGGCGGCCGTCGCCGAGGTGTGCCGGGCGGCCGGGGTGCCGTTGCTGGTGGATGCGGCGCAGTCGCTGGGGTGGGGGCGGGTCGAGGGCGGCTGGTCGCTGCTGACGGCGAGTGCGCACAAATGGGGCGGGCCGAGCGGGGTCGGGCTGCTGGTGGTGCGCAAGGGGGTGCGGTTCGCCGCCCAAGGGGCCTCGGACGAGCGGGAGTCGGGGCGGGCACCCGGCTTCGAGAACCTGCCGGCGATCGTCGCGGCGGCCGCCTCGCTGCGGGCCGTGCGGGCGGAGGCCGAGCGGGAGGCCGTACGACTGCGGGCGCTGACGGCGCGGATCCGGGCGCGGGTACCGGAGTTGGTGCCGGACGTGGAGGTGGTGGGGGACCCGGAGCGCCGGCTGCCCGGGATCGTCACCTTCTCCTGTCTCTATGTCGACGGAGAGACACTGCTCCACGAGTTGGACCGGGAGGGCTTCTCGGTCTCGTCCGGATCGTCCTGCACGAGCAGCACGCTGACGCCGAGCCATGTGCTCAAGGCGATGGGTGTGCTGAGCGAGGGGAACGTCCGGGTGTCGCTGCCGACGGGCGCGGCCGAGGCGGATGTGGAGCGGTTCCTGGAGGTGCTGCCGGGGGTGGTGGCGGGGGTACGGGAGAAGCTGGGCGCCCCGACGCCGACGGCTGCCGTACGCCAGGCGGAGGAAGTCGTCGTCGACTCACTCGGCAAGCGCTGCCCGATCCCCGTCATCGAGCTCGCGAAGGTCATCGGCACCGTGCCGGTGGGCGGCAGGGTCCGGGTCCTGTCCGACGACGAGGCGGCCCGGCTGGACATCCCGGCGTGGTGCGAGATGCGGGACCAGGAGTACGTAGGCGAGGAGCCGGCAGAGAAAGGAACGGCCTACTTGGTACGCCGGCTCACCTGAGCGGCCCTTTCAGGGGCGCGGGGCGGTAGCCGATATGCGGCTACCGCCGCGTGGGCGCGACCAGCCCCCACGCACCCGCACCCGCACCCGCACCCGCACCCGAAACTCAGGCCAGATAACCCCGAACCTCCTCGGCGGCCTCGTCCCCGTACGCCTTCGTGAACCGCTCCATGAAGTGCCCGCGCCGCAGCTGGTACTCCTGCGTCCCCACCGTCTCGATGACGAGAGTCGCCAGCATGCAGCCCACCTGAGCCGCCCGCTCCAGCGAGACCCCCCACGCGAGCCCGGACAGGAACCCGGCGCGGAACGCGTCGCCGACGCCCGTCGGGTCGGCCTTGCGCTCCTCGTCGGGACAGCCGACCTCGATCGGGTCCTCCCCCGCCCGCTCGATGCGCACGCCCCGCGCGCCCAGCGTCGTGACCCGGTGGCCGACCTTGGCGAGGATCTCCTCGTCGGTCCAGCCGGTCTTCGTCTCGATCAGACCCTTCTCGTACTCGTTGGAGAAGAGGTACGTCGCGCCCTCCAGCAGTATCCGGATCTCGTCGCCGTTCATCCGGGCGATCTGCTGGGAGAAGTCGGCGGCGAAGGGGATCGCCCGGGCCCGGCACTCCTCCGTGTGGCGGAGCATGCCCTCGGGGTCGTCCGCGCCGATCAGGACCAGGTCGAGTCCGCCGACCCGGTCGGCCACCGTCTTGAGCTCGATGAGGCGGGCCTCGCTCATCGCGCCCGTGTAGAAGGAGCCGATCTGGTTGTGGTCGGCGTCGGTCGTGCACACGAATCGCGCGGTGTGCAGGGTCTCGGAGATACGGACGGAGTCCGTGTCGACGCCGTGCCGGTCGAGCCAGGCACGGTAGTCGTCGAAGTCGAAGCCAGCCGCGCCGACCAGGATCGGCCGGGTGCCGAGCTGTCCCATGCCGAACGCGATGTTCGCGCCGACACCGCCCCGGCGCACGTCCAGGTTGTCGACCAGGAAGGACAGCGAGACCGTGTGCAGCTGGTCCGCGACGAGCTGGTCGGCGAAGCGGCCGGGGAAGGTCATGAGGTGGTCGGTGGCGATGGAGCCGGTGACTGCGATGCGCACGGCTGGGACTCTCCTGAGGGGGAGGCGTAATTGACAGTTAACGCTACCGGGTCGGCGTGGGCACCCTGAAGGTGCCAAAACTACCCGATAGTAGATCTTTCTTCGCGGCCCTCGACGTGCTTACGGTTCCGTCATGACGAACCTCAAGGTCCACGCCCCCGCTCCGGCCGACCTCGACGGCGACCTGGCGTCGCTGCGCGGTGACTGCGCGCGGATGGCCCCGCACTGGGCGGTTCCTGATCACAGCGATGCCCGTCCGGTGCCGCCGTCACTCATCCACGGGGTGACCGTGCCGAAGAAGTCCGCCAGACTCCTGGACGCGATGTCCGACTACGGCGACTGAGTCCCGCCCGGCGCGTTCCCCAGGGAACCGCGCGCTCCCCTCCCGCGTCCCATCGCCGTCCCCCGTGAAGGGGAGGCGGGATACGACACGGCAAGGAGCGATGCGGTGAAGAGCGAGCGACCCGACAACGACGAGGACGCGGCCGCCGGCACCACCGGGGAGCCCCCCGAGGCCCGGCGGGCCACGGAGTCGCCTGAGGCTGCCGAGGCCGACGCGCAGTCCGCC
>NZ_JBIBKW010000002.1:51307-495636 GCF_042959465.1 Streptomyces sp. NPDC007901 | reverse complement strand
GCGGAGTCCGCCGAGAACGCCGTGGAAGAGGTTCCGGAGCCGCCCGAGCCGACTGAGCCGGAGAAGGCTCCCGCGCCGGAAGCGGAAGTACCCGAACCGAGCGTGGCCCCGGAGCCGACAGCGGCCTCTCACGCCGAGGCCCGGCGGGCCACGGAGTCGCCTGAGGCTGCCGAGGCCGACGCGCAGTCCGCCGCGGAGTCCGCCGAGAACGCCGTGGAAGAGGTTCCGGAGCCGCCCGAGCCGACTGAGCCGGAGAAGGCTCCCGCGCCGGAAGCGGAAGTACCCGAGCCGAGCGTGGCCCCGGAGCCGGCAGCGGCCTCTCACGCCGACACGCCCGGTACCCCTGATCCCACTGGTACCGGTACCGATACCCCCGGTCTCGCCGTTACGCCCGACGGCCCGGACGCACTCGACGCGCCCGGCACCCCCGAGGCGACCGGGACGACCACGGCGACCGATGCCGGTGACCACCCCGCCCGCCGCCGCTCCCCCGCTCTCGTCATCGCCTCGGTGGCCGCCGCCGTACTCCTGATAGGCGGCGGTGGCGCCTACCTCACGTCGAGCGGCGGCAACGGTTCCGGTGGCGACGGGGCGGCACCGGGTGCCTCCGGTGGCTCCGCTCCCCCGCCCCTGGCACTGGACGGCTACTCCTCCGGCGGCGGCAACGGCATCGCTCCCGGCGAGCCCGATCCCTACGGCGTGAGCTACACGGCGAGCGGGACGCTCCCGGGCGGCCCCGGCTCGGCCGCGGTGTACCAGCCGTCCGGCGCGGTCTCCGCGGACCGGGTCGCGGCGCTGGCGAAGGCGCTGGGGGTCGACGGCACCCCGGTCGCCGAGGGCGAGGTGTGGAAGGTCGGTACGGACCACGACGGCTCCGGCGGCAGTCTCCAGGTGAACCGGACCGCGCCGGGCATCTGGACGTACAGCCGCTACGCCCCCGGCACCGACAACTGCAAGAGCGGTCTGGTGTGCGCGCAGGACCCGGCGGCGCCGGCCGGTGACCCGGTGAGCGTCGCCGACGCCGACAAGGCGGCGGCGCCGGTGCTGAAGGCGCTCGGGCAGGACGACGCGAAGCTCGACGCGAGCCAGGTGATGGGTGCGCAGCGGGTGGTGAACGCCGATCCGGTGGTCGGCGGGCTGCCGACGTACGGCTGGACGACCGGGCTGACCGTCAGCAAGCAGGGCGAGGTGGTCGGCGGCAACGGGATGCTGGCGACGCCGGCCGAGGGGGCCGCGTATCCGGTGCTGAGCGCCGCGAAGACGCTGGACCTGATGAACGCGGCGCCGCGTTCCGACCACCGGATGGGCATCGGCGGCTGCGCCAGTCCCGTGCCGCTGAAGGACCGCCTGGAGCAGCCGTGCGCCGCGTCGACGTCGGCGACCACGGCGTCGCCCTCCGCGTCCTCGGCGGTGATCGAGAAGGCGGTGTTCGGGCTGGCCGCCCAGTCCGTCGCCGGGCAGCAGGCGCTGGTGCCGTCCTGGCTGTTCCAGGTGCGCGGGGCCGCGGACTCGTACACCGTCACCTATCCGGCGGTGGACCCGAAGTACCTGGCTTCCGCGACCACGTTGACGCCCTCGGCGAGCGCCAGTGCCGCGCCGAAGGACGTGAAGGTGGACGGGTACACGGCCGAGGGCCGTGATCTGACCGTCGCCTTCACCGGCGGGGTGTGCGCCGACTACAAGGCGACGGTGGACGAGGGCTCGGAGCAGGTGGTGGTCAAGGTCACCGAGACGCCCTGGCCGGACAAGATCTGCATCCTGATCGCCAAGCAGTACCACCAGACGGTGCGTCTCGACGCGCCGCTGGACGGCCGGAAGGTGGTCGGCACGGACGGTCACGCGGTCCCGAAGGAGAAGGCCACGACGCTGAACCCGCAGGAGGGCTGAGCGCGGGCAGCACGAAGGCGGCGACCCCTCGCGATGAGGGGTCGCCGCCTTCGTGCTGGTCAGCCGCTGGGCTCAGCTGAAGGAGTCGCCGCAGGCGCAGGAGCCGGTCGCGTTCGGGTTGTCGATCGTGAAGCCCTGCTTCTCGATGGTGTCGACGAAGTCGACCGACGCGCCGCCCAGGTAGGGAGCGCTCATGCGGTCGGTGACGACCTTGACCCCGCCGAAGTCCTTGACGACGTCGCCGTCGAGGGAACGCTCGTCGAAGAAGAGCTGGTAACGCAGGCCGGAGCAGCCACCGGGCTGGACGGCGACGCGCAGGGCGAGGTCGTCACGGCCTTCCTGCTCGAGCAGGGCCTTGACCTTGGCCGCGGCGGCGTCGCTCAGGATGATGCCGTCGGTGGCGGTGCTGGTCTCGTCCGATACGGACATCTACATCTCTCCCGGGTTGTACGGAGACTGCTTGCCGACGAGTGCAACCGGCGGGTCCGCTGTTTCATTCCGGCCCGGCATTCGCGTTCTCGCGTTTTTCTACTTCTTCATGCTCGCACATGCCCGAAGTCACGCACAGCGGCTGTGAAGGTCACCCACGGCGACCTGCGCACAAGGCCACCACCCCACGGACATCCGGCGGCAACCCTCCCGTTCGGTGCCGGGATTCATGTCACATCGACGCAATGGCCGTCGTCAAAGTGACGTGAAGCAGTTATGATAGATAACGTCAGATCGACGAAAAGTAGAAAGGGTGCGTGTCGTGACCACCGCCCAGACCCCGGAGCTCGACGTACAGCCGACTCCGCTCGCCCTGCTGCTGCTCGGCCGCGAGGCCGACCCGAGGAGCGAGCGGGGCGTCGAGTGTCCCGGCGACCTGCCCTCGCCGTCCGACCCGGACCTGGTCGCGCGCGCCCGCGCGGCCAAGGAGAAGCTCGGCGACAAGGTGTTCGTGCTCGGCCACCACTACCAGCGCGACGAGGTCATCCAGTTCGCCGATGTCACGGGCGACTCCTTCAAGCTGGCCCGGGACGCGGCCGCCCGCCCGGAGGCCGAGTACATCGTGTTCTGCGGTGTGCACTTCATGGCCGAGTCCGCCGACATCCTGACCTCGGACGACCAGAAGGTGGTCCTGCCGGACCTGGCGGCCGGGTGCTCGATGGCGGACATGGCCACCGCCGAGCAGGTCGCCGAGTGCTGGGACGTGCTCACCGAGGCCGGCGTGGCCGAGCAGGTCGTGCCCGTCTCGTACATGAACTCGTCCGCGGACATCAAGGCGTTCACGGGCAAGCACGGCGGCACGATCTGCACCTCGTCGAACGCCCGACGAGCCCTGGAGTGGGCCTTCGAGCAGGGCGAGAAGGTGCTGTTCCTGCCCGACCAGCACCTGGGCCGCAACACCGCCGTCCGGGACATGGGCATGTCCCTGGAGGACTGCGTCCTCTACAACCCGCACAAGCCGAACGGCGGCCTGACCGCCGACGAGCTGCGGGCCGCCAAGATGATCCTGTGGCGCGGCCACTGCTCGGTGCACGGCCGTTTCAGCCTTGACTCCGTCAACGACGTGCGCGAGCGCATCCCGGGTGTCAACGTCCTCGTCCACCCCGAGTGCAAGCACGAGGTCGTCGCGGCGGCGGACTACGTCGGCTCGACCGAGTACATCATCAAGGCCCTGGAGGCGGCCCCGGCCGGCTCCAAGTGGGCGATCGGCACCGAGCTGAACCTGGTCCGCCGCCTCGCGAACCGTTTCGCCCCCGAGGGCAAGGAGATCGTCTTCCTCGACAAGACGGTCTGCTTCTGCTCCACCATGAACCGCATCGACCTCCCCCACCTGGTCTGGACCCTGGAGTCCCTGGCCGAGGGCAACCTGGTCAACCGCATCGAGGTCGACCAGGAGACCGAGGCGTTCGCCAAGCTGGCCCTGGAGCGGATGCTGGCGCTGCCGTAGCCGTACGAGCCCTGTGTCACCCCGAGCCGGACTTCCGCTCGGGGTGCGCGGGGTCGAGGCTGAAGAGGGTGCCGTCGGGGGTCATGACGGTCACCACACCCCCGTAGAGAAGTGCCTTGGGATCGGACGCCCCGTCCGTCGAGGCCGTGCCGACGCGCGGGGACGTCTGCCAGAGGAGGGTGCCCTTCCGGGTGTCCAGGGCTGCCACCCGGCCGCTGGGACTGGCCAGGTAGAGGGTGTGGGTGCGGGAGTCGTACGTCGGGGAGCCGGAGTTCTCCACGCTGGTGCGGGTGTGCCAGAGTTCCTTGCCGGTCAGCGGGGACACCGCCGCGACCTCGCCGTTCGCGCCCGTGATCCACAGGGTGTCGGAGGCGAGCGTCACCGAGCCCTCGTAGGTCTTCGCGAGCTTCGTCGTCGTCCGGCCGCCGGTCGTCGGGTCCGTCAGGAGGATCTTGGTGAACCTGGAGTCCTGCAGGGACGTCGAGCCGCTCTCCTCGTCGGCCAGGACCATGGCCGGATGGCCGTCGACGACCCCGAGGAAGCCGCTCTCGAAGGGGATCTGCCGACGCGCGAGGACCGTTCCGTCGGCGCGGTCCAGCTGCAGGAGCGTGGAGTACTTGGCGTTCTGCCCGGTGGGGAAGCACTGCGCGTACACGTCGGTTCCGGCCGGCAGGAACGTGCAGTAGGTGTGGGCCGGAAGTGTCATGGCCCAGCGGGCCTTGCCCGCGCGCGGGGAGCGGGCCGTCACCGTCCGGCCGTCGCTCTCGGCGGTGAGCACGACGTCACCGGCCATGATCAGGTCGACGTTCTCGTCGTTGACCTTGCGGATCCACAGTTGCGAGCCGCTCGTCGCGTCGAGGGCGACTATGCGGGTCGGGTTGTTCAGGGCGCCTTCCTCGGTGACGGTCTCCCGGACGAGGAGCGTGCCGTCGTACACCCCGAGGACCCAGGAGTCGTACCGGCTGGGATCGTCGCCCGGCGCCGCGAGCGCGGCGCGCCAGAGGGTTCTGCCGGTCCGGCCGTCCAGCCGTACCGGCAGGACGCCGTGGCCTCCGCAGTAGACGCTGCCGCCCTGGCTCAGGCAGTCCGGCTGGCCTTGCGCCGGCGTGCCCAGTGCGTTGACCTCGCCCCGGTCCGCCGGCTTGTACACCGTCGTCTGCCAGGGCTGCCAGCCGGTGGGCACCGCGGCCCAGCGGGAGGCCGAGGAGGAGCTCGCCGCCCCGGGGTCGTCCGTGAAACCCGGTCCGAACCGGATGTACCACAGCAGCCCCAGCGTCAGCGCGCCCACCGTGCCGACCGCCGCCCAGAGGGTACGGCGGCCCCGGAGCCGGCGGCGGCCGAAGCCGGTGCCGGTCGCCCGGTCGAAGTCGGCGCGCGGGCCGGTCGCCGCGCCGGCCGGCCAGGCCTCGCCGCGCAGGCCCAAGGTGCGCCGATCGTCCTCCGGCGCCTCGTACACCGCCGGGTCGCCCGCCGCCGGCTCGGGCAGGGCATCCGCCAACTCCTGTGCCAACTGCTCCAGTTCGGGCCGCTGGGCGGCCTCCTTGTGCAGACAGCGCTCCAGGACCGTACGCAGCGGGCCGCCCACGCCGTCGAGCACGGGCTCGTGGTGGACCACCCGGTAGGCGGTCAGATAGGGGCTGTCGGCGTCGAAGGGGCCGCGCCCGGCGACGCAGTACACCAGCAGCGCGCCGAGCGAGAAGACGTCCGAGGCGGGGCCGACGGTACGGGCGTCGGTGAACTGCTCGGGGGACATGAACGGCGGGGTGCCGATCATCTGGCCGGTCTCGGTGAGGGTGTGGTGGTTCTCGGCCGCGCGGGAGATGCCGAAGTCGATGACGCGGGGACCGTCCTCGGCGATCAGCACGTTGGCCGGCTTGAGGTCCCGGTGCACCACCCCGGCCCGGTGGATGTCCCGCAGCGCCTCCACCAGCCCGAGGGCCAGCCGCCGCAGTTCGCCGCCGCGCACCGGGCCCCGGTCGCGCAGCCGGTCGGCGAGCGAGCGCCCCGGCACGTACTGGGTGGCCATCCAGGGCCGGGCGGCCTCGGGGTCGGCGTCCACGACGGGCGCGGTGAAGGCGCCGCTCACCCGGCGGGCGGCCTCGATCTCCTGCCGGAACCGGGAGCGGAAGACGGGGTCCTCGGCGTACTGGGCGTGCACCACCTTGACGGCGACCTCACGCCCGGAGCGCGACCGGCCCCGGTAGACGGCGCCCATGCCGCCGGCCCCCAGCCGGTCGATCAGCTTGTAACCGCCGACGGACTTCGGGTCGTCCTTGCGCAGCGGCACGCTCTGACTCCTCTTCGCCGCATGGCCGTTCGATGCGTCAGCATACGGAACGGAAAACACGTCGGCGGCCGTACCCGGGGTTGTTCCGGGTACGGCCGCCGGTCATGGGACCGTCAGACGGCCGCGGGCTGCGGCTCCTCGGACGCGGGGGCGGACTCCGTGGCCCCCCGGCCCTTCTTGGCGGCCCGCTTCCCGGCCCGGCGCTCCTTGCGGAGCTCGACCATCGCGTAGAGCGTCGGCACGAGCAGCAGGGTGAGCAGGGTGGAGGTGATCAGACCGCCGATCACGACCACGGCCAGCGGCTGGGCGATGAAGCCGCCCTCGCCGGTGACGCCGAGCGCCATCGGGAGCAGGGCGAAGATGGTCGCCAGGGCCGTCATGAGGATGGGCCGCAGACGGTGGCGGCCGCCCTCGACCACGGCCTCGACGACGCCGTATCCCTGCCCGCGGTACTGGTTGATGAGGTCGATCAGGACGATCGCGTTGGTCACCACGATGCCGATCAGCATCAGCATGCCGATCATCGCGGGGACGCCCATCGGGGTGCCGGTGACGATCAGCAGGCCGAGCGCGCCGGTCGCCGCGAACGGGATGGAGACCAGCAGGATCAGCGGCTGGACCAGCGAGCGGAAGGTCGCGACCAGCAGCATGAAGACGATCGCGATCGCCGCGAGCATCGCCAGGCCCAGGTTCTTGAACGCGCTGTCCTGGTCCGAGGTGACCCCGCCGATCGAGGCCGTCGCGCCCGCCGGGAGCTTCAACGCCTTGATCTTGGACTGGAGTTGGGTGCTGACCGCGCCCGTGTTGTCACCGGTGGGCTTCGCGCTGACGGTCGCGGCGCGCTGACCGTCGATCCGGGTCATCGACACCGGCGCGTCCACCAGCTTCACGGTGGCGATGTCGCCGAGCTTCACCGGGCCCAGCTTGAGCGCGCGCAGCTGGGCCAGGGTCTCGGCCGGCTTCGCGGACTTCACGACGACGTCCCGCTCGGTGTCGTCGAGGGTCGCCTTCGCGGCCGCCGTACCCTTCACGGCCTGGGTGACGGCGGCGCCCAGCGTCTGGTCGTCGAACCCGGCGGCCGCGGCCTTGGAGTTGGCCTTCACGGAGATGCGCGGCACGCTCTGCGCCAGGTCGCTGGTGACGTCGGTGACGTCGTCCAGCCCCGCGACCGTGGCCCGGACCTGCTCGGAGGCCTTGCGCAGCACATCGCCGTCGGCCGCCTTCACGACGACGCTCAGGTCCTGGCTGCCGAAGCCGTCACCGGCGGAGACGGTCGTGGTGCCGATCCCGGACAGCTTGTGCAGGCCGTCCTCGATGGCGTTCTGCACCTTGTCGTACGACTTCGCGTCGTCCAGCATCACCGAGTACGACGCCTGGTTGGTGTCGGTGCCGCCGCCGAAGGCCGCCATGAAGCCGGAGGAGCCGACGGTGACCTGGTAGTCCTTGACGCCGTCGACGGAGGCGAGCAGCTTCTCGACCTTCTTCGCCTGGGCGTCGGTCGCGGCCAGGCTGGTGCCGGGCTTCAGCTCCTGCTTGACGGTGAGGACCTCCTGGTCGCCCTGGTCGAAGAAGTTGGTCTTCAGCAGCCCGGACATGCCGAACGTGACGACCAGGACGACGATCGCGATCAGGACGCTGGTGAGGCGGCGCCGGGTCGCGAAGCGCAGGGCGGGGACGTACGCGCGCTGCAGGCGGCTGCTCGCCTCCTTCTCCTCGGCCTCGCGGCGGGCCTCGGCGGTGTCCTCGGAGGTGCCCTTGGGGGCCCGCAGGAACCAGTACGCGAGGACCGGTACGACGGTCAGGGAGACGAGGAGGGACGCCAGCAGGGCCGCGGTGACGGTGAGGCTGAAGGGGCCGAACAGCTGGCCCACCATGCCGCCGACCAGGCCGATCGGCAGGAAGACGGCGACCGTGGTGAGGGTGGAGGAGGTGACCGCGCCGGCCACCTCGCGGACCGCCGTGAGGATGGCGGACTGGCGCTCCTCGCCGTAGCCGAGGTGGCGCTTGATGTTCTCCAGGACCACGATCGAGTCGTCGACGACCCGGCCGATGGCGATGGTGAGCGCGCCGAGGGTGAGCATGTTGAGGGAGAGGCCGCGGGTCCACAGCACGATCAGCGCGAGGACGACCGACAGCGGGATGGACACCGCCGTCACCAGGGTCGAGCGGACCGAGGCCAGGAAGACCAGGATGACCAGGACCGCGAAGACCAGGCCGAGGGCTCCCTCGGTGGTGAGGCCCTTGATGGACTTGGAGACCGCCGGGCCCTGGTCGCTGACGACCGTGAGGGTGGCGCCGGAGCCGAGGTCCTGACGCAGCTTCGGCAGCTTGTCCTTGACCGCGTTCGAGATGGAGACCGCGCTGCCGTCGTGGTCCATGGTGACGTTCACGGCGAGGCTGGGGCGGCCGTCGGTGCGGGTGATCGAGTCGGCCGGGGCCTCCTGCTCCCGCACCGTGGCCACGTCACCGAGGCGCACGGGCTTCTGCGCGCCCTGCCCGGTGACCATCAGGTCCTCGATCTGCCGCAGCGAGGTGAGACCGCCGCCGACCTGGACGGTGCGGTTGGCGCCGTCCTCGTCGAAGGAGCCCGCCGGCACGGTCGCGCCGGCCGCCTGGAGCGACTGGGCGAGGGCGGCGGAGGTGAGACCGGCCCGCGCGAGCTTCGCGTCCTGCGGGGTGACGGTGACCTGGAGGTCGCGGACGCCGGTGACCTGGACGCGGCCGACGCCGTCGATGTTCTTCAGGTCCGGGACGACCGTCTTGTCCAGCTGGTCGGCGAGGGCCTGCTGGTCCTTGCCGGAGGTGACGGCGAGGACCACGGTCGGCATGTCGTCGGTGGAGCCGGAGATGACCTGCGGGTCGACGGAGTCCGGGAGCTGGGCGCGGTTGACGGCCAGCTGGACGTCGGCCACCAACTGCTTGGTGTCGTTGCCGTAGTCGAAGGACGCCATGATCACGGCGTTGCCCTCGCTCGCGGTGGAGGTGACGCCGGTGACGCCGTCGACGCCTTCGAGGTTGTTCTCGATCGGCTCGATGACCTGCTTCTCGACGACGTCCGGCGAGGCGCCCTGGTAGGGGGCGAGCACGGAGACGACCGGGAGCTCGATGGTGGGCAGCAGCTGCTGCTTGATCTGGGGGATGGCGATCGCCCCGAAGACGAGCGCGATCAGGGACACGAGGCCTATCAGGGCCCGCTGCGCGAGGCTGAATCTGGACAGCCAGGACATGGGTCAGGGTCTCTTTTCGGTGAGCTGCTGTGAGCGGCAGATGAGCGGCACAGGGGGCACCTGTGAGCGCCCACCCCACCACCCTCACCCATGCGCGACCCTGCTCACGTAGGCCCTGGGTCCCGTTCCCTTATCCGGTTCCTACTCCGGCCGCAGTACGCCCGGGTGGAGATCAGTCCGTCCTCGGGCGGACCAGCCCCGACTCGTACGCGATCACCACGAGCTGGGCCCGGTCCCGGGCGCCCAGCTTGGCCATGGCCCGGTTGACGTGCGTCTTCACGGTCAGCGGGCTGACCTCCAGGCGCTCGGCGATCTCGTCGTTGGAGTGCCCGCCGGCGACCTGGACCAGCACCTCGCGCTCGCGGGAGGTGAGCGCGTCGAGCCGCTCGGTGCGGGCCGCGTCGCGGCCGTCGTCGCCCGCGTCGCCCTGGGCGAGGAAGCGGGCGATCAGGCCCTTGGTGGCGGTCGGGGAGAGCAGTGCCTCGCCGTCGGCGGCGACCCGGATGGCGTTGAGGAGTTCCTCGGGTTCGCTGCCCTTGCCGAGGAAGCCGGAGGCGCCGGCGCGCAGTGCCTGGACGACGTAGTCGTCGACCTCGAAGGTGGTCAGGATGACCACCCGGACCCGGTCGAGGGACGGGTCCTCGCTGATGAGCCGGGTCGCGGCCAGCCCGTCGGTGCCCGGCATCCGGATGTCCATCAGGACGACGTCGGCCTGCTCCTCCCGGGTCAGCCGGACCGCCTCGGCGCCGTCGGAGGCCTCGCCGACCACCTCCATGTCGGGCTCGGAGTCGACGAGCACGCGGAACGCGCTGCGCAGCAGTGCCTGGTCGTCGGCGAGCAGGACACGGATCGTCATACGGAATCCCCCAGGGCGGCCGTACGGTCGTTCGTACGGCCGTCGGTGTCGGTCTTGACCGGCAGGATCGCATGGACGCGGAAGCCGCCGCCGTAGCGGGGGCCGGTGGTGAGGGTGCCGCGCAGGGCGGTGACGCGCTCGCGCATGCCGAGCAGGCCGTGGCCGCCGCCGGCCTCGGGGGCGGTGTCCTCGCCGGAGCCGTTGTCGAGGACGGTGACCTCGATGTGCGGTCCGACGCGTACGACGCTCACCTCGGCCTTGGCCTCGGATCCGGCGTGCTTCTGCACGTTGGTCAGGGCCTCCTGGACGATCCGGTAGGCGGCCAGGTCGACGGCGGCGGGCAGGGTGCTGCCGTGGTCGGCGCGGGCCACCTCGACCGGGAGTCCCGCGTTGCGGAAGGTGTCGGCGAGCTCTTCCAGGACGTGCAGGCCGGGGGCGGGCTCGGTGGGTGCCTCGGGGTCGCCGGACTGGCGGAGCAGGCCGACCGTGGCGCGGAGTTCGTTGAGCGCGGAGCGGCTGGCCTCGCGGACGTGGGCGAGGGCCTCCTTGGCCTGGTCGGGCCGCTTGTCCATGACGTGCGCGGCGACCCCGGCCTGCACGTTGACCAGGGCGATGTGATGGGCGACGACGTCGTGCAGGTCGCGGGCGATCCGCAGCCGTTCCTCGGCGACCCGGCGGCGGGCCTCCTCCTCACGGGTGCGCTCGGCCCGCTCGGCGCGCTCCCGGATGGCCTGGACGACGGCGCGCCGGCTGCGGACCGCGTCCCCGGCGGTGGCGCCGATGCCGGTCCAGGCGAAGATCGCGAGGTTCTCCTGGGCGTACCACGGGAGGGGGCCCGCGGCCATCGCGGCGGTGGTCAGCACGATCATGGTGAGCAGGCCTGCGCGCAGGGTGGTGCGGCGGTCGGTGGTGGCGGCGACGGTGAAGAGGGCGACCACGGCCGCCATCGCGACGGGGGCGCGGGGGTCGCCGGTGACGCACTCGACGACGGCGGCGGCGCCGGTGACGGCCAGCACGGTCTTCGGGGCGAACCGGCGGAACACCAGGGCCGCGGCGGCGAGGGTCATCAGGGAGAGGCTGAGCGGGGCCGGGGTGCGGATGCCCCAGGCGACACCGTGCGCACCGTGCGGCACCGCGAAGGAGCTGACGACCATGCACCCCAGGACGCCGGCTGCGATGACCGCGTCCACGGCGAGGGGATGGGCGCCGGCTCTGCAGCGGGCCTTTTCGAGAGTGCTCACGTTCTGAACAGTACGGCTGGTTCGTGCCGACCGGAACGGTCCGCTCGGGCCACTCCAGGCACCGCCGCACCCGCCCACCCGCCTGACTCGGTCGGCTGATGAGCTCGGGTCCGGGCGCCGCGTCAGCCCGGGATCAGGCCGTCGTCCCGCAGCAGGGCCCGGACCTCCTCCAGGGTCGCGTCCGGGGACGGGAGGATGAGGTCCGAGGGTTCCAGGGCGTCGTCGGGCAGGGGCGTGCCCAGTTCTCGGACCTTGTCCAGGAGGGCGGTGAGGGTACGGCGGAAGGCCGTCTCGTCGCCGGACTCGGTCTCCGCGAGGAGTTCGTCGTCCAGCTTGTTCAGTTCGGTGAGGTGGCTGTCGGCCAGCCTCACCTGGCCCTCCCCCATGATCCTGACGACCATGTCGGCCATGTCGCCCTCCAGGCGTCGGCTACCGCTTGTCGAAGCTACTGCTTGTCGAAGCGCGGGGTGTCCTGCGGCTGCTGCGACTGCTGGCTCTGGCCGGTGCCGCCCTCGATCGCCTGCTGAGGCTGACCACCGGCGAGCTCGGCCTTCATGCGCTGCAGTTCCAGCTCCACATCCGTACCACCGGAGAGGCGGTCCAGCTCGGCGGCGATGTCGTCCTTGGCCATGCCCGTCGGGTCGTCCAGGGCACCGGAGGCCAGGAGTTCGTCGATGGCGCCGGCCCGGGCCTGGAGCTGCTGCGTCTTGTCCTCGGCGCGCTGGATGGCGAGGCCGACGTCGCCCATCTCCTCGGAGATGCCGGAGAAGGCCTCGCCGATACGGGTCTGGGCCTGGGCGGCGGTGTAGGTGGCCTTGATGGTCTCCTTCTTCGTACGGAAGGCGTCGACCTTGGCCTGGAGGCGCTGCGCCGCGAGGGTGAGCTTCTCCTCCTCGCCCTGGAGGGTGGCGTGCTGCGTCTCCAGGTCGGTGACCTGCTGCTGGAGGGCGGCGCGGCGGGACAGCGCCTCGCGGGCGAGGTCCTCACGGCCGAGCGCGAGCGCCTTGCGGCCCTGGTCCTCCAGCTTGGAGGACTGCTGCTGGAGCTGGTTCAGCTGGAGTTCGAGCCGCTTGCGGCTGGTCGCCACGTCGGCGACGCCCCGGCGGACCTTCTGCAGCAGTTCGAGCTGCTTCTGGTACGAGTAGTCGAGGGTCTCGCGCGGGTCCTCGGCCCTGTCCAGGGCCTTGTTCGCCTTCGCGCGGAAGATCATCCCCATACGCTTCATGACACCGCTCATGGGCTTCGCGCGCCCCCTTCTGACGGACTCCGGCTCACCGATCCTGCGACAGAACCCACAGTACGGGCCCTGCCTCCATTACCGCACTGTTCGGGGACCGATGCGCTCATCCCCAAGGACGACTACCGACAGCTCCGCTCCGGCACAGGTAGTAGGTGAGCCCCGAGCGAAGCGCCTGCAACGTCCCCTCTGTCCCCCATGGAGACGACTGGCGTTGCGGGATCGTTCCCCGCCCGACTAGGGCCCACACCCCGCCACCCCGTACCCTTGGGTTTTGTGTTCCGTAGCCGTGCCAAGGATGAGAAGGCCCCCGCCGACAAGGCGGCGGTGACCGACTCCAAGCAGACCCGTGACCCGCAGGCCCCGAAGGGCAGGCCCACGCCCAAGCGGAGTGAGGCCCAGACCCAGCGGCGCAGCGTGGCCAACACGCCGACGACCCGCAAGGACGCCGCCAAGCGTCAGCGCGAGGACCGGCGCGCCGCCATGGAGCGGCAGCGCCAGGCGCTGGCCACCGGTGACGAGCGGTACCTGCCCGCCCGTGACAAGGGTCCGGTCCGCAGGTTCGCCCGTGACTGGGTCGACTCGCGCTTCAACGTGGCGGAGTTCTTCCTGCCGCTGGCCGTGGTCATCCTGGTCATGAGCGTGATCAACAACACGGCGATCAAGAACATCGCGCTGCTGCTGTGGCTGATCGTGATCGTGCTGATCGTGCTCGACGCGGCGGTCAGCGGCTTCCGGCTGCGCAAGCGCCTGGCCGAGCGCTTCCCCGACCAGAACAAGAAGGGCGCCGTCGCCTACGGGCTGATGCGCTCCCTCCAGGTGCGCCGGCTCCGGCTGCCCAAGCCGCAGGTCAAGCGCGGAGAGCGGCCCTGAGCACAGAGCCGTTCTCCGGGGGTGCGGCGAAGGTCTGGCTGACCAGGCTGGGCGGGCTGCGTGATGTCGTACGACAGGAGCTGGTGGCCCGTCAGCTCGACGAGCAGATAGCCGGGCGGTTCCCGGTCGGTCAGCGGCTGCGAGTGCTCGACGTCGGGATGGGTCAGGGCACGCAGGCGCTGCGGCTGGCCCGGGCCGGGCACCAGGTGACCGGGGTCGAGCAGGAACCGGCGATGGTCACGGCCGCGCGCGAGGCCCTGGCCGGTGAGCCGGAGGGCATCCGCGAGCGGGTGCGGATCGTCGAGGGGGACGGCCGGGACACCGGCGTCCACTTCCTGCCGGGCAGTTTCGACCTGGTGCTCTGCCACGGTGTGCTGATGTACGTCGAGGAGCCCGACGCGCTGCTGGCCGGACTGGCCCGGATGCTCGCGCCGGGCGGCCTGCTGTCGCTGCTGGTGCGCAACGCGGACGCGCTGGCCATGCGGCCGGGGCTGAGCGGGGACTGGGCGGGGGCGTTCGGCGCCTTCGACTCGGTCTCGTACCGCAACCGCCTCGGTCTGGACGTCCGGGCCGACCGGCTGGGCACGCTCACCGACGCCCTCGCCGGGATCGGCGCGCCCCTGCACTCCTGGTACGGCGTACGGGTGTTCACGGACACGGCCGCGGACGACGCGGAGATACCCGACGACGTGGAGACCCTCCTCGCGGCGGAGGAGCGGGCCGGGCGGACGGATCCGTACCGGGCCGTCGCGGCTCTGCTGCATCTGTGCGGGGTCCGCGGCTGACCTCCGCGGGCGCCGCTCGTTCGGATCAGCAGCACGCGCCGGACCGTCGGCGGCGCGACGAGACTCGGGACATGGACGCTTCCCCCGCCCGCCGGACGACCCTTCGTACGGCCGCCGCGCTCGGTTCCTGCTGCCTCGTCCTCGCCGTCTCCGGGTGCTCCGCCCTCGGCGGCGGCGCGTCCGAGGACGCCTCGACCAGGGCGGCCCGGGCGGCATCCGTCCCGATGTCGGCGACCGACCTGCAGAACCAGTACCAGAAGGTGATCAAGGACGTCCTGCCGTCGGTCGTGCAGATCCAGGCCAGCAGCGACCTGGGCTCGGGCGTGGTCTACGACGGCGACGGGCACATCGTCACCAACGCGCATGTCGTCGGGAACGAGAAGACGTTCCGGGTGACGACCGCCAACAACGAGGAACCGCTCACCGCGACGCTCGTCTACTCCTACCCCGAGCAGGACCTGGCGGTCATCCGGCTCGACAAGGTCCCGGACGGGCTGAAGGCGGCCTCCTTCGGGGACACCGAGAAGGTCCAGGTCGGGCAGATCACGCTCGCCATGGGCTCGCCGCTCGGGCTGTCGTCCAGTGTGACCGAGGGCATCGTCTCGGCGACCGGACGGACCGTCAGCGAGAACCGCGAGGGCGGCGGTACCGGCGCCACGATCCCCAACATGGTGCAGACCTCGGCTGCCATCAACCCCGGCAACAGCGGCGGTGCGCTGGTCGACCTGGACGGCCGGGTCGTCGGCATCCCCACGCTCGCCGCGAGCGACCCCGACCTCGGCGGCAGCGCGGCGCCCGGGATCGGGTTCGCCATCCCGGCGTCGATGGTGAGGACGGTCGCCGACCAGATCATCAAGCAGGGCAAGGTCACCGACTCGGGGCGGGCCGCGCTCGGCATCACCGGGCGCACCGTCGTCGACGAGAACTACCAGCCCGCCGGGGTGGCCGTCGTGACCGTGCAGCCGGGGGGCGCGGCCGACAAGGCGGGCATCCGGGCCGGGGACATCATCACCAAGGTGGGTGAGGACGACATCACCACCATCACCTCACTGGCCGTGTCGCTCGCGTCGGACCGGCCGGGGCAGAGGACGACGGTGACGTACGGCCGGGACGGCGTCCGGCGGACGGTGGATGTGACGCTGAGCGCGCAGTGACGGCGGGGCGGCCCTGCGCGGGCCGCCCCGGACCGCCACGTCTCAGGACTCGTCCGCGTGCAGGCTCATCGGGCCGTAGATCTCGGTGGCGTCCTCGTAGAGCCGTACCTGGTCGGCGCCGCCGGCCAGCAGGGCCTTCCACTGTTCACCGATCCAGGACTCGGCGTCGCCCTGGGTGGTGAACTCCTCGGGCTCCACCGCGG
Organism: Streptomyces sp. NPDC007901; assembly: GCF_042959465.1. Classification (NCBI taxonomy): domain Bacteria; kingdom Bacillati; phylum Actinomycetota; class Actinomycetes; order Kitasatosporales; family Streptomycetaceae; genus Streptomyces; species Streptomyces sp. NPDC007901. The sequence goes on along the minus strand of NZ_JBIBKW010000002.1, from coordinate 479,950 downwards.
GCTGGACCTCCGTCCCGTCGGCCTTCTCGAACCGCCACGTCCATGCCGCCATGTAGGCCTCCTTTGATCCAACTGGTGCATCGTATAAGGGCGCCGGGAAAAACTCCGCTGGTTGTGGGCTTGTGTACGGGCCCGTGGGGGCTTGTCGCGCAGTTCCCCGCGCCCCTCACGGGGCGCGTTGTGGGGGGCGTCGGCTGAAGCGGGAACCGTCAGGACGGGTGAGAATCGGGCTGTGGAAGTGACTTTGCTCGGTACCGGTGCTCCTGAGGGGCTGCCTCGACCCGGTTGTCCGTGTGCGGTGTGTGCGCGGGCCGTCGGGGTGGAGGCGCGGGCCGCGACCTCGGTGCTCGTCGACGGGACGCTGCTGCTGGATCTGACGCCGGGTGCGGCGTTCGCGGCGGCGCGGGCCGGGCGGTCGCTCGGCGGGGTGCGGCAGGCGCTGCTGTCGCATCCGCACGACGGGCCCGCCGTCGAGGTGCCGTCCGGGCTGCCGCAGCCGGTGCGGGTGCCGGACGGGCGGGAGCTGGCGCCGCTGACGGGGCATCGGGTGCGGGCGGTGGCGATGGACGCGGGCGGCACCGGGTACGCGGTGACCGGTCCCGACGGGCAGCGGCTGCTGTACCTGCCGCCGGGCGGGGCGCCGGCCGGGCTGGAGAACGGGAGCGCGGACTCGTACGACCTGGTCCTCCTCGACGTCGTGGGCCGCCCCGACGCGCTGGCGCGGCTGCGGGCGGTGGGGGCGGTGGGGCCGGCCACGGATGTCGTCGCCGTGCATCTGGACCACGACGTGCCGCCCGGCGCGGAGTCCCGGCGGCGGCTGGCGGCGGCCGGGGCCCGGGCGGTGCCGGACGGGACGACGCTGACGGTCGGGGTGTACGAGGACGTGCCCGACGTACCGCGCCGGACGCTGGTGCTGGGCGGTGCGCGGTCCGGGAAGTCCGTGGAGGCCGAGCGGCGGCTGGAGTCCTTCCCGGACGTGCTGTACGTCGCCACGGGCGGGACGCGCGGCGGGGACACCGAGTGGGCGGCGCGGGTGGCCCTGCACCGGGACCGGCGGCCGGGGTCCTGGCATACGACGGAGACCTGCGACCTGGTGCCGTTGCTGGCGGAGGACGGGCCGCCGTTGCTGGTCGACTGTCTGTCGCTGTGGCTGACCGACGCGATGGACTCCGTCGGGGCGTGGGACGACACGGAGTGGGCGTCGGGCGGGGAGAAGGCCCTGCGGGAACGGGTGCGGGAGCTGACGGACGCGGTGCGGGCGACCCGGCGGACGGTGGTGGCCGTCTCCAACGAGGTCGGGTCGGGGATCGTGCCGGCGACGGCGTCGGGTCGGCGGTACCGGGACGAACTGGGACGGCTGAACGCGGCGTTCGCGGGTGAGTGCGAGAGCGTGCTGCTGGTGGTGGCGGGGCAGGCGATGGTGCTGAGGTAGCCCGTACGACGGCCCTCCGACGTCCCCCTTTCTATGCCCCCCTCAGTGCCCCTCGACCCTCCCTCAGCGTCCCTTTCTCGCGATGATCCGGTAGGTGTTCGAGAAGCGGGTGCGGCGCAGGACGGGGGCCAGGGCGTGGTCGACCGCCGCCACCGTCGCCACCAGCGGGGCCGTCGCCCGCGGCCACCGCTTCGGCAGGAGCCGGCCGAGCATCAGGGCGACCGCAGCCGAGAGGTCGTACGGCAGGTGCGGGGCCCGGTGGTCGGTGGTCAGGATCTCGCAGCCCTGGGACTCCAGTTCCGCCCGGAGGTTGGCCGGTGGCAGCAGGTGCAGCTGGCGCGGCTGGCCGTGCGGGAACCACCACTTGCCCAGCAGCCGGGCGAACGGGCTGCGCGGGTCGGGGGTCTCGACGAGCAGGAGGCCGCCGGGGCGCAGCGCGGTGAGGGCGGCGCGGAGTTCGGCACGGGGGTCGGGGGCGTGTTCCAGGTGGTGGAACATGCTGACGACGTCGTAGCGGGCGCGCAGCCGGGTCAGGACCTCCGGGGTGGTCAGATGGCCGAGGTGGGCCTCCTCGATCCGGCCCGTTGCCTGGGCCCGCACGATGCGCAGGGTCGGGTCGAGCCCGTCGAAGGCCGTGTAGGGCAGCAGTTGCTTCGCCGTGTGCGGGAAGTGGCCGTGGCCGGTGCCGATGTCCAGCCAGCTTTCCGGCTCCGGCAGTGCCCTGGTGGCACGGACGGCGGCGCGGTGCCGGCGGCGGCCGGCGCGGGTGGTGTGGCCGCGTTCGGCGTGGTCCGCCAGCCGGCCCTCGTAGAAGTCCCGGTGGTAGAGGCCGAAGCCCTCCCAGGTCAGCCGGGGATTCTGGAAGGTGTGCGCGCAGTCCCGGCACTCGTCGAGGGCGAAGGTGCCGGGGCGGTGGTGGAGGAGATCGGGGGTGCGCAGCCGGGTGCGCAGGCGTCTGGAGCCGCACCAGGGGCAGTCCTGGCGGCGCGCCTCGTGGAACCGGTCGGTGCCCGGGCGGAGTTCGGGTCTGGGCGGCATGGGCGGCTCCCTGTGCTCCCTGTACGCATCCCTGTACGCAATCCACTGCAAACCGGAACGTATGGGATACCGATCTTGCCTGCCAAGACGCCGTGCGGGTGTGGTGGCGATCTGGCACCGAACCGTTCGTTCCGTGCCGGTACTGTTCGGCGAATGAGCTCGCTTAATCTCGACGACTTCACCGATCTGATCGAGCGCCCCGACGGCGGTGTACGCCGGGACGCCGAGGCGCGCCGGGAGCGGCTGGTCGTGCCGCCCGGGGCGCTGGGCCGCCTCGACGACCTGGGTGAGTGGCTGGCCGCCGCGCAGGGTTCCGTACCGGTACGGCCGGTGGAACGGCCGCGGGTCCTGCTCTTCGCCGGCGACCACGGCGTCGCCGAACTGGGCGTCTCCGCGCGGCCCGCGGGCAGTGCCGAGCTGCTGGTGCGGGCGGTCCTGGAGGGCGCCAGCCCGGTGGCGGTGCTCGCCCGGCGGCTCGGGGTGCCCGTGCGGATCGTGGACATGGCGCTGGACTGCGACCCTGACGCGCTGCCCGAGGAGGTCGTCCGGCACCGGGTGCGGCGGGGCAGTGGCCGGATCGACATCGAGGACGCGCTGACGGCGGAGGAGGCCGAGGCGGCCTTCCGGGCGGGCGTCGGGCTGGCCGACGAGGAGGCCGACTCGGGGACGGACCTGGTGGTGCTCGGCGACGTCAGCGTCGGCGGGACCACGGCGGCGTCCGTGCTGGTCGCCGCGTTGTGCGGGACGGACGCGTCCGTGGTGACCGGGCGGGGCGGGCTCGCCATCGACGACCTCGCGTGGATGCGGAAGTGTGCGGCGATCCGGGACGCGTTGCGGCGGGCGCGGCCCGTGCTCGGGGACCAGTTGCAGTTGCTGGCGGCGGTCGGCGGGGCCGACCTCACGGCGATGACCGGGTTCCTGCTGCAGGCCGCCGTGCGGAAGCTGCCCGTGGTACTGGACGGGGTCGTGGTGGCCGCGTGCGCGCTGGTCGCCCAGCGGATCGCGTTCCGGGCACCCGACTGGTGGCTGGCCGGCCACGACAGCGGCGAACCGGGCCAGGCGAAGGCGCTGGACCGGATGGCCCTGGAACCGCTGCTGCAGCAGGGCGTGACCGTGGGCGAGGGCGCGGGCGCCCTGCTGGCCCTGCCCCTGGTACAGGCCGCGGCGGCCCTGGCAGCAGAACTGCCCGAGAAGCCGGAGAAGCCGGAATCCGAGGAGAAGCCGGAGGAGTAGGGACCCCGGTGGGTCACGGCCGGGACGGCACCGCCGGATTGCGCCGTCCCGGTTGATCGCCGTCGCGGCGGACAGAAGAGACCGGCGGAACGGAGGGACCGGCCAACCGGGAAGCCCGCACGGAAGGGAGAGCGGCGGGCGAAGAGACCGGCGGGCGGGGAGTCCCTTGGAGAGGACCGGCGGAACGGGGAGGGCGGGAAGCCGGGGTTGAGGGCGTGGGAGTTGGGGGTTCTTGGGTGGTGTCGGCGGAATCGGGTGAGTGTGGCGGGGTTCGTCGTGAGGGCGCCCATATGATCGCTCTCCATGGGAGATGCCCGAATTGCCGTTGAGGGGTGCGATGGTCGTGAGCGGGGGCGGTGGGGCGTCGGGGTTTCCCAGCGGGCCGCCGGGTTTGCCGTGTGGTACTTGCGGGGTGTCGCCTTCGTCAACTTCCTCAGTGCGGTGTGGGTGTCGTTGGGGCAGGACGTGCGGCGGCACAACCAGGAGAACTTCTTCACGCCGTACCTGCTGACCGCCGGCTTCGCCTCCGGTGTGTTCACCGCGTTCCTCGCGATCACGATGCGACGGCGGAAGCGGGCCGCGTGGATCCTGAACCTCGTGCTGAGCGGGCTCTTCCTCGCGCTGTTCGCGTTCGCCATGGCGTTCCCGGAGATCCGGCGGTACCCGCAGAACTGGATCTCGATCGTGCTGACCGCCGCCTTCGTGGGGGCGCTGCTCGTCGGGCGGCGGGAGTTCTACGCGAAGGGCGACCGGTCCAATCCGCGGCTCGCCGCGACCGTCGCCGTCGGCGGCGGACTGGCCGCCTCGCTGCTCGCCGCCCTGCTCGTCACCGTCACCGACCAGGCCCCGCACGCCGCGCGTTCGACGTTCCTGGAGCGCTGGCACTACGGCACCCTGCGCCTGGTGTCGGTCGCCGCCGACCCCTCCCGGTTCCCGTACATCGCCCCGCCCACCTGGGTGAACGTCGTCATCAACGTGCTCAGCACGCTCCTCGTGCTCGCCGTCTTCTACGCCGCCTTCCGCTCCCGTCGCGCCGTCGACCCGCTCACCGAGGACGACGAGAAGCGGCTGCGGGCGCTGCTGGAGCGGCACGGGGAGCGGGACTCGCTCGGGTACTTCGCGCTGCGGCGGGAGAAGAGCGTGGTGTGGTCGCCGACCGGGAAGGCGGCGGTGGCCTACCGGGTGCTGGGCGGGGTGTCGCTGGCCTCCGGGGACCCGATCGGGGATCCGGAGGCCTGGCCGGGCGCGATCGTGCCGTGGCTGGGCGAGGCGCGGGCGCACGGGTGGATCCCGGCGGTGACGGGGGCGAGCGAGGAAGCCGGGACGGTGTACGCGCGGCACGGGCTGGACGCCCTGGAGCTCGGTGACGAGGCGATCGTCGAGGTCGCCGAGTTCACGCTGGAGGGACGGGCCATGCGGACCGTCCGGCAGGCCCACAACCGGGTGAAGCGGGCCGGGTACGCGGTGCGGATCCGCCGGCACGAGGACATCCCGGCGGACGAGATGTCGTACCTGGTCCGGCGCGCCGACGACTGGCGGGACGGGGCCACCGAGCGCGGGTTCAGCATGGCGCTGGGGCGGCTCGGGGACGGCCGGGACGGGCAGTGCGTGATGCTGGAGTGCACGGACGGGGCGGGTGAGCTGCGGGCGCTGCTGTCCTTCGTGCCGTGGGGGCCGGGCGGGCTGTCGCTCGATCTGATGCGGCGGGACCGGGACTCCGACAACGGGCTGATGGAGTTCATGGTCATCGAGCTGCTGCGGCGCGCCGAAGAGATCCGGATCACGCAGGTTTCGCTCAACTTCGCCATGTTCCGGTCGGTCTTCGAACGTGGTGCGCGTCTCGGCGCGGGGCCGGTGCTGCGGCTGTGGAGATCCCTGCTGAGCTTCTTCTCCCGGTGGTGGCAGATCGAGTCCCTGTACCGGGCGAACGCCAAGTACCGGCCCATCTGGGAGCCCCGGTTCCTGCTCTTCGAGAAGAGCGCGGACCTGCCGCGCATCGGCCTGGCGTCGGCGCGCGCGGAGGGGTTCCTGGGGGTTCCGGGGCTGCCGAGATGGGTGAACCGCAAGCACCTCGACACGCGATGAGGCACGCGGGGCAACCGGCCGCGCGACACGCACAGATGAGGACCCCCGTATGAAGCCGCTCGCCCGCTGGGCCCGCGCCGAGTGGGGGCTGCTGTACGCCACGGTGCGCGGCCCGCTGGCGAAGCGGCGGCTGCGGACGGTGCCGATGACGGTGGCGGCGGTGGGTCTGACCGCGCTGCTGCAGTTCGCCCAGAACCAGTCGTGGGGTTTCCGGTTGGTGCAGGACCTCGGGGCGGTGCGCGCCGAGGACCCGCTCTGGCAGGCCCTGCTGCGCACTCCCCTGTCGCTGTTCGTGCCGGCGCTGGATCTGCCGGTGTGGGGCGCGCTGGCGCAGATCCTGGTGGTGTTCGGCATCGCCGAGGTGTGCCTGGGCTGGTGGCGGACGCTGGCCATCGCCTACGTGGCGACCCTCGCCGGGACGCTGTACGCCCGGCTCGGCATCGCGCTCGGCCCGCACGGCCCGCTGGGTCTGCCCGCCTCGGACGCGCTGGTGGTGGACACCGGTCCGTCGGCCGCCGTGGTCGGTCTCGCGGTGTATCTGGGCTGGCGCTACGGCGCGTACACCACCGCGGGCGTGGTGGCGGCCGCGATGGTGGTCGAGGTCGCGGTGAAGGAGAACCTCGCCGGCAAGGAACATCTCGCGGCGATCGCGGGCGTGGCGGCGCTGTGCGCGGCGGCGGTGGCGCTACGACGGCTGCGGCAGCGGCGGAGCCGCCGCGGGGGTCAGCGGCGGCCGGGCAGCCGGACCGGCTCGGGGCGGTCGGGCTTGCCGCCGATCCAGTCCTGAAGGGTCCGGCTGAGCCGGGACCAGCGGCGGTCGTGGTGGTAGGCACGCAGTCCGGCTCTGGCCCGGGCGCGCGGCCGGTCGCGGTAGAAGCGGCGGGACCAGGCGGAGCCGGGGCGGGCCAGCCGGACCGCGCCGACGATCCCGACCAGCGGGACGATCACGCCGAAGATCGCGGTGCGGGTCTTGCCCTTGCTCAGGGCGACGAGCGAGAAGAGGAAGTTCGCCCCGATGTTCGCGATGGCGGTGCCGCGGTCCTGGAGTTCGTCGGCGGACAGGTCGTTGACGCCGAACGGGGAGAACCCGGCGAGCAGCAGTCCGACCAGCGCGGCGGTGATGACGACGGCCTCGACGCTCTTGCGGCCGTCCTCGGTCCAGTAGACGTCGTTGAGGTGCAGGATCAGCGCGAACTCGTCGAGGACGAGTCCGGCGCCGATCCCGAAGACGATCGCGGCGAGGGCCGCGCCGGGGCCGTGGCGGCCGCTGCCGACCGCGCCGAACCCGCCGACGACGATCAGGACGACCCCGGGGACCACGTGGTGGATGTGCAGCCCGCCCGCCTTCACATTGCCGAACGGGCCCTTTCCGGCGCGGATCAGGCGGGTGATGGTCCGGGTGATCACGAAGGTCAGGACGAAGGCGGTCAGGGCGAGCAGCAGGGGGAGTTTGCCCGGCTCGATGATGTTCCGTTCCAGCCAATGTCCCATGTGCGAACTTTATCCCCGGCCGTGGTACGGCCCGAAGTCCGGCCTGTAGCACGGCCGGAAGCCCGGCCGGGGCAAGCGCCTTCCTGACCACCGGGTAACCTGCGCCGGTGGCTGCGACACCTGCGACTCCCTGGCTTGACGGCCTCCGCTTCGCCTTCGGCACCCTCACCGTCTTCCCCGTGAAGGTCACCCGCTGGGACCGTGACGCGGCCCGCGGCGGCATGCTGTCCGCCCCGCTGGCCGGCCTCGCCGTCGGGCTCTGCGCGGGTGCGGCCGGCGCGCTGCTGCTCCTGGCCGGCGCGAGTGCGTTGCTGGCCGCGGTGGCCGCCGTCGCCGTACCGGCCGTGCTCACCCGGGGGCTGCACCTGGACGGCCTCGCCGACACGGCCGACGGCCTGGGCAGCGGCAAGCCCGCCGAGGACGCCCTGCGGATCATGAAGCAGTCGGACATCGGGCCGTTCGGCGTGATCACCCTGGTGTTCGTGCTGCTCGCCCAGGTGGCCGCGCTGGCCCAGGCGTACGGGGACGGGTGGCAGCAGGGGGCGCTCGCCGCCGTCGTCGCCGCCATGGTGGCCCGGCTGGCGCTGACCCTGGCCGCCGTGGACGGGGTGCCCGCCGCCCGGCCCGAGGGGCTGGGGGCGGCGGTGGCGGGGGTGGTGCCGAAGGTGGGCGCGTCGGTGGTCACGGTCGCCGTGATGGTGGCGGCGGCGGGCGCCGGGGCACTGGTGGGGTCGGCCTACAGCCTGCCGGCTCTGTTCGCGGTGGTGGGCGCGGAGATGGTGACCGACGGGTTGCTACGGCACTGCAGGCGGCGCTTCGGCGGGGTGACCGGGGATGTCTTCGGGGCGCTCGCGGAGACGGCCGCGACGACCGCCCTGGTCGTCCTCTGCGTGACGTGACCGGCCTCAGCAGGTCTTCCGCCACACCCCCAGTTCGTACTTCTTCTCCAGCGAGCTGAGCCCCAACTTCCGTGACTGCGCGCAGAACTTGCTCGTCGGCAGCTCGTACTCCACGTGGAAGACCGCCTTGTCCGCCTTGACGAAGGGCACCAGGTCCGCGCACTCGCCGTACTGGGCGCACTGCTCGTTCACCGCGAAGTCGAAGTCCCCCACCAACTGCGGTATCTGGTCCAGGTCGTTCTTCAGGCCCACCGCCATGCCCCGGTCGTGGGCAAGGCGCGCGATGAGCCGGTTGTAGCGGAGCTGGTCGGCCGCCTTGAGGGGGAAGCCGGTGCGGTTCTTGTAGCCGTCCATGTTGTCGGGCTCCACCGCGTCGAAGCCCTTCTCCCTGCACATGTCGAGGCGGGCCGCCATCAAGGGCTTCAGTACGTCGGTGCGGCGGATGTCGAGCCAGCGCTCGCCCTCCCAGCCGTTGCCGCGCCCCAGCACCGACTTGGGGAACTTCTTCGCGTCGGGTCGCCAGTCCTCGTAGGCGCCGGTGGAGAGGTAGCAGATGACCTTGCGGCCGGCGTCGTGCAGCTTGCCGACGGTCGCCCTGGACTGGTCGAAGCCGTCGATGTCGTAGACCGACGCCTTGACGGAGGTGTCGACACGGCCGCTGAGCTGCCACTGCCAGCTGACCCCGGGTCTCGGCTGCCAGCGCCCGGCGTCGTCCGAGGCCCGGGTGCAGCCGGCGAGCAGGGCCGGCAGGACGAGCAGGGCCGACAGGAATACGGGGCGGGGTTTCACCGGGCGGGCTCCAGGGTGTGCGGCAGGGTACCCCAGGGATGATCTCCCACTCCGGGGACCGCGCAGTACACCGAGGCCCCGCGCTCCCGGCAGAGCGCCGCCGGGTCCGCGTCCGCCGGGACGCCGTAGACCAGATGGCATGCCTGCGCTCCGGGCGGGGGCGGGGCGAAGGCCGTACGGCGGTACGCCGGCCACGGGCCCTCGAAGGTGACCAGGACGTCGGCGATCGCCGCGTACGAGGGGTCGGGCGGGGTGCCGTGGTTGAGGACCAGCGTGGTGTGGCCGGTGAACCGGGCGGCGGAGGCGAGACGGCGGTAGTGGGCGAACTCCTCCGGGCGGGAGGAGACCTGGTCGAGGAAGACGCCGTCCGTGCCGTACCAGTCACGGTGTCGGGTGAGGTCGCGGACGACGTCGGCGTGCGGGCGGCGGGCGTAGTCGGTGTCCGTGTACCCGAGCACCCGCACCCCTGACTCCCGGAGCCTGGCGGCGACTTCGGCGAACGCCGGGTCGGGGCGTTCGCCGGGGCCGCTGGCCGGGTTGAGGACGACCCCGCGCAGGCGGGGCGCGGCCGCGACGATCGCGTCCCACTCGGCGGGGCGGACGGCGGGATGCTCGTAGTACGGGACCAGCAGGGTGCTCATCGGTGGGCGGTCGCCCTCCCCGTCCGGGCGCGGACCAGGGCGGTCTGGGCCACGGCGGCGGCGCCGAGGACGGCCACGGCGATCCGGTGCGGGTCCGCGGTGTGGGTCAGCAGGGCGAGGGTCTGGGCGAGCGCGGCCACGCAGCACACCGCCGCGGCGGCGAGGACGGCGCCGAAGGACTGGAGCAGCAGGCCGGTCCAGAGGACCGCGCCGAGGAGCAGGAGTCCGGCCAGGCGGACGGGGGTGAGGTCCGGCGCGTGCGGCCAGAGGGCGGCGAGGGTGAGGGCCAGGGCGAGGAGGGTGGCCAGGTAGCCGGTCAGGCAGGCGGCGAGGGTGCCGGCCGTGGCGCGCCGGAAGGCCGCGGCCGTGCCGGTGGTGCGGAGGGCGGTGAGGGCGCGGCTGCGGAAGCGGTACAGGAGCCATTCGGCCGGGCCCATGCTGAGGGTGAGGGCGACGGTGGGGTGGGGTTGGCCGGTGAGGAGGTCGGTGAGGGCGGCGTGGACGACGAGAATGCCGGTGGCGAGGCCGAAGAGGGCGTAGGGGAGGGAGTTGATCAGTTGGGGTTCGTTGGAGGGGGCTGTTGGTCGGGTGCGGCGCCGTGGGGGCTGGTCGCGCCCACGCGGCGGCAGCCGCCTGTCAGACACAGCCCCGCGCCCCTTACGGGGCGCTACGGCCGGGGCCACTTCGACGAAGGCGAGGGTGGCCACCGCGGTCAGTGAGGTCAGCAGAAGGGTCAGGCTCGCCGGTTCGGGGACCGGGTGGACGAGCGCCACCAGCGCGCCCGCCGTCATCGGCGACAGAGCGGCCAGCAACGCTCGTTCGCGGCCCATCACCAGGAGGACGCTCGATGCGCCCAGGTAGCAGGACTGGGCTGCGGCGAAGGCGGTGGCTGTGGGGGTGTCGGACACGGCGAGGGCGGCCAGGGTGCCGAGGAGGGCGCCGGTGGGGGTGCCGAGGAGGAGGGCTCGGCGGGCCGCGGTGCGGTCGCCGAGACCCAGCCAGGTGTAGGCGCGGTGGGCGAGGCCCTGGTTCCAGGTCCAGCCGCAGAGGGCGCCGGTCAGGAGGGTGAGGGTGCCGGTGGGGAGGCCCAGGGGGTCGGGTGGGCCGGCCAGGAGGGGGGCGCCGAGGACGTAGGCGAGGCCCGGGAGGGCGAAGAGGATGCCGCGGAGGAGGCAGGGCAGCAGGGCGGTGCGCCAGGGGTCGTGGGGCGGGGTGTCCGGTTCGGGATGGCGGCGTGGTACGCGGTCGTAGAGCTTCTCGGCGAGGGCGAAGGAGTCGGAGACGCCGTGGCGTTCGCGTATCTGGGCGTCGGACAGGCCGTCGGACTCCAGTAGGGCGGCTATCTCGTCCGGGTGGACGGCCGCCGCGACGAAGTCGTCGATGGACCGGGCGAGTTCGTCGGTCGGGTCGGACTCGGCCCAGCTGGGCGCGGTCCGTTGGCGGGGGATGCCGGGCAGGGTGGTGCCGGGGGCCGCCTCCGGGGGCAGCGAGACGCTTCCGCTCACCAGTCGGTCCCTTCCGTGGCGACCGCCGCGTACCAGGGGTCGCGCAGTTCGGCGGTCCAGTCGGCGACCGTCTCGAGGGCCGGTTCGTAGGTCGCGGAGCGGTCGGCCAGTTCCTGGTAGATCGTGCGGAAGTTGTCGACCGAGCGCTTGAGCGTGAAGCGGTCGATGACCCGCTGCCGGGACAACTCCCCCAGCTTCCACCGCCGTTCGTCATCCTTGAGGAGGGCCAGGGCGGCGGCCGCCATCTTCTCCGGTTCGCGCGGGGGCACCACCAGGCCGGTGTCGCCGACCGCCTCGCGGACCCCGCCGACGTCCGTCGAGACCGTCGTACGGCCGCAGGACATGGCCTCGATGAGGGAGAACGGGAAGCCCTCGGAGATGGACGACAGCATCACGACGTGACCGGCCGCGTAGGCCTTCCAGACCTCGCTGATCCGGCCCTCGAAGGTGAGGCCGTCGGTGACGCCGAGTTCGGCGGCGAGCTTCTCCAGGCGGGTGCGGTAGTCCTCGCCGCCGGGCGGCACCGGGCCGAACAACCTCAGTTTGGTCTCCGGGAGTTCGGCGCGGACCCCGGCGTACGCGCGGAGCAGCGTTTCGAGGTCCTTGATCGGGTCGACGCGGCCGCACCAGGTGAGGGTGGGGACCTCGGGTTCCGGGCCCGCGTGCGGGAAGGCGTGCGGGTCGACGCCGTTGTAGACCGTGCGGATCCGGTCCGGGTCGGCGCCGCCGCGCTCCTCCCAGCGGCGGTTGTACCGGTTGCAGGGGGTGATGAGGTCGGCGGCCCGGTAGCCGTAGGAGTTCAGCTCGCGGTAGAAGCCGAGCATGAAGGCCTTGACCGGCCAGCGTTGGGCGTCGCGGCGGTAGCCGAGGTAGCGCTCGCGGAGGTAGATGCCGTGCTCGGTGAGGAGGAACGGTACGCCGTCGAGGTGGTGGGCGGCGAGCGCGGGCAGGGTGGCCAGACCGCTGCTGACCGCGTGCGCCACGGAATCGGCCGGGACACGGGTGCCGAGCGGACGCAGGGCGTGTTCGAGGAGGTCGGTGGCGGTCAGCGCGTCGTGCACGGTGGGGTGGGCGGCGGCGGTCGGCAGATGCGGCATCGTCCAGATCCACATCAGCGAGCGGAGGGCCGACTCCGTGCGCAGGGCCGCCGGGAGGCTTCCGTCGCGGGCCAGCCGGGCCAGTGCCATCAGGGACTCGCCGAAGTCGGCGGGTGCGGCCGGGTCGAGGAAGGACAGCAGGAAACGCTCGTAGGCGTCGACGAAGTGGCGGCGGGCCCGGCCGTAGGGGGCCCGGGCGCGGCCGGGGCGCGGGCCCCAGGTCGGTACGGAGGTGTGCCGGCGGACGTTGGGCGGCAGCTCCCAGGTCACGGGTTCGCGGCCGGTGCCGGTGAGCGAGACGAGGTGGAAGTCGACGTCCGGCATGCCCTTGACGAGTTGGTCGCACCAGGTACTGACGCCGCCGTGGACGTGCGGATAGGTGCCTTCGGTGAGCATGGTGACACGAGTATGCGGGCGCATGCTGCGCGGTTCCCCCCTGCTGGTGCATGCGGATGGTGTGCGGGAACTGCGGGCCGACCCCGAGCGGGTGCGTGGGGGCCGGTCGCGCAGTTCCTCCCCCAGCCTTCGGCCGGGGGTACCCCCAGCGCCCCTTTCGGGGCGCTGCTGCTTACGGCAGCTTGAGCGTGACCGCCGACTGCAGGGCGCCGGGCGCGGTCCAGGCCTGGCGTTCGCCGGCGTAGGCCGTGCCGAAGGTCGAGGTGCCGAGCAGTTGCTGCTGTTTGGTGCCCTCCGGTGCCGTCACCGGGATCTGGGTGCCGGAGGGGGCCGAGATGGTCACCGTCTTGCCGATCCGGTAGGCGGTGACCTTGCCGGCGTCCAGGGCCGCCTGCCACTTGGCGCGGTTCTGGAGTTCGGCGCCGATCGCGCTCTCGCGGAGGTTCACGACCGGGGTGTTGTCGGCGAAGATCGCCTGGTAGTCGGCGAGCACGCGGTCCATGACCGGGTACAGGATCCGGTCCTCGGCCAGGTTGGACTGGTGCGCGTAGTGCGGGCGGGGGTCGTTGGCCAGGACGTGCCCGAGGTCGGTGTGGGCCTCCTGCGGGACGATGGTGGCGTCGTAGCCGGAGGCCGTGTCCAGCGGTGCGGACAGGCAGGTGGAGGTCGCGTTGTTCTCACAGATCCCGCTGCCGCCGTCGGCCTTGGACGTGTAGATCCAGTTGTACTCGTCGGCCATCTCGGGCTTGGTGCCGACGTTGTAGTACACGTTCATCGGGTAGCGCGGCACGGTGAGGGTGCCGCTGCCGACGGAACGCTGGTCCGGCTCGCGGGAGTTGTCCGAACCGGTCCACTTCACGCCGTTGGAGGCGAGGGCCGACGCCAGGTTCGGGTTGTCGTCGGGCTGCTGGGGCAGGGTCTTCAGGCCCGAGTGCTCGCCGGTGACCAGCTCGGTGCGGTCCACCGGGAGGCCCTTCTGGACCGCCCAGTCGTAGTTGTCGCGGATCTGGGCCGAGATGTCGGCAGCCGACACGTACTTGGTCGAGCCGTCCGCGTTGCGGGCGCAGCTCCACGGCACGGTGGAGGTGTCCTGGACGCAGCCGAGGAACAGGTGGGTGTAGGTGTGGTTCACCCAGCGGTACTTGGCCTTGTCGGCGAGCAACTGGTCGGTGAGCGAGTCCTTGCCGCCGTTCTCGCTCTTCCACTCTTCGCCGGAGCCCGCGTTGAACACCATGTCCAGGGTGAAGCCGTGCTGTTGCTGCCACTGGGCGGCGTACTGCGCGTCGGCCGCGGTCATCCGGATCGGGGTGGTGGTGTCCTGGCCGTCGCCGCCGGCGCAGTCGATGTCGCCGGGGGTGCAGTTGCGGGCGGTGTCCCAGCGGGCGTCGGGGGCGAACACGTCGTCGACGTGCACGGCGAAGTAGTTGCGGGCCTGCCCCAGGTGCACGCCCTGGGTGAGCCATTCGACGATGCCCCGGGCCAGCACCCGGAACTGCTGCTGGTACTGGTTGTAGGCGAAGGTCAGCACCAGTTCGCGGCGGCCGTCGTGGGCGTACTCGCCGAGCAGGCTGCCGGTGCCCGTGCCGCCCAGCACCGGGACGTCGACATAGCTGGTGAAGCCGGTGCGGGGCGTGGCGACGTAGCCGTAACTCTCCTGCACGGACGGGGAGTTGTCCTCGAAGGCGACCGTGCCGTCGAGGTAGCCGAAGGCGGCCGACCGGCCGGCGGTGGTGACGGTCGCCGTCTTCCCGTCGAGCGTGCCGGAGTAGGCGCCGTAGTCGAGGCCGACCTCGGGGTGCGCCCAGGTGTAGGCGTCGACCTGCGGGATGCCGTACGTCTTCTCGTACGTCTCCAGGGCCGTCTGTTCGGCCGAACCCGCCCCGAAGGGAGCCTCGTTGGGCAGCACCACGCCCTGGAACCTCGCGCGGGGCGTGCCGTTCACCGTGTCGCCGAGGAACGCGGCGGTGACCGCCGGGCGGCCGGAGTCGTTGAGGTCGACGGTCGTGTACGGGATGCCCTCGCTCCTCAGCTGGGCCGTGATGGCCGCGACTGGGCTGTCCCCGTTGTCGACGACCAGCACCCTGAGGTCGATGCGGGGTGTGGCGGTGGCGGCGGAAGCGCCGGGAGCGGCCACGCCGAGCGTGGTCAGTCCTGCGGCGGCGGTTATGGCGATGGCCGTGGTTCTCCATCGGAGCGCGGTGTGCGCCAAGGCGGGTCCCTCCCCCAGAAGATCCCGGCGCGCCCTGATATAGGGCGGATCAGAGCGGGATCGGTGGACATCATGCGAAGCGACGGGCAAGTCGCCCGCTGGATCCCGACGAGTGTGTCCCAGGTGACCCCTGGGGAGGGGCGGGAAGTGGCGACGACGCCACCCCCAGGTGAACGCCCGCAGGAATGAGCGAACGCATACACACGCGTAGGCTCGTCCCGGGTGTTCGCCGACAGGGTGAAGGCCCCGGTCGCAACGCGCCCCGCGAAAGCTTCTAGGGTCGCTTCCCGGGCCCGGTCGACCCACCCACTCGGCCACAGCAACTCAACATCGGAAGCGAGATTCCACCACCGTGACTGCTCTCACTCTCAGCACCTCAGCGGCGCCCGGCCTCCGGGCCGACGCGATCGTGATCGGTGTCGCCAAGGGCACAGGTTCCAAGTCTGGGGACCTGCTCGTAGCGCCGGGCGCGGAGGCCGTGGACGAGGCCTACGACGGCAAGCTCGCCCGCGTCCTGGAGACCCTCGGTGCCTCGGGTGCCGAGGGCGAACTGACGAAGCTGCCCTCCCCGGCCGGCTTCAAGGCCCCGCTCGTCATCGCGGTGGGCCTGGGCGCCGCGCCCGGCAAGGACGCCGAGTACACCGCCGAGGCGCTGCGCCGGGCGGCCGGTGTCGCCGCCCGCGCGCTGAACGGGGCGAAGAAGGCGGCCTTCGCGCTGCCGGTCGAGGACGCGGCCGCCGTGGGCGCGATCGGCGAGGGCGTGCTGCTCGGCGCGTACTCCTTCGACACGTACAAGGAGAACGGCCGTCAGGCCGCGGGCGCCGCCAAGGCCAAGAACGGCAAGGCGCCGCTCGCCGAGGCCGCGCTGCTCGGCGGCAAGCCGCGGGACGCGGCCCACAAGGCGGCCGTGGCCCGCGCCACCGCCGTCTCCGAGGAGCTCAACCGCGCCCGTGACCTGATCAACACCCCGCCGAACGACCTCACGCCGGCCGCGTTCGCCGCGATCGTGCAGGGCGCGGGCAAGGAGCACGGCTTCAAGGTGCAGGTGCTCGACGACAAGGCGCTCGCCAAGGACGGCTACGGCGGCATCCTCGGCGTCGGCGGCGGCTCGGCCGCGACCCCGCGGCTGGTGAAGCTGTCGTACACGCACCCCGAGGCGGAGAAGCACCTCGCCTACGTCGGCAAGGGCATCACCTACGACTCGGGCGGCATCTCCCTCAAGCCGGCCGGCCACAACGAGACGATGAAGTGCGACATGAGCGGGGCGGCCGCGGTCTTCGCCGCCGTCGTCTCGGCGGCACGGCTCGGTCTCCAGGTCAACGTGACCGGGTGGCTGGCGCTGGCCGAGAACATGCCGTCCGGGTCCGCCGTGCGGCCGGGTGACGTGCTGCGCATGTACAGCGGCAAGACGGTCGAGGTGCTGAACACGGACGCGGAGGGGCGGCTGGTCCTGGCCGACGCGCTGTGGGCGGCGTCGGCGGAGCAGCCGGACGCGATCGTGGACGTGGCGACGCTGACCGGGGCGATGATGCTGGCGCTGGGCAGCCGGACGTTCGGGGTCATGGCCAACGACGACGCGTTCCGCTCCACGGTGCACGAGGCGGCGGAGGAGGTCGGCGAGCCGGCGTGGCCGATGCCGCTGCCGGAGCACCTGCGCAAGGGGATGGAGTCCTCGACCGCCGACATCGCCAACATGGGCGAGCGGATGGGCGGCGGCCTGGTCGCCGGGCTCTTCCTGCGCGAGTTCGTGGGCGAGGGGATCACCTGGGCGCACCTCGACATCGCCGGTCCTGCCTTCAACGAGGGCGGGCCGTTCGGGTACACGCCGAAGGGCGGGACGGGGTCGGCGGTGCGGACGCTGGTGCGGCTGGCGGAGCTGACGGCCGAGGGTGACCTGGGCTGATGTTGCCGACGGGACCTCGCGCGCGGGTAGGGCGGGGTCCCGTCGCCTCTTGGCTCGGTCCATTCCGTCATAGGGCGACTGCGGGCCGTGGGGGTTTCTCGCGCCCGCGCGGCGGAGCCGCATATCGATACAGCCCCGCGCCCCTGAGGGGGACCACGTGCCCCTTCTCACACGTGAGCGTGTGGTGTCTCACACCCCGGCCCCGCGTCTCGTTCACCTCCGACAAGTGCGAAGATGGGGCTCGGCAGGACAGGGCCCCACCCACAGGGCCGAAGAAGAGCGGCCGGACACCAGCCGACCGACCGGTCAACCACCCGTATGGGGAAAAGGTGCCCGGCGTACGGCGCACATGCATGGAGGACGTGACGTGGCGAACGACGCCAGCACCGTTTTCGACCTAGTGATCCTCGGCGGTGGTAGTGGCGGTTACGCCGCGGCCCTGCGCGGGGCGCAGCTGGGCCTGGACGTCGCCCTGATCGAGAAGGACAAGGTCGGCGGTACCTGCCTGCACCGGGGTTGCATCCCCACCAAGGCCCTGCTGCACGCGGGCGAGATCGCCGACCAGGCCCGCGAGAGCGAGCAGTTCGGCGTCAAGGCCACCTTCGAGGGCATCGACGTCCCCGCCGTCCACAAGTACAAGGACGGTGTCATCTCCGGCCTGTACAAGGGTCTGCAGGGTCTCATCGCCTCGCGCAAGGTGACGTACATCGAGGGCACGGGGCGGCTCTCCTCCCCGACCTCCGTCGACGTGAACGGCCAGCGCATCCAGGGCCGCCACGTCCTGCTGGCGACCGGCTCCGTGCCGAAGTCGCTGCCCGGTCTGGAGATCGACGGCAACCGCATCATCTCCTCCGACCACGCCCTCGTCCTGGACCGCGTGCCGAAGTCCGCGATCATCCTGGGCGGCGGTGTCATCGGCGTCGAGTTCGCCTCCGCGTGGAAGTCCTTCGGTGCCGACGTCACCGTCGTCGAGGGCCTCAAGCACCTCGTCCCGGTCGAGGACGAGAACTCCTCCAAGCTTCTTGAGCGAGCGTTCCGCAAGCGCGGCATCAAGTTCAACCTGGGCACCTTCTTCTCGAAGGCCGAGTACACCGCCGACGGCGTCAAGGTCACCCTCGCCGACGGCAAGGAGTTCGAGGCCGAGGTCCTGCTGGTCGCGGTGGGCCGCGGGCCCGTCTCCGCCGGTCTCGGCTACGAGGAGCAGGGTGTCGCCATGGACCGGGGCTACGTCCTGGTCGACGAGTACATGCGGACCAACGTCCCGACCATCTCCGCCGTCGGCGACCTGGTCCCGACGCTCCAGCTCGCGCACGTCGGCTTCGCCGAGGGCATCCTGGTGGCGGAGCGCCTGGCCGGTCTGAAGGCCGTCCCGATCGACTACGACGGCGTGCCGCGGGTGACGTACTGCCACCCCGAGGTCGCCTCCGTCGGCATCACCGAGGCCAAGGCCAAGGAGATCTACGGTGCGGACAAGGTCGTCGCTCTGAAGTACAACTTGGCGGGCAACGGCAAGAGCAAGATCCTCAACACCTCCGGCGAGATCAAGCTCGTCCAGGTGAAGGACGGTGCCGTGGTCGGCGTCCATATGGTCGGCGACCGCATGGGCGAGCAGGTCGGCGAGGCCCAGCTGATCTACAACTGGGAGGCGCTGCCCGCCGAGGTCGCCCAGCTCATCCACGCTCACCCGACGCAGAACGAGGCGCTCGGCGAGGCCCACCTGGCCCTGGCCGGCAAGCCCCTGCACTCGCACGACTGACCCTCGGTCGACACAAGCGACGACTCAGACTTCCGCAATTCGTAAGGAGCAACCGAAACCATGGCGGTTTCCGTAACCCTTCCGGCGCTCGGCGAGAGCGTCACCGAGGGCACTGTCACGCGCTGGCTGAAGGCCGAGGGCGAGCGCGTCGAGGCCGACGAGCCGCTGCTCGAGGTGTCGACCGACAAGGTCGACACCGAGATCCCGGCCCCCGCCGCGGGCATCCTGGCCTCGATCAAGGTCGCCGAGGACGAGACGGTCGAGGTCGGCGCCGAGCTGGCCATCATCGACGACGGCACCGGTGCCCCGGCTGCCGCTCCGGCCCCGGTCGCCGAGCCCGTCGCCGCGCCGGCTCCGGCCGCCCCGGCCCCCGCGCCGGTCGCCGAGGCCCCCGCCCCCGCCCCGGCCCCCGCCGCCGCTGCCCCCGCCGCTCCGTCCGGTGGCGCGTCCGGCACGGACGTGGTCCTGCCCGCGCTCGGTGAGTCCGTCACCGAGGGCACCGTCACCCGCTGGCTGAAGCAGGTCGGCGAGGAGGTCGCGGAGGACGAGCCCCTGCTCGAGGTCTCCACCGACAAGGTCGACACCGAGATCCCGGCGCCGGTCGCCGGTGTCCTGCTGGAGATCGTGGTCGGCGAGGACGAGACGGCCGAGGTCGGCGCCAAGCTCGCCGTCATCGGCGCCCCGGGTGCCGCTCCGGCGGCTGCCCCGGCCCCGGCCGCTCCGGCCCCGGCGCCCGTCGCCGCTGCCCCGGTCGCGCCCGCCCCGGCAGCTCCGGCTCCCGCGCCCGCCGCCCCGGCCCCGGCTCCGGCCGCCCCGGCGCCCGCCCCGGCCCCCGCGCCGGTCGCCGCCGCTCCGGCTCCGGCCGCCCCGGCCCCGGCCCCCGCGCCGGTGGCCGCCGCCCCCGTCACCCCGGCCCCGGCTCCGGCCGCTCCGGTCGACGAGGGTGCCTACGTCACCCCGCTGGTGCGCAAGCTCGCCGCCGAGAACGGCGTCGACCTGGGCGCCGTCAAGGGCACCGGCGTCGGCGGCCGGATCCGCAAGCAGGACGTGCTCGCCGCCGCCGAGGCCGCGAAGGCCGCCGCCGCCGCTCCGGCTCCCGCCGCTGCTGTGACTGCCGGGGGCCCCGCCGCTGCCAAGAAGGCCCCGGCGCTGGAGGTCTCCCCCCTCCGTGGCCAGACCGTCAAGATGCCCCGCATCCGCAAGGTCATCGGCGACAACATGGTCAAGGCGCTGCACGAGCAGGCGCAGCTGTCCTCGGTCGTCGAGGTGGACGTGACCCGTCTGATGCGCCTGCGCGCCCAGGCCAAGGACTCGTTCGCGGCCCGCGAGGGCGTCAAGCTCTCCCCGATGCCGTTCTTCGTGAAGGCGGCGGCCCAGGCGCTGAAGGCCCACCCGGCCGTCAACGCCCGGATCAACGTGGAAGAGGGCACGATCACCTACTTCGACACCGAGAACGTCGGTATCGCGGTGGACTCGGAGAAGGGCCTGATGACCCCGGTCATCAAGCACGCGGGCGACCTCAACATCGCCGGTATCGCCAAGGCCACGGCCGACCTGGCCGGCAAGGTCCGCGCCAACAAGATCACCCCGGACGAGCTGTCCGGCGCGACCTTCACCATCTCCAACACCGGCTCGCGCGGCGCGCTGTTCGACACGATCATCGTGCCGCCGAACCAGGTCGCGATCCTCGGCATCGGTGCCACGGTCAAGCGTCCGGCCGTCATCGAGACGGAGGAGGGCACGGTCATCGGCGTCCGCGACATGACGTACCTGACCCTGTCCTACGACCACCGCCTGGTGGACGGCGCCGACGCGGCCCGCTACCTGACGGCCGTGAAGGCGATCCTGGAGGCCGGCGAGTTCGAGGTCGAGCTCGGTCTGTAGGCCTCGGCAGGTCCCCCACGGTGCCCCGCCCGGAGTTCCTCCGGGCGGGGCACCGTCGTGTAAGTCTCGTCTCACCTGCACGAAAGCGCCCCCGTGCGCCTCTCCCGCAAGGCGGTCCGGCCTTATTGTCTAAACGTCAAACGCCCTTAAGGAGCTCCCATGACCGCGCCCGTCGTCCACTCGCTGCGCGAACAGATCCGCGAGCACATCGTGGAGGGAATCGTCAGCGGGCGCTGGAAGCCGGGCGAGCGGATCGTGGAGCGGCGGATCGCCACGGAGCTGGAGGTCAGCCAGACGCCGGTGCGGGAGGCGCTGCGGGAGCTGGAGTCCCTCCGGCTGATCGAGTCCGCGCCGAACAAGGGCGTGCGGGTGCGGAACCTGACGGCGGCGGACCTGGAGGAGAGCTACCCGGTGCGGGCCGGTCTGGAGGCGATCGCGGCGGAGCTGGCGGCGGAGCAGCTGGCGGAGGACTGCTCGGCGCTCGAACCGCACGTGGCGGCGCTCTACGAGGCCGACCGGAACGCCGACGGCACGGCGCAGGTCCGCCACACGGTCGGCTTCCACCGGGAGCTGGTCCGGGCGGCCGGCAACTCGGTCCTCCTGCACACCTGGGAGGGCCTGGGCATCGAGGTCTTCACGGCCCTGTCCATCCGCTGGCTGGGCACGGTCCAGCAGTCGTACGCGGAGGAGCACCAGGAACTGGTCGCCGCCTTCCAGCGCCGCGACCCGCGCATCGCCGACATCGTGAAGTCCCACGTCCTGGGCTGCGCCCCGAGGCCGTGAGCCGCGGGGGTTACGGCGGGCCGGGCACCGCCGAAGACCGCCATCGCGGCTGAGCGCCAGAGGCGCTGGAGGTACCCCCGGCCGAAGGCTGGGGGAGGAACCGGGCGGCCAGCCACGACGACGTGGCACCAGGTCGGCAACCGCCACCCGCAACCGCAACCTCGGCACCGCCGAAAACGCCGTCCCGGCTGAGCGCCGGCGCGGCGGACAAGACATGGCGTCGAGCCCCTCCCACACAAGAGCGCTCCCCCGCTCACACGCCGCCCCACCTGCGGAAACCCCCGTCTGGAGCGTCACCCGGTGCCATCGCCGAAGGCACCCCGTGCCGACTTTCTCGGAATCGAGAAGTTTTGCCCTTGAAACCTTTGATCGATCATCGATCAGGGAGTTAGAGTCGCCGACGGGCTCGCACCCGGGCCCTCTGCCCTGTCCTGCCAAAGACCAAGGGCACCCCGAACCCTTACCGATGAGGGAACCCCCTTCGACTGAGGAAGGCGGCGACATGACCGACCCCCAGGCCATCCAGCCGAGCGCGCTCGACCAGCTCCCCGACCGGGACCCTGAGGAGACCGCCGAATGGCAGGCCTCACTGGACGCCGTGGCCAGGGAGGCCGGGCCGCACCGCGCCGCGTACCTGATGCGCCGCACGCTGGAGCGCGCCGAGGCGGACGGCATCGCGCTGCCGAAACTGCTGGAGACCGACTACGTCAACACCATCCCCACCGCCGCCGAGGCCGCCGTGCCGGGCGACGAGGAGATGGAGCGGAAGATCACCGCGTGGAACCGCTGGAACGCGGCCGCGATGGTCACCCGGGGCTCGAAACACGGCGTCGGCGGCCACATCGCCACCTTCGCCTCCGCCGCCTGGCTGTACGAGACCGGCTTCAACCACTTCTTCAAGGGCAAGGAGGGGGACGGCAGCGGTGACCAGCTCTACATCCAGGGCCACGCCTCCCCCGGCATCTACGCCCGCGCCTTCCTCGACGGCCGGCTGACCGAGGCGCACCTCGACAACTTCCGCCAGGAGGCCGGCGGCAACGGCCTCCCGTCGTACCCGCACCCCCGCCGCCTGCCCTGGCTGTGGGAGTTCCCGACGGTGAGCATGGGCCTCGGCCCGCTCTCGGCCATCTACCAGGCCCGCTTCAACCGCTACCTGACCGCCCGCGGCATCAAGGACGTCTCGCAGTCCCACGTCTGGGCGTTCCTCGGCGACGGCGAGATGGACGAGCCCGAGTCGACGGCGGCGCTCGCACTCGCCTCCCGTGAGGGCCTCGACAACCTCACCTTCGTCATCAACTGCAACCTGCAGCGCCTCGACGGCCCGGTCCGCGCCAACTTCAAGATCGTGCAGGAGCTGGAGGCCCAGTTCCGCGGCGCGGGGTGGAACGTCGTCAAGACGCTGTGGGGTACCGCGTGGGACGAGCTGTTCCAGCTCGACACCACCGGTGCGCTGGTACGACGGCTGCGCGAGGTACCGGACGCGCAGGTGCAGACGTACCAGACCCGCGACGCCGCCTACATCCGCGCCGACTTCTTCGGCAAGGACCCGGCGCTCGCCGAGATGGCGAAGCTGCTGAGCGACGACAAGATCCTCGAGTGCTTCCACCTCTCGCGCGGTGGTCACGAGGCGCGCAAGGTGTACGCCGCCTACAAGGCCGCCGTCGAGTTCAAGGGCGCGCCGACCGTGATCCTGGCCCAGACGGTCAAGGGCCACACCCTCGGCGAGGGCTTCGCGTCGAAGAACGCCAACCACCAGATGAAGAAGCTGACGGTGGACGAGTTCAAGACGATGCGGGAGCTGCTGGAGCTGCCGATCCCGGACAGCGCCTTCGTCGACGGGGTCGTGCCCTACGGCCACCCCGGCGCCGACTCCCCCGAGGTCCGCTACCTCCAGGAGCGCCGCGCCGCCCTCGGCGGTCCGGCCCCCGCCCGCCGTACGCACGCCCTGGCCCCGCTGCCCGCTCCCGCCGACAAGGCCTTCGCCTCCTTCGACAAGGGCTCCGGCTCGCAGAACGTGGCGACGACCATGGCCTTCGTCCGGCTCGTCAAGGACCTGGTCCGGGACAAGGAGACCGGGAAGCGCTGGGTGCCGATCGTCCCCGACGAGGCGCGCACCTTCGGCATGGAGAGCCTCTTCCCCTCGCTGGGCATCTACTCGCCCAAGGGGCAGACGTACGAGCCGGTCGACCGTGACCAGCTGATGTACTACAAGGAGGCCAAGAACGGCCAGATCCTCAACGAGGGGATCACCGAGGCCGGTTCGATGGCCGACTTCATCGCCGCGTCCACCGCGTACGCGACGCACGGCGAGGCGATGATCCCGTTCTACATCTTCTACTCGATGTTCGGCTGGCAGCGGACCGCCGACCAGATGTGGCAGCTCGGCGACCAGCTCGGCCGCGGCTTCCTCGTCGGCGCGACCGCCGGCCGTACCACCCTGACGGGCGAGGGCCTCCAGCACGCCGACGGCCACTCCCCGGTGATCGCCGCGACCAACCCGGCGGCGCTGTCGTACGACCCGGCCTTCGCCTACGAGATCGCAACGATCGTCAAGGACGGTCTGCGCCGGATGTACGGCGAGCCGGCCCCCGGTGAGGACCCGAACGTCTTCTACTACCTGACCGTCTACAACGAGCCGCTCCCGCAGCCCGCGAAGCCGGCCGGGCTCGGTATCGACGAGGGCATCGTCAAGGGTCTGTACCGCTTCAACACGGCGGAGTCCGCGGGCGTGACCGTCCCGGCCAACGCCCCGCGCATCCAGCTGCTCGGCTCCGGTACGGCGATCCACTGGACGCTGAAGGCGCAGCGGCTGCTCGCCGAGGAGTGGGGCGTGGCGGCCGACGTCTGGTCGGCGACCTCCTGGACGGAGCTGCGCCGGGACGCGCTGGAGGCCGACGCGGCCCTGCTGCGCGGCGAGGAGCGGGTGCCGTACGTCCGTCAGGCGCTGCAGGGTGCCGAGGGCCCGGTGCTGGCCGTCTCCGACTACATGCGCCAGGTCCCGGACCAGATCGCGCAGTGGGTCGAGCAGGACTGGTCCTCGCTGGGCGCCGACGGCTTCGGTCTCTCCGACACCCGTGAGGCGGCCCGCCGCCACTTCGGCGTGGACGCGGAGTCCGTCGTCGTGGCAGCCCTGGCGCAGCTGGCCAGGCGCGGCGAGGTCAAGGCCACGGCGGTGAAGGAAGCCCGGGAGAAGTACGGGCTGTAGGAAAGCCGACGTCATCACGGCAGCGCGGTCCGGACTCCCGGGCCGCGCTGTCGTGGTTGCTCACCGCTTCCTGCCGAACCGCTCGCGGCCGACGCTGTCGGTGCGCCCCGGCATCATGAGACGTATGCGCGCCGCCCGACTCATCAAGATGGTGCTCCTCCTGCAGTCCCGGTCCGCCATGACCGCCGCCGAGCTGGCCGGTGAGCTGGAGGTGTCGGAGCGGACGGTGATGCGGGATGCGCAGGCGCTGTCGGAGGCGGGCGTTCCGGTGTACGCGGACCGGGGGCGCGGGGGCGGCTACCGGCTGGTCGGCGGGTACCGGACGCGGCTGACGGGGCTGGGCCGGAACGAGGCCGAGGCGCTGTTCCTGAGCGGGGTGCCGGGCGCCCTGCGGGAGATGGGTCTGGAGGACGCGGCCAGTGCGGCCCGGCTGAAGGTGTCCGCCGCGCTGCTGCCGTCGTTGCGGGACGCTTCGCGGACGGCTTCCCAGCGCTTCCACCTGGACGCGCCGAACTGGTTCACCGAGCCGGAGACCCCGGCGCTGCTGCCCGACGTGGCCGACGCGGTGTGGGACGACCGGCGGGTCGTCGCACGCTACCGGCGCGGGGAGTCGGAGGTGCGGCGGGAGCTGGAGCCGTACGGGCTCGTGCTGAAGGCCGGGGTCTGGTACCTGTGCGCGCGGGTCACGGAGAGCGACTCCTACCGGGTGTACCGGATCGACCGGTTCACCTCCGTGGAGGCCGGCGAGGAGCGGTTCGGGCGGGACGAGGAGTTCGACCTGCCGGGGTTCTGGAACCGGCGGGCGGAGCAGTTCGCGCGCTCGCTCCTGCACGCCGAGGTGGTGGTGCGGCTGTCGGCGGTCGGCGTGCGCAGGCTGCCGTACGCCGTCGATCCGGTCGCCGCCCGGCAGGCGCTCGCGGGCGCCGGTGCCCCGGACGCGCACGGGTGGGTGACGGTGACCCTGCCGGTGGAGAACGAGGAGGTCGCGCACGGCCAGCTGACCGCGCTCGGCCCGGAGGCCGAGGTGCTGGCGCCGCCCCGGCTGCGGGCGCGCTTCGCGGCGGACGCGGTCTGGCTGGCGGAGCTCTACGCGCGGCAGGGCGACGGCGGATAACAATCCGCACCACTCCGCGTGCGGCCCCGGCGCCCAGGCACGATGCTGGACCCGTGATGGACGAGACGGAGTTCTGGGAGCTGGTCGACGCCACCCGTGAGGCCGCCGAGGGGGACCCGGAGGACCAGGCCGACCTGCTCGTGGAACGGCTGCTCCAGATGGAGCCGGACCTGGTGCTGGACTTCGCCCGTCACTTCGAGGCCCGCTACAACCGCGCCTACCGCTGGGACCTGTGGGGCGCCGCCTGGGTGCTGCTGGACGGGGCCAGTGACGACGCGTTCGACTTCTTCCGGTGCTGGCTGATCGGCCAGGGCCGGGACGTCTTCGAGGGCGCCGTGCACGATCCGGACACCCTCGCGGAGTTGCTGGACGACTTCGACGAGGAGATCGACGGCGACGGCGAGGAGCTGGGGTACGCGGCGGACGAGGCGTACGAGCAGCTCACCGGGACCGTGGCCCCGGACCTGGGCATCGCCCCCGCGCCCTCCGAACCGGAGGGCACCCCGGTCGACTTCGAGAACGAGCGGGCGCTCGCCGAGCGGTTCCCCCGGCTCTGGGACCGCTTCAAGGAGTGAGCGTCAGGCGGCCGTACGGCGGCGGGTGGCGTCCGACGGGATGTACGCCTGCGTCTGCTCGGCCTTGACCGCGTGGTGCATCGGCGCCGCGTTGGCCTGGTCGAGGGCGGACGCGGTGACCGCGGCCGGGCCGAGGACGACCGTCGCGACCGCGCAGACCACCGCCCAGGGTCCCCGGGACGACCTGACCCGGCCGGCCTTCTCCGTGCCCTGCGTGGTCTCCGTACGGGCTTCGGTACGACTGCTGTTCATGATCCCCACCTCCAGTCGACTGCTGATGTCCTTGACTGTAGGACGCGGGGATCTGAACGACCTGCGTGCCGCCTATGGCGTTCCTTTGACATCCTCCCCCTGCTGGAAGCAGGAGGATTCCAACTCCGAGGAGTTGAGGTTCACGGACGCTCGACCGCCTGAGCGGTGTCGCCCCACCGGCGTGTCCCGCCGCGACGCCGGAAGCCTAGCACGGCGGATCAAGGCATCGGCGCCTTCACCGGAGATTCGGTAGCCGCCTTCGTGGCTGTCGGCACCCTGCCCTGCAGCCGGGCGGCCGCCTCCCTGATCTCGGGGAGGCGCTCGGTGAGGGCGGCGCCGGGGCAGTTGGTCATGTAGCCGTCCTTGTGGGCGGCCACGGCGGGCAGGGCGACGGCGGTGCCCTCCCGGTAGCGGCTGAGGCCGTTGCTGGAGACCAGACGGGCGCCGGCGCGCGGGTCGACGTCGGCGAGGCCGAGTTTCCAGGCGGTCAGGGCGGCGATCGCGTCGGTCATCGCGCGCGGCACGGGCACTCCGGCGGTGAAGGTGCCGAGCGCGGCGATGCCGGCGGTGCGGTGGTTGAAGCCCTGGGTGTGGGCGCCGGTGACGGCGCGGTCGACACCGCCCGCGCGGCCCTCGTAGATGGTGCCGCAGCGGTCGACGAGGAAGTTGTAGCCGATGTCGTCCCACGCGCGGTCGCCGGTCTGGCCGGTGTAGAGGCGGCGGATGATCTCGGGTGCCTGGGCGCAGGAGTAGCCGTTGGGCGAGTCGGTGTGGTGCACGAAGACGGCGACGACCTGGTCGTCGTAGCGCGGGGGCGGCTGGGTGCGGCGGACGGTGGCGTCCAGCCAGGCCGAGCGCGGCACGATGTGCGGCCGGGGCGCCCGGTAGCGGGTGGCGGGGCTGGCGGGCGCGGGGGCGGCCAGCCGGATCGGGGCGGGGCGGTCGGCGCCCTGGGCGCACAGCACCAGCGCGAGGACCGCGGCGAGGCCGGGCAGGCAGCCGAGCAGCGTCAGGACGGTGAGCCGGGTGCGCCGCCCCGCTCTTGGGAAGACACGCATGGCACCCACTCTCGGGTCGGCCCCCCGCGCCCGCGATGTGTGCTGTGCCACCTGGTGGAACCATCGTCCTGGTCCGTGGCGTTTCAGGAGGTACACGCACGCGTGGCCGGTTCCCGGGGTCCCCGCGCGCGTGAACTGATCACCGGGCCTGTCCCGGCCGTATGTGAGGGCACCGAGAGAAAGGCGGCTCCGTGGACCTGCTCGACCTGGTGCTCGTACTGGTGGTCCTCGTCTACGCGGCGGCCGGTTACCGGCGCGGGCTGGTGGCCGGCTGCGTCTCGCTGGCCGGGTTCGTCGGCGGTGCGGTGATCGGCGTGTGGGTGCTGCCGTGGGTGATGGAGCTGGTCACCCGGGGCACGGCGACGGCGACGGTGGTCGCGGTGCTGACCGTGCTGGTGCCGGCGGTGGTGGGGCACGAGCTGGCGGGGCGGCTGGCGCTGCGGCTGCGCCGGGAGCTGGACGAGGGTCCGCTGCGGGTGGCCGACGGGATAGGCGGGGCGTTCGCCAACTCGGTGGCGGTGCTGATCGTGGCCTGGGTGGCGGCGAGCGTCCTCGGTGCCTCCTCGTCGCCCGCGGTGACGACGGCGATCCGGGACTCGAAGCTGCTCGGCGCGGTGCAGAACACCATGCCGGACACCACTCCGGCCTGGTTCTCGCGGGCCACCTCGGCGCTGACCGAGGCGGGTTTCCCGCAGGTCTTCAACCCGTTCGAGAACGAGTCGACGGCCCAGGTCGCCAAGCCCTCCGGCGACAACGTCACGGCGGCCGCCACGAACGCGGCCAAGCGCAGCACGGTCAAGATCGAGGGCACCCAGGGCACCCAGGGCCGCGAGGGCAGCGGGTTCGTGTACGCGCCGGAGCACGTGATGACCAACGCCCACGTGGTGGCCGGCATCTCCAACCCGAGCGTGCGGATCGGCGGGGTCGGGCCGGCGTACGACGCGGAGGTCGTCCTCTTCGACCCGGACCGGGACGTGGCGGTGCTGTACGTGCCGCAGCTGCGCGCGCCGGTGCTGCGGTTCGACACCTCGGCGGCGCGCGGGAACTCGGCGGTGGTGGCCGGCTATCCGCAGGACGGCGACCTGAACCTGCAGGCGGCCACGGTGGCGAACAAGGTGCAGGCGACCGGCCAGAACATCTACAGCGACGCCACCGTGACCCGGGAGATCTACTCGATCCGCTCCACGGTCCGCCCCGGCAACTCCGGCGGCCCGCTGCTGACCACCGGCGGCAAGGTGTACGGCGTGGTGTTCGCCCGCTCCACCTCGGACAACGAGACGGGGTACGTGCTGACCGCCGACGAGGTGGCCACCGACGCGCAGCGCGGGGCGGACGCGACGCGGCCGGTGGACACGGGCGAGCTGATCACGTCCTGACCGTCACGACCGTCACAGCGACCGGCCCATGATCACGTCGTCGACGTACTCGCCGTCCAGGAGGAACTCCCCCGGCAGCACGCCCTCGACGGCGAAGCCCTCCGACTCGTAGAGCCGGCGGGCCGGGGCGTTGTGCCCGAGGACGCCCAGCCTGATCCGGCGGGCGCCCCGGCGGCGGGCCTCCTCCATGACGGCCCGCAGCAGTGCCCGGGCGACCCCCCGGCCGCGGGCCTCCTCGGCGACGGCGAGGCCCTGGATCTGCCGGACGTGGGCGTTGGAGGCGACCTTGTAGGCGAACCCGAGGCGCACATAGCCGACGATGCGCCGGTCGAGTTCGGCGACGAGGGTGTCCTCGGGGGCGTGCCGCTCGCTGAAGAAGGGGTCGTACGGCGGCTGCGGCTCGGGCAGCACCGCGTGCAGGTACGACCAGGTGGCACGGTCGAGGGCGGAGAGTTCCTCGTCGTCGTCGGGCAGGGCGGTGCGTATGTACGGCTCTGGCATGCGGATCACCCTAGGACGGCCGACCCCCGGACCCCATCGGGTTTTCCGCCGTCCGCACCGGCATGCTGGGACGCATGGAACGTTCTCGTATCGCGGTGGCCGGTGCGTCCGGCCTCATCGGCAGCGCCCTGGTGCGGTCCCTGCGGGCGGACGGGCACGAGGTGGTGCGCCTGGTGCGGCGCGCCTCCCACGGCACCGGGGAGGTCTGCTGGGACCCCGAGGGGCAGTACGTGGACGCGGCCGGGCTGATCGGCTGCGACGCGGTGGTGAACCTGGCCGGGGCCGGGATCGGCGACCGGCGCTGGACGGCGGCGTACAAGCGCGAGATCCGGGACAGCCGGGTCCTCGGCACGGCCGCGCTCGCGGAGGCCGTGGCGGCCCTTCCGGAGCCGCCACGGGTGTTCGTGAGCGGCAGCGCGATGGGCTTCTACGGCGACACCGGTGACCGGGCCGTGGACGAGGACGCCCCGCCCGGGGACGGCTTCCTGCCGTCGCTGTGTGTGGAGTGGGAGGAGGCGGCGGCCCCGGCGCAGGAGGCGGGCGTACGGACGGTGTTCACCCGCACGGGTCTGGTGGTCGCCCGCGGCGGCGGGGCCTGGGGCCGGCTGTTCCCGCTCTTCCGGGCGGGACTCGGCGGCCGGCTGGGCGACGGCGGCCAGTACTGGTCGTTCATCGCACTGCACGACGAGGTGGCCGCGATCAGGTTCCTGATGGACACCGAGGGCCTGTCCGGCCCCTTCAACCTCACCGCGCCCCAGCCGCTGACGAACCGTGAGATCACCGCGGCGATGGCCCGGGTGCTGCGCCGCCCGGCTCTCTTCCCGGTCCCCTCCCCCGTGCTGCGGGCCGCGCTGGGCGAGATGGCCGGGGACGTCCTGGGCAGTCAACGGGTGGTGCCGAAGCGGCTGCTGGAGTCGGGGTTCACGTTCGCGTTCCCGGGCATCGAGGACGCGATCCGCGCAGCCTGACGGCCCATGTGACCGTATGCGACCGGCGTGCGACCGTGCCCTGTTCATGCGCGACTGCCCTTGACCGATCACCGTCTTAACCTCGACCCGAACTCGGGTATCCCCGGAGCGGGTTGGGGGCATCACGTCTCCACCGGACGCGCAATCGAGGAGGGGCCTCGTGCATGAGCCCGCGTACCAGGCGGACGTCGTCATCGTGGGAGCCGGTATCGCCGGACTCTCCGCGGCTCATCGGCTGAACAGCGCAGGAGTAACGACCGCGGTCCTGGAGGCCGCCCCTTACGTCGGCGGACGGATGTCGACCGAGAAGGTCGACGGCTTCCGGCTCGACCGGATCGGGCAGCTCCTGTCCACGTCCTACCCGGAGCTACGGCTCACACCGGGACTGGACGCCCTGGTTCTGCGCCGGTTCGCGCCCGGCGTGCTGCTGCATCGCGACGGGCGCAGGCACCGGGCGGGCGCTCCGGCGGGCACAGGGAGCGCGAGGGGCGCACTGTATGCGGTGCGCGCCCTGGCAAGCGCCCCCAGGGGCTCCGCGGTGGCCCCGGCGCGGGCGACCGCGCCGATGGGGAGCGCGGTCGACCAGGCACGCCTGGGCGCCGCGCTGGGCCGCCTGGCCGCCACCCCCGTCGAGCGGCTCCTGGCCCGCCCCGAACTCCCCGCCGCCCACGCCCTGGCGGAACGCGGGATATCCGCCCGCACGATCGACGGCTTCCTGCGCCCGCTGCTCGCGGCCCTGCTCTGCGACCCCGGGCTGACGACGTCCAGCCGCTGCGCGGACCTCGCCCTGCGCTCCTTCGCGAGCGGCCGGCTGTGCGTGCCGGAGGGCGGCGCCGAGGTCCTGCCCGACCTCCTCGCCCGCGCCCTCCCGCCCGGCACGGTCCACACCGGCGTACGGGTCACCTCGGTCTCCACGACCTCGGTGACGACGGCCGAGCACGGCGTGATCCGCTGCCGTGCGGTCCTGCTGGCCACGGACGCCCGCGCCGCCGCCGAACTCCTCCCGGGCCTGCGCGTCCCGGACTTCCACGAGGTGACGGTGGTCCACCACACGACGGACGAGCCGTCAGCCCTCACCACCGGCACGTCCCTCCTCCTGGACGCCGACCGGGGCGGTCCCGTCTCCCACACCTCGGTCGTCAGCAACATCGACCCGAGCCGGGCGCCGCAGGGCCGCGCGCTGATCTCCTCCACGGTCCTCGGCACGCCCCCCTCCGACATCGACACCTCGGTCCGCATGCACCTCGCCCGCCTCTACGGCACCTCGACGCGCCGCTGGGAGACCCTCGCCGTCCACCACACCCCCGGGGCGATCCCCGCCATGCGCCCCCCACACGACCTCCACCGCCCCGTCCGCCTCCTCGCCGGCCTCTACGTCTGCGGCGACCACCGCGACACCAGCACCGTCCAGGGAGCCCTCCACTCGGCCCACCGGGCCACGGCCGCGATAGTGGCCGACCTGGGAGCAGCGGGCTCCTTGCACACAGCGGAGCCGTTGCAACGCCGAGCCGCATAGCGCCCCCTCAGGGGCGCGGGGCTGCATCTGATATGCGGCCCCGCCGTGCGGGCGCGACCAGCCACGACGGCGCGGCACCGAGCCGATCACCGCCACCCGCAACGGCGAGTGGCAACGCCCGGCTCGGCACCGCCGGACAACACCGTCGTGGCTGAGCGCCGGCGCGGCGGAAAAGAGACACAGCCCCGTCGGCCCAAGCCCGGCGCAGCGTCCCGTCAGCCCAGCGCGGCGACCTTGTCGCGGTAGCCCTTTACCGGGGCCGCGTCCTTGTAGGGCTCGAGGCGGCGTTCGAAGTCCTTGACGTACTCGAGCGCGCGGACGGAGCGCATCTCCGCGGCCGCGCCCGCCGCCTCGACGCCGAGCGCGCAGGCCTGGTCGAGTTCGCCGAGGCCCAGGCGGGCGGTGGCGAGGACGACGCGGCAGAAGAGGCGGCTGCGGGCGTAGGAGGGCGCACGCAGTTGCAGGGAGCGCTCGGCGTGCTGGGCGGACGCCCGGAACTGCTGGAGGTCCCGGTGGCAGTGGCCGAACTCGTCGGCCAGCTGCGCCTCGTCGAAGAAGCGCGCCCAGTGGGGGACGTCGTCGCCGGGACGCGCCGCCTCCAGAGCGCGCTCGGCCCGCACCAGCGCGCCGGTGGACGCCCGCACCTCCCCGAGGACCCCGTGCGCCCGGGCCTCGGCCGCGTGCAGAAGCGCCTGGACGACCGGCGGGGCGCTGGTGCCGACGCCCTGCTGGGCCACCCGGGCCAGTTGCACCGCCTCCCGGCCGTGGCCGAGGTAGACCGCCTGACGGCTCATGGTGACCAGGACGTAGGAGCCGTAGGCGCGGTCCCCGGCCGCCTGGGCCAGCCGCAGGGACTGGACGAAGTAGCGCTGGGCCAGGCCGTGCGCGGCGATGTCGTACGACGTCCAGCCCGCGAGCCGGGTCAGGTCGGCCGCCGCGCCGAACAGCCGGCGGCCGGTCTGCTCGCCGTACGTGCCGCGCAGCATCGGCTCGCACTCGTGCTCCAGGTAGCGCACCAGCGCCTGGCGCGCGTGCCCGCCGCCGTAGGCGTCGTCGAGGGTGCGGAAGAGTTCGCCGACCGAGCGGAGCGCGGCGATGTCGCCGCCGGTGACCTTCTGGCCGGGTCCGCGGTCGGCCTGTCCGCGCGGCCGCCCCGGCACGGGTGCCGTCTGCTTGGGCGACGGGGCGGGGCGCAGCTGCGCCGGCACCCGGACCGTCGCCGTGGCCCCCGGTGCCGGCTCGCCGCGGGCCACCTTGTCGTCCGCGCGGCCGATCAGCCAGTCCCGGCTGGGCACCACGAGCCCGGCCGGGGTGAACGCGATCTTCCGGAGCTCGGCGTGGCTGCCGGAGTCCTTGCGCCACAGCCCGCTGACGATGTCGACGGCCTCCTCGGGGGTGGCCGCGAACTCCAGCCCGGCGTAGACCGGGGCGCACGCGTCGAGCCCCAGGTCCTGCGCGGTCAGCCGGCGGCCGAGGCGCCGGGTGAAGACCTCCGCGATCAGGGCGGGGGTGGTGCCCCGGGGCTGCTGGCCGCGCAGCCACCGGGTGACGGATGTCTTGTCGTATCTGAGATCCAGCCCGTGTTCGAGACCGAGCTGGTCGACGCGACGGGCCAGACCCGCGTTGGAGAACCCCGCTTCTGCGATGAGCGCGGCGAGCTGGCGGTTGGGGGTGCGCTGCGCGGGTCGGTCCGTCATCTGGGGTGGGGTCTCCTGCCTTCTGGCTCAGCCCGGTGGCTTGTGCCCGGATTGCCGGTGAGCAGCCCTTTTGGCGCTCTTGGACGGCGCGAATGTAGCGGAGAGTGAGCACCCGATCGCACACTTCGACGTTCATTCATCCGATCGTGTGAGGATTGCCCCCAGGGCTGACGCGCGACGGCCGGACGTACAGTGGCTTGGGCGCGTTATGTGCCTGACACACCCGTCGCCGAGGGAGGCGCTTGCCGTGAGTGAGTTGCGGTTCGTCCGCATGGGGTTCGGAGCGGATGCCGTCGAGTACCAGGAGGCGTGGGACGAGCAGCGCCGGGTGCACGCGGCACGGTTCGCCGACGAGGTGCCCGACACGGTCCTGCTGCTCGAACACCCCCCGGTGTACACGGCGGGCCGCCGCACCGCGGACAACGAGCGGCCGCTCGACGGCACCCCGGTCGTCGACGTGGACCGCGGCGGCAAGATCACCTGGCACGGCCCGGGCCAGCTGGTGGGCTACCCGATCCAGAAGCTCCCGCGCCCGGTCGACGTGGTCGCGCACGTACGGCGTCTGGAGGAGGCGCTGATCCGGGTCTGCGCCGAGTTCGGCATGGAGACCACCCGGGTCGAGGGACGCAGCGGGGTGTGGGTGCTCGGCGACCCGGTCGAGCAGCGGCCGCAGGCCCTCGGAGGACTCTCCCTGGACTTCGACCCGCGGCTGCACGACGAGGAGTTCGACCCCCGCCTGAACGGCCCGGAGTACGCGCCCTCCAACGCCGGGCAGCGCCGCGAGGACCGGAAGATCGCCGCGATCGGCATCCGGGTCGCCAAGGGCGTCACGATGCACGGCTTCGCGCTGAACGTGAACCCCGACAACAAGTGGTTCGACAAGATCATCCCCTGTGGCATCCGGGACGCGGGCGTCGCCTCCCTCGCGGGCGAGCTGGGCCGGGACGTGACCATCGACGAGGTGCTGCCGGTGGTGGAGCGGCACCTGAAGGACGTACTGGAGAACGCGGAACTCGCGCCGAGGGTGATCGAGAAGACACCGGCGGCCTGACTGCAGCCAGCAGGCTTTCGAATCCACGGGCGTACGCTGGAGCACGCCGAAGAATCAATCGCTAGGGAGCCGGTCGTGTCCGCAGTCTCACCCGACGGACGCAAGATGCTGCGCCTGGAGGTCCGCAACAGCCAGACCCCCATCGAGCGCAAGCCCGAGTGGATCAAGACCCGGGCGAAAATGGGCCCCGAGTACACGAAGATGCAGAACCTCGTGAAGAGCGAGGGCCTGCACACGGTCTGCCAGGAAGCCGGCTGCCCGAACATCTACGAGTGCTGGGAGGACCGCGAGGCGACGTTCCTCATCGGCGGCGACCAGTGCACCCGGCGCTGCGACTTCTGCCAGATCGACACCGGCAAGCCCGAGGCCCTGGACCGTGACGAGCCGCGCCGCGTGGGCGAGTCCGTGGTCACCATGGACCTCAACTACGCCACCATCACCGGCGTCGCGCGCGACGACCTGGCGGACGGCGGCGCCTGGCTGTACGCGGAGACGGTCCGTCAGATCCACGCGCAGACGGCACAGCGCGAGGAGGGCCGCACCAAGGTCGAGCTGCTCGCGCCCGACTTCAACGCGGTCCCGGAGCAGCTCGCCGAGGTCTTCTCGTCCCGCCCCGAGGTCTTCGCGCACAACGTCGAGACCGTGCCCCGGATCTTCAAGCGCATCCGCCCCGGCTTCCGCTACGACCGCTCGCTCCAGGTCATCACGGCCGCCCGCGACTTCGGCCTGGTCACCAAGTCCAACCTCATCCTCGGCATGGGCGAGACCCGCGAGGAGGTCAGCGACGCGCTGCGGCAGCTGCACGAGGCCGGCTGCGAGCTGGTCACCATCACGCAGTACCTGCGCCCGAGCGTCCGCCACCACCCGGTGGAGCGCTGGGTCAAGCCGCAGGAGTTCGTGGAGCTGAAGGAGGAGGCCGAGCAGATCGGCTTCTCCGGTGTGATGTCCGGGCCGCTGGTCCGCTCCTCCTACCGGGCCGGACGCCTCTACCGGATGGCCGTCGAGAAGCGGGGCTCGTTCGTCGCCGTACAGGCGGTCTGACACACCCCGGACTCCGAGCGTGTGAATTCACGCACAAGCCACTACCGGCCAGTAATGACCGAATGGACGCGGTCCTGACCGTCCTCGCTGATGAGGACACACGTCAGGGCCGCGTCGGTGTTCCGGGCCCTCGTATCAAGGCTTCATTGGCGTTTGACCGGTCGGTCACGCCCTGGTAACACCGAACAGTGACCCTGGTATCACAGCTCGTACACCCACTTCGAGGGGGGACCTCCACCATGCAGGCCGCGCCCGTTCGCGCCACCGCGATCCCGTCCTTCACCGACGCGCTGCGCGCCGTCGAGTCGCTCCTCATGAGCGGCGGCCAGCGCACCGCACGCCAGAACGCCTGGACCTCCGTGCTGGAGGACCGCCGTCGCGCCAAGGACCGGGTCGAGGCGCAGCACTTCCTCGAGCAGGCCGCCGGCCGCTCCTGACGCCCTTCCGCCGCCCCTGTCCGGGCACTGCCGTCGTCGGCACTCCCGGGGCCACGTAGACTTCGGGGCATGGCGAGGCAGGAACCGGCAGCGGACGCTGCGAATGCGGGACGACTGAAGCAGATCGTCCTGACGTACAAGATGACCCGCAAGGCCGACAAGACGATCGGCCTCGTACTCGCGGGTGTCGGTCTCGGCACCCTTGCCGTCTTCCTCGTGATCGGCTTCCTGATCGGCCACCCGGTCTATCTGGGCATCCTGGGCCTGCTGCTCGCCGCCCTCGCGACGGCGATCGTCTTCGGCCGCCGGGCCGAGCGGGCGGCCTTCGGCCAGATGGAGGGCCAGCCGGGCGCCGCGGCCGCGGTGCTGGACAACATCGGGCGGGGCTGGACGACGACGCCGGCGGTGGCGATGAACCGCAGCCAGGACGTGGTGCACCGGGCGGTCGGCAAGGCCGGCATCGTCCTGGTCGCCGAGGGCAACCCGAACCGGGTGAAGACCCTGCTGGCCGCCGAGAAGAAGAAGATGGCCCGTATCGTGGCCGACGTACCGGTGCACGACGTGATCGTGGGCACGGCCGAGGGCCAGGTCGAGCTGAAGAAGCTGCGCACGACGATGCTCAAGTTCCCGCGCGTCCTCACCGGCCCCCAGGTCACCACCACCAACGACCGGCTCCGCGCCATGGGCGACCTGATGTCCAACATGCCGCTCCCCAAGGGCCCGATGCCCAGGGGCATGCGCATGCCGAAGGGCGGCGGCAAGGCCCGCTGACGCCTCGCATGTCGACTCCTGTGACGATGGGGCGCCCGGTCACTCCGGGCGCCCCATCGTTCACATGTCGGGCCGGGTACGGCTTCATCAGCCGGAGGGGGTCAGCACGACAGTCACTCGGCATGCTCTCCGCCCATTCGACGTGACTGCTGACCAGCGGCTTTCCCGCACCACGAGGCCGGCGTCGCTTTCGGCGGTCTCCCTCGTGCGCGCATGCCGTGGATGACACGCCGCCGAACGGAGCATCGGGCGGGTTATCGGGTCATCTGCTCTTAACCTTCCCAATGTGACAAAACGCCATATCACATACCTCGCGTGCAGCGCCGCCCTGTGCGGCTCCCTCCTCGGCGCCGCTCCGGCGTCCGCCGCCCACCGCACCCTGGTGGTGCACCCCGGTGAGTCGATCCAGAAGGCGGTGAACGCCGCCCAGCCCGGCGACACCGTCCTCGTGGCGGCGGGCACCTACCGCGAGAGCGTCAAGGTGACCACCCCCGGAATCACCCTGCGCGGCATGGGCGCGGGCACCGTGCTCAAGCCGGCCAAGAAGGTCAAGAGCAGCGGGAAGAAGGCAGCCGCCCAGAAGTCCTGCGCCGAGATGGGCAACGGCATCTGTGTGGTCGGAGCCAAGAACAAGCCCCTCGAGGACGTCACCATCGCCCGGATGACCGTCACCGGGTTCTCCCGGATCGGCGTCATGTCGGTGGGCACGTCCAACCTGAACGTGCACGGCGTGGCCGCCGTGAAGAACGGGCAGTGGGGCCTCGCCGAGGAGCGCTCGGTGCACAGCACCTACCGCAACAACGTGGCCCGGGGGAACGGCGACGCCGGCCTGTTCCTCGCCAACTCCGTCATGACGGAGAAGGGCGCCACCGACACCGACGGCACGGTGGTCGAGCACAACCTGCTGGAGAAGAACCGGATCGGCGTCACCGTGCGCCGGCTGCGCAACCTGACCGTCTCGGACAACTCGGTCACCGGCAACTGCGCGGGCGTGTTCGTCGTCGGCGACGAGAACAAGCCGAAGGCCGGTCACATCACCGTCGCCGACAACCAGGTCGTCAAGAACAACAAGTACTGCAAGAAGACGGCCCGGCTGGCCTTCCTGCAGGGCTCCGGCATCGTGCTGACCGGCACCGAGGACACCCTGGTGACCGGGAACACGGTCACCGGCAACTCCGGCAAGTCCCCGCTGTCCGGCGGCGTCGTGCTCTTCAAGAGCTTCGTGGGCGCCAGCAGCGACAAGAACCAGGTCACCCGCAACAAGCTGTCGGGCAACGCCCCCGCCGACCTGGTCAACCAGGAAGCCACCAAGCACGGCAACTCCTTCAAGCAGAACACCTGCAAGAAGTCCAAGCCCGCGGGTCTGTGCTGACCGGACGGCCGTACGACACCCCCACAAGGAAGGAAGGCGGCACATGACCGCACCAGCACGTGACCTCTCGGCGCCGCTGAAGCAGGCGCAGGCGGAGGGCGCACCGCCGCCGTCGATGCGGCTGCGCGAGCTCGTGTTCGGGGCGGCGTGTGCCGCCGCCGTACGCGCGGCCGCCCGGCTGCGCGTCGCCGACGCGCTCGGGGACGCCCCGATGACCGTGGAGAGCCTGGCCTCCACGGTGAAGACGGACCCCAAGCCGCTGCGCCGGCTGCTGCGCGCCCTGTCCTGCTACGGCGTCTTCGCCGAGCGCCCGGACGGGACGTTCGCCCACACCGACACCTCCCGGCTGCTGCGCGAGGACGACCCGCACAGCCTGCGCTACATCGCCCTGTGGTGCACCGAGCCGTGGACCTGGGACGCCTGGCCGAAGCTGGACGAGGCCGTGCGCAGCGGCCGCAACGTCGTCGAGGACCTCTACGGCAAGGAGTTCTTCGTCTATCTGAACGAGGACGCGCCGGAGTCGGCGGACGTCTTCAACCGGGCGATGACCACCTCCAGCGAGCAGTCGGCCCGTGAGGTCGCCGCCCTGCTCGACCTGTCCGGCAACCGGTCGGTCGCCGACCTCGGCGGCGGGCAGGGGCATGTGGTGGCGAGCCTGCTCGACAAGTACCCGGCGATGAAGGGGTACCTGCTGGATCTGCCGAAGGTGGTGGAGAAGGCACTGCCCCGGCTGCGTCCGGGCGGTGACCTGGAGGACCGGGCGCGCATCGTGCCCGGTGACATCCGGGAGGCCGTGCCGGTCGACGCGGACGTCTACGTCATCAAGAACATCCTGGAGTGGGACGACGAGTCCACCGCGCGGCTGCTCGCCAACGTGA
Organism: Streptomyces sp. NPDC007901; assembly: GCF_042959465.1. Classification (NCBI taxonomy): domain Bacteria; kingdom Bacillati; phylum Actinomycetota; class Actinomycetes; order Kitasatosporales; family Streptomycetaceae; genus Streptomyces; species Streptomyces sp. NPDC007901. Next base: position 440,997 of record NZ_JBIBKW010000002.1, on the reverse strand, counting down.
TCGCGGCGGGCGGACCGGGCGCCCGGGTCGTGGTGATCGAGAACCTGGTCGACGACACCCCGTCGATGCGGTTCAGCACCGCGATGGACCTGCTGCTGCTCCTGAACGTCGGCGGGGCCAAGCACACCACCGACAGCATGGTGCGCCGGCTGACCGACGCGGGGCTGACCGTCCGGGACATCAGTCCCGTCAACCCGTATCTGCACGCCTTCGACTGTGTGGTGCCCGCCTGAGCGGCGGCTCCCCCGCACACGCCGGTGCCGGGCCCGCGTCGTACGCGGGTCCGGCACCGTTGGCTGGACGGCGGTTCAGGAACCGCCCTCGCGCTCCCAGAGGTAGAAGCGCTGCGCCATCGCGTCCTTCGGGGAGCGCCAGGTCTCCGGGTCGTACGCGCTGACGTACGCCTGGAGACGGTCGCTGACGTCCCTGAACTCGGGGTGCGAGGTGACCTTGGCGATGGCCGGTCCCGGCTCGCGCTCGGACTCGATGAGGTGCATGTACACATCACCGAACTGGAAGAGGCTGCGCCGGGTGACCCCGACGAGGTGCGGCAGCTCTCCCCGGTCGGACTCCGCGAACACCTTCGCGATGTCGGGCGCGGAGCCCGGTGCCATACGGGCGACGATCAGGGCCTGGTGCACGTGTCTCTCCGTTCCTAATCTTGCGACGGCCGGCTCAGTCGGCCAGGGCCGGGTCGGGGCGACGGCCGGTGGCCGCCTTCTCGATCTTGTCCCGGATCAGGGCCATCTGGACCTTGGAGTTCCGGTTGATGTTGTCGGTCATCCACTCGTCGTCGACGGGGGCTTCCGGCTTCATCGCGAAGTCCTGGGTCCAGACCATGCGGGTGCCGGCCGGTACCTCCTCGTACCGCCAGAGGATGTTCATGTGCGCGAAGGGGCCGGTCTCGACGCGGCGGGCCCGGACGCTCAGGCCGGGGCGGTCGGTCTCGCGCTCGGAGACCCAGCTCCACACCTTGCCGTTCTCGTCGGGGTGCATGGTCAGCCGGAAGGTGACCTTGTTCCCCTTCTCCTCGAGGATCTCGGCGCTGGCGTACTCGCTGAACAGCTGCGGCCAGTTGGCCACGTCGTTGGTCATGTCCCAGACCAGGTCGACGGGCGCGGCGATGGTGATCTCGTTCTGGGTGTGTCCGGTCATGTCAGGCTCCCGCGGGCATGGCGCTGTTGACGAGGTCGAGGAACTGGCGGGGCGTCTTGCACCGCTCGGCGTCGACCGGCATGGGCACGCCGTGCCGGTTCTCCAGCTCGCCGACGATGCCGAGCAGGCCGAGCGAGTCGACACCGAGGGCGTCGAAGCCGCTGTCGGACCGCTCCTGCAGGTCGGTCGGGGAGACGGTGACGCCGGCGGCCTTCTTCATGAGTTCGGACAGTTCGTCCACGGTGATGCTCATAGGGAACTCCTTCTTCTCCGCTGCTGGGCAGCTGTTTCTCTCCGGATCACCCGGCCGCGCCGTGGCGCAGCACGAGCGCCGAGTTCGACCCCATGAGTCCCCGGCTGAGGACCAGCGCCGTGCGTGGTGCGGCGGCGCGGGCGCTGCCGGTCACGAGGTCGAGGTCGTGGCAGATGTCGAAGACACCCGGGGTCGGCGGGATCAGGCCGTGTTCCATCGCGAGCACCGCGGCGGCGGTGTCCAGGACGGGGGCCGCGCAGTAGCCCCGGCCGATCCCGGTCTTGGGTGCGGTGACCGGCACGCGTCTGCCGTGCGCGCCGAGGGCGTCGGTGATGGCCAGCGCCTCCGCCCGGTCGGCCTCCGGGACGCCGAGGGCGTCGGCGAAGACCACGTCGACCTCCTCGGGGGCGCAGCCGGCCTCGGCCAGTGCCCCGCGGATCGCCTGGGCGAGCCCGGCCCGGGACTCGGCCCAGCGGGAGGCCCCGGTGAAGGTCGAGGCGTGCCCGTCGAGGGTGGCCCGGACCGGCAGCCCGCGCCGACGGGCCGAGCCGGTGTCCTCCACGACGAGCATGGCGCCGCCCTCGGCCGGCACGAACCCGCAGGCCTGCTCGGTGAAGGGACGGTAGGCCCGGGCCGGGTCGGTCTCCCGGCTGAGCTCCTCGTAGCCGAGCTGACAGACCACCGAGTACGGAGCTATCGGCGCCTCGGTGGAGCCGGCCACGATGACGTCCGTGCCGCGCCGCACCGCGCGGGCGGCATGGGCGAGGGCGTCCAGGCCGCCGGCCTCGTCGGCGGCGACCACCGAGCAGGGTCCCTTGAAGCCGCGCCGGATGGAGATCTGGCCGGTGCTGGCCGCGTAGAACCAGGCGATGGACTGGTAGGGGCCGACGAACCGGCTGCCCTTGCCCCACAGCTGCTGGAGCTCGCGCTGGCCGAACTCGCCGCCGCCGGAGCCGGCCGCGGTGACCACGCCGATGTCGAACGGCGAGCCGTCGGTGTCGGCGCGGCCGAGCCGGGCGTCCTCCAGTGCCAGGTCGGCCGCGGCCATCGCGAAGTGCGTGAAGCGGTCGGTCTGGACGATGAGGCGTTCCTCGACGGCGGCCGCCGGGTCGAAGTCACGGACCTCTCCGGCCACCTTCATGGGCAGGTGCTCGCAGCCCTCGCGGGTCACCTTGTCGAGGACGTTGCGTCCCTCCTGGACGGACTTCCAGAAGGTCTCGGTGCTGGATCCGTTGGGCGCGACGACACCGATGCCGGTGACGGCCGCCCGCCGGGCAGGCGGTTCGCTCATCGTGTCCGTCCTCTCTGCCGGGTCAGGACCACCGCGGACTGGAAGCCGCCGAACCCGCTGCCCACGGACAGGACACCGCTCAGCGGCCGTTCGCGGGCGACGCGCGGCACGTAGTCGAGGTCGCACTCGGGGTCGGGGGTCTCGTAGTTCGCGGTGGGCGGGACGACCTGGTGGGCCAGGGCGAGCACGCAGGCGACGACCTCGATGGCGCCGATGGCACCGAGCGAGTGGCCCACCATGGACTTGATGGAGCTCATCGGCGTGCTGTACGCGTGCTGTCCGAGCGCCTTCTTCACGGCTGCGGTCTCGTGGCGGTCGTTCTGCCGGGTGCCGGAGCCGTGCGCGTTGACGTAGTCGATGGCGGTGGGGTCGAGGCGGGCGTGGTTCAGGGCGGTCTCGATGGCGCGGGCCATCTCCAGGCCCTCGCTGGTGAGACCGGTCATGTGGTAGGCGTTGCCGAAGGTGGCGTAGCCGTCGAGCTGGCAGTAGATGTGCGCGCCGCGGGCCTTGGCGTGCTCCAGCTCCTCCAGCACGAGCACCGCGCCGCCCTCGCCCATGACGAACCCGTCACGGCGGTTGTCGAACGGGCGCGAGGCGTGCTCGGGGTCGTCGTTGTTCGGGGAGGTGGCCTTGATCGCGTCGAAGCAGGCCATGGTGATCGGGGAGATCGGGGAGTCCGAGGCACCGGCGATGCAGATGTCGGCGCGGCCCTCCTGAACGGTGTGGAAGGCGTAGCCGACGGCGTCCAGGCCCGAGGTGCAGCCGGTGGACACGGTCTGCACCGGACCCTGGGCGCCGAAACGTTCCGCCACCGCGGAGGCCAGAGTGCTCGGGGAGAACGCCCGGTGCAGCTGGGGCTGCGCCTGCCGGTGGTCCACGTCCCAGCGCTGGCCGGCGCCGCTCACCAGGACGTAGTCGTGCTCCAGACGGGTGGTGCCACCCACGGCCGTCCCCAGGGAGACCCCGACCCGCCAGGGATCCTCCCGGCCGAGGTCGAGCCCCGAGTTCCGGACCGCCTCGTCGCCGGCGACCAGGGCGAACTGTATGTAACGGTCCGCCCGTGCGATCTCCTCGGCGTCCAGGCCGTGCGCCGCCGGGTCGAAGTCGCACTCGGCGGCGATCCGCGACCTGAGGCCGGAGGGGTCGAAGAAGGTGATACCGCGCGTCGCGGTCCGGCCGGAGGCGAGCAAGTCCCAGAACGCCGGTACGCCCACACCCCCCGGAGCCACGATGCCTATGCCCGTAACCGCCACGCGCCGGGTCACGACCGGACCTGCCCCACGGCGACGGCTTCCGTCTCCTCCGTGTCGACGTGACCCTGGCTGGGGCGCGGGGCCAGCGGGCCGAGGTGGAAGACGATCCGGGCCTCGACATTGCCCACGTTGCGGAAGCGGTGCTTCATGTTGATCGGGATCATCAGTCCCTGCTCGGGCCGCAGCGGGTGCGGCTCGCCGTCCAGGTCGACCTCCAGGTCGCCGCAGACGACGTACACGAACTCCTCGGAGTACGGGTGGTAGTGCTCGCCGATGCGGTCGCCCGGCTGCACGATGGCCACGCCCATGAAACCGCTGGTGGAGCCCACCGTGGCGGGGGTCAGCATGGCGCGCAGATCGCCGCCGCGCTTGGTGTTGGGCTCGACCTCGCTGAGGTCCACGATCTTCGGAATGGGCTGCATGTCTGCGTTCCTCCCTGGGGGTGATGCGGCGGTGGGGGGTCAGGCGTCCGGCGAGCGGCGGTCGGTGATCAGCTGCATGCGCACCGCGTCGCCGGCCAGCAGGGCGGTCAGGGCGTGCGCCGGGGTGACGTCCACGGGCGTGCCGGGCCGCTGCTCGACCAGCCGTACGACGACGTCGTCGCGCTGGAAGACCGTGCTGTGCAGCACCGGGCTCCCCGGGTCCTCGGCCGCGCCCTCGTCCTGCTGCGCGAGCAGCTCGGCCAGCCGCATCCCGCAGCCGGGACGGGCCGGGTAGTACAGCGCGTACCGCTCGCCCTCGGCCGGTTCCTCGGCGCCGACGTGGTGGACGGCCGGCAGCGCCGCCCGGGTGAAGAACACCCGTGCGGAGTCCTGGTCGTCGAGGTCGCGGTCCTGCTCCAGATAGGGGTTGATGGCCTCCTCGACGGCCCGCACCTCGGGCTGCCGGGCGACATGGCGCAGGGCGGCCATCAGGTCGCCGCGCACCTCGATGGCCCGCACCACCCGGTTGCCGTGCATGAAGAGAGAGGTGCGGCACAGCCGGGTGGAGTCGTCGACCTTCGCCTCGGGCGAGGCGTAGTCCGCGAGGATCCTCGCGACCTCGGCCTCGCTGCCCGGCCGGACCGTGAAGGTGAGCGCGTGGCGGATCACGCCGTCGCCCATCCGCGGCTCGGCCTGCAGGGTGCGTACGGAGTCCGCCGCCGGGCCGCCGGTCTCGCGGACGACGTGGAAGCGGAGCGAGCGGGTGTCGCGGACGCAGTTGTGCAGCGGCTTCACCATCTCCACGTGCTCCTCGCTGTTCACCCAGGCGAGGAACGGCGGGGCGCTCTCCCACTCGCTGGTGATCAGCCACTGCGAGGGGTTCTCGATCGACTGGCAGAGCTGGTCGCTGACGTGACCGGGTACCTGGGCGACCTGGTTGCACAGCTGCTCGTAGGCCTCCAGGAACTGCTGCTGTGCGCCGTCGTAGACGTCCACCAGCAGGACGACCCGGAGCCGGGAGCCGTCGAACACGGACTGGGAGACCCGGGTCGACAGCGGGCGGGTCGTTCGGGTCGGCTTTTCCGAAACCTTTTCCGAGAGCGTCGTCATGCTTCGTACATCTCCTTCGCGGGGGCAGCGGCGGGCGCCTTCGCCGATGACGCGGCGTCAGCGCTTCTTGATCCTGTGCCGGTCCTCCGAAGCGCGCGACTCGCGTGAACCAGGTGGGTGATTGAGCACGCGGAACCCCTCCCGAGGGGGCCCGGACGGGCATGGACGTTCCAACGCACCTGACGCACCAACCCCCGCCTCTGGAGTGCCCGATGCACCAGAAAACCGATCACCAGGTCCCCGTCCTCGTGGTGGGCGGCTCCCTCGTGGGCCTGTCCATGTCCCTCTTCCTGGGCCGACTGGGCGTCCGCCACATGCTCGTCGAGAGACACTCCGGGACCTCGATCCACCCACGCGGCCGGGGCAACAACGTGCGCACGATGGAGCTGTTCCGGAAGGCGGGCATCGAGCCCGACATCAAGGCCGCGGCCTCACTCCTCGCGGAGAACCACGGCATCCTGCAGACCCCGACGCTGGTCGGCGACGCCGGCGAATGGCTGTTCAAGGAGATCGACCCGGGCGGCGGACTCGCCCGGTTCAGCCCCACGGGCTGGTGCCTGTGCAGCCAGAACGACCTGGAGCCGGTACTCCGCCGCTCGGCCGAATCCCTCACCGGCGAGCTGCGCTACTTCCACGAGATGGAGTCCTTCGAACAGGACCCCGAAGGAGTGACGGCGTACGTCCGCGACCGTGACTCCGACCGGATGTACACCGTCCGGGCGGACTACCTGGTCGCCGCCGACGGTCCGCGCTCCCCGGTCCGCGGCCGGCTCGGCATCGGCCAGACGGGCCCCGGCGACCTGTTCGCGAACGTCAGCATCACCTTCCGCTCCAAGCTGCTGGCCCGCACCGTCGGGGACCGCCGCTTCATCTGCTGCTACCTCACCGACCCCGAGGCCGACGGCGCCCTCCTCCCCGTCGACAACAAGGAGCGCTGGGTCTTCCACGCCCCGTGGCACCCCGAACGCGGCGAGACCCTCGACGAGTTCACCGACGAGCGCCTGACCCGGCACATCCGCCGGGCCGTCGGCGTCCCCGACCTCGACGTCGAGATCACCGGCCGGGCGTCCTGGCGGGCGGCCGAACGCGTGGCCGAACGGTACGCGTCCGGGCGGGTCTTCCTGGCCGGCGACTCCGCGCACGAGATGTCCCCGACCGGCGCGTTCGGCTCCAACACCGGCATCCAGGACGCCCATAACCTGGCGTGGAAACTGGCGGCGGTCCTCGACGGCTGGGCCGGCCCCGGACTCCTGGACTCCTACGACGCCGAGCGCCGCCCGGTCGCCCTCGCCACCAGCGCCCGCGCCTCCGCCCGCTCGGTGGAACACAGCCACCCGGGCTTCGCGCCCGCCCCCGGCATCGGCGCCGGCAAGCGCGGCGGCATCCTCAACATCGTCCTCGGCTACCGCTACCCGAAGGGCGCGGTACTCGGCGCCGACCCCGGCCAGCCGGTCGTACCCGATGGGATGAACCTCACCGGCCGGTCCGGCAGCCGGGCCCCGCACCTGTGGCTGCGCCGCGCGGGCGACCGCATCTCCACGCTGGACCTCTACGAACGCTCACTCGTCCTGCTCAGCGACGCCGGTTCCCCCTGGCACATGGCGGCCCGCCGGATCGCGGACACGGAGCGGGTACGCCTGGACGCGTACGGCATCGGGCCGACGGGCGATCTCGTGTACGACACCGAAGACACCGACTGGGCGGCAGCCCACGGTGTCACGGCCGACGGCGCGGTACTCGTCCGGCCCGACGGATTCGTCGCCTGGCGCGCGGAGGGCCCGGCGGAGGGCGACGCGGAGGCGGAGCTGCGGGAGGTACTGGGGCAGGTGTTGCGGAAGAGGTGAACCGGGGTGGGGGCCAGGAAGCTGCCGCGACTGCGGCGCCCCGTAAGGGACGCTGGGGGTACCCCCGGCCGAAGGCTGGGGGAGGAACTGCGCGACCAGCCCCCACCGGCCGGCAGCCGAAGGACTGCCTCAGATCCGTACCTCTACGGTCTTCGCCAGCCGGTCGTGCAGCCCCCTGCCGTCCCGGTCCCACACCAGCGCCGGCACCGCGAGGCACAGCAGCACCGTGCGGGCGATCGCGCGCAGCGGCTGCACCCGGCCCGTCTCGACGCCGACCACCCGCAGCCCGAAGAGCCGCTTACCCGGCGTGAAGCCGACCGTGCCCACCGTGAGGACGCCCAGGACCAGAAAGACGAGCAGCGCCCAGTTGCTGGTGGCGGGGCTGTAGCCGTCGGTGATCAGGCCGTATGCGATCAGCACGCACAGCGCCCAGTCCACGACCAGCGCGCCGAGCCGCCTGCCGGGGCGGGCGATGGAGCCCGGTCCCTGCTCCGGCAGACCGAGCTGCTCGCCCCGGTACCCGAACTCCGCGCCCGCCTCTTCCATGGCCGCGCGGGGTCCGGAGAGCCACGATCCGATTGCTTGCCTGTTGTCCACCCGTCAACGGTACTGCCCGGGTGTCGGCCCGGGTTCCGGCGGGGTGTCCGGGGGCTACGGTGAAACGAGCCCGGTTAACTTCAGCGAAACAAATGGGTCACGCCCGAGAAATCACCCGTCCCTAGGGTCGAGGACAACGTGTGCCACCGCACTGGCCGCACGAACGAACTACCACCCCGGCACGGGAACGGCCGGGAGTAGGAGGAGCTGGATGTTCCAGAACGCCGACGAGGCCAAGAAGTTCATCGCGGACGAGGACGTCAAGTTCATCGACGTCCGTTTCTGCGACCTGCCGGGCGTCATGCAGCACTTCACGCTGCCCGTCGAGGCGTTCGACCCGGACGAGGAGCTCGCCTTCGACGGATCGTCGATCCGTGGTTTCCAGGCGATCCACGAGTCCGACATGGCGCTGCGTGCGGACCTGTCGACCGCCCGGCTGGACTCGTTCCGCCGGGACAAGACGCTCAACATCAACTTCTTCATCCACGACCCGATCACGGGCGAGCAGTACTCCCGCGACCCGCGCAACGTGGCGAAGAAGGCGGAGGCGTACCTGGCGTCGACCGGTATCGCAGACACCGCGTACTTCGGCCCCGAGGCCGAGTTCTACGTCTTCGACTCCGTCCGTTTCGCGACCTCCGCGAACGAGTCCTTCTACCACATCGACTCCGAGGCCGGCGCCTGGAACACCGGCGCCCTGGAGGACAACCGTGGTTACAAGGTCCGTTACAAGGGCGGTTACTTCCCGGTCCCGCCGGTCGACCACTTCGCCGACCTGCGTGCCGAGATCTCCCTGGAGCTGGCCAAGTCCGGCCTCCACGTCGAGCGCCAGCACCACGAGGTGGGCACCGCCGGCCAGGCGGAGATCAACTACAAGTTCAACACGCTGCTCGCCGCCGCGGACGACCTGCAGCTCTTCAAGTACATCGTGAAGAACGTGGCCTGGCGCAACGGCAAGACCGCGACCTTCATGCCGAAGCCGATCTTCGGTGACAACGGCTCGGGCATGCACGTCCACCAGTCCCTGTGGGCCGGCGGCTCCCCGCTCTTCTACGACGAGGCCGGCTACGCGGGCCTGTCGGACACCGCCCGCTACTACATCGGCGGCATCCTCAAGCACGCCCCCTCCCTCCTCGCCTTCACCAACCCGACGGTGAACTCGTACCACCGTCTGGTCCCGGGCTTCGAGGCCCCGATCAACCTGGTGTACTCGCAGCGCAACCGCTCCGCTGCGATGCGTATCCCGATCACGGGTTCGAACCCGAAGGCCAAGCGCGTCGAGTTCCGCGCGCCCGACTCCTCCGGCAACCCGTACCTGGCCTTCTCCGCCCTGCTGCTCGCGGGCCTGGACGGCATCAAGAACAAGATCGAGCCGGCCGAGCCGATCGACAAGGACCTCTACGAGCTGGCTCCCGAGGAGCACGCGAACGTCGCCCAGGTCCCGACCTCCCTCCCGGCCGTCCTGGACCGCCTGGAGCGCGACCACGAGTTCCTGCTCGCCGGTGACGTCTTCACGCCCGACCTGATCGAGACGTGGATCGACTTCAAGCGCACCAACGAGATCGCCCCGCTGCAGCTGCGCCCGCACCCGCACGAGTTCGAGCTCTACTTCGACGTGTGATCGACGCCTGGGCCGTTCCTCGGCGCCCCCGTTCCGGTTTCTCCGGGCGGGGGCGCCGTCGTATCGTGCATCGGTACTGATGTTCGAGACGGGGGAAGAGGATGACCCAACAGGGGGACGAGGAGCGCGAGTTCGATCTGCGCTGGGCCGCCGAGGCGGAGCACAAGGAGCCCTCCGCGCGGGCGCGGATGCTGGCCGCGCGATGGAAGGAGAACCCGCCGGAGCCGGCGCCGTTCCGGGCGGATCCGGGGCCGGTGGCGCCGCGGCGCTCGCCGTGGATGTCGACGGCTCTGGTGCTGGGGTGTGTGGCGGCGGTGATCCTGCTGCTGGGGTACATGCAGACACGGGCGCCGTACTAGCCGCGTAAAAGGGGGACCCGGGCTCACAGGGAGCCTTTGCCGCCACTAGGGACGTTCGGAACCTTCCCATGGGTCCGGACAGGTGCACACTGGACAGCGGGACGAGTGCCTGACTGCGGGGTGAGGCGAGATGCAGAGCCGCTTCCGGAGCGACCGGCGGCTGACCGTACGGATGACGGTCACGCTGTTCCTGCTCGGGCTGTTGTACGTGGGCTTCGTTGCCGCGTTGATCGTGCTGCTGAAGTCGTGGCTGCTGGTCGTGGTGCTGGTGGGCGCGATGTTCGTGGCGCAGTTCTGGTTCTCCGACCGGATCGCGATGTTCGCCATGCGCGGGCGGGTCGTGGAGCGGGAGGAGTATCCCGAGCTGCATGCCGTGGTGGACCGGCTGTGCGCGATCGCGGACATGCCGAAGCCGGTCGTCGCCGTGTCCGACATGGACATGCCGAATGCGTTCGCGACCGGGCGGAATCCCGATCATGCGGTGGTCTGCGTGACCACGGGGCTGCTGCGGCGGCTGGAGCCCGCCGAGCTGGAGGGTGTGCTCGCGCACGAGCTGTCGCACGTGGCGCACAAGGACGTCGCCGTGATCACGATCGCGTCCTTCCTGGGCGTGATCGCCGGGCTGATCGTGCGGTTCGCCTTCTACTCGCAGGTCTTCGGCGGAGGCCGGCGGGACCAGAACACGGCCGCCGTGTTCGCCGCCGTCATCGGGGTCTCCGCGGCCGTGTACGCGATCAGCTTCCTGCTGATCAGGGCGCTGAGCCGGTACCGGGAACTGGCCGCCGACCGCGCGGCCGCGCAGCTCACCGGCCGGCCGTCCGCGCTGGCGTCGGCACTCACCAAGGTCTCCGGCGACATCGCCCGGATCCCGACCAAGGACCTGCGCACCGCCCAGGCCTTCAACGCCTTCTACTTCACCCCGGCCACCGGCAAGGAGCCCGGCATCGAGCGCTTCTTCTCCACCCACCCGCCCCTGGAGCAGCGGCTCGAGCAGCTGGGCCGGATCTCGGCGGAGCTGGGCGAGGCGGCGACGCCCGGGAAGGCCGGGTGAGCATGGGGTTCCTGGACATCCTGCTCGGCCGTACGAAGCCCGTCGCCCCCGACCTCGACCAGCTGTTCGCGCTGCCGTCGGCGGCGGTGACGCTGCAGGCCGCGGCCGGGTTCACACCGACCGGCGTGGGCGCGGTGTGCTTCGCCACGGTGGAGGGCGCGGCCTTCGAGCAGACGCACCGGGAGGTCCAGGCGCTGCTCGACGCGGATGCGGACCGCGCCGGTCCGCCGGTGGAGCTGCACCAGGACGACTACGGATACTCCTGGCTGATCTCCCGGCGCACCCCCGACCAGCTCCCGCAGCTGGTCAACGACCTGCACGCGGTGAACAGCTCGATGGAGGTCAACGGCTTCGGCCCGCAGCTGCTCTGTTCCCTGGCCGCCTTCGAGGACGAGCGCGAGCGCGGGCTCGCGCTCGTCTATCTCTACAAGCGGGGCACCTTCTATCCCTTCGCTCCGCTGCCCGGGTCCGGTCAACGGCGGGACAGCGCACTGGAATTGCAGGTGAAGGTGGCACTCGCGAACGACCTGAGGACCGAGCAGGACCTCAGCCGCTGGTTCCCGGTGTGGGGTGCCCCCGGCCTCTGACCGGCCGGGAGCACCTGCCTGCTACTTGCCCTTCTCGTTCTGCTGGCGCCGGACCTCGAAGGGGCGCTCGCGACGGTAGCGGCGCTCCCACTTGGCCTGCTGGTCACGGCGGTCGCGGTAGGTCTTGTAGTCGCTGGCCATGCCCCCTCCCCCGCCGGACGAACCGCCCGACGAGGAGGCCGACGACGAGTTCCGCCCGTACTGGACGTACAGGAAGAGCAGGGCGACGGCGGCGAGCCACCAGTTGTGGTTGCCGAAGCCGAGGATGACCAGAACGACGGTTCCGGATAGGACGATGGTGCCCATGACGGGTCTCCGTGGCGTGGGTGTGTGAGCGGTCGACGGATCCGACGGCACGCGGGGGACGGGCGGCCGTCCGTCGGTGCGTAGCAGAGTAGCCCCGAGTCCATGGGCTGCGGCCGCCCCTGCGGAAAGCGGTGGTCGACGACTCCGCAACGCGTGTCCAGCGTAGGGAGACGGTCACTCGGTGTGCATCCCGTTTTCCGGGCCGGCGCCCGCGTGCGTGAATATGCGGCATGGCCGAACTCATCGATTTCACGTGCCCGTACGACGGCGAACGGCTCCACGGGGTGCGGGCACCCGGTGCCGACGGCCCCACCGCCGTCCTGCTGCACGGCGCCGGCAACGGCAGCGAGAAGCGACTGCGGCCGCTACTGGCGGAGTTCACCGCCCACGGCTGCCGGGCGCTGGCCTTCGACTTCTCGGGGCACGGCGAAAGCACCGGCGCACTGCGGGAATTGAGCCTGCGCCGCCGCTTCGCGCAGGCGACGGCCGTGATCGACGCCCAGGTGGCCCCGGACGGCCCGCTGGTCCTGGTGGGCTTCAGCATGAGCGGGCAGACGGTCGCGGATCTGGTACGGCACTACGGCGGGCGGGTCCGGGCGATCGGCCTCTGCTCACCCGCCGTGTACACCCCGGAGTCCTGGGACGTCCCCTTCGGCGACGGCACCGGCCGCTTCACCGAGCTCATCCGCACCCCGGACGCCTGGCGCGCCTCCCCCGCCCTGGAGGCGCTGCGCTCCTACGGGGGCCGCTCGGTCCTCGCGGTCCCGGCCGTGGACGCGGTGATCCCGCCGGCGGTGACTTCGGCCGTCCAGGACGCGCTGGCCGCCCGCTCCCGGTACACGCGCTTCGAACTCCCGGACGCGGGGCACCGGTTGGGCCTCTGGTTCCGCGATCATCCCGAGGACCGGCGGGAGTTCGTGCGGATGCTCCTGGAGCGGCCCGCCGGCCGGCTCAGATCCCCGGGGCCGCCGTCAGGACGCCCGCGGTGACGGCCGCGCCGAGGGTGGCGTGGTCGGCGGCGGTCTGGTCGGCGTAGGCGAGGGCGAAGTCGGTGACCGCGTGGTCGAAGGTGTCGGTACCGCCCAGATAGGCGGCGACGGCGATGCGGTCGCCCGAGCGGGCATGGGCGCGGGCCAGCGTCGTACCGCACAGGGCGGCGTAGACCCGCAGGCCCTTCGGGTCCATGGCGGCGACCTCCGCGGCGCCCTTCATGTCACGCAGCTGACGCCAGTAGAAGGCACGGCCCTGGGGACCGGTCATCCAGCCGAGGAAGACGTCCGCGGCGGCCTGCAGCAGCCGCTGCCCGGCGACGACCCGGTGGCCCGGGTGGGCGTACGGTCCGCTCGGCAGATGCGGCTCCAGTACGGACGTCCGGGCCTCCTTGATCTGCAGGAAGAGCGGGTCGTCGGCGTCCCGGCCGGCGAGGAGCACGATGAAGCAGCGAGTGCCGACGCTGCCGACTCCGACGACCTTGCGGGCCGCGTCGACGAAGCGGTAGCGGTCCAGGAGGAGCCGGCGCTCCTCGGCGAGGGTGGAGCGGTAGTCGCTGAAGATCTTGCGCAGCGAGGCCATGTCGGAGGCGCCGGCCGGTTCGAGCAGCGGCGGGTCCTGGATGATGCGGCGCCGGCCGCCGACCACCTCGGTGAGCGTGCCGAGCGCGTGCAGGCTGGTGCGGCGCCGGGCCCGGGTGAGGCTGTCCTCGATCCGGCACCGGCGGCGCGCGGAGCGGACCAGGGGCAGCAGTCCTTCGGCGTCGATCCGCTCGTACCAGACGGCCAGCTCGCCGAGGCCCGCCAGCCGCCGTATCGCGGTCCGGTACCCGGCCACCGCCGCCCGGGTCGCGGCCCGGGCCTGCGGATCGCTGTGCCCGTTCTCGCGGGCGGCGACGGCGACGGAGACGGCGAGCCGTTTGACGTCCCACTCGAAGGGGCCGGGGAACGTCTCGTCGAAGTCGTTGAGATCGAAGAGCAGGGCCCGTTCCGGGGAGGCGTACAGCCCGAAGTTCAGCAGATGCGCGTCGCCGCACAGCTGCACGGCGAGTCCGGAGTGCGGCTGTGCGGCGAGGTCCGCCGCCATCACGGCGGCCGCGCCGCGCAGGAACGCGAACGGCGAGGCGGCCATCCTCCCGTACCGGATGGGCAGCAGCTCGGGCACCCGGTCGCGGCCCTGCCGTTCCAGGACGGTGACGGGGTCGGGCCGGTCGACGGGCGGCAGCCAGAAGGCGTGGGTGGAGCGGGGGGCGCGTTTGCGGGCGGCCTTGCCGCGGGCGGCCCGGTCGGCGGGTGTGGTCACGCTGCGCTCCCCTCGGTCGACTGCTCCCTCCGTCACCTGCTGATCGCAGTGAACGGGAGGGACAGGGGCGTCCGCATGCCGGGTCCGCCGAACAGGTGACTGTCAGAGGCGTCGGGCAGGATGCGGTACGGGAGTCCACGGGGGTCTGGAGGTCGGTATGGGCGGCGCGGAGCGGCACATCGGGGTGGCGGAGCGGCGGGCCCGGCTGGCGGTGCGCCACCGGCTGGCGGGTCCGGCGCGGGCGGCGGGCCCGGAGGAGGTCGCGGACTCGCTGGTGGCCCTGCACGGCTCGGATCCGGCGACGGTGTACCTGGCGGTGGGGGCGCGGCTGGCCGACGCGGCGAAGACCGTGCCGGAGACGGAGCGCGCGCTGTACGCGGACCGCACGCTGGTGCGGATGCACGGCATGCGGCACACGGTGTTCGTGTTCCCGGCGGACCTCACGGCGGTCGTGCACGCCTCCACGGGCCTGACCGTGGCCGCCCGGGAGCGGGCCGCCCTGCTGAAGGACATGGCCAGAGCCGGTGCCCCGGACGCGGCCTGGCTGGCGGAGGTCGAGACGTCGGCGCTGGCCGCGCTGGCCCGGCGCGGCCAGGCGACGGCGGCGGAACTGGCGGCGGACGAGCCGCGTCTGCGGGAGCAGTTCGCCTACGCGGCCGGCCGGAGCTACGAGGGGGTCCACACCGTCTCGACGCGCCTGCTGCGGGTCCTGGGCGTGGAGGGCAGGGTGGTGCGGGGCCGGCCGCTGGGCTCGTGGACGTCGAGCCAGTTCCGCTGGGCGGTGGCGCCGGAGCATCCGGAGACGGACCCGGCCGAGGCCCGGGCCGTCCTGCTGAACCGCTGGCTGGCCGCCTGCGGCCCGGCCACGGAGGCGGACCTCCAGTGGTGGACGGGGTGGCGGGTGACCGAGGTCCGCCGGACCCTTGCGGCCGTCGGCGCCCGGCCGGTCTCCCTGGACGACGGCACCACGGGCTACGTCGCGGCCGACGACCTCGCCCCGGTCCTTGCCCCGCCGGAACCCTGGGCAGCCCTCCTGCCCGGCCTCGACCCTACGGCGATGGCCTGGCGGCAACGGGACTGGTACCTGGCGCCGGAACTCCGCCCGCCGCTCTTCGACCGCAGCGGCAACGTGGGGCCGACGGTGTGGTGGAACGGGCGCGTGGTCGGCGGGTGGGCGCAGCGGGCCGACGGGGAGATCGTCTGGCGGTTCCTGGATCCCGGTGTGCGCCGGGAGGCCGAGGAGGCGGTCGCGGACGCGGCGGCGCGGTTGCGCGGCTGGGTGGGGACCACAAAGGTCACACCGCGGTTCCGGACGCCGCTGGAACGGGAGTTGAGCGGCTGAGCACGGCGGGGGTGCCGGGCGCCGGGCGCCGTACGAGCGCACGGCACCCGGCGCCGGCGGTTCAGCGCGAGTAGCGCATCAGGGCCCGCACCATGTGGCACGTCGTGTCCGACGGCGGGTGGATGCCGATGTCCTGCGCGGTGCTCCGTATCGTCTCGTTGCGCGCCTGGTGGGGCAGGTAGACGCCGGAGTCGAGCAGGGCGATGGCGAGGCGCATGGCCTTGAGGCGGCGGTTGTGCGTGACATACCAATCGCGTGGCCGCCCGGCCGGCAGCGGGCGCTTCTCCGCCGGCGCGTAGGGCGAGTCGAGCAGGACGGCGCGCTTGGCGGTGGACTGGGTCGGCAACGGCTTCGGCTTCAGTGCGGCAGCGGGCACGGGCATCCTCCTGTCGCGGACGGAGAGCCTCCGGACGCCCCGGCGACCCTCTCGAACACTGCTTCCAGTGTACTGGCCACCACTGACAACGAGACAGCCCGCGAGGCACTGAACAGCCCAGGTGGGAAAGGGTATTTCGGCTGGGGCGGAATGGACTCGGGATACTCCCACGACACTCCCCCAAATCGAACAGAGCGGCTCCGGACGGCGGCTCGCGTACGGTCTTGCGCATGGAGATCTGGATCAACCCCGCCTGCTCGAAGTGCCGTAGCGCGATCGGCCTGCTGGACGCCGAAGGGGCCGACTACACCGTCCGCCGCTATCTGGGGGACGTGCCGGGCGAGGACGAGATCAGGGCCGTACTCGAACGGCTCGGGCTGGAGCCGTGGGACATCACCCGCACCCAGGAGGCGGTGGCGAAGGAGCTGGGGGTGAAGGAGTGGGCGCGGGACGCGGCATCGCGGGACCGGTGGATCGCGGCCCTCGCCGAGCACCCCAGGCTCATCCAGCGGCCGGTCATCACCGCCGACGACGGGACGGCGCTCGTCGCCCGCACCGACGAGGCCGTGCGGGAAGCGCTGGCCAGGAAAGAGAGCTGAACAGTCGTCATCACAGATGTGACACAGGTTACTTCGGCAACTCCTGTAACCGCTGAGTAACGCCGTTCGGTATTTCGTACCTACCGACGTACGCTCCCCCACTTCCTCAGGAGGCGCGCATGTCGCGTAGGAGAACCCTCAGCGCAAAGAAGAAGGTGGCGCTGCTGGTCAGTGCCGCCGCAGTGGCGGGCGGCGGGGCCTTCGCCCTGGCGTCCACCTCGAACGCCGCGCAGACGCCGCAGAACGCCAGGACACTGTCCTCGGCCGCGGACTCGACCGTCTGCTCGGGGCTGGCCACGGCCCTCGGCAACAACGAGAAGTTCATCGCCGGGCAACAGGCGAACCCGGACGCCCAGTCGGCGGCCCGGATCGCCAACCGGCAGGCGGTCATCGAGCAGATCAAGGTCCAGCAGAAGGCGTCCGGTTGCGTCGTTGGGGAGTCGGCTCAGGGCTCCCAGGCGGCGAACGGGACGCAGACGGGCCAGACCGGTCAGCAGGCGGCCACGCCGGCGCCCTCGAAGAGCGCGGCCACCGGCAACACCGGGGGTGCCGCCGCCTCCGGTCAGCAGGTCTGCAAGGGCTCGACCGTCACGCTCTCCGGTGAGGCCGGCGCGCCGGCCGCCTCCAGCAACCAGTTCCCGGCGGGAACCACGCTGAAGGTCACCAACCTGGACAACAACAAGTCCACGACGGTGAAGGTCACCTCGGTCTCCGGCAGCTGCGTGCTGCTCAACAACGCGGCCTTCGAACAGGTCCGGGAACCCGGCAAGTTCCTGATCCGCCGCGCCGTGATCGAGAAGGTCGGCTGACCGGAGGAACAGGCTGAGGCACGGTCGCCGGCTTTCACGGAGGGAAAGCCGGCGACCGCCGCGCACGGACGACGTACGGCGTCCGAAATGGGCTTCGTACCCCGCCCGCACCGGCCTCACAACGTGAGCCGCACCACAGAACCACCAGGTAACACGGGGTTCACATTCGAGCAATGATCGGGAAATCGCCTGTTGACAGGCTCGCGCACATCAACGCTGGCGCCCCAGTGCCGTAGCGCCGCAGCACCCGCATGTGCGCCCGACCCACCCCGAAGGATGTGGCCCGTGACCTTCAAGGCTGAGTACATCTGGATCGACGGCACCGAGCCGACGGCCAAGCTGCGTTCGAAGACGAAGATCATCTCGGGCGCCCCCGCCGGTCTCGACGCGCTGCCGATCTGGGGCTTCGACGGGTCCTCCACGAACCAGGCCGAGGGGCACTCCTCGGACCGTGTACTGAAGCCGGTCTTCACCTGCCCGGACCCGATCCGCGGCGGCGACGACATCCTCGTCCTGTGCGAGGTCCTGGACATCGACTTCACCCCGCACGCCTCCAACACGCGCGCCGCGCTGACCGAGGTCGCCGAGAAGTTCGCCGCGCAGGAGCCGATCTTCGGCATCGAGCAGGAGTACACCTTCTTCGACGGGTCGCGTCCGCTGGGCTTCCCCGAGGGCGGCTTCCCGGCCCCCCAGGGCGGCTACTACTGCGGTGTCGGCGCCGACGAGATCTTCGGCCGCGAGATCGTCGAGGCCCACCTGGAGAACTGCCTGAAGGCGGGCCTCGCGATCTCCGGCATCAACGCCGAGGTCATGCCCGGCCAGTGGGAGTTCCAGGTCGGCCCGGTCTCCCCGCTGGAGGTCTCCGACCACCTGTGGGTGGCCCGCTGGCTGCTCTACCGCACCGCCGAGGACTTCGGCGTCTCCGCCACCCTCGACCCCAAGCCGGTCAAGGGCGACTGGAACGGCGCCGGCGCGCACACCAACTTCTCCACCAAGGCGATGCGCGAGGGCTACGACGCGATCATCACCGCCTGCGAGTCGCTCGGTGAGGGCTCCAAGCCGCTCGACCACGTCAAGAACTACGGCGCCGGCATCGACGACCGCCTGACCGGTCTGCACGAGACCGCCCCGTGGAACGAGTACTCCTACGGCGTCTCCAACCGCGGTGCCTCGGTCCGTATCCCGTGGCAGGTCGAGAAGGACGGCAAGGGCTACATCGAGGACCGCCGCCCGAACGCCAACGTCGACCCGTACGTCGTGACGCGGCTGATCGTCGACACCTGCTGCTCCGCCCTGGAGAAGGCCGACCAGGTCTGATCCTCGGACAGTTCGTCAGAAGGGGCGCCCACCACGTGCGGTGGGCGCCCCTTCCGCATGCCCGCGAGCGCGTCCGCACCGCCGCCGGGCCGTCCGCAGTGTGGGACGGCGGCCCGGACAAGGCGACCGGGCCCACCCGGCCGACCTGGCACAAACCCCTGATGGGGTGGGGCGGGCAGCGTCAACATCTCGCCAAGGAGGCGTCCAAGCAGTGAGAGGAGGGTCCTGTTTCCGGGCTGTGTCTGCTTCAATGGGCCCATGGCCAGCTTCCAGAAGGACACCGCGACGGGTCGCCATGACCTGGAGCCGTTCTGGCCTTCCCGTCAGCACCACGACTTCGACCGGGTGTGTTGCCGCGCGATGAACGCGCGGGCCCTCTAAAGCCGTACACCCCGGCCTTCGGCCAGCGCGGAACGCAGTACGTCCCCGGCGCGCCCGACCACGCATCGCGGCCGTCGTCCCGACCGACGAACTCCTCGCGCGAAAGAGCTGACGTCTCATGGCGACCACTCGTTCCCTCTCCCCCGCCCCCGCCCTCGCCTCCTCACCGGCCCGGCACCGGCTGCGCGCCGTCGACCGGGACGAGGTCGTGGACATGACGGACCTGCTGCCGCCGGGCGCCACCTGGCTGCCCGCCCCGCAGCACACCCTGCCCACCCTGCCGGGCCAGCCGCCGATGATCGGCTACCTGGTGCTGGTCCCGGCGGACCAGCAGCCGCCGTTCCTGCCGGTCGCCGTCCCGGACCGCCCGGAGCCGGCCGCCGCGCCGGACCCGGCGGCCGAGCAGGGCGGCCCGCGGCCGCTCGTCACCGTCGACACCGCGCAGCGCACCGCCCAGGTCGACGGGCGCGAACTCGACCTCACCTACCTGGAGTTCGAGCTCCTCGCCCATCTGGTGACGCACCCGAACCGGGTGCACACCCGCGACCAGCTGGTCACCACGGTCTGGGGCTACGGCCATGTCGGCGACGGCCGCACGGTCGACGTCCATGTCGCCCGGCTGCGCCGCAAGCTCGGCGCGGAGCACCGCAAGGCGATCCAGACGGTGCGCCGGGTCGGCTACAAGTACACCCCGCCGACCGGCCGCTGAGGAACCCGCTCTGCCCTCGGCAGAGTCCCGTTCCCCCGGCCGCCGCGGCCGGGCACGATCACCGGCATGAGACTTCTTGTGCTGGGCGGTACGGAGTTCGTGGGACGGTCGGTCGTCGAGGCGGCGCTCGGGCGCGGCTGGGAGGTGACCGTCCTCAACCGGGGACGCAACCGGCCCACGCCCGGGGTGCGGTCGCTGCACGGCGACCGCACCGCGCCCGGGGGCCTCGCCGCCCTCGACGACGGCACCGAGTGGGACGCGGTCGTGGACACCTGGTCGGCCGCGCCCCGGGCGGTACGGGAGGCGGCACGGCTGCTGCGGGGCCGCGCCGGACGGTACGCGTACGTGTCGAGCATCTCGGTGTACGCGTGGCCGCGCCCGGCCGGTTACACCGAGGAGGCGGCCCTGGTGACGGGGGCCGCGGCGGACGCGGAGCAGACCGAGTACCCGCAGGACAAGCGGGGCGGTGAGCTGGCCGCCGTCGAGTCCTTCGGTGCGGACGGCTCGGTCCTCGTACGCGCCGGGCTGATCCTCGGGCCGTACGAGAACGTCGGCCGGCTGCCGTGGTGGCTGAACCGGATCGCTCGCGGGGGCCCGGTGCTGGCGCCGGGCCCCCGCGACCTGCCCGTCCAGTTCGTGGACGCCCGCGATCTCGCCGAGTGGACCCTCAGCGCGGTCGAGCGGGGCCTGTCCGGGCCGTACAACCTGATCGGCCCGCGCGGCATCACCACGATGGGCGGGCTGCTGGAGGCCTGCCGGCGGGTCACCGGCTCGGACGCCGACCTGCGCTGGACGGACCCGGAGCCGATCCTCGCGGCCGGCATCGAGCCGTGGACCCAGCTGCCCGTGTGGGTGCCGCAGGACAGCGAGTCGTACGACGGTGTGCACCGCGCGGACGTGACGCGGGCGCTGGCCTCGGGGCTGGTGTGCCGGCCGGCGGAGGAGACGGTGGCCGACACGTGGCGCTGGCTGCGGGGTGTCGGGGGTACGGGGCCTGTGCGGGCGGACCGTACGGCGCCGGGGCTGGACCCGGAGGCCGAGACGCGGGTGTTGGGGGTTCCGGGGGGTGGGTCGTGATCAGTCTGCGGGCCGGTGGGGCTGGTCGCGCCCACGCGGCGGAGCCGCATATCTGACACAGCTCCGCGCCCCTTCGGGTGCGCTTCACGTCCCCGGGGTGTACTTGGCACCACCCCCTGACAAGGGGCTTCGGGCCAGTGACCGTCGGCCGGACGGTCGGACAGACTGGCGCCATGACGACGAACACGAACGGCGGCGGCTTTCGCGCGAGAGCGCGGGAGGTGTTGCTGGCCGCCGTGCGGGGGCTGGTGCTGGCGCTGGTGATCCTGCCGGTCTCGGTGCTCTGCTTCACGCTGACCGCCATCTCCCTCGCGCTGATCCCGATCGGCGTCGGGATCGTCACGACGCCGTGGGTCCTGGGCGGGGTGCGGGACGTGGCGGACGTGCGGCGGCGGCTCGCGTACGAGTGGTGCGGGGTGCGGATCCGGTCGGGGTACCGGGCAGTCCCGGAGGGCGCCAACCCGTGGACCCGGACGCTGGTGATGATCCAGGACCGGCAGGTCTGGCGGGACCTGCTGTGGCTGCAGGTGGACATGACGGCCGGGTTCGTGACCGCGCTGCTGCCGGCGGTGCTGCTGTTCTACGCGGTCGAGGGGTTCGCGTTGGCGGCCGGGCTGTGGCGGGTGCTCGCGGACGGGGAGACGTACTGGTACGAGTTCGTGCCGGTCAGTGACCAGCCGACCGCGCTGGCCGCCGCCGCGCTCGGCGCCGTCTTCCTCGTCGCCGCCTTCCGGTACGCCCCGGCCCTGCTGACCGCCCACTTCCGGCTCACCGCCGCCGTCCTCGACCCCGGCAAGGGCGAACTCGTGGAGCGGGTACGGGTGCTGACCGAGACCCGCAAGGACGCGGTGGACACCTCGGCGGCCGAGCTGCGCCGGATCGAGCGGGACCTGCACGACGGGGCGCAGGCCCGGCTGGTCGCCATGGGCATGGACCTCGGGACCGTCGAGATGCTCATGGACCGGGATCCGGAGCAGGCCAAGCGGCTTCTGGCCCAGACCCGGCAGGCGTCCGTGGAGGCCCTGGGCGAGCTGCGGGACCTGGTCCGGGGGATCCATCCGCCGGTGCTCGCCGAGCGCGGGCTGGGCGACGCGGTGCGGGCGCTGGCGCTGCGGCTGCCGGTGCCGACGGAGGTGACGGTGGAGCTGCCGGGCCGGGCGGACGCGCCGGTGGAGTCGGCCGCGTACTTCGCGGTGAGCGAGGTGCTCACCAACGCGGTCAAGCACTCCGGCGCCGACCGGATCTGGGTCGACCTGCATCACGTCAAGGAAGGCGGCGGGATGCTGCGGATCTCGGTCACGGACCACGGCCGGGGCGGCGCGGTGATCGGCGCCGGGTCCGGGCTCGCCGGGGTCGAGCGGCGACTGGGCACATTCGACGGCGTCCTGGCCGTCAGCAGCCCCGCGGGCGGTCCCACCATGGTCACCATGGAGATCCCGTGCGCGTTGTCCTAGCCGAAGACCTGTTCCTGCTGCGCGACGGACTGGTCCGGCTCCTTGAGGCCTACGGTTTCGAGATCGCCGCCGCCGTCGAGTCCGGCCCCGAACTCACGCGTGCGCTGGCCGAGCTGGAGCCGGACGTGGCCGTGGTGGACGTACGGCTGCCGCCCACGCACACCGACGAGGGGCTGCAGTGCGCGCTCAGGGCGCGGCGGGACCGGCCGGGGCTGCCGGTGCTGGTGCTCTCCCAGCACGTGGAGCAGCTGTACGCGCGGGAGCTGCTGGCCGACGGCAGCGGCGGGGTCGGCTATCTGCTGAAGGACCGGGTGTTCGACGCGGAGCAGTTCGTGGACGCGGTACGGCGGGTCGCGGCGGGCGGTACGGCGATGGACCCGCAGGTGATCCAGCAGCTGCTGTCCCGGCGGGCGGACGACCGGCCGCTCGGGGGCTTGACAGCGCGCGAGCTGGAGGTCATGGAGCTGATGGCGCAGGGCCGTTCGAACGCGGCGATCGCCGCGCAGCTCGTGGTCACAGAACGGGCCATCGCCAAACACACCTCCAACATCTTCACCAAACTCGGACTTGAGGTGTCGGACGACGACAATCGGCGCGTCCTGGCGGTGCTGGCCTACCTCGACCGCGATCGCTGATTTCCCCGGAACTTCCGCAGCTCAAACGGCAGTTGTGCCGCAAGTGCGTAACAAAACTCTGATGAATTTGTGAGGCGGCTGAACACCTCTGAGATGAGGTGCGTATGAGAAGGCGCCGCTTCACTCCTGTCGGGCGCCTCGATGCCGCCCCGCAAGGAAGGTCTGAGGAGTTCCATGGGACGCAACATACGCAAACGCCGTTCGCCGCTGGCTGTCAAGGCCATTGCCGCATCGGCGGCCCTAGCAATCGGCGGGGGCGGGCTGCTCTGGGCGCAGATGAATGCTTCGGCGCACGAGTCGAACAACTCTGCACAGAACTACACGAAGGCCGCTGCCGCCACGGTCGCAACGATCTCGTGCCCGGACGTCGGTCAGAAACTGACGAGCGTGCCGGACAAGGCCAAGCAGGGGGTGGCGACGGAGCTGGCAAACCTCGACAAGCAGATCACCGAGGCCTACTCCCGGCTCGCCTCCACCCGCCAGGCGCAGGCCAATGACGCCAACTTCGTGCAGAACGCGATCGTCGGCCCCCTGAAGGAGAAGCGGGCGGCCACGATCGACCGGATCCGGCTCGACATCACGCGGGTCGGCGG
Source organism: Streptomyces sp. NPDC007901 (assembly GCF_042959465.1). NCBI lineage: Bacteria > Bacillati > Actinomycetota > Actinomycetes > Kitasatosporales > Streptomycetaceae > Streptomyces > Streptomyces sp. NPDC007901. The sequence goes on along the minus strand of NZ_JBIBKW010000002.1, from coordinate 417,564 downwards.
GCAGTTCAACAGCTCGCTGTCGCAGCTCGCGGCCTGCACCACGCAGACCGCGAACCAGACCACCGCGGGCGGTGGCCAGAACAACGGCGGCCAGAACAACGGTGGCCAGAACAACAACAACGGCCAGAACAACGGTGGCAACAACGGGCAGGCCTCGGCCGCCCCGAGCGCCAGCGCGAGCACCCCGGTCGACGTGGGCATCGGCGGGCAGGCCGGCAACGGCCCGACCGCCGCGGACTTCGTGGACATCACGAAGGTCGCCGCGAACGTCCAGGGCAAGCCGCAGAACGGCCAGCAGGCCTCGACCGGTTCCTTCACCACCAGGTGCGGTGTGAACGCGAACAAGAACCACAACACCGACAACGTGATCGTGGCGCCCGGCGTGACCAACGGCGCGCACCACCTGCACGACTACGTCGGCAACCAGAAGGTCGACGCGTTCGCGACCAACGACACGCTGATCGCGGACCAGACCAGCTGCCAGAACCAGAGCGACCTGTCGGCGTACTACTGGCCGGTCGTCCGTGAGCAGGACGGCTCCCAGGACTTCGACCAGAACGCGGCCGGCGGTGGCACCGAGGGCAACGTCGGCAAGATCCTGACCCCGGTCAAGGCCCAGATCAAGTACGTCGGCTCCCCGGCCAGCAAGGTCACCGCGATGCCGCAGTTCCTGCGCATCATCACCGGTGACGCCAAGACCACGACCAACGGTCTGGCCAACGCGAACGCGCACTGGAGCTGCACCGGCTTCGAGAACAAGGTCCAGCTGACCGAGCAGTACCCGATCTGCCCGCAGGGCAGCCAGGTGGTCCGCACCTTCGCCTTCCAGAGCTGCTGGGACGGCAAGAACATCGACAGCGCCAACCACCGCACGCACGTCGCGTTCGCGGACCCGGCGAGCGGTGTCTGCGGCAACGGCTTCAAGGCGATCCCGCAGCTGACGATGCGTCTGGTCTACAACGTCACGCCGCCCAGCATCGTCAACGGCCAGGTGAAGAACGCCTACGCGGTGGACGGCTTCCCGGAGCAGCTGCACAAGTCGGCGACCGACCACGACGACTTCATCGCGGTCTTCAAGAACAACCTGGCGAACACCATCGCCAACTGCATCAACTCCGGCAAGAAGTGCCAGTAGCCGGTAACACCGGCTGACCGGTAGCCGGTAGCACGAAGAAGCGGGCGGTGGGACTCTCCCACCGCCCGCTTCCGTGTGTGCCGCGCGGCCTCAGCTGGTGTGCTTGCTGTGGTCGGTGCCGATCTCCTCCCAGCCGCCCAGCGTGGGCCGCAGCGCCTTGACCACCTTGTCGGTGCCGACGGCGACCCACTTGCGGCCGACGAGGTAGTAACCGCCGTAGTCCTTGGCGTCGTTGATCCACTCGCGCTGGCCGCGGTCGGTGGCGAAGGTGGCGAAGACGAACTTGCCGGCGGAGGTCTTGCAGATGGCCTGGCGGACCTCGTCGGAGTCGATCTGCATGTCGGGGGTGCACTTCACCTTGGCGGCCAGGCTCTCCAGGCTGCCGGTCGCCGTGACCGGCACCTTGGTCTCCGCCTTGCCGTCTCCGGATCCACAGCCCGCCAGCGCCAGTACGGCCACGGCGCCGGCCACGGCGAGCATCGGTCGGGTCAACCTCATCTGTTCCTCCGGTCGCATTGCCGGCCCCGGTGCCTTCGGGGGCCCGTCCCCTTCGATACGGCTGTGCGGCGCGAAGCGCTCACATCGTGCCGATACGGCAGTGTCACCTGTGTGGCGGTGACCAACCAACGGGTCGCTCGTTCTTCAGGACGTGCAGTCACAGCATGTAGCCCAGCGTCACGCAGCCGTCGCCACCGGAGCCCTCGGTCCGGCGGTCGATGTCGAGCAGGCCGAGGCCGCGCTCGTCGAGCACTACCCGCGGCTGGTCCGGCTCGCCTATCTGGTGCTGCCGCCGGGTCTGGCGCGCGGCCGTCGCGTGCTGACCGCACACTCCCTGGTCCAGCGGGCGCTGCCCCGGAGCCGCCGGCAGGCCCCGGTGATCCCGGCCCAGTCGACCGGCCGCGACACCGACCCCGGGTACGCCCTGGTCCGCCTCGAAGCGGTGCGTACGGCGCTGGAGGCGGGCCTGCCGCTGAGGTTCACCGCGTGGCCCAAGCGCGCCCAGCTGCCGCCGCTGCTCCCCCAGGTGTGGGGGCTCCGGCTCTTCCCGCGCTCCGGCGGCGCCGACGAACTCGCCCTGGACCAGCGGCTCGCCGCCCTGTCCGGCCCGGCTCGGGCGGCCTACGCGCTGCGCGGTCTGGAGCAGCTCCCCGACGGCGACGTCCGCAAGATCCTCCGCGCGGCCGGGGTCGAGCACCCGGAGGGCGCGCTCGCCGAGGCGAACGGCGTCCCGGCCGAGTACCCGCTGCTGGACTCCCCCGAGTTCGACCCCTGTTCCCTGCAGGCCCGGCCCACCGACCTGATGCGGCGCCGCCAGCACACCAAGGCCGCGCTGGCCGCGGCCGCCGCGCTCGCGGTGTGCAGCGCGCTGGTCGTACTGCCGGGCGGCGGCTGGGGCGCCGACGGTGCCGCCGCCCCGCCGTACGCGCGGAACGCGGCCGCCGAGGCCGCCCTGGACCCCGCCCAGGTGACGAAGATCCCCGCCACCGCCTGGCAGACCGCCACCCGCGCCGACTTCTCCGTCTGGCCCGCGCGCGGCGCGCTCACCGGCAACACCTCGCTGCTGCGCCGCGCCCTCGCCGTCTGGGCCCGCCCCGGCGCCACCGTCCGCGTCTCGGCGACCCCGGGCACCCAGACCGGCGGCCCCGCCGGACCGCCTCAACTGCTGTACGCGGGCGTGGTCGACAGCGCCCGGGTGGTGGTCTTCTACGACGGTCTGCGCATCGCCCGCTACGCCGAACCGAAGGACGGCACCGCGGGCGCGGCCCTGGACTTCGCCCGCGTCGACGGCGCGACCGACGCGGAGGCCGGCGCGCTGGTCCTCGGCCGCGCCGACGGCAACGTCCGGTATCTGACGGCCCCGTGGGTGACCAAGGCGGCCGAGCGGGACCTGATGAAGCCGACCTCGGGGGCGATGGACCTCGGGCTGACCGACGGGGTGACCGGGCCGATGGCCAGTCCCGCGATGCAGCAGGGGGCGTGCACCTCCTGGAACGTGCTGCAGCTGACCGACGCGGACGGCACCCGGCTCTCCACCGACCTCGGCGAGCTGGTCCCGGCGCATCTCACCTCGGGGCGTCCCGGGTACACCGGCGAGGCCTCCGGTGCGGCCGGGCTGCGCGACTGGGCGCCGTTCGCCTGCTCGCTGGCCGCGGAGCGCTCCGCCGGGGTGCGCAGCGTCAACGCCTGGGCGTTCGCCGAGCAGACGCTGCCGGAGGCCGGCGGCACCGGGGCCTGGGTGTGCACCCGCGCGGAGACCTGGCGGGGCGACGGAACGGTGTCGCTGGCCCAGTTCCGGACGCCGGGCAGCCCGTACGGGGCGGTCGCGGCCAAGGCGTCCGATGTGACGGCGTGCGGTCCGCGCGATCCGCAGGTGCTGGCCGGGGTGCTGTGGAAGTCTGGGGGCGGGCAGTGGTACCTGCTGGCCGCGGGCGGCCGCGACACCGCGTCGATCCGGGCGACCGGCGGGGTCACGGCCTCGGCCGAGGGGACGCAGCTGGTGGCCAGGGCGAAGCAGGGAGCGCAGGCCGATCTGACGGGGACGCTGGAGGACGGGACCGAGATCAACGGGCTGCGCTGAGCATCCCTTGCTGACATCGGTGTAAACAAGCTCCGTCCCAGGGGTTCTCAGCGGATCTACCCGTCAGTACATTGACGCCATGTCCAACAAGCAGCCCCAGCCGGTCGCGTCCGAGCACACAGCGCTCAAGGCCCGCAAGGTGTCCTTCGCCTGGGAGGACACCCCGCTGCACTGGGTGCCCGGCGATCCCTTCGCCACGCACACCATCAATGTGCTGCATCTGCTGCTGCCGACCGGCGAGCGGTGGTTCGTGCACGTCTACAAGCAGGTGCTGCCGCTCATCCGTGACGAGCGGCTGCGCGAGGACGTCATCGGGTTCATCGGGCAGGAGGCGATGCACTCCCAGGCCCATGACGAGGTGCTGCCCCATCTCAAGGAGCTGGGTCTCGACCCGACGCCGTACACCGCGCAGGTCGACTGGTTCTTCGAGAAGCTGCTCGGCGACCGGACGCTGCCGCCGGGGCGGGCGAGGCGCTGGTGGCTCCTGGAACGGGTGGCGCTGATCGCGGCCATCGAGCACTACACCGCCTTCCTCGGCGACTGGGTGCTCAACGCCGACGAGCTGGACCGGCGCGGCGCCGACCCGATGATGCTGGACCTGCTGCGCTGGCACGGCGCCGAGGAGGTCGAGCACCGGTCGGTGGCCTTCGACCTCTTCGTGCACCTCGACGGCGGCTACCGGCGCCGGGTGCGGACCTGGGCGACGGCGTTCACGGCGATCGTGTTCCTGTGGCAGCGCGGCGCCCGCTTCTTCATGGCCAACGACCCCACGCTGACCGAGGGCCAGGCCCGGTTCCGGGACTTTCACCTCGCGGGCCGGCGCGGCACCCTCCCGGCCACCGGCGACATGCTGAGGTCCATCCCGCGCTACCTCAGCCGCACCTACCACCCCTCCCAGGAGGGCTCCACCGAGCAGGCCGTCGCCTACCTGGCCTCCTCCCCCGCCGCGCTGGCCGCCGAGCAGGAGGGCAAGTGATGACACCGAGGCTGCGCACCGTCGTCGCCGTCGCGGGCGCCGCGCTGCTGGTCAAGCGGGCGATGCGGCGCCGGATCGAGGCGTCCCCGCTGTGGCCGATGCCGGCGCTGGACCCGCCTACCTCCGGGCAGCCGCGGTCCCGGGCGCTGCGGCTGCTGGTCGCCTCGCACCAGACGGTCGCCGACGGGGTCGTACAACTGCGCCTGGAAGGGCGGCGGTTGCCGGGCTGGGAGCCCGGCGCCCATCTCGACGTCGTCCTGCCCTCGGGACTGGTCCGGCAGTACTCGCTCTGCGGGGACCCGGCCGACACCTCCTCGTACACGATCGCCGCACGGCTGGTCGCGGACGGGCGGGGCGGTTCGCGGGAGGTTCACGAGCAGGTCGTCGAGGGCATGGAACTGGAGGTGCGCGGGCCGCGCAACCGCTTCCCGCTCGTCGAGGCCGCGTCGTACGTGTTCGTCGCCGGGGGCATCGGCATCACCCCGATCCTGTCGATGGTGCGGGCCCTGCCGGAGGGCACGGAGTGGCGGCTGCTGTACTGCGGGCGGAACCGGGCCTCGATGCCGTTCCTGGAGGAGCTGGCCGACGACGACCGGGTCACGGTCCTCGCGGAGGACGAGGACGGACGCCCTGACCTCGACGAGCTGACGGTTCCCGAGGGCGCGGCGGTGTACTGCTGCGGCCCCGAGGGGCTGATGGCGGCGGTGGAGGAGCGGTTCCCCGCCGTACGGCTCGAACGGTTCGCGCCGCGTACCGACACCGGCGGCAACCATCCGTTCGAGCTGGAACTCCGGCGCAGCGGGCGGACGTTGACCGTCCCTGCCGACACGACCGTGCTGGCGGCGGTGCGGGCGGAGCTGCCCGACACGGCCTACTCCTGCGCCCAGGGGTTCTGCGGGACCTGCCAACAGCGGGTGCTGGAAGGGGAAGTGGAACACCGGGACGAGCTGCTGACGGACGCGGAGCGCGCGGACTCGATGTTGATCTGTGTATCGCGGGCGCGAAGTGGGAGACTTGTGCTGGATCTGTGAACGCCCGTGCCGGGTCAGGTCCGTGGGAGGCCGGATCCGATCGGTAAGGTGTTCGTATGAGTACCGGGGTACGCCGCAGAATGGGAGTCGACGAGCGGCGGCAGCAGTTGATCGGCGTCGCCCTCGAACTGTTCAGCCGCCGCTCGCCCGACGAGGTCTCCATCGACGAGATAGCCGCGGCCGCGGGTATCTCGCGGCCGCTGGTCTACCACTACTTCCCCGGCAAACTCAGCCTGTACGAGGCCGCGTTGAAGCGTGCCTCGGAGGATCTCGCGGGGCGGTTCGACGAGCCACGGGAGGGGCCGCTCGGGGCCCGGCTGCTGCGGGTGATGCGCCGCTTCTTCGACTTCGTCGACGAGCACGGGCCCGGTTTCGCCGCGTTGATGCGCGGCGGCCCGGCGGTCGGCTCCTCCGCGACCAACGCGCTCATCGACTCCGTGCGGCAGGCGGCCTACGAGCAGATCCTCACGCATCTGGAGGTCACCGAGGCCCCCGCCCGCCTCGAACTCGTCATCCGCTCCTGGATCTCGCTCGCCGAGTCGACCGCGCTGATCTGGCTGGACGGCCGCCGCATTCCGCGCGGCGAGCTGGAGATCCAGCTCGTCCATGACTTCGCCGCGCTGACGGCGGTCAGCGCGGCGTACGACGAGGAGATGAGCGCGCTGGTGAAGCGGATGGTGCAGGACGAGCCGGGGGACGGACCGTTCGCGGATCTTGCGGGGCGGCTCATCGCGTTGGCCGGGTGAGCAGGTGGGTCGTGGGGCGGCTGCGGGTCGGTGGGGGCTGGTCGCGCCCACGCGGCGGCAGCCGCACATCAAACACAGCCCCGCGCCCCTGACGGGGCGCTGCGGTTACCCCTCGTACTTCCGGTACGACGGGTCCAGGTCCCTGACCTCTGCCGAGGCGTGCAGGACGTAGCCCTCCGGCTTCAGGTGGTCGCGCAGCAACGCCAGGGTCGCCTCGGTGAGCTTCGCCTTCGTCTCGTCGGTGCGGCCGGCGAGGAGGCCGAAGGTGACGTGGACGATGATGTGGCCGCCGTCCTGTTCGTAGGCGTAGGCCGTGGCGTCGGCGGCGCGGAAGAGGGTCTTGCAGGCCTCGGGCTTGGCGGCCGCGATCTCGACGACGGCGGTGTGCAGTGCCTTGGCGAAGCCGGCCCGGTCGAAGGCGGCGTCCGCCGTGGCGGAGTAGTCGACGGTGATCTGCGGCATGAGCACTCCTGTTCTACGGCAACTGGGGTCCAGCCTAGAGCCAGGGCCCGTCATGCGGGGCGGCTGAAGCGGTGGGCGGCCCAGAGCAGGGCCATGACTCCGCCGGCCGGCAGGAGGCCGCCCTCCAGGAGCAGGGGAGGCTGCCGACCGGCCCGCTCGACGCCCACGGTGGTCGCCTGGTGCGGTACCCGCAGCCCGATGCAGCGGCGGAGCAGGTCCACTCCGTAGGCGAGCGGGTCGACGGCGGACAGGGTGTGGGCCCAGCCCGGCAGGTTCGCCAGCGGGAAGAACACAACCACACCAGCAGCCCCTGGTCCGAAAGCCGTCGCCGGCCGACGAAGGCGCCATAGCGGTAGTGCACCAGGCTGTTCGGGGCATAGGCCTGGTCGGACAGGATCCGGGGGCCGGCGAGTCCCAGCGTGTCGGAGGATGGGTATACGGTGATGAACTTGCCCGAACTTCCGCCTGGCGTGGCACGGGAATTGAGCGCGCTCACCTGTTCGGGAGACCGGACGAACTTGAATCCCGAATCCTCGCGGAGCAGCACTTCCAGGGCCTTCTCAAGCACTTCCGGCGCGGAGGCGGCCGTCGGCGCCGGCGCCCGTGGTCCGTAACGCCCGGCGGAGCAGACTTTCGAGGTCGACTTCGGTTGCGTGGCTCGTCATGCGTGTCCCTCTCAACGGCGGGAACCGCTGGCTGGAATTTCTCCTCGGCGAGAAAAATCGGAACAATAAACAGTGTGCACCAATTAACTCTGAATCAAATCCCGGCGGCAAAGAGGGATTCAGGAGACCTGCGGTTAGGTGAGTCGGCGGTTCGGCGGGTGTGTCGGGAAGGCCGGCCTAGCTCCGCGCCAGGCTCAGCGCCAGCAGGGCGACGTCGTCCTCGCGGTCGCGGCCGAAGCAGGCGAGGAGGGTGTCGCAGAGGGCGTCCAGGCCGGGCAGGGCGCCGACGGCGGCGGAGCGGAGGTGTTCCATCGAGACCGTGAGGTCGGTGCCGCGGGTCTCGATCAGGCCGTCGGTGACCATGAGGAGCCGGTCGGCCGGCTGGAGGACCAGCTCGGTGGGCGGCGGGTGGGGCAGGCCCACCCCGAGCAGCGGACCGGACGCCTTCACGTACTCGGCGCTGCCGTCCTCGCCGAGTATCAGCGGCGGGATGTGGCCCGCGTTGGCGATGCGGGTGCGTCCGGTCGCCGGATCGATCAGGGCCAGGCAGACGGTGGCCGTGACCTCGGCGTGGTAGTGCTGCAGGAGCTGGTCGAGCCGTTCGGCGAGCGCGGCCGGGTCGCTCTCCGCGAGGCAGTAGGCGCGCAGCGCGTGCCGCAGCTCGACCATGACGGTGGCCGCCTCCAGCGAGTGCCCCACGACGTCCCCGACCGCGGTGAGCACCTCGTCGCCGACCCGGAGCGCGGCGTAGAAGTCGCCGCCGATCTCGGTCTCCTGGGAGGCGGGCTCGTAGCGCACCGCTATGTCGACGCCCGGCAGCTCGGGCAGCTGGTGCGGGCGGGGCAGGAAGCTGTGCTGGAGGGTGAGCGCGACATGCCGCTCCACCTGGTACATGAGCAGGGGCTCGGCGGTGAGCGCGGTGGCCTCGGCCAGCTGGGCCAGCAGCGCCTCGTTCTCGGGGTTGATCCTGCGCTGCCCGCGGGTGGGCGTGGCCAGGCACACCGGGACCTTGCCGTCCTGGGTGAGGACCAGGGTCAGCCGGGCGTCGTGCTGGACGCCCGGCCGGAAGAACCCGGTGGGCCACAGCGGCGCCGGCACGGTGGTGATCCGCACCCCGGACTGCCCCCGGGTGAGCCGCCGCAGCAGGCCGGCCACCTCCCGGTGGGCGCCCTCGTCCGGGAGGGCGAGGGAGGTGCGCTCCCGGCACAGGCCGCGGTACAGCTCGTCGTCCTGGTCGAGGACGAAGACGGCGGCGGGGGTGCCGAGGAGGCGGGCGGCGCCGTCCGCGGCGGCGTCGGCCAGTTCGTGCAGCGAGCGCGCCGACTGGATGGAGACGATCGTCTCCGACAGCAGTTTCAGCCGCCGTACCAGCGCCTGGTCGTCGGCGCGCAGCCGGGCGGCGCGGACCGCGGCCCGGACCGCCGCGTCGATGTCCTCCGGCTCGGCGGGCACCGTCAGATACGCCTCGGCCCCGCTGTCCAGCCCCGGGCAGCGGTCCGCCGGGGCGACGGCGAGGGCGGAGAAGTGCACGACGGGCAGCCCGGCCATGTGCGGCCGTTCCCTGAGCCGGCGGCACAGCTCGAAGCCGCTCATGTCCGGCAGCTGCACGTCTATGAGAGCCACGTCGGGCAGGCGGCCCTTGCGCAGCCGTACGTCGAGTTCGCTGAGCGCCTCCGCGCCGCCGCCGACCGCGACGACCTCGTGCCCGGCCCGGCGCAGCACGGTGCCGATCGCGTACCGGCTCGCGGGCTCGTCGTCCACGACCAGGACGGTCGTGTCTGTCAGCTTGCCGTTGACGTCCATTCTCCCAGCCCCTGGACAACGCCGGTGGGGCAGCACCCGGTACCGGGCCTGCCCCACCAACCTAGCGCCACTGTCACCTGGTCCGGGAGAACACCGCCACTGTGCGTCCCGGGACAAGGAACGTACCCGTATCCGCCGCATACGAAGCGGACTTGACAACGGAGTCCGCCCCCGAGGCCTGCACCGGGTGCAGCCGGTAGCCGGTACCGGCCAGGGCCGCCACCCGCTGCTCCTGCTGTCCCGGCGTCGCGTTGAACACGACGACGAGGTCACCGAGCTGCATGGTGATCACACCGGGTGTCTCGTCCTTCCCGGACAGCGGGAAGGAGAGCTTCGACTGCACCTGTCCAGCCGTGTCCAGCGAGAACGCGCTCTCGGTCGTACGGATTCTCAGCAGATCACGGTAGGCGGCCGAGGCCCCCTCGATCTGTGCGCAGCCGACGCTCACCGAGCTCAGCAGCGGCTTGGCGTACGGCCACTTGGACTCGTTGTCGGCGGCCGTCGGCAGCCCGCGCCCGAAGCCGTTGCCGTCGGCGCAGTTCCAGTGGATGGCGTTGAACCAGTCTCCGCTGTCGAAGGAGTTGCGGTCCAGGGACTTGGAGCGCAGCAGGTCCGTGCCCGCCTGGGAGAGCGAGGGGCCCTGCGAGAGGGCGGCCGTGGCCATCGCCAGGACCTGCATCCGGGCCCGGTCGGACGCGGAGGTGTCCTTCGGCAGCTTGTACGTCAGCGCGTCGAACAGGGACTCGTTGTCGTGCGCGTCGACATAGGCGAGGGCGTCACCGGGGGCGTCCGCGTATCCGGCGGGCGAGCCGTTGTAGTCGACCTCGGCGCCGGTGACCTCCTTGCCGTCGTCGTCGGTGAACCGGTACTTCGCGAGGTTGCCGGTCAGACCGACCTTGATCAGGTCCTGGTAGTGCAGCAGCCGGGCCTTCTGCTCGGCCGTCGTGCCGTTGGCGGTGGAGGAGTTGGGATCGGTGTACAGGCCGGAGGCGAAGCCCTGGATGCCGGGGTCGTCGTCGAAGGGGCCGCCGCCGCGGACGGCGTCGCGGGCCCGGTCGGAGAAGGTCGCGATGCCCGTCCCCGCCATGTTCTGCTGGGTGGCCTGCACGAACCGGGCGTCGTTCGCGACCTCGCCGAAGTTCCAGCCCTCGCCGTACAGGATGATCTTCTTGCCGTCGACGCCGTCCTTCTTCAGGGTCAGCGCGTCGAGCGCCTTCCTGACCGCCAGGATGTTGGCCTTCGGGTGGTGGCCCATCAGGTCGAAACGGAAGCCGTCGACCTTGTACTCCTTGGCCCAGGTGACGATCGAGTCGACCACCAGCTTGCCCATCATGGCGTTCTCGGGCGCGGTGTTGGAGCAGCAGGTGCTGTTGGCGACGCTGCCGTCGGCGAGCAGCCGCTGGTAGTACCCCGGCACGATCCTGTCGAGGACGGACGTGTCCGCCTGCCCGCTGGCCGCCGTGTGGTTGTAGACGACGTCCATGACGACCCGGAGCCCGTCCTGGTTGAGGGACTTCACCATCTCGCGGAACTGGACCGTGCGCGCGGTGCCGTCCGGGTCGGTGGCGTACGACCCCTCGGGGACCGTGAAGTGGTACGGGTCGTAGCCCCAGTTGTAGGCGTCCTTGGCGGCGACCGCCGAGACGCACTCCTGCTGCTTCTCCGAGTCGGCCGCGTAGGAGGCGAGGTCGCAGTCGGGGCTCGCCTGGTCGGCCTTCTTCTCGGGCACGGTGGCGAAGTCGAAGGCCGGGAGGAGATGGACGTAGGAAGTCCCGGACTCGGCAAGCGCCTTGAGGTGCTTCGAGCCGTCGCTGTTCTTGTCGGTGAAGGCGAGGTACGTGCCCCGGTCGGCGGCCGGGACCGTGGAGTCGGCCACCGAGAAGTCCCGGACGTGCAGCTCCTGGATCTGGGCGTCCTTCATCGGTACGGCCTTGGGCTTGGTGTACGTCGACCAGCCGCCCGGCGCGAGGGACTTGTCGTTCAGGTCGACGACGAGACTGCGCTCGGAGTTGGCGGTGAGGGCGACCGAGTAGGGGTCGGTGACCTTGTTGGTGACGATCTTCCGGACGCTGGGCGCCCAGACCTTCACGACGTACCGGTAGGGCTTGTTCTTCCAGGACCCGGGGCCGGTGACGGACCAGACGCCGGTGGCGGGGTCGCGGCGCATCGGCTTGACCGCGCCGTCGAGTTCGAGCGCGACGGACTGCGCGGTCGGGGCCCAGACGGAGAGGGTGGGCTTTCCGTGGTGGAAGACCGGGCCGAGGGCGGCCTTGGTGGCCGTCGCGTACACGTCGTCGAGGACCCCGGCGATCTGTACGCCGGTCGCGGCCAGCACCGCGCCGTTGGCAGCACGCTGGGAGGCGACCAGCTGACCACTGAGTGCCTCGCGCACCCGGTCGCGGTCGCGCGGGTCGACCGACCAGGCCGTGTAGTCCTTCAGGTGCGGGAACTTCGCCTTCTGCGCGTCGGTGAGGGTGGTCTTCGTCAGCCGCAGCCAGCGTTCGTCGTCGCTGGTCAGCGTCCCGTCCTTGACGGCGATCGAACCGTCGTGGGAGTACAGCAGCTGGGTGGAGGCGGCACCGTCCACGCCGTTCCAGGCGACCGTGTCCCGGTCGATCCAGATCGCCTTGGAGGTGGTCAGGTCGAGCGCGGCGGCGCTGCCGGCGGGCTGCGGGAGCAGGTGCTTCTCCTGGCCGTTCAACAGCCACACCTCGTAGCCGTCGGACTTGAGGTCCAGCGACTGGTCGGCGGAGAGGTCCTTCTCGTCGCCCTTGTGGATGATGTAGCTGAGGCTGCCGGCACCCTCGGTGAGCGGTACCTCGAAGACCGCGCCATAGGCGTCAGTCTTCACCGGCTTCAGGGGGTTCGACCAGTCGGTGGGGTTCGCGGCGCCCGTCCAGACGTGCAGGCCCCAGCCGTCGTAGTCCCCGTCGGCACGGTGGTAGTGGATGACCGCCTTGGTGGTGTCCTGGGCCGGGTAGTCGGCGGTCGGCTTCTCGGTCAGGACGTCCGCCTTGCCCTGCTCGATCCAGACCTCGCCCGTCTTGGTGACGTCGATGGAGCGGTCGGCGGAGACGTCCTTGTTGCCGTCCTTGTCGACGACGAGGAAGCCGACGTTCGAGGCGCCGGACTTCAGCTTGACGTAGGCGAAGGCGCCGTACGCGTCGCGGCCGACGAAGGGGTGGCCGGCGGGCCAGGTGGTCGCCTCGCCGTCGGCGAGGTCGCCCCAGGCGTACAGGCCCCAGTCGTCGTAGTCGCCGTCGGTGCGCTTGTAGTGGACGACCGCGTAGTCGCGGGAGGAGGCGGTGGGGGTCTCGGCCGCGGGCGGGGTGCCGGAGGTACTGGCCGCGAGTGCACTGGCGGTGTGCCCGGCGGAGTCGACGACGACCGCCTTGTAGCGCAGCGCGGTACCGGCCGGGACGTCCTTGGCGATGGTCTGGGTGACCTTGTAGGGGGCGTGGTCGGCCGAGCCGAGGGTGGTCCACTTCCCGTCGCCGACCTGGGCGGCGAAGACGACGCGGTCGAGCTGTCCGCCGCTGACGTCCGCGGTGAGGTCGACGGTGCCGGTGGCGCCGGCGGCCGGGGCGGTGAGGGTCAGGGCGGGGGCCGTGGTGGGCTTGGCGAGGGGGCCGGTGGCCTTGTAGACGACGGCGGACTCGGCGGGGACGGTGACGGTCGCGCGGTTGTCCGTGCCGGAGGTGACGGTGCCGTCGGTGCCGTAGAGCGCGCGGTAGCGCATGCCCGCGGAACCGGTGGTGAAGGTCGCGGTCTTCGCGGTGTCGGCGTTGTTGAGGGCGACGACGTACTCCTGGCCGGTCTGCGCGTCCGTCCGGGTGAACGCGTAGATCCCGGCGCCGTCGGCCGCGTAGCGCTCGGTCTGGACGCCGTCGGCGAGGGCGGGGTTGGCCGCGCGGAGCTTGGAGAGAGCGCTGATCTGCTGGTAGAGCGGCGCACTGGTGTCGTACGAGTCGCCGGCGGCGGTCCGGTCGGTGCCGATCTCGTCGTCGTCGAGGTAGTCGGCGACCTTCGAGGCGAACATCGTCTGCCGGGCGTCCTTGTCGCCGCCGGAGCCGGTGAAGCCCTGTTCGTCGCCGTAGTAGACGACCGGGTTGCCCCGGCTGAGGAACATCACCTCGTTGGCGAGCTTGTCCTTGGCGAGCAGTTCGGCGTCCGTGGCCTTCGGGTTGTCCTGCTCCAGGAAGGATCCGATCCGGCCCATGTCGTGGTTGCCGAGGAAGGTGACCTGCTCGTAGGCGTTGGCCTTGTCGGTCGTGTACTTGTAGTCGTCGCCGAAGACCGCTGACAGCTTCTGGGCGCTGCCGCCCTGGGAGGCGTAGGAGCGGGCCGCGTCCTGGAAGGGGAAGTCGAGGGTCGCGTCGAGCCGCCCCTGGGTGACGTACGGCGAGGTGATCGACGTGTCGGCGGAGTAGACCTCGCCGAACATGAAGAAGTTCTTACGCCCGTGCCGGGCCGCGTACTGGTCGAGCGCGGTCGCCCACTGCGTCCAGAACTCCATGTTGACGTGCTTCACGGTGTCGATCCGGAAGCCGTCGATGTCGAAGTCCCGCACCCAGCGTTCGTAGATCTTCTCCATCCCGCCGACGACCTCGGGCCGCTCGGTCCACAGGTCGTCGAGCCCGGAGAAGTCGCCATAGGTGGTGGACTCGCCGGCGTACGTGGAGTCGCCCCGGTTGTGGTACATCGTCGGGTCGTTGAGCCACGACGGCACCTTGCTGTCGCTGGTGACCGTGGGGATGCGGGGGAAGGAGGCGGTGGAGACCGCCGGGAACTTCTTCTTCCCGTCCGCGTAGTCGGCGTCGTCGAAGGGCTGCCCGTCCTTGGTCAGGTAGGGGAAGGCGCCTTTGGAGAGGTAGTCGTAGGACTTCTCCTCGTAGTCGACGACGTCGGCGGTGTGGTTGGTGATGACGTCGAAGAAGACCTTCATGCCCTTGGCGTGCGCCTTGGAGATGAGGGTTTCCAGGTCCTTGTTGGTCCCGAAGTGCGGGTCGACCTGGGTGAAGTCGGTGATCCAGTAGCCGTGGTAGCCGGCGGAGGCGTTGCTGCCCGTCCCCTGGACCGGCTTGTTCTTGAAGATCGGGGCCATCCAGATGGCGGTGGTGCCGAGCCCCTTGATGTAGTCGAGCCGGTTGGTCAGGCCCTTGAGGTCGCCGCCCTGGTAGAAGCCCTTGTCGGTGGGGTCGTAGCCGGTGGAGAGGCGGGAGCCGGTGAGGCCGCCCTTGTCGTTGCCCGTGTCGCCGTTGGCGAACCGGTCCGGCATGACGAAGTAGAACTGCTCGCGGGTGTCGTCGTGCCGGGCGGGCGCGGCGGCCAGCTTCGCGTCGGAGGGCGGTGCGGGCGGGGCGGCGGCGTGTGCGGCGAGGGGCTGCACGAGCGCGGCGGCGAGGGCGGCGGCGGCCACGGCCGCGACCCGTCTGACTTGTATCACTGGCGTGAACTCCTAGCGACAGCGGCTCTCTTGGGTCCGACCCCGCGTGACGGTATCGCTGACGAAAGGTTTACAGCAAGAGGCTTGAAACTCACAGCAAGAACTTTCACCGGTCGTATTGACGCGATGTCTCAACTGGCCCACGCTCCAGGGTTGTTGAAGCCCGTCCCTCTTGTTTCGGAGCCGCACATGACCGGACACCGACCCCCGGGTGTCTTCAGACGCACGGCCGTCGCGATCGCCGCGGGCGCCCTGGCACTCGCGGGCGTCGTCGCCCTGCCGGCCACCGCCGCGCAGGCGGACACCACCGCCCAGGGCGACGTGATCGCCAACCTCTGGGAATGGAACTGGAACTCGATCGCGTCCGAGTGCACCAACGTGCTCGGCCCGGCCGGGTACGGCGCGGTGCAGGTCGCCCCGCCGTCCGAGTCCCTCAAGCAGTCCAGCTACTACTGGTGGGACGTCTACCAGCCCTACTCGTACACCCTGAACAGCCGCTTCGGGACGGCGACGCAGTTCGCCGCGATGGTCACCGCCTGCCACACCGCGGGCGTGAAGGTCTACACCGACGCGGTGATCAACCACACCGCCGCCCAGACCGGCACCGGCTACGACGGCACCACGATCACCAACAAGTACGACACCCCGGACTGGGACCCGAGCGACTACCACACCTCCGCCGACTGCCCCACCTCCGACCTGACCATCCAGGACTACTCGAACCTCACCCAGGTCCAGAACTGCGAACTGCTCGGCCTGCCCGACCTCAAGACCAGCGCGGACAACGTCCGTTCGGGCCTCGCCGCCTTCCTCAACAAGCAGATCGCGCTGGGCGTCGACGGCTTCCGCGTCGACTCGGCCAAGCACATCCCGGCCACCGACATGGCGGCCATCGTCGCCAAGCTGAACACCACGACGTCGGGCGCGGCGCCGTACATCTTCGACGAGGTGTACCCGGGCTCGACCCCGCAGCCCAGCGACTACTACGGCTCCGGTGACGTCCTGGACTTCACCTACGCGAGCAGGATGAAGTCGGCCTTCCAGGGCAACGTGAGCGACCTGTCGTCCCTGGAGAGCAGCGGCATCCTGCCCGCCGCCAACTCGGTGTCCTTCGTGACCAACCACGACACCGAGCGCAACGGCCTGCACATGAGCTACAAGGACGGCGACAGCTACAAGCTCGCCAACCTCTTCGAGCTGGCCTACAAGTGGTCGACGCCGACCATCTACTCCAGCTGGCAGTGGACCCAGAGCGACCAGGCGCCGCCGAACTCGTCCGGCTTCGTCACCGACACGAACTGCTCCAGCGGCTGGAACTGCCTCGACCGCGACACCGCCGTCGTCGGCATGGTCGCCTGGCACAACGCGGCCGGCAGCGCGGCCGTCTCCAACTGGCAGACCATGTCGTCCGACGTCATCGGTTTCGGCCGCAGCGGCGCCGGGTTCTTCGCCGTCAACAACGGCTCGTCGTCGGCCACCTACACCTTCGCGACGGGCATGGCCGACGGCACGTACTCCAACGTCATCGACGGCGGTGCCTCCACGGTCACCGTCTCCGGCGGCAGCGCGAGCATCACGATCCCCGCGAAGGACGCCGTCGCCTTCTACAACTCCTCCTACACCTGCACCGTCGGCTGCGACGACAGCGGCAGCGGTGGCGGCGGCTCCACCTCCACGGTGACCGCGACCTTCAACGAGTACGCCTCCACCACCGCCGGCACCAACGTCTACGTCGTCGGCTCCATCGACGCCCTGGGCGCCTGGGACACCTCGAAGGCGATCCAGCTCTCGTCCTCCGGGTACCCGATCTGGTCGGGCGCGGTGAGCGTGCCGATCAACACGTCCTTCACCTACAAATACATCAAAAAGGACAGTTCAGGCAATGTGACCTGGGAGTCCAATGCCAACAGATCGGCGACCACCACCACGTCGGCGGTCTCCCTCAACAACTCCTGGAACGTGGCGAACGCCGACGCCACCGACGTCACCTTCAACGAGTACGCCACGACCACCTACGGCACCAACGTCTACGTCGTGGGCTCCATCGCCTCCCTCGGCTCCTGGAACACCGGCGACGCGATCCCGCTGTCCTCGGAGTCGTACCCGACGTGGAGCAAGCTGGTGATCGTCCCGAAGAGCACCACATTCACGTACAAGTACATCAAGAAGGACTCGTCCGGGAACGTGACCTGGGAGTCGGGCACCAACCGGTCGTACACGACCGGCACCTCGTCCGGCTACACGGCCAGTGACACCTGGAAGTAGCACTCCGTCCGACCGATGAGCGGGCCGCCACCGGGTACTTCTCCCCCGGTGGCGGCCTCTCACGCGCCCGCTCCCCCGTCCACCTGCAGCACCGCGCCGGAGACGAAGGAGGCGCGGTCGCTGAGGAGCCAGGCGGCGGCTTCGGCTATCTCCTCGGGGGCGGCGGTGCGGCGCAGGGGGGTCACGGTCTTCATGTGGTCGATGACGCCGGGGGTGGCCGCGTCCCAGTCGCGGACCATCTCGGTGAGGGTGCCGCCGGGGGCGACGGCGTTGACGCGGATGCCTTCGGGGCCGTAGGTGACGGCGGCGGACTGGGTGAGGCTGTTGACGGCGCGCTTGAGGGCGCCGTAGACGGGGAGGACGGGGTTGGCGCGCAGGCTGCCGATGGAGGAGTTGTTGACGATGGCGCCGGTGCCGGCGGTGGCGCGGATGGCGGCGATCTCGGCGGTCATGGCGAGCCAGACGCCCTTGAGGTTGACGGCGGTGAGGTGGTCGAAGTCGGCCTCGGGCAGTTCGTCCAGGGGGCCGGGGTGCTGGGCGATCGCGCCGTTGTTGAAGGCGAGGTCGAGGCGGCCGTACCGGTCCACCGTGGCGTCGACGGCGGCGCGGACACTGTCCGTGTCGGCCAGGTCGCAGACGGCGTAGTCCGCGGTGCCGCCCGTCGCGCGGATCTCCTCGGTCACCCTCTTGAGCTGGTCCTCCGTGCGGGCCGCCAGCAGGACCCGGGCGCCCTCGCGGGCGAAGAGCCGGGCAGCGGCCGCGCCGATGCCGCGTCCGGCGCCGCTGATGAAGGCGACCTTGCCGGTCAGCAGGCCCTGGTAGGTAATCGCAGTGTTCTCCATGGCTTCGAGCCTGGGCCCGGGCCTACGGCTCATCCAGGCACCGGCGGTACCTGGATGGGCTCGGGTGACCGGGGCACACTGGAGGCGTGGACAGGCAAGAACTCGCGGCGTTCCTGCGGAGCCGGCGTGAGCGGATCTCCCCCGCCGAGGTGGGGCTGCCGCGCGGCCCGCGGCGGCGTACGCCCGGGCTGCGGCGCGAGGAGGTGGCGCAGCTGGCGTTCATCTCGACGGAGTACTACACGCGGCTGGAGCAGGCGCGGGGGCCGCGGCCGTCGCGGGAGGTGCTGGGCGGTCTGGCGCGGGCGCTGCGGTTGTCGGACGCCGAGCGCGTCCATCTGCACCACCTCGCTGGAGCCCCGCCGGCGCCGCCGCCCGGGCCGCCGCGTGAGGTGCGGCAGAGTCTGCTCGACCTGCTGGGCCGGCTCCCGCAGGCCGCCGCCTTCGTGACGTCCGCGACCTGCGAGGTGCTGGCCTGGAACGATCTGGCGGCCGCCCTCATGGAGGACTTCTCCGCACGGCCGCCGCGCGAGCGCAACCTCATGCGCCGTGCCTTCCTCGACCCGGGCCCGGAGGGTCGCAGGCTGTACGGGGTGTCGGACGTGGACGCCTTCGCGCGGCACTCGGCGCGTCGGCTGCGGGCCACCGCGGCCCGCTATCCCGACGCGCCCGAGGTGACCGGTCTGGTGGCGGAACTCCTCGCCGGGAGCGAGGAGTTCCGACGTCTGTGGGAGTCGCACGAGGTATCCGCCGAGCCCACCCTGACCAAGACCTTCCGGCACCCGGTGGTGGGCCCGGTGACCGTCAACTGCGACGCCCTCGACATCACCGACCGGGACCAGCAGGTCGTGATCTACACCGCCACCCCGGGTTCACACTCGGAGGAGGCGCTGCGGCTGCTGTCGGTGATCGGGACGCAGCGGATGGACGATCAGCAGGTGGACTTCCCGGCGTAGATCGCCAGTGCGGTGTTCCAGGCCAGGGTGGCGGTGAACTGTCCGGAGCTGTTCACGGTCACGCTCGTGTTGTTCTGCACGTTGCAGTACGTCCCCGCCGGCAGCGAGGTCTGGTAGGTCCGGGACAGTGAGCTCGACTCGTGGTTGATGGCGACGTATCCCTTCGCGCCCCGCCCGAAGGCGATCGCGTCGCCGCCGTTGTCCCACCAGTTCGTCATCGACTCGCCGCGCACCGCGTTGCGGAAGGCGACCATGCGGATGATCTCCGGCCAGGCGTGCTGGCACTTCCAGCCGTTCTGCCAGCAGGCGTTGACCACACCGTTGTTGGGCGGTCCGGCGTCGGTGTCCGACCACTCGTAGCCGGAGTTGATGTCCGGGGCGCCGTAGGGGTAGGCGAGCATGAAGACGTTGGCGAGCGTGTAGTTCGCGCCGTCCTTGTAGTTGAGCGTGCTGCCGTTGCGCTCGGTGTCGTGGTTGTCGACGAAGACGCCCGCGACCGAGCTGCTCAGGTAGCCCCAGCCCTCGCCGTAGTTCTTCAGGTAGGCGAGGTTCTCGTTGTTGAAGACGCGCTTGAGGTCGTAGGCGTAGCGGAACTCCTGGACGTCCCCGTTGCCGGTGTACTCGGTGGGCTGGACGGCCTCCCCGGAGCCGTAGATGACCTCCTGCTTCCAGTACACGGACGGGTTGGTCAGCCGGGTCTTGATGTTGGCGAGGTCCTCGGCCGGGATGTGCTTGGCCGCGTCGATGCGGAAGCCGTCGACGCCGAGGCCGAGCAGGTCGTTCATGTAGCCGGCGATGGTCTTGCGGACGTACTCCTCGCCGGTGTCCAGGTCGGCCAGGCCGACGAGTTCGCAGTGCTGGACGTTCCAGCGGTCGGCGTAGTTGGAGACGAGGGAGGTGCAGTCGTCGAAGTCGTAGGAGGAGTACAGGCCCGGGTAGTCGTACTTCGTGTACGACGAGCCGCCGGTGCCGGTGCCGCTGCCCGCCGACATGTGGTTGACGACGGTGTCGACGACGACCTTCACACCGGCCGTGTGGCAGGTGCTCACCATGTTCTGGAAGGAGGTGCGGTCGCCGAGCCGTCCGGCGATCTTGTACGACACCGGTTGGTACGACGTCCACCACTGCGAGCCCTGTATGTGCTCGGCGGGCGGGGAGACCTGGACGTATCCGTAGCCGGCGGGGCCGAGGGTGTTGGTGCACTCCTTGGCGACGGAGCCGTAGTTCCACTCGAAGAGGACGGCGGTGACGTCCTTGGTGCCGGGCGGGGAGGCCGATGCGACGGACGGGGTCATGACAACGCTACAGGCGGCCAGCGCCAGTGCGGCGGAGAGGGTCTTACGTGCCATGTGGGGTTCCTTCACCATTGAAGGCTCTTGCAGAAACCTTGCTGAAACCTTGCGGTTGCGCAGATGCTAAAGGCCCGCCACTCAGTTGGGTAGCGGGCCCTGTGAAGTTGCTGCAAGAAGTTACCGAGTGACGGCCAGTCAGAACATCAGGCCGTCGTCCACCACACGGTCGTGTCGGCCGGCACCTTCGCCTCGCCGTCGGCCTCCGTCAGCTCGCCGCTGGCCAGCAGCACCCGGCCGTAGGCGGGCACCGTCACCGACTCCCCACCGGTGTTCGCGACGCACACGAACTCCCCGCGCCGGAACGCGAGTACGCCCTCCGGGGCACGCAGCCACTCCACCGCGTCGCCGGCGCCGAGGTCGGGCTGGGCACGCCGGGCGCTCAGCGCGGCGCGGTACAGCTCCAGCGTCGAACCGGCCACCCCCGTCTGCGCCTCGACACTCAGCTCGCCCCAACTGGCGGGCTGCGGAAGCCAGCTGCCCCCGTCGCCGAAGCCGTACGAGGAGCCCTCCCGCGTCCACGGGATCGGCACCCGGCACCCGTCGCGGAAGCCGTCCTGGCCGGCGCCCCGGAAGTACGCGGGGTCCTGGCGGACCTCGTCGGGCAGGTCGACGACGTCCGGGAGGCCCAGTTCCTCGCCCTGGTAGACGTAGGCCGAGCCGGGCAGCGCCAGCATCAGCAGCGTCGCCGCGCGGGCCCGGCGCAGCCCGAGGTCCCGGTCCCCCGCCGTACGGATCTGGGTCCCCAGTCCCGGCGGGTTGGCGAACCGGGTGGCGTGCCGGGTGACGTCGTGGTTGGACAGCACCCAGGTGGCGGGGGCGCCCACCGGCCGCATCGCCTCCAGGGTGCGGTCGATGACCGTGCGGAGTTCCTTCGCGTCCCAGGCGGTGCTCAGGTACTGGAAGTTGAAGGCCTGGTGCAGTTCGTCCGGGCGGACGTAGTGCGCGGTGCGCTCGACCGTCGGCGTCCACGCCTCGGCCACGAAGATCCGCTCGCCGGCGTACTCGTCGAGGACGTGCCGCCACTGGCGGTACACCTCGTGCACCCCGTCCTGGTCGAAGAACGGCATGACATCGTTGCCCAGCAGCTTGAGTTGGTCGGCGTCCCCGATGTCCGGGAGCCCCTCGGCCTTCACCAGGCCGTGGGCGACATCGATCCGGAACCCGTCCACGCCCATGTCCAGCCAGAACCGCAGGATGGAGCGGAACTCGTCGCCGACGGCCGGGTGTTCCCAGTTGAAGTCGGGCTGCTCGGGAGCGAAGAGGTGCAGGTACCACTCGCCGTCCGCGACCCGCGTCCACGCGGGCCCGCCGAAGATGGACTCCCAGTCGTTGGGCGGGAGTTCGCCGTTCTCCCCCTTCCCCGGTCGGAAGTGGTAGCGGTCGCGCGACGGCGATCCCGGCCCCTCCGCCAGCGCCCGCTTGAACCACTCGTGCTGGTCCGAGGAGTGGTTGGGCACCAGGTCGACGATGATCCGCAGACCCAGCGCATGCGCGTCCCGGATGAGGGCGTCCGCGTCCAGCAGGTTGCCGAACATGGGGTCCACGGCCCGGTAGTCGGCGACGTCGTAGCCGGCGTCCGCCTGCGGCGAGGCGTAGAACGGGCTGAGCCACACGGCGTCGACACCGAGGTCACGCAGGTACGGGAGTCTGGCGCGTACGCCCTCCAGGTCCCCCATCCCGTCGCCGTTGCTGTCGGCGAAGCTGCGCGGATACACCTGGTAGATCACCGCGTCCCTCCACCAGTCCCGGCGTCTGGCGACGGTGGCGATGGCGGGGGCCGGTGCGGCGGAATGCTGCTGGCTCATGGCGTCCTTGATGCGTCGTAACTGGGTCATCGGGTCAGAGGTGGGGTGTAGAGGCGGCCGTGGTGACAGCGGGGTCGGATGGTCACCACGGCCGCCACCCGTGCCCCGTAGGGGCGCGGGGAACTGCGCGACCAGCCACAACGGCGCCGCAGACGAACGACGGCCGAAGCAGCTTTTCCGCAACCGGCGTTACCCCTTCGTGCCGCCCGCGGTAAGCCCGGTCACCAGGTTCTTCTGCACGAGGTAGAAGAACACGGCCACCGGTATCGCGATCAGCACCGCCGTCGCCGTCATCAGGTTCCGCTGCGCGTCGTGCTCACTGATGAAGCTCTGCAGCCCCACCGCGAACGTGTACTTGTCGTCGCTGAGCATGAACGTCGACGCGAACGCGACCTCGCCGAACGCGGTGAGGAAGTTGTAGAACGCGGCGACCGCGAGGCCGGGCTTGGCGAGCGGCAGGATCAGCCGGGCGAAGGTGCCGAAGGGGGAGAGTCCGTCGACGCGGCCGGCCTCGTCGATCTCGAAGGGGATCGTGTCGAAGTAGCCCTTGAGCAGCCAGGCCGTGTAGGGCACGACGGTGGTGCAGTAGACGAGGATCAGGCCGAGGTAGCTGTCGATGAGGCCGAGGTTCGACAGGATCTGGTACATCGGCACGATCAGCACGGCGATCGGGAACATCTGGGTGACCAGCAGCAGCCACATGAACTTCCGGTAGCCCGGGAAGCGCATCCGGGAGACCGCGTAGCCGGTGGTGGAGGCGAGGATGAGCCCGATGACGGTCGTACCGCCGACGACGATCATCGTCGTCTTGAACCAGTCCCAGAAGCCGGTGTGCTGGAGGACGAAGGAGTAGTTGTCCAGCGTCATCTTGTGCCAGATGCCGCTCGGGTGGAGGTAGTCGTCCTTGTCCGGGCCGAGGGACAGGAAGATCAGCCAGCCGACCGGGAAGAACGCGATCAGGCTCGCGACGCCCAGGATGCCGTGGGTGACGGCGGTGCCGAGCGGGCCGCGCTCGCCACGGCCGCGGGGGCGGCGGGTGCTGGTCACGGGGGTCTCCTCGGCGACCTGGGCGGAGGTCTCGACAGTGGTCGTACTCATGGGAACTCCTGCCTCAGATCGCGAGCTGCTGGTCGTTGCGGTTGAGCCAGCGGCGGTAGAAGGAGGTGAAGACGATCAGGATGGCCAGCAGCAGCATGCCGTAGGCGGCGGACTGGGCGAAGTCACGCGGCTGCTGTCCGAAGCCGAGGAAGTAGGCCCAGGTGACCAGGATCTGCGCGTCGGGGGCGGTGTTGCCGAACAGCAGGAAGATGACGGCGAACTGGTTGAACGTCCAGATGATGCCGAGCAGTACGACGGTGGAGCTGACGGACCTCAGCCCCGGCAGGGTGACGTACCGGAAGCGCTGCCAGGCGCTCGCGCCGTCCATCTCGGCGGCCTCGTACAGGGTGCCGTCGATGGCCTGGAGGCCGCCGAGCAGCGAGAGCATCATGAACGGCACACCGCACCAGGTGTTGACCAGGATCGCGGCGGCCCGCTGCCAGAACGTGTCCTCCAGCCAGTCGGGTTGCGGCAGATGGAGGAAGTGCAGGGCCGCGTTGATGATGCCGCCGTCGGCGAGCATGAACCGCCAGCCGAAGACGGTGACGAAGGTGGGGACCGCCCAGGGCAGCACCAGGACCATGCGGTAGAAGGTGCGGCCGCGGAACTTCTCGTTGAGCAGCAGGGCGAGGGCGAGGCCGATGGTGTAGTGCAGGGCGACGCAGAGCGCGGTCCAGACGATCGTCCACAGGAAGTGGGACCAGAAGCGGTCGTAGGACGTCGGGCCGAACAGGATGTCCTTGTAGTTGTCCAGGCCGATGAACTTGTAGGTGGCGTCGATGTGGTTGACGCCGATGGTGCGGGCGGTGTTGAGGCTGTTGGCGTCCGTCAACGTCAGGTAGAAGCCGTACACCAAGGGGTAGACGACGAGCGCCCCGAGCACGACGGCGACGGGGGCGACCATCGCGTAGGCGTACCAGTACTTCTGGTAGCCGTTCCTGATCCGCTGGCCCAGCCCGGGGCGGGGCGCGCGGTCACCGTGGCGTTTGCCGGTCGCGCGGTCGATGGCGACTGTCATGGTTCGACACCTTCTGGAAAATCCGGGATGGGCGGGCTGGGCGGGCCGGGTGGCCTGGACACAGGCCGGTGACCGCCGGAGCGCTCCCCCCATGGTCAGGGCGCTCCGGCGGTCACGCGGGGTCTACTTGCTGAAGTCGGGGACGAGCTTCTCGATCCCGAGTTCGGCGGTGCTCAGGCCCTTGTCCAGGGACTCCTTGCCACCGGCGACCTTGGTCAGCTCGGTGCCGACCGGGCCCCACAGGGAGGAGTACTCGGCGAGCGCCGGGCGCGGCTGGGCGGAGGAGAGGACGGCCTGGTAGCCGGCGATGCCCGGGTCGGCCTTGACCGCGGTGGTGTACGCGTCGGAGCGGGTCGGCAGGGTGGAGTTCTTCAGGGCGATCTCCGTCTGGGACTTCGCGGAGGTCATGAAGGCGACGAACTTCTCGGAGGCGGCCTGGTGGGCCTTGTCGATGCCGGCGTAGATCGAGAGGTTGTGGCCGCCGGTCGGGGCGCCCGCCTTGCCGGTGGAGCCGGCCGGGACGGTGGCGATGCCGAGGTTGGACTTGTCGCTGAACGCGGAGCCCTTGTAGAAGTTGGTGATCTCCCAGGGACCCTCGATGGTCATGGCGACCTTGCCGTTGACGAAGGCGTCCTGGCGGTGGGCGTAGGCGTCGGCGGTGGTGTCCGCCTTGTGCAGGCCCTTGCCGGAGTAGAGGTCCAGCCAGGTCTGGTAGCCCTTCTTGGCCGCCGCCGAGGTGATGGTGATCTTCTTGGCGGAGGCGTCGACCATGTCGGTGCCCTCGCCGTAGAGGAAGGGCTGCGTGTAGTACGCGGCCTCGGGGCCCCAGTAGCCGGTGGTCTTGGCCTTGTCCTGGATCTTGGCGGCGTCGGCCTTGACCTCGTCCCAGGTGGTGGGGGCCGCGGTGATGCCGGCCTTCTTGAACAGCGCCTTGTTGTATACGAGCGCGAGGGTGTCGGTGACCAGCGGGACGCCGTAGGTCTTGCCCTCGTACTGGGCCTGGGTGATCAGGCTGGACTGGAACTTGTCCTTGTCCGCGAGGGCGGCGGTGCCGTCCAGCGGCACGAAGTAGCCGGCCTTGGCGAAGGCGGGGGTCCAGCCGACCTCGGAGCGCAGCACGTCGGGGGCGCCCTTGCCGGACTGGGCGGCCGTGTCGAACTTGTTCTGCGCCTGGTCGAACTGGACGTTGACGTACTTGACCTTGATGTCCTTGTTGGCGGCCTCGAACTGCTTGATCAAGGCCTGGTACGTCGGTGCCTCATTGGTGGCGTTGGAGGTGTCCCACCAGGTGATGGTGACCGGGCCGTCCGACTTGCTGTCGCTGTCGCTCCCGCCGCACGCCGTCGCCGTGAGGGCGAGGGACGCCACCAGCGCGGAGGCCGCTATGCCACGCCGCATGAGTTCTCCTTGAGGGTGAATGCCCGAGTGATACGGGAGCGGCCCCGTCCGCCGTTCCCGCCGTCGTGCCGACTGCGCCGTTGCTGCGGCGGCCGGGCGTCAGGGAACGTAACAGCGATGTAAGCCTTACGAAAGACCTTGCAGCAAAAAAGTGCAAGAGATCTCCGAAGTTATCCGGGCGTGACCTCTCGGCGACCGCCGTGAGACGCTTGTTTACAGCGGTAGAGCGCTACGGTGGCGACTTGTGCAAGACTCTGCAAGCTCTTGCCGCCACGTTTCATGAGGGAGTGCGATGACGCAGCAGCCCGGACCGGGCCGCCCCCCAAGCCGCATCAGGCGCCCGATCGGTGTGCAAGGGGACATACGGCCGGTACAGTCCAGTGCCGTGACCACACGGCTTGCCGACATCGCAGCGCAGGCGGGGGTGAGCGAGGCGACGGTGAGCCGGGTTCTGAACGGGAAGCCGGGCGTCGCCGCCACCACCCGCCAGTCCGTGCTGGCCGCGCTCGACGTCCTCGGCTACGAGCGCCCGGTACGGCTGCGGCAGCGCAGCGAGGGCCTGGTGGGCCTGATCACCCCCGAGCTGGAGAACCCGATATTCCCGGCGCTTGCGCAGGTGATCGGGCAGGCGCTGACCCGGCAGGGCTACACCCCGGTGCTCGCCACCCAGACCCCGGGCGGGTCCACGGAGGACGAGCTGACCGAGATGCTGGTGGACCGCGGGGTGGCCGGCATCATCTACGTCTCCGGGCTGCACGCGGACACCACCGCCGACATGCAGCGCTACGAGCGGCTGCGGGCGCAGGGCGTGCCGTACGTGCTCGTGGACGGTTTCTCGCCGAAGGTGCAGGCGCCGTTCATCTCCCCCGACGACCGGGCCGCGATGACCCTGGCCGTCACCCACCTCGTCTCCCTGGGCCACACCCGGATCGGCCTCGCGCTCGGCCCGAAGCGGTTCGTCCCTGTGCAGCGCAAGATCGAGGGCTTCGTGCGGGCGATGCAGGACCAGTTGGGCCTGGCGACGGACGTGATCGAGTCCGAGTTCGTCCAGCACTCGCTGTACACCCTGGAGGGCGGTCAGGCGGCCACCACGGCGCTGATCGACCGCGGTTGCACGGCGATCGTCTGCGCCAGCGACATGATGGCGCTCGGCGCGATACGGGCGGCCCGGCAGCGCGGCCTCGACGTCCCCCGGGACGTCTCGGTGGTCGGCTTCGACGACTCCCCGCTCATCGCCTTCACCGACCCGCCGCTCACCACCGTCCGCAAGCCGGTACCGGCGATGGGCCAGGCCGCGGTACGCACCCTGCTGGAGGAGATCGGGGGCACCCCGGCTCCGCACAGCGAGTTCGTCTTCATGCCGGAGTTGGTGGTACGCGGTTCCACGGCGTCCGCGCCGAACCTGGGAAACAACCGTGCAGTACTCGCGAAGTAGTCGCGCTGCCGTAGAACATGCGGCGTGAACCCAACCTTGGGATGATCTGTCGAAGACGCCTTTTCTGGCAGACTCTGTACCTATGAGTGACTCGACCGTGACAGAGCCGGAAGGTCGCGTACAACAGACCCTTCCGCGGACCGTCACGGGCGAGGGAGAACAGGGGTTCCTACGACGGCTGCGCACGCCGCGCCGGCCCCGGCTCTGGTTCGAGATCCTGCTGATCGCGGTGAGTTACTGGACCTACTCGCTGATCCGCAACGCGGTACCGGAGCAGAGGGCGCAGGCGCTGCGCAACGCGGACTGGATCTGGCGGACCGAGCACCACCTGGGGATCGCCGTCGAGGAGTCGGTCAACCATGCCGTGAACTCGGTGACTTGGCTGATCGTCGGGATGAACTACTACTACGCGACACTGCACTTCGTGGTGACGCTGGGCGTCCTGGTGTGGCTCTACCGCAGCCATCCCGGCCGCTACGCGGCGGCCCGTCTCGCCCTCTTCGCCACGACGGGCGTCGCCCTCCTCGGCTACTACCTGTTCCCGCTCGCCCCACCGCGCCTGATGACCGGGGGCGGCTTCGTCGACACGGTGACGGTCCACCACACCTGGGGCTCGATGGCCTCCGGCGACCTCAAACACATGTCGAACCAGTACGCCGCGATGCCGTCCATGCACATCGGCTGGTCCCTGTGGTGCGGCCTGACCGTCTTCGCCCTCGCGTCGGTCCCCTGGGTACGCCTCCTCGGCCTCCTCTACCCGACCGCCACCCTCCTCGTCATCGTCGCCACCGCCAACCACTTCTGGCTCGACGCGGTCGGCGGCGCCCTCTGCCTCACCTTCGGCTTCACCGTGGTCCGCCTCTGGTACGGCGCCCTCCCGTACGCCCTTCCCCGGCAGCCGACGGGGGTGACTCTGCTGCGGAGCCCTGCGGGCGGCTGAGACGGAGTCCGGAAGGAAAGCCGACGGCTGGTCTGAACCGGCGGTTCTCACCCGCCTCAGCCCTCCGGCGGCTCACTCCCCCCGGTGCACCACGTGTCCCCCGGTGACCGTCAGTCGTACCGGGGCCTCGGTCAGTTCGTCTGGCGGGGCGGTCACCGGGTCCAGGGCCAGGGCCGTGAGGTCGGCGCGGTGGCCCACTGCGATGCGGCCTGCTACGGCCGCCTCCCCCGCCGCCCGCGCCGCATGGCTCGTGCAGCCTTCGAGGGCCTCCAGGCCGGTCAGGCCCGCGGAGGCGGACGCCGCGCCTCTCGGGGCGCGGGCCGTGGCGAGGACGGACCGTATGTCGTAGGGGGCGATGGGCCAGTCCGAGCCGAGGGCGACGGTCGCGCCCGCGTCGCGGAGGTCGCGGAGGCGCCAGGCGCGGTCGGCGCGGTCGGCGCCCAGCCGGCGGGACCACTCGTCCGTGCCGTCGGCCCGGGTGTACGCGGTGTGCGGAGGCTGCATCGACGCGGCCACCCCCAGCTCGGCGAAGCGCGGCAGCAGCGCGTCCGGCGCCGTCTCGATGTGCTCGATCCGGTGCCGGCCGGCCGCGCCGGGCCCCAGCCCCGCCACCACGTCCAGGACGTTCCGTACCGCCGCGTCCCCGATGGCGTGCGTGGCCGTGCGCACCCCGGCCGCGTGCAGGTGCCGTACGGCCGCCGCGTACGCCTCGGGGTCCGGCCAGAACGCCTCCGTGCCCTGCCCGTGGCAGTCCGCGTGCTCCAGCCAGGCGGTGCCCCCTTCCACCGTCCCGTCCATGAAGAACTTGACCCCGTCGACCGTCCAGTGCCGGCCGCCCCGCCCCTGCGCCGCGACCAGCTCCGCCAGCCCGGCCTCGTCCACACCCGGCATGCACCAGGGCGCGAAGCGCAGCCGCAGCGGCAGGACGGTCTCCTCGGCCACCGCCCCGACCAGCTCCGCGTCCCCCGCGTCCATGACGTGCGCCCCGGTCAGCCCGGTGGCCGCCATCGCGGCGAGCAGCTCGACCAGGCGGGCCCGGCGGGCCGCGTACGACGGGCGGGGCATGGCCCGCTCGACCAGCTGCATCGCCGCGTGCTCGACGAGGTGCCCGGTGGGGCGGCCCTCGGGGTCGCAGACGACCTGCGCCCGCTGGGCGAAGGTCCGCGCGCCCGTGACCCCCGCCGCGGCCAGCGCCGCGCCGCCGACGAGGGCGGAGTGGCCGTCGTAGAGCCGGAGGAAGGCGGGCGCGCCGCCGAGTACGTCCTCGACGAGGGCGCGGTCGACGGGGCGGCCCTCGAACGCGTTGTGGTCGAGGCCGAAGCCGATGACCCAGCCGTCGATCCGTTCGGCGCCGGTGAGTGCCGCCCGCAGGCCCGCCAGGTCGCGGACGCCCGACAGGTCGGCGCCGGTCGCCATGTCCAGGCCCCACACGGGGTGGCTGTGGGCGTCCACCAGGCCCGGCACCAGGTGCGCGCCGTCCAGCGCCACGACCTCGGTGCCGGGCCCCCGCCAGTCCCGTACGTCCCGCTCGTCGCCGACGGCGGCGATCACCCCGTCGCGCACGGCGACGGCGGTGGCGCACGGCCGGGCGGGGTCGAGGGTGCGGACCTCGGCGCCGGTCAGGATCAGGTCGGGGGCGGCGGTGGCGGTCATCGCGCGGTGAACTCCTTTGTTCTGTCGGGTTATTCGGCGGGCTCTGCGGCGAAGTCCGCGTACACGTCCGGCCGTTCGCGGCGCAGCCACCACGCGAGGCCCAGGCCCGCGACGAAGACGGCGGGCGCGATGACGATCAGCAGGGTGTTGACCGTGCTCGACGCGCCGGTGAACAGGTCGATGTGGGTGATGACGAGCCCTATCGCGGTGGCGAGGAGGACGGCGGCGACGGTCGGGGCGACCACGGTGCGCAGGGTGCCCTCCTCGTGCCGTACCCGGCGGAAGTAGCAGGGCACCGCGATCGCGGCGAGCAGCTGGAGCGCGAACAGGCCGATCATTCCCGGGGTGTTGACCCACAGCAGCAGCTGGTTGTACGGGTCGGCGCCCGCCGCCCAGAAGCCGAGCACGACCACGGCGCCGAGGACGGTCTGGGCGATGCCGGCCATGTACGGGGAGCGGTGGCGCGGGTGGATCCTGCCCAGGGAGCCGGGCAGCACGCCCTCCTCGGCGAGGGCGAGGGCGTAGCGGTTGATCGCGTTGTGGAAGGCGAGGAGCGAGGCGATGATGCTGGTCACGATGAAGACGTGCATCAGGTCGGCCGCCCAGCCGGCCACGTAGGTGGTGATGGCGGTGAAGAAGAGGCCCCCGGGGTCCTTGGCGGCGGCCGCGATGACGTCCTGGTTGCCGAAGGCCTGGATGATGATCCACACCATGAAGGCGTAGAAGAGGCCGAGGAACGCGACGGCCACGTAGGTGGCGCGCGGGACCGTGCGGTCGGGGTCGCGGGCCTCGCGGCGGTAGATGACGGTCGACTCGAAGCCGGTGAAGGCGGCGAAGGCGAAGGCGAGGACCACCGCCGTACCGGAGACGAACACGTGCTGCGGGGCGAAGGAGGCGGCGGACAGGCCGTGTGCGCCGCCCTTCACCAGCACTCCGCCGGCGAGCAGGACGAGGATGCCGGTCTCGGCGACCAGCAGCACGCCGAGCAGCTTCGCGCCGAACTCGATGGAGCGGTAGCCGCCGTAGCCGATGAGGAGGAGTCCGGCGAGGGCGATCGGCAGCCAGGGGACGTCGATGCCGAAGAGGGCCTTCGCGGTGTCCCGCCCTGCGCTGCCGAGCAGGCCGTAGACGCCGATCTCCATACCGTTGTAGCCGATCAGGGCGAGCAGGGCGGCGCCGATGCCGACGGGTCGGCCGAGGCCGCGGGTGATGTAGGCGTAGAAGGCGCCGCCGCTCCTGACGTGCCGGCTCATGGTGGTGAAGCCGACGGCGAAGACGGCGAGGGTGATGCCGGCGATGAGGTAGCCGGCCGGGGCGCCGATGCCGCCGAGCAGGACGGCGAGCGGGGCGACGCCGGCCATCACGGTGAGCGGGGCGGCGGCGGAGATGACGAAGAAGGCGATGTCGGCGGTGCCGAGCGAGCCGGAGCGGAGGGTCGCCACGGCGGGTGGCGTGCTCTCCTCGCGAGCGGTGACGGACATGGAGGGGGAGCCCTTCGAGCGCGACGGACGGGAGGGTTCCGGGCGTGCGGGATGACCGGCGCTACCAGGGCAGGAGCTGCCCCGGACCCGTAAATCTAAAGCCTTTCGGTTTTGGCAATGTAGCCTCCTCCTGGACATCCGGGAAGACCCGTTTCACACCTTCGGGAGAGAACACACGCATGGGACGGCCGCGCACCCCGCTCCTCGACCGGGAGCGGATCACCACGACCGCGCTGCAACTCGTGGACGAGCAGGGCGACTTCAGCGTCCCGCAGATCGCGAAGCGGCTCGGCACCCAGGCCGGTTCGCTGTATCACCATGTGGACGGCCGGGACGGCATCGTCGAGCTGCTGCGCGAACGGGTCGCGGCGGCCATCGACCCCGCGACCCTGGACCTGGCCCCCTGGGACACCGCCGTGGAGTCCTGGGCCCGCTCCTACCGGGCCGCCTTCGCCGCCCACCCGAGGGCGATCCCGCTCCTGATGACCTCGCCGGTGCGGGCGCCCCGGGTCCTGGAGCAGTACGAGCGCGCGGTCACGGTGCTGCTGGCCGCGGGCTTCGCCCCGGCGGACGTGATGCCCCTGCTGATAGCCCTGGAGAACCTCGTCCTGGGTTCGGCGCTGGACCTGGCGGCCCCGGAGACGATGTGGGAACTGACGACGGAGACACCGACCCCGCATCTGGCGGAGGCGCTGGCGGCGGTGGGGGCGGGCCGGGCGGACCGGGCGTTCGAGGTGGGCCTGACGGGCCTCATGAACCACGCCCGGGCCCTGCTCCGGCAGCCATGACCTACAGGATCCCGTGTATCGCGGGCGTATCGAAAACCGCATACGCGGCCGCAACGGCCCGGCGTCTGTCATGGGACCGTGAACCGAAACGCACCCTTGCCGGCGCCTGCCCGCCGCACTCGCACTCGCACTCGCACGATCGTGTTCCTGTCCCTCGCGGTCCTCGGCCTGGCGAGCGCCGCGTTCGCCCTGCGGCGGCCGCTCATGATGTCCGCCCCGAGGTGCGCGGCCGGCCAGTGGCACGGCTGCTTCGACACGTTCAACGGTGTGGTGCTGATGACGTTGGCCACGCTGCCGCTGGCCGTACTGGTGGCCTGGGCGCCGGCGTACCGTCGGCGGGCCGCGGGTGTCCCGTGGGCGTGGCGGACGTCGCTGGCCGAGGTGGGCATGGTCCACGGGACGGTGCCGTTCCTGTGGCTGACCATGATGCCCGGCGAGGGGGCCGGCACCGCCCCGGCCCGGGTGAGTCTCGTACCGCTGCGGGACCTGGTCACGATGGGGACGCTCGGAATCGTCGGCAACCTGCTGGTCTTCGCGTCGCTGGCGTTCTTCGCCCCGATGCGGTGGGCGGCCCTGGCGTCCCTGCCGCGGGTCCTCGCGCTCGGGGCGGGCTGCTCGGTCCTGGTGGAGACCGCCCAGTACGTGCTGCGCCTGGACCGGGTGTCCTCCGTGGACGACGTCCTGGTCAACACCGTCGGCGCCGTGCTGGCCGGGCTGGCGTCGCGCCGCTGGTGGCGCTCCGCGGCGCAGGCGCCCTCGGACCAGCCGCACCCCGCGCCGGTGCCGGCACCGGCAGGCTGAGCCCGTCCCGGCGGCACCCGTGAAGAAGCGCCCGGAGCTCAGCGTCCGGCTGAAACTCACCCTCAGCTACGCCGGGTTCCTGCTCGTCGCCGGCGTTCTCATGCTGGCCGTGATGTGGGTGTTCGTGCTGCGCTGGCTGCCGAACGACGACGCCAGGTCCATCCAGAAGAGGTTCGGCGCCGTGATCATCCTCGGGCCCAAGCGCTCCGACCTCCTGAACGGCTTCGCCCCCGCCGCGGCCACCGCGCTGGCCTTCCTCCTGGTGTTCGGGCTGGTGGGCGGCTGGATCCTGGCCGGCCGGATGCTGACGCCCCTCACCCGGATCGCGTACGCGGCCCGGCTGGCCTCGAACGGATCGCTCTCCCACCGGATCCGTATGCAGGGCCCCAGGGACGAGTTCCGTGAACTCGCCGACGTGTTCGACACGATGCTCGAACAACTCGAGTCCCATGTCGGCGAACAGCAGAGGTTCGCCGCGAACGCCTCGCACGAGCTGCGCACCCCGCTGGCCGTCTCCCGGGCGCTCCTGGAGGCCGCCGGCCACGATCCCACCGAGGACCAGGGCGCACTCATCGAACGCCTCCGCACGGTCAACACGCGGGCGATCGACCTCACCGAGGCGCTCCTGCTGCTCAGCCGCGCCGACGGCAGGGGCTTCAGCCGTGAGCCCGTCGACCTCTCCCTCCTCGCCGAGGAAGCCGCGGAAACGCTGCTGCCGCTCGCCGAGAAGCGCCGGATCACGCTCGACGTCACCGGCGGGCCGACCCGGGCCGTCGGCTCCGCGGCGCTCCTCCTGCGGATGGTGACGAACCTCGTCCAGAACGCGATCGTCCACAACCTCCCCGCCGGCGGCACCGTGACGGTCCACACCGAACCGCGGGACGGCGTGAGCGTGCTGCGGGTCGAGAACACCGGCCCCGCGCTGCCGTCGGACCTGGTACCGACCCTCACCGAACCCTTCCGGCGCGGAACCGACCGCGTCCGCGCCGACGAACACGCGGGCGTCGGCCTCGGGCTGGCCATCGTGCACAGCATCGTCCGCGCGCACGACGGCGCCCTCGACCTCGCGCCCCGCCCCGCCGGCGGCCTCCTCGTCACCGTCCGGCTGCCGGACGGGGCGGACCTCAGGCCCCGTAGAAAAGCTCCTCCACGACCGCCCGGGCCCGGCGGGTAGTACGCCGGTACGCGTCGAGCATGTCCCCGGCGTGCCCGTCGCCGTAGCCCAGGTACCGCCCGACGGCGGCCAGTTCACGGCTCTCGGTGGGGAACGTGTCGCCGGCCCGCCCCCGCACCAGCATCACGGCGTTGCGCACCCGGGTGGCCAGCACCCACGCCTCGTCCAGTATCGCGGCGTCCTCGGCCCCCAGCAGGCCCGCCGCCTGCGCCGCTGCCAGCGCCTGCCGGGTCCGGGTGGTCCGCAGTCCCGGCTCGGCCCACCCGTGGCGCAGCTGCAGCAGCTGCACGGTCCACTCGACGTCGGACAGCCCGCCCGGCCCGAGCTTGGTGTGCAGCTTCGGGTCGGCCCCGCGCGGCAGCCGTTCCGACTCCATGCGGGCCTTCAGCCGCCGGATCTCGCGGACCGCGTCCTCGCCGAGCCCCTCCGCCGGATACCGCAGCGGGTCGATCAGCTCGACGAACCGGCGCCCCAGCTCCTCGTCCCCGGCGACCGGGTCGGCGCGCAGCAGGGCCTGCGACTCCCACACCAGCGACCAGCGGCGGTAGTAGGCCTCGTAGGACTTGAGCGTGCGCACCAGCGGTCCGGACTTGCCCTCGGGCCGCAGGTCGGCGTCGATGAGCAGCGGCGGGTCGGCGCTGGGGACCTGGAGGAGCCGGCGCATCTCGGCGACCACCTTGTTGGCCGCGTCGGCGGCCTCGCGCTCGTCCACGCCCTCCCGCGGCTCGTGCACGAACACGACGTCCGCGTCGGAGCCGTAGCCCAGCTCGTGCCCGCCGAAGCGGCCCATGCCGATCATCGCGAACCGGGTGGGCAGGGTGTCGCCCCAGCCGTCGCGGACGACGGCCCGGAGGGTGCCGGCCAGGGTGGCCGCCGTCAGGTCGGAGACGGCCGCGCCGACCCGGTCGACGAGGGCGCCCTGGTCGGCCTCGGCGGGCTTGGTCTCGGTGCCGTAGGAGTCGACGATGTCGGCGGCGGCCGTACGGAACAGCTCGCGGCGCCGCACGCCGCGCGCCGCCCGTACCCCGTCCTCGGCGTTCTCCGCGCGGCCGACGGCGGCGAGGATCTCCTGCTCCAGCTGGGCGCGGCCGCGCAGCTCCAGGCCGCCGCCTTCGCCGTCGCCCAGCAGGGCCACGGCCTCCGGGGCGCGCATCAGCAGGTCGGGGGCGAGGCGGCCGGCCGACAGCACCCGGGCGAGGTTCTCGGCGGCGGCGCCCTCGTCCCTGAGCAGCCGTAGATACCAGGGGGTCTTGCCGAGGGCGTCGGAGACCTTGCGGAAGTTCAGCAGGCCCGCGTCCGGGTCGGCGGAGTCGGCGAACCAGCCCAGCAGAACGGGCAGCAGGGTGCGTTGGATGGCGGCCTTGCGGGTGACGCCGGAGGCGAGGGCCTCCAGGTGGCGCAGGGCGGCGGCCGGGTCGGCGTAGCCGAGGGCCTCCAGGCGTTCCCGGGCCGCCTTGGGGCTCAGCCGCGCCTCGCCGGGGCCGAGTTGGGCGACGGCGTCGAGCAGCGGGCGGTAGAAGAGCTTCTCGTGCAGCCGTCGTACGACGCCCGAGTGCCGCTTCCACTCGCGGGTCAGCTCGGGCACCGGGTCGGCGCGCAGGCCCAGCGAGCGGCCGAGGCGGCGCAGGTCGGCCTCGTCCTCGGGGACCAGGTGGGTGCGGCGCAGCCGGTAGAGCTGGATGCGGTGTTCCATGGAGCGCAGGAAGCGGTAGGCGTCGTCGAGCTGGACGGCGTCGGCGCGGCCCACGTAGCCGCCGGCCGCGAGGGCCTGGAGGGCGTCGAGGGTGGTGCCGGAGCGGAGGGTGGCGTCGGCGCGTCCGTGCACCAACTGGAGGAGCTGGACGGCGAACTCGACGTCCCGCAGGCCGCCGGGGCCGAGCTTGAGCTCGCGCTCGATCTCGGCGGCGGGGATGTTCTCGACCACCCTGCGGCGCATCTTCTGCACGTCGGCGACGAAGTTCTCGCGCTCGGCGGCCTTCCACACCAGGGGTTCGAGCGCGGCGATGTACTCGGCGCCGAGGTCGAGGTCGCCGGCGACCGGGCGGGCCTTGAGCAGGGCCTGGAACTCCCAGGTCTTGGCCCAGCGCTGGTAGTAGGCGAGGTGGCTGCTGAGGGTGCGCACGAGCGGGCCGTTGCGGCCCTCGGGGCGGAGGTTGGCGTCGACGGGCCAGATGGAGCCCTCCACCGTCGTCTCCGAGCAGATCCGCATCATGTGCGAGGCGAGCTTGGTGGCGGAGCGCAGCGCCTTGGCCTCGTCGGCGCTGTCGGCGGCCTCGGCAACGAAGATGACGTCGACGTCGGAGACGTAGTTCAGCTCGTGGCCGCCGCACTTGCCCATGGCGATCACGGCGAGCCGGCAGGCGGCGGCGTCCGCGGGCGCGGCGCGCTCGGCGAGGGTGAGGGCGGCGCGCAGGGTGGCGGTGGCCAGGTCGGCGAGTTCGGCGGCGGTCTCGGCGACGTCGGTGGTGCCACAGACGTCCCGGGCGGCGATGGACAGCAGGCAGCGCCGGTAGGCGACCCGGAGGGAGATCGGGTCGGCGGCCTCGGCCAGGCCGCCTTCGAACTCCGCGACGCCGGGGTGCAGGTCCCGGGGCTCGTAGGTGACCAGGGCCTCCCAGTCGCGCGGGTGCCGGGCGAGGTGGTCGGCGAGGGCGGCGGAGGCGCCCAGGACGCCCAGGAGGCGGTCCCGGAGCGGCTTGGCCGCTATCAGGGTGTCGAGGAGTTCCCGGCGCGCGGTGTGTCCGGGCTGGGCCTCCAGCAGCCGTACCAGGCCGTGCAGGGCGAGATCCGGGTCGGCGGTGGCACCGAGTGCCTCCAGGAGGACCGGGTCGTCGCGTACGGCGGCCAGCTCGGGGCTGTCCAGCAGCCGCTCGGCGGCCGAGGCATCGGTGAAGCCGTGCCGCAGCA
Organism: Streptomyces sp. NPDC007901; assembly: GCF_042959465.1. NCBI lineage: Bacteria > Bacillati > Actinomycetota > Actinomycetes > Kitasatosporales > Streptomycetaceae > Streptomyces > Streptomyces sp. NPDC007901. Next base: position 380,812 of record NZ_JBIBKW010000002.1, on the reverse strand, counting down.
GTCGCGTGAAGGTACTGCTCCTGCGCCCCGGCGTCATGTGCGGCCTCCCCTTGGGATCACGATCATGCTGGCCAGACGAGCCTAACCGCAGAGGCTGTCACGGGCGCCGATGAGTTTCGCGCGGGATCGTGGTCTGTACGGGCAGACGACGGTGGGAGGCATCATGCGTGAACCCCGGGGCGTACTGGACGCCCGGTACAGCAGCGAGGGCACCTCGGCGCACGACTGGTCCGAGGCGGAGAAGGTGCTGACGGAGTCCGAGCTGTTCTGGATCTCGACGGTACGGCCGGACGGGCGCCCCCATGTCACCCCGCTGCTCGCGGTCTGGCACGACGGCGCGCTGCACTTCGGCACCGGCCCCGGCGAGCGCAAGGCGCGCAACCTCGCCGGGAACCCGCACGTCGTGCTGACGACCGGCACCAACAGCTGGACCGAGGGGTACGACGTCACGGTCGAGGGTGAGGCGGTGCGGGTCGCCGACGACGGCCGGCTGCGCGAGCTGGCGGCGGCCTGGGAGGCGAAGTACGGCCCGTTCTGGCACTACGACGTGGCCGACGGGTACTTCCACCACGGTCCGGGCCGGGCCCTGGTCTTCGCCGTGGCGCCGCGCAGGGTGCTCGGCTTCGGCAAGGGGGAGCCGTTCAGCCAGACGAAGTGGGAGTAGTTCACCGGGTTTTCATCCGGAGGGTCCGATGCGGCGAATCAGGGGAATGTTGGCGTGTGCATGCTCTGTCCGCACCGCCACCAGCCCCTCCCTTCCCCAGCACCGGAGGTTGATGTGTCCGGCAGTTCCGCACGTTCTGGGATGCTGCGCCGCGCCCGTACGGCGGTGGCGTCCGCCACCGCCTTCACCGCGGCCGCAATCGGCCTGTGGACCGGGCTCGGCGGCACGTCCGCGCACGCCGCGAGTGCCGTACCGACCCCGGACCACGTGATCGTCGTGGTCTTCGAGAACCACGCCTACAGCCAGGTCATCGGCTCGTCCAGCGCCCCGTACATCAACTCGCTGGTCTCCGGCGGCGCCAACCTGACCCAGATGTACGCCGAGACCCACCCGAGCCAGCCCAACTACTTCGCCCTGTTCTCCGGCTCCACCCAGGGCATCACCGACGACAGCTGCTACACCGCGGGCTTCTCCTCGGCCGCCAACCTGGCCTCCGAGCAGCTCGCCGCCGGCCGCACCTGGGCCAGCTACAACGAGACCCTGCCCAGCCAGGGCTCGACCACGTGCAGCAGCGGCAACTACGCGCGCAAGCACAACCCGTGGTTCGGCTTCAGCAACGTCCCGACGTCGACCGCGAAGACCTTCGCCCAGTTCCCGACCGACTACACCACCCTCCCCCAGCTGTCCTTCGTGATCCCCAACCTGTGCAGCGACATGCACGACTGCTCGGTGTCCACCGGTGACACCTGGCTGAAGAACAACCTGGGCGCGTACGCGACCTGGGCCAAGACCCACAACAGCCTCCTCGTCGTCACCATGGACGAGGACAACCGCCTGGCGGGCAACCGCATCCCGACGGTCCTGTACGGCCAGCCGGTGACGGCGGGCTCGTCCTCCGCCACCACCTACGACCACTACGACCTGCTGCGCACCCTGGAGGACAGCCAGGGCCTGAGCGCGCACGCAGGCAACGCGGCGTCCTCCTCCGACATCACCGGGATCTGGACGTCCTGACGTGTACGTAGCGGACAGCCGCGCGAGCACTCCGGCGACGGCGTCCGTGGAAGGTACCGCCCGGCCCACCGCGGCCGGGCGGTACCGCTCCACGATCGCCCCCACCGTCCTCGCCCTCGGCACGGTCAGCCTGGTCACGGACGTGTCCTCCGAGATGGTGACGGCGGTCCTCCCGCTGTACCTGGTGACGGGCCTGGGCCTGTCCCCGCTGGGCTTCGGCCTCCTGGACGGCGTCTACAACGGCTTCTCGGCGGTCGTACGCCTGGTCGGGGGCCATCTGGCCGACCGGGGCGGCGGCCGGCACAAGTGGGTGGCGGGCGCGGGCTACGCCCTCTCGGCGCTCTGCAAGCCCCTGCTGCTGATCGCCCACACCCTCACCCCCATCGGCCTGATCCTGGCGGCGGACCGCACCGGCAAGGGCCTGCGCACGGCTCCCCGCGACGCCCTGATCTCGCTCTCCTCCACCCCCGAGACCCGGGGCCGCGCCTTCGGCGTCCACCGGGCCATGGACACGGCGGGCGCGCTGCTCGGCCCGCTGGCCGCGTTCCTCATCCTGCGCGCCACGGTGGACGGCTACGACGCGGTGTTCACGGTGAGCTTCTGCGTGGCGGTGGTCGGGGTCCTGGTCCTGGTGCTGTTCGTCCCGGGCCGGAGCTCCGGTACGGCGGACACCGGCACCCGCCCGACGCTGCGCGCCGCGCTCGGCCTGCTCTCCCACCGCGACCTGCGCCGGATCACCGTCTGCGCCCTCCTCCTCGGCCTCGCCACGGTGAGCGACTCGTTCGTGTACCTGCTGCTGCAGCGCCGCCTCGGCGTCCCGGACGGCTGGTTCCCCCTGCTCCCGCTGGGCACGGCCGCCGCGTTCCTGCTGCTCGCCGTGCCCCTGGGCCGTCTGGCGGACCGGTGGGGCCGCTGGCGCGTGTTCCTGGCCGGGCACGGGGCGCTCCTCGCGGCGTACGCGCTGCTGCTCACGTCCTGGCACGGCTCGGCGCTCCCGTACGCGGTCCTCGCCCTGCACGGCACGTTCTACGCGGCGACCGACGGGGTCCTGATGGCGGCCGCGTCGGACAGCGTCCCTCAGGCCCTGCGCTCGTCGGGCCTGGCACTGGTCCAGACGGGTCAGGCCGGGGCGCGTTTCGCCTGCTCACTGGCGTTCGGCGCGGCCTGGACGCTGTGGGGCGACCGTACGGCGCTGCTCGCGGCCACGGCGGCCCTGGCGCTCTGCGCCGCCTACGCCCTCACGCTCCGACCCTTCCGGGAGGCCGCCGTATGACCCTGAGGTCCCGCATCCTGATCCTCGCCGCCGCGCTGGCCGTCCTGGCGGCGATCGCGCTGGCCTCCGTGCTGCACGCGTCGGCCCGGGCGGAACTCCGCGACCACTCCCGGGCCGGCGACCCGAAGATCACCCCCGGGACGGTGACCCTCACGACCCCGGGCCGCATGGTCTTCCGCAACATGGCCTGGGGCCCGCACCGCGACGAACTGACCACGACCCCCTCCTCGAACCCCTCCGGCCCCCGCACCGCCTCCGGCGTCACATGCCTGCGCTTCTACGCCGCCTCGGGCACCGGAGTCTGCCTTCAGGCCGTCCACGGCCCGGTCTCGGACACCTACCGGGCCCTGATCCTGGACGCGCACCTGAAGGAACGGGCCCACTACGACGTCCCCGGCATCCCGTCCCGGGCCCGGGTCTCCCCCACCGGCCACTACGCGGCGTGGACGGCGTTCGTCGGAGGCGACTCCTACGCGGGCACGAACTTCTCGACGCGCACGGCGATCGTGGACACGCGTACGGGGGCCTACATCCCGTCGCTGGAGGCCTTCCACATCCGCAAGGACGGCAGGGCCTACCAGTCGGCGGACGTCAACTTCTGGGGCGTGACCTTCGCCTCGGACGACACCACCTTCTACGCGACCCTGGCCACCGAGGGCTCCACCTACCTGGTCCGGGGCGACCTGCGCAGCCGCACGGTCACCACCCTCCACCAGAACGTCGAATGCCCGTCCCTCTCCCCCGACGGCACCCGCGTCGCCTACAAGAAGCGGGTGAAGGGCCTCCCGAAGGACGCCCCCTGGCGCCTGTACGTCCTGGACCTGGGGACGATGCGCGAGACGCCGCTGGCGGAGACCCGGAGCGTGGACGACCAGGCGGTGTGGAGGGACGCGCACACGGTCGTGTACGCCCTGCCGGGCGACTACGGGGCGGACCTGTACGAGGTCCCGGCGGACGGCACGGGCGAGCCTCGACGCATCAGCGTCTCGGCGGTGTCCCCGGCATACGTCGGCGCCGGCTGAGGAGGTCGGGGGCGGCGGCCCGGGTTCACAGGCGCACGATGACCAGGGCGGTGTCGTCGGTGGCGCCGCCGGGCGGGAGCAGGTCGTCGAGCACCGCGTCGGCGAGGGCCTCGGGGCCGGCCGCCCGGTGGCGGGCGAGGGAGTCGGCCAGCCGGGCCAGGCCGGTGTCGATGTCCTCGCCACGGCGTTCGATCAGGCCGTCGGTGTAGAGCACGAGGACGGCACCCTCCCGGAAGGCCACGTCGGCCTGGATCCGGGGGGCGTGCTGCGGGCGTGCGGCCAGGGGCGGGTCGGTGGCCCGGTCCAGGAGCTCGACGGTCCCGTCGCCGTGCAGCAGCGCGGGCGGGGGGTGCCCGGCGCTGCTGTAGGTGAGGGTGCGGGTCTCCCAGTCGACGAACGCCGTGGCCACGGTCGTGTTCTCGGCGCCGTCGACGGTACGGGCGTACAGCCCGAGGACCTCCAGGGCGCGGGCGGGCCCCTCGGCGACCAGGGAGGCGGCGGTGAGGGCGCTGCGCAGTTGCCCCATGACGCCGGCGGCGGACAGACCGTGCCCGACGACGTCGCCGACGGCCACGGCGATCCGGTCGCCGGGCAGGTCGACCAGGTCGTACCAGTCACCGGCCACGTTCAGCGCCTCGGCGGCGGGCCGGTACCGCACGGCCGCCGGATGCCGGCCGACCGGACGCGGAACGGGCAGCATGGCCTCCTGCAGGGTCAGCGCGACCTCACGGGCGCGGATGAGTTCGGTGACGTCCTCCACCCGGTGCAGCAGCAGCGTCACCCGCCCGTCCGGCCCGATCACGGGGGTGGTGGTCAGGTCGTAGTACCGCTGGTCCCATGCCCCGGGCTGGTCGGGGTCCCCCCTGTCGTAGGTCTGCAGCGCCACCACGCTGTGCTCACCGGTGTCCGCCGCCCGGCGCAGCGACGCCAGGATCCTGAGCAGGAAAGGCTCGGTGGGGTCCTTCGGCGGAGTGTCGTCGGGCAGGAACCGCCCGACCACCTGCTCGCGCGGAAGGCCCCGCATACGCACGAACTCCGCATTGGCGTCCACGATCGTCAACTGCGGGGTGACCAGCGCCACCGCCCCGGGGAGGGTCTGGAACACCGCCTCGTAGTCGACCGCGGGTACCTTCATGACATTCCTGCCTCGCCACCGTGTCCGTGCTCTTCTCACGATACGAGTTCACGCACAGACGCCGAGGGGCCGGCGGTCCGTGACCGCCGACCCCTTCGCCCGATGAGCGGAACCCCGCCCCGACCTGCCCCTACAGCACCGGCAGGTTCTTGCGCAGCTCGAAGGCGGTGACCTCGGAGCGGTACTCCTCCCACTCCTGCTTCTTGTTGCGGAGGAAGAAGTCGAAGACGTGCTCCCCGAGCGTCTCTGCGACCAGGTCGCTGCGCTCCATCAAGGTGAGGGCCTCGCCGAGGTTCTGCGGGAGGGGCTCGATGCCCATCGCGCGGCGCTCCGCGTCGGAGAGGGCCCAGACGTCGTCCTCGGCGCCCGGCGGGAGCTCGTAACCCTCTTCGATGCCCTTGAGGCCGGAGGCCAGGAGGAGGGCGTAGGCGAGGTACGGGTTGGCGCCGGAGTCGATGGAGCGGACCTCGACGCGGGCCGAGCCGGTCTTGCCGGGCTTGTACATCGGGACGCGGACCAGCGCGCTGCGGTTGTTGTGGCCCCAGCAGATGTACGAGGGGGCCTCGCCGCCGGCGCCCGCCGTGCGCTCGGAGCCGCCCCAGATGCGCTTGTAGGAGTTCACCCACTGGTTGGTGACCGCCGAGATCTCGGCGGCGTGCTTCAGCAGGCCCGCGATGAAGGACCGGCCGACCTTGGAGAGCTGGAACTCCGCGCCCGACTCGTAGAAGGCGTTGCGGTCGCCCTCGAAGAGGGAGAGGTGGGTGTGCATGCCCGAGCCCGGGTGCTCGGAGAACGGCTTGGGCATGAACGTCGCCTGGACGCCCTGCTCCAGCGCCACCTGCTTCATGACCAGCCGGAACGTCATGATGTTGTCGGCCGTGGAGAGCGCGTCCGCGTAGCGCAGGTCGATCTCCTGCTGGCCCGGCGCGCCCTCGTGGTGCGAGAACTCGACCGAGATGCCCATCGACTCCAGCATGGTGATCGCCTGGCGGCGGAAGTCCATGCCGATGTTCTGCGGGGTGTGGTCGAAGTAGCCCGAGTTGTCGGCGGGGGTGGGGCGCGAGCCGTCGAGCGGGCGGTCCTTCAGGAGGAAGAACTCGATCTCGGGGTGCGTGTAGAAGGTGAAGCCGAGGTCCGAGGTGCGGGCCAGGGCGCGCTTCAGGACGTACCGCGGGTCCGCGAAGGACGGCGAGCCGTCGGGCATCAGGATGTCGCAGAACATCCGGGCCGTGCCGGGGGCCTCGGCGCGCCACGGCAGCACCTGGAAGGTCGACGGGTCCGGCTTGGCGATCATGTCGGACTCGTAGACCCGGGCGAAGCCCTCGATCGCCGAGCCGTCGAAACCGATGCCCTCGTCGAAGGCCTGTTCCAGTTCGGCCGGGGCCACGGCGACGGACTTGAGGAAGCCCAGCACGTCCGTGAACCACAGGCGTACGAACCGGATGTCGCGCTCCTCCAAGGTCCGGAGCACGAACTCCTGCTGCTTGTCCATCTTCCGCTTCCCCATCCTTGCTGGTCAGGCCGCCTGCTCCCGGTCCCACGGGAGAGCGGTCGGGCACCTGAGCATCACACCACAACAGCATTTCATGCGCGTTGCGGACCTTGATCGCACCGGCGTCCTCGGCCTGAACGGCTCCCATACGGCAGGTGTACTGCTCTGCCGCCCATCTTGCCTGCTCGCGGCGACATCCGTAATGGCCGATCTCAGTTCCTGGTGACGGACACCACGGCTCTTAAATTTGAATCTCAGATGCAAGTTTTAATGGCGTGGACATCAGCCGAGCCGTTCGGTCGAGCCACAAGGAGCCCCGATGCTGTCCGAGCCGTCCGCAGCCACCGTCCGCGCCAGCCTCCCCGCCGCCGGCGCGGCCATCGAGGAGATCACCGAGCGCTTCTACGCCCGGCTCTTCGCCGCCCGCCCCGACCTGCTGAAGAACCTCTTCAACCGCGGCAACCAGGCCGCCGGCAGCCAGCGCCAGGCCCTCGCCGGCTCCATCGCCGCGTTCGCCACCCACCTGGTGGACCACCCCGACCGGCGGCCCGACGCGATGCTCGCCCGCATCGCGCACAAGCACGCCTCCCTCGGGGTCGCCTCCGAGCAGTACGACGTCGTCCGCGAGCACCTCTTCGCCGCCATCGTCGAGGTGCTCGGCGAGGCGGTCACCCCTGAGGTCGCGGCCGCCTGGGACGAGGTCTACTGGCTGATGGCGAACGCGCTGATCGCGATCGAGAAGCGGCTGTACGAGGAGAGCGGCGCGGCCGGGCTCCGCCCGTGGGAGGTCGTCGAGCGGGTCGCGGAGACGGCCGACGTCACGACCTTCCGGGTCCGCCCGGCGGACAGCGGGACGGCGGTACGCGGCTTCCGCGCCGGACAGTACGTCTCCGTGGGCGTCACCCTTCCCGACGGCGCCCGCCAGATACGCCAGTACAGCCTCTCCGGGGCGCCGGGCGAGTCGGTTCGCCAGTTCAGCGTCAAGCGCGTGCACGGCGAGGTCTCCCGGCACCTGCACGCACACGTCGGCGAGGGCGACGTACTGGAGATCTCGGAACCGTACGGCGACCTCGTCCTCGACGACACCACGCAGGGGGGGGACCGCCCCCTGCTGCTCGCCTCCGCCGGCATCGGCGTGACCCCGATGGTGGCGATGCTGGCCGCGCTCGCGGCCGACGGTCACGACGCCCCGGTGACCGTCGTGCACGGCGACCGCTCCCCCGCCGACCACGCCCTGCGCGCGGACCACGGCACCTACGCCGCGAAGCTCCCGGACGCCGCCGTCCACCTCTTCTACGAGCGCGACGCCGAGCCCGGCACCCGCACCGGCCTGGTGGATCTCACCGGCATCGAGGTCACGCCCGGCACGCGCGCGTACCTGTGCGGCCCGCTTCCCTTCATGCGCGCGGTCCGCACCCAGCTGATCGACAAGGGCGTGGCCCCGGCCGACATCCACTACGAGGTCTTCGGCCCCGACCTCTGGCTGGCACAGACCTGAACTACAGCGCCCCGCCAGGGGCGCGGGGCTGTGTCTTATATGCGGCTACCGCCGCGTGGGCGCGACCAGCCACAACGACGCAGCAAGACGCCGGACAACAGATCCCGGCACCCCTACAGGCGCCTAAACCGCCCCCGGCCTCTTGGAAATACCCAGGAGCAAAGCCCCCGTCGGCTCCCCCACCATGTCCGCCACCGTCACCGGGTCCAGCGAGGCGAAGAACGCCTCCTGGGCCCGGCGCAGCGCACCGCGCAACCGGCACCCGGAGTGCAGCGGACACGGCGTCGCCCCCTCGCAGTCGACGACGTCCCCGTCCCCCTCGAAGGTCCGCACGAGCCCGCCCACCGAGGCCGTGCGGCCCTTCTCGGTCAGCGTGAGCCCGCCGCCCCGGCCGCGCCGGGCGTCGACGAGGCCGAGATGCTGCAGTTCGGCGACCACCTTCGCGGCGTGCGTGTACGGCACGTCCATGTCCGCCGCGACCTCGCGGGTCGTCGGGCTGGACTCGCCCGCTACGGCGAGCCGCATCAGGAGACGCAGAGCCAGGTCGGTGGAGCGCAACAGCCTCATGACGGCCAGCGTAGGTAATGCGCATCCGTGATTCAAATTATCGGTTTCCTGTCGATTCGCAGGTCTTTCCAGCTCTTTCCTGTGCCCTCCCTACGACTGGTCCCATCTCCCCCATTACGATCAGCGAGCCCCACCGTCCACGTCCCTTTCCCCCAGAAGGACACATCCCATGGGTTCCGCGAAGAACAAGGCCGCCAGTGCCGAACGCAAGGCGCGCATAGAGCAGATGCGTCGCGCGGAGCAGGCCCGCGAGCGGCGCAACCGGATGCTGACGATCGGCGCGAGCGTCGTGGTCGTGGCCGGTCTCGTCGTCGGCGGTGTGGTGCTCGTCAACTCGCAGTCGGACAAGAGCGACAGCTCCAGTGACGCGAAGGGCAGCTCCGGGGACTCCGGGCACTTCACCACCGGCAGCGACGGCGTGCGGACCTGGTCGGGCAAGCTCTCCCGCACCCATGTCACGGGGACCGTGAAGTACCCGATGCACCCGCCGGTCGGCGGCAACCACAACCCGGTGTGGCTCAACTGCAACGGCAACGTCTACACCAAGGCCGTGAAGGACGAGAACGCCGTGCACGCCCTGGAACACGGCGCGGTCTGGGTGACGTACACCGACAAGGCGAAGAAGTCCGACGTGGACACGCTGGCGGCGAAGGTGAAGCAGACGCCGTACTCGCTGATGAGCCCGTACACGAACCAGACCTCCCCGATCGAGCTGTCGGCGTGGGGCCACCAGCTGAGCGTGACGAGCGCCGACGACCCGAAGGTCGCGAAGTTCTTCGAGACGTACGTGCAGGGCAAGCAGACCCCGGAGCCGGGCGCCTCCTGCACCGGCGGGACGATGTGACGTGAAGAAGCACATCGGCTGGATCGCCGGGACCACGGCGGCGGCGCTGGTCGCGGCCGGCGCGATCACCTACGCGGTCGCCGAGGACGGCGACGGCCCCGGCCGGAGCGTGCCGAGCGCGGACGGGGCGGACGCGGGGTTCGCGCGGGACATGGCGGTCCACCACCAGCAGGCCGTGGAGATGTCGTACGTCATCCGCGACCGCACGACGAACACGGACGTACGGCGGCTCGCCTACGACATCGCGCAGACGCAGGCCAACCAGCGCGGCATGCTGCTGGGCTGGCTGGATCTGTGGGACCTGCCGAAGGTGTCTGCGAAGCCGCCGATGTCCTGGATGGGCATGGGGGACATGCCCGAGCGCGGGGACGGTTCGCTGATGCCGGGCATGGCGACCGACACGGAGCTGAAGAAGCTGGGGACCCTGAACGGCAAGCAGGCGGAGATCTTCTATCTGCAGCTGATGACGGATCACCACAAGGGCGGCATCCACATGGCCGAGGGGTGCGTGGCCAAGTGCACCGTCGAGGTGGAGAAGAACCTCGCGCAGGGCATGGTGGACGCGCAGCAGTCGGAGCTGGCGACGATGAAGCAGATGCTGAAGGAGCGGGGCGCGAAGCCGCGCGACTGAACGGGCGTACATCCAGGGGGATTTGTCGACTTAGCGGCACCGCAAGGGTCTGCCGACAATCGCAATCAATCCGTAACGTTCGACGCGCGGCCGAAAACCGGTCAAAGAGCCTCAATAAACGCCCACTTGGGGTTTCCTTGGCAATCTCATTCCCCTGGCATGAACGGTTCACCGAAAGAGTGACGTCCACCGCGTGATCGATTCACGGGCCGTTCCGCCGCCGGCCTCCTGGTGATCACGTGCGACCGACCACTCCATGCGACGAACCGCATAGCAGGGGGCAGTATGAGATCCAACCGTGCCAAGGTGCGGGCCAGCGTGAGCATGGCAGCGACACTGCCGATGATCGCCGGCGCGCTCGCGCTCGGCATACCCGCGGCGCACGCCGCGGACAACCCGGCCCGTGACACCCTCAAGGGCACCAAGCCCGCCTGGGCCACGGCCAAGGCGGACAAGGGCGCCACCAACAACAGCTCGCAGGTCAAGGCCCGGGTCTACCTGGCCGGCCAGGACGCCAAGGGCCTCGCGGCCTACGCGAAGGCGGTGTCCGACCCGAGCTCGCCGCTCTACGGCAAGTACCTCAGCGCCAAGCAGGTACAGGCCCGCTACGGCGCCACCAAGGCCCAGGTGAAGGCCGTCAAGTCCTGGCTGACCGCGTCCGGCCTGCAGGTCACCGAGGTCACCCCGCACTACATCGCCGTCTCCGGCGACGTGTCGGCCGCCGAGAAGGCGTTCGGCACCCAGCTGCACAACTACGCCAAGGGCTCGAAGACGTACCACGCCCCGGCGACGACGGCGACCGTGCCGGCCTCCGTCAGCGACGCCGTCCTGACCGTCACCGGCCTGGACAACGCGCCGCACAAGGCGACCCACGACGACACGCTGCCTCCCCCGGCCGGCGTGTTCAAGAACTCCGGGCCGTTCTCGTCGTACTACGGCTCGAACGTCGCGACCTCGCTGCCGAGCGCGTACGGCTCGAAGATCCCGTACGCCGTCCAGGGCTACACCGGCAAGCAGTTGCGGGCCGCCTACGGCGCCGGCTCCTACACCGGCAAGCACGTGCGCGTCGCGATCACCGACGCGTTCGCCTCGCCGACCATCGCCTACGACGCCGGCACCTACGCCAAGGCGCACGGCGACGCGGCCTGGAAGACCAGCCAGCTGCACCAGGTGCTGCCGGCGAACTACACCAACACCGGGGCCGACGAGTGCGACGCCTCCGGCTGGTACGGCGAGGAGACCCTCGACGTCGAGGCCGTGCACGCGGTCGCGCCGGACGCCGACGTCACCTACGTGGGCGCCGCGTCCTGCATGGACAACGACCTGCTGGACTCCCTCAGCAAGATCGTCGACAACCACCTCGCCGACATCGTCTCCAACTCCTGGGGCGACATCGAGGCCAACGAGACCCCGGACGTCCAGGCCGCCTACGACCAGGTCTTCCAGCTGGGCGCGGTGCAGGGCATCGGCTTCTACTTCTCCTCCGGCGACAACGGCGACGAGGTCGCCAACACCGGTACGAAGCAGGTCGACACCCCGGCCAACTCCGCCTGGGTGACCGCGGTCGGCGGCACGTCCCTGGCCGTCGGCAAGGGCGACAAGTACCTGTGGGAGACCGGCTGGGGCACCCAGAAGGCCTCGCTGGCGGCCGACGGCAAGAGCTGGACCAACTTCCCCGGCGCGTTCACCTCGGGCGCGGGCGGCGGCGTCAGCAAGACGGTCACCGAGCCGTACTACCAGAAGGGCGTCGTCCCGGACTCCCTCGCGAAGGCCAACAGCACCACCGGCAACCGCGTGGTCCCGGACATCTCGGCGATCGCCGACCCCAACACGGGCTTCAAGGTCGGTCAGACCCAGACCCAGGCGGACGGCACCGAGGCGTACAGCGAGTACCGCATCGGCGGCACCTCGCTGGCCGCGCCGGTGATCGCGGCGGTCCAGGCCCTCGCCCAGGAGGCGCGCGGCGGCAAGGCGATCGGCTTCGCCAACCCGCTGATCTACTCCAAGTACGGCACCAAGGCCTACCACGACGTCACGGACAACCCGACCGGCAAGGGTCTCGCGGTCGCGCGCGTCGACTTCGCCAACGGCTACGACGCCACCAACGGCCTGCTGACCTCGGTCCGCAGCCTCGGCAAGGACAGCTCGCTGTCCGCGGTGAAGGGCTACGACGACGTCACCGGCGTCGGCACCCCGGCGGGCGGCTACGTGGAGTCGTACCGCAACAAGCGCTGACGCGCTGAGCTGCTGATCCGCTGAGCGGAGGGGCGTGGGGTCCTGGTGACCTCACGCCCCTTTGTGTGACGCCGGGCGGAGGGCTGGATGCCCTGGCCCGGGAGTGACCGTTCGAGCCGTGTTCGAGCCGCGAGAGGGATCTACCCGGTCATGGAGGGGGCGAAGGGGGACAGGGCTGGGGCGAGTTGCATGCCGGGGGCCAGGCCGAGTGCGGTGAGGGCGTCGGGCAGGCCGTGCCCGGTGCGGGCCGCGTCCAGTGTTCCCGGTGCGGCCAGTGGGCGGCAGCTGGCGGCGATGATCTCGAACAGGTGCTGCACGCGGCCGGGTCCGCGAGGCAGCAGCTGGCCGTGGAAGTCCTCGTGGTGGGCCAGCACGAGCGCGGCCAGGCCCGCGATGTGGGCAGACGCGGTGCCGGTACCGTCGAGGGCGGTATAGCCGCCGCCCGGGGAGCAGGAGAGAACCGCAACGCCGGGGGCGGCCGCATTCACCCCGGGGCCGTGGCAGCTGAACGGCGCGGCGAACAGCCCTTCCGGGCTCAGCTGCGGCCCGATGTGGGCGGCGTGGGAGGTGTCGGGCGGATAGGTGCCGAAGGCTCCCAGAGCGCCCACGGCGAGGACGGTGGGCAGCGAGGCGGGGAAGGAGACCGGTCCGCCGCTGTCGCCTGCCGGAGCGATGCAGGCGATGCCCGCCGCGGTGGCATCGGCGAGTTTGCGGGAGACCAGCGCCGAGGGGTACGGGGTCGCCACCTGGATGTGGGCGATGTCGACCTCGTGCTCGATGCAGTCGTCCAGGGCGGCGATCAGGTCGCTGAAGTGGCCGTCGGGCATGACCTGGCAGACCTCGAGTTCGGCGTCGACGGCGATGCCGATAATGCCCTTGCCGGTGTCCGCCCCGGCGATGACGCCGGCCGCGTGGGTACCGGTGCCGACCGGGTCGTGGGCCCAGCCCTCCTTCGTGCCGCGCACGAAGTCGGCACCGGAGCGCACCCGTTGCTTCAGGTCGGGGTGGTCGACACTCACGCCCGTACCGATGACAGCGATCTTGATGCCGAAGCCGCGGAACGTGGGCGGCAGCCGGTCCAGCCGCATGGCCTGCTGGCCCCAGCCGTAACTCTGCCGCTGTTCCAGTTCCGGGTAGACCTTGGACAGCGGGGTGAGGGTGACGAGGTTGTCCTGGGTCCCCGACAGATCGGGGCGGGGGATCCAGAGGTCGGTGTAGCCGCCCGCGGGCCGGACGTACAGGGACTGGATGGATTCCACGGTCTCCGTCCCCAGGGCCAGGGTGGCCCTTCCGTCGGGGCCGGTGACGCCCTGGCTCGGCCATGTCGCCCCGATCAGGAACACCCCTGCACCGACCAGCGGTTCGCCGTCCGGGCCGCAGACGCGCACCGAGACCTCCACGGGCTCCTCCAGCGGCATGACCAGCCCCGGGTCGCACAACGGCAGCATCCCCGCGGTCGGCATGGCAACGGGTAGGGCTGCGGACAGCGGCAGATCCGGCTCGATGTGCACATGCAGCGACTGCATCGCCGGTACCTGGGCCTCGGCGGCCTCGACGACCACGAGTTCGGGGCAGGAGGGCTGCACGCCCGCCGACTGCAGCTTGTCCGAAGGGGTGAGTCTGCGGACCACCGTGACCTCGGGCATCCGCTCCAGATGGTCGCACACCGCGTCCATGCCGAGTTCGGGCACTCCCACGGGCAGAAGCTGCTGCGGCAGCGGGGTCACCATGTAGCGGGACCGGCGCGGCTGCACCGCGACCGATGACGGTCCGCCCTTCTTGCGTGGCCCCGGTTTCTCCTCGGGGCCCGGCCCGCCGGCCCCCGCGCCCTCGGATTCGCTCTGGCGGTTGCTCCGGGGCTTGCTTCCGGGCCTGTCCTTGACCATTACATCCACCTTAACCATGTCTGCGTAGGTTTTTTGGGCTTCTGTTGCGCATGACGAGCGGCCGGCGCCTTCCGCGGCTGTGCGGTGTGCCCGGGAATCGATCCCGGGCACACCGCACAGCGCGCTGCCTGCCTTATGTCAGCCGATGCCGAAGGGCTGACCCATCTGGCCGAAGCCGAAGCCGGGCTGCGGGTACTGCTGGCCAAACGGCTGCTGACCGAAGGGCTGCTGGCCGGACGGCTGCTGACCGAAGGGCTGCTGGCCGGACGGCTGCTGACCGAAGGGCTGCTGGCCGCCGCCCCACTGCTGCTGGCCCTGGTGGCTCTGCTGCCCCTGGTGGCTCTGCTGCAGCAGCGTCAGGATCGCGGTCGGCAGCGCCTGCTGCACGGACTGCTCCACGGCGCTGCGCACGCCCTGGACCAGCGTGGTGTGCAGCGCGACGGCCAGGTACGGGTGGGCGAGGTGGGCAATGCCCTGCTGCTGCAGCTGCTGCTGGACCTGCTGGATCTGCTGCAGCGTCTGCTGCATGCGCTGCGCGATCTGCTGGCTCGCCTGCTGGCAGGCCTGCTGGATGGACTGCTGGACGACCTGCGCGAGCTGCTGCTGCGGCCCGGCGATCTGCTGGCCGAACTGCTGCAGAGGCGGGGTACCGGTCATCACCGACATGGATGCTCCGTTCGATGTTACAGGAAGATCAACATATGGGATTTTGTTGACCTTTTCGGAATAATTCCGACATGTTGAAGCTACGGTGATGCCGGAGCGCCCCACAATCGGGCGAGCCACTCGGGGCGAGGAATCCCCCGATCGGCTCCGGCGACCGGCGAACCGGCCAGGGACGCGGCAGGATGAACTGCTGCTGAAGGCGGCGAACGACCCGTGCGGGCGGCACTCACTCACTGCCGGCGCCGGCGGCGGGGGTTTTGGGGACCCGAGAATTCCGCTCGACACTCCCGGCACATCACCAGGCATCACGGAGAGCGCGGATAGATTGGGCAAGGCCTTACAGCGATTCGCGGTAGGGCAGCGCCCGACCGGCCGAGCTCCCGCGGCCCTCGGGGTGAATGGGATATGGGGTAATTGGCAGCCCGACGGTTTCTGGTTCCGTTAGTTCAGGTTCGAGTCCTGGTATCCCAGCAAGCACGGACGCGCCGGTGATCTGCCGCCAGCGCGGTGGGGCGTGGGGTCCTGGTGACCTCACGCCCCCTTTGCGTTACTCCGACTTGAGGGAGTCGACGAAGGGGGTCCAGGCGGTGGCGGCGAGGAGGAGGGTGGGGCCGTGGGGGGCGGTTTTCGAGTCGCGGACGGGGACGAGGGCCGGGAAGCCGTCGGCGACCTCGACGCAGTTGCCACCGTCACCGTTGCTGTAGCTCGACTTACGCCAGCGGGCGGCGCCGGGGAAGTCGCTCGCGACCTCGACGCATTCACCGCCGTCACCGTTGCTGTAGCTGCTCTTGAACCAGAGCGCGTCACTCAAGTCGATCCGGCTGCTTGCCATTTCGGTATTCCCCTGCCGCCGCCTCGATCATGGCCAGGGACGCCTTCGGTGACAGTGCGACGGCCCTGAGCCGATCGTATGCCTTGCGGTACTGCTTCACGAGGGCCGGATCGTCGATGGTGTCCCCGCTGTAGGACGCCTCCGTGTAGACCAGCGGCGGCGCCTCGGGGAACGTCATGACCATGATGGAGGCCGCCATCAAGGGATACGCCCCGGTCTTCCGCGGGACGATCTGCGGAACGATCCGGCGGCGCCCGGCCAACTCCGCCACGCGGTTGAGCTGTTCGGCCATCTCCCGCGGCGGCAGGATCGCGTCCGTGAGCAGCGACTCGTGGAGAATCGCCCAGTACTCCGGGGTGGAGTGGTCCTCGTCGAAGAGGCGGGCACGGGCGAGACGGGCCTGGACCTTCTCCTCGACCCACTCGTCGACCGCAGCCGGGTGGGCCGACCGGACCAGGGCCCGCGCATACGAAGCGGTCTGAAGCAACCCCGGAAAGGTGCTGGGGCACCACTCCTCGATGGACTCGGCGTGCCTCTCCGCCTCCAGGACCTTCTCGAAGTACGCCGCATGCGGGCCCCTCCGCGCCCTCCGCACATCCTCGCAATGCCGCTCGAAGTACCCGTCCGTCCCCAGCACCCGATCCACATGCCGGGCCAGTTCCACGGGCATCCTCCGCTCGCCGCGCTCGATGTCACTCAGGTGGGACTTGCCGTAGAAGCTGCCCTCGACCAGCTTCTCCAGGGAGAGCCCGGCCGCCTCCCGCTTCCACCGCAACTCCTTGCCGTAGAAGCCGGGGACGCTCGAGGAGCCGTCGATGTCTTTGCGTCGGGCCACGCACTCACCGCCGTAACTCATGGGGCCGTTTCCGCACTTCGCGTCGCGGACGCGAATGCACTTCCACGGTAGCGAGCCGGACGACAGTCTGTGAGGACTTCGTCACACACCGCACAGAAGGCGGCCCGCCCTCATGCCCGACCACTCCCCCACCGCCTACGACGTCACCCTCTGCGTCGAGGACCTCCGCACCGCCCTCGCCGAGCACGGCATCACGCTGCCGTCCCTCCGCGTCGATCTGCCGAGCTTCGTGGGCACGTACGGCCCGCCCGCCGGCCTCGTCGCGCTCGGGAACTGCAACACGGCCACGGCACGGGCCCTTGCCTCCGCGCTCAGGAGGACGGCAGCAGAGCGATGACCCACCTGGAACTCCATCTGACGGCCACACCGAAGGCCGCACCGGAGCTACGCCACCACCTCCGCGACCACACCTTCGAGGTCCGGCTGTGCGCGACGGAGTTGCTGACGAACGTGATCGAGCACGTGGGTGAGGGAACTCCGGTGACCGTCAGTGTCATGGGCGCGGACGATCACGGCCGTGCCCGGATCGAGGTGACCGACCCCGATCCACGGACGCAGCCCACCCTGCTCCCCGCCACGGAGACGCAGGAGTCGGGCCGCGGCCTGGCCGTGATCGACGCGCTGGCCGATCGCTGGGGCGTGGACCAGGGCCCGGACCGCAAGACGGTCTGGTGCGAACTGCGCGAGAACCCGGGCGGAGACCCGGCCGACGGCGGCGCCGTCTCAGGCGTGGCCCCTGCGGTTCATGCGATGCATGGCACTCGCGGTGGACACGATCGCCGCCAACGCCGTCCCGGCGATCGAGATGCGGATGGTCAACGCGTCGGGGAGGTGGTGATGCCAGACCCAGTGGATTCCGTCGGCCACGGTGACCCCCGCCAGGCAAGCGGCCCAGATCGACAGGGCTTTGGAGGCGAACAATCGGAGACGCCTGTCGGCGGCCATGGCGGCACGATGAAGCCACGCTCCTGACCTGGCCAGAGGACCCCCCCTGTCCACGGTGCGGACACGCGGTTGTGAGGGTTCCGGGAAGGAAGCGGGGCCCTGCTTGCCGTCGGTGGGGGCGGCATGGAGTATCGGCCGCAACTGCCGTTGCTCCGGGGGGAGTTGTCGTGCCGATCCTGTTCGCTCTGTTGGTGTCCGCCGGGGTGGCCGTGTTGCTGATGCTCTTGGTGCAGCGCCGGGAGCAGCACCGGGAGACGTTGCGGGCCGCCGTGTTGCGGACGCAGGTGGAGCTGCTCAGAGCCGCCGCGGCCGACCCGGAGCTGGCCCGGGCCGCGGCCGGGCCGCAGTTCGGCGACTCGGAGGGCGAGGAGGCCCGTCGGCACCTGTTCTTCGAGGCGCAGGTGACCGCCTGGGAGCTGCAGTGGCGCATCGGCGCCCTGTCCCGGCACCAGCTCCACGCGCATGCCTCGGCGCTGCTGGCCGGCGAGGAGGGGCGCCGGTACTGGGAACGGGCCCGTGCCAACCGGGCCGGCCTGACCGGCGACGACGACAAGCTGCGGGCCTTCACCAAGGTCTTCGACGAGGCCCGGCAGACGCTGCGGCACGCCGACGCGAGCTGATCCGACGCGGACGGGGCCGACGGTCAGTCGGCCTTCTTCTGTGCGGCCTTGAGGATCTGGTCGACGTCGAGGGTGACCTGGGCACCGATCGACGCGGGCAGCGCGGCGGTCTCGCCGGGCGAGTACGGGCGGTGGTGCTCGTACTGCTCGCCGCTGGGATCGGTGAGCACGTGGACGCGCTGGTGCCTGCGGTCGACGATGACGTAGACCGGAACCTTGGCCTGGGCGTACGCGACGGCCTTGGTCTTCAGGTCGTCCTTCCAGTTGCTGGAGGTGACCTCCAGGACGAGACGGAAGCAGACCGGGTCGTAGGCGTTGTTCTCCACGATGTGATCGCGAATGTCGGCGTCCACGATCGCGAGGTCGGGGATGGCGTAGTCCTCGGCTCCGGTGGGCAGCCAGAGGCCGACGTTCTGGGCGACCTTGGTTTCCGCTCCGTGCAGACCTGCGGCGATAAACGGGATCATTAGGTCGGTCAGGGCGAATGCGTGATCGACATCCGGTGGTGGGGTCACGAGGAGGTGGCCTCCGATGATCTCGACGCGGTAGCCCGGATGCCGTTCCATGATCTCGTCGGCGATGGCCGTGAGCGAGAACGGCTCGTCGTCGAAGGGCTGCTCGATGGCTGCGGCGGACATCGCGTGCCTCCCAGGGGCTGGTGTCGAGAGCATCATCGTAGGCAGATCCAATCGTCGGCGGCCCGTCTGAACGGCTTCACCCGAAGGTGAACATCGCGCCTGCGCCTCGACGGCCGGGGCGCATGGGCGACCCGGCCGGGATGCGGCTGGTCAGGAGGAGTGCGCCGGCTCCGCGGCCTCCGGAACATGCGAGGCGATCACGCGCTCGCGGCCCACGGCCGGAATCGCCTGGCGGCGGTCCACCGCGAACGCCACGCTCGCGACGCCCAGGCCGAGGACCGCGAGGGCCGCGCCCGCCAGGGCCGGGGAGGTGGCGCCGAAGCCCGCGGCGAGGGCGACGCCGCCGATCCAGGCGCCGCCGGCGTTGGCGAGGTTGAAGGCGGCCTGGTTGGCGGAGGAGGCGAGGGAGGGGCCGGCGGCGGCGCGTTCCATGACCATGAGCTGGAGCGGCGAGCCGGTGATGAACGCCGCGACGCCCAGCAACACCACCGCCAGGGCCGCGCTCCACTCCGCCCGCATCAGGACCGGGAAGAGGAGCAGGACGGCGACCATGGACGCGAGGCCGCCGAAGAGCGTGCCGCGCATCGCGTGGTCGGCGAGGCGGCCACCGACGAGGTTGCCGATGGTGGCGCCGACGCCGAAGAGGGCGAGGAGCAGGGTGACGCTGCCTTCGGCGTAACCGGCGGAGTGCGTCAGCATCGGCGTGATGTAGCTGTAGGCGGAGAAGAGGGCGCCGAAGCCGACCACGGTCGTGGCGAGGGCCAGCCAGACCGGCAGGGAGCGCAGGGCGGTGAGTTCGCCGCGCAGGCCGGAGGCCGGGGCCGGGGTGTGCGTGGGGTGGATCAGGAAGTACACCGCGGCCATCGCCGCGACGCCGATCAGGCTCACGCCGAGGAAGGTGGCCCGCCAGCCGAGGTGCTGGCCCATGAGGGTGGCGACCGGGACGCCCGCGATGTTGGCGACCGTCAGGCCCATGAACATCAGGGAGACCGAGCGGGCCTTGCGCTCCGGGGCCACCAGGTTGGTGGCGACGACCGCGCCGACGCCGAAGAACGCGCCGTGCGGGAGGCCGCTGAGGAAGCGGGCGGCGAGCAGGGAGTCGTAGCCGGGGGCCAGCGCCGAGAGCGCGTTGCCGGCCACGAACAGGGCCATCAGGGAGATGAGGACCGTGCGGCGGGGCAGGCGCGCGGTGAGCGCGGCCAGGAGCGGGGCGCCTATGACGACGCCCAGCGCGTACGCCGAGACCAGGTGGCCGGCGGTGGGGATCGAGATGTGCAGGTCGTCGGCGACGTCGGGCAGCAGCCCCATCATCACGAATTCGGTGGTGCCGAGACCAAAAGCGCCGACGGCCAGGGCGAGCAGGGCCAGGGGCATGAAGGGCTTTGCCTTTCGGGGAGCAGGGTTCCGTGCGTTCTAAGTTCAGCTACGGAACAAAGTGTTCCAGCTCCAGTATTCCGACAGGTTACGGCGCAGTGTCCGATTGTCCTTACAAGGGCGAAGATGCCTCGCTGACCAGCGAGTTTTACGAACCCGATGTGGTCAGGTTCACACGTGCGGCGATCGGCAGGTGATCGCTGCCGGTCCGCGGCAGGGTCCAGGAGCTCTCCGGCTCCACGCCCCTGACCATGATCTGGTCGATCCGGGCCATCGGGAACGAGGCCGGCCAGCTGAACCCGAACCCGCTGCCCGCCGCGCCCTGCGTGGAACGCAGCTGCGAGGTGACGGCGTTGAGGGAGCGGTCGTTCATGGTGCCGTTGAGGTCGCCGAGGAGGATCACCCGCGGCAGGCTCTCGTCGGCGATGGCCTCGCCCAGCGCGTCCGCGCTCTTGTCGCGCTGCCGGGCGGTGAACCCGGCGTTCATCTTCACGCGGACGGAGGGGAGGTGGGCGACGTACACGGCGAGCGGGCCGTCCGGCGTGGCGACCGTGGCGCGCATGGCCCGTACCCAGCCCAGTTTGATGTCGACGGCCTTCACCCCGGTGAGCCGGTACTTGCTCCACAGCCCGACGGTGCCCTCGACCGCGTGGTACTTGTACGTCGGCGCCAGCGCCTTCTCGTACGTCGGTACGGCCGACGCCTTCAGTTCCTCCAGCGCCACCACGTCGGCCCCGGAGGCGGCGAGGCTCGTCGCCGTACCGGCCGGGTCGGGGTTCTCGGCGTTGACGTTGTGCGTGGCCACCGCGAAGTCGCCGCCGGTGCCGGCCTTGTCGGTGAGCAGTCCGCCGAACATGTTCAGCCAGACGATGAACGGGAGCAGCACGGCGATCAGCGCGGTCGCCGACTTGCGCACCACGCCGATCAGGAAGAGCACCGGGATCAGCAGGCCCAGCCACGGCAGGAACGTCTCGGTGAGACTGCCGAGGTTGCCGACGGCGTTGGGGATGCGGGAGTGCAGCAGCAGCACACCGGCCAGCAGCAGCGCCACCGCGCCGGTGACGATGCCCCGGCGCCAGATCCGCGGATCGTCGCGCCAGCCGGACAGCAAGCGGTTCACCAGGCGCCGGAACCGGTCTCCTCGACGCTCGGGTCCCGAGCCGCCGTTGTCCGTCTCCGTCATGTACGCCTGCTGCGCCATACCGTCTGCCTCACAACCTGCCGTGCACACCGTCGTCCCCCGGGATACGACCCTAGGGGATGATCGGCTCCGTTCCCGCCGTCACATGACGGCCGTACGGAAGACGAGGACGAACAAGCCGACGGTCGGGGTTCCGGTTGTCGGCGGGTCGGCGTGCACTGTGACGAAACGCGCACACTCCCGCTCACGGCTGCGCCGGTGCCTCCGGTGTGCTGACGGCCGTACCGGCGGGCGGGCTGACGGGCCGTAGGCCGGCCAGCACCTCGTCGACGATCTGCTCGGCCAGGCCCTCGGGAAGTTCCGCGTCCGGGCGCAGGACGGCCCTGAGCAGCATCGGGCCGGTGAACATGTCGTTGGCCAGGTCGATGTCGATGTCGGCGCGGAGTTCGCCGTTGCGCTGGCCGCGGATCAGCACCTGCCGGCCGAGTTCGCGCCGGGGGTTCACCACGTTGGTGTGGTAGGCCTTCCAGATCCGGGGGCTGCTCTTCATCTGGGCGTACACGTTGTGCAGGATCGCCGACGAACGGTTCATCAGCCCGCGCTGCCGCAGCGATTCGAGCAGGACGACGAGGTCGTCGCGCATGGAGGTGCCGGGGAGTTCGGGGTCGGTGGGCTCGGCGGCGCGCATCACGTCGACGAAGAGCTCGTCCTTGCCGTTCCAGCGGCGGTAGATGGTGGCCTTGCCGACGCCGGCGGTCCGCGCGATCCGCTCGATGGACAGCTCGGCGAGCGGAACGCCGTCCTCCAGGAGCTTCATCACCCCCTCCAGGATGGCGATTTCCACCGCCTCGCTGCGGGGGCGGCCCCTGGCCGGACCCACGGACCGCGGGCCGCTGTCGGCAAGCGTCACGTCATACCGTCCTCTCACTGGCTGCGGGCAATTCTCCCGCAGCCGAAGCCTCCCCCCGTCGGTCCCCACGTCTCCTCGCGGCGGTTCACTCCGCCGCGACGACCAACTCCTGCTCCCGCTCGCCCTGCTGACCGGCCGGCGGCCTGCCCGGCAGGAAGAGGGCCACGACCACGGCGCCGATCAGCGCGACGCCCGCGCCGCACAGGGCGGTGAGGTGCATGGCGTGCAGGAAGGCGTCGTTGGCGGGCGTGACCAGGGCCTTGCCCTGCGCCCCGAGCTTGCTCGCGACACCGAGGGTGGCCTCGATGGACTCGCCGGCGGTGTCGCGCAGCCCGGGCGGCAGCGCGCCGAGCTTGCCCTCGATGCCGTTGCGGTACGACGTGGAGAGCACCGAGCCGAGCACGGCGATGCCGAGGGCGCCGCCGACCTGGCGGAAGGTGTTGCTGAGCGCGGAGGCGGAGCCGGCCTTCTCCCGGGGCAGCGCCTGCATGATGACGACCGAGGTCGGCGTCATGATGTGCGCCATGCCGAGGCCCATCAGGAAGAAGACGACCTCCAGGATCCAGATCGGCGTGTCGGCCTCGAAGGTGGCGAAGGCGCCCAGAGTGGCGGCGATCAGCACCAGACCGCCCGCGGTGGTGGCCTTGTTGCCGATCCGCTCCACCACGAGGCGGGCCCGCGGCGCGAAGATCATCTGGGCGGCGGCCAGCGGGAGCAGCAGCAGACCGGACTGCAGCGGCGAGTAGCCGCGCACGCTCTGGGTGTAGAAGACGGAGAAGAAGGTCACGCCCATCAGCGCGAAGAAGACCAGCGCGATGGCGGCCATGGCGGCCGAGAAGACCTTGTTCTTGAAGTAGGTGACGTCCAGGGACGGGTGGTCGCTGCGCATCTCGAAGATCACGAAGCCGGCGAGCACCACGACGCCGGCGGCGATGGTGGCGAGCACCTTGGCGTCGGTGAAGTCGGCGAGCTCGCCGCCCTTGATGATGCCGTAGACGAGCAGCACCAGGCCGACGACGGAGAGCACCACGCCGACGGGATCGAGGCGGCCCGGGCGCGGGTCGCGCGAGTCGGGCACCAGCCAGATCATCAGAGCCAGGGCGATGATCACGATCGGGACGTTGATGAGGAAGACCGAGCCCCACCAGAAGTGGTCGAGCAGCACACCGCCGGTGATCGGGCCGATGGCGATGGCGAGGCCGACACCGCCGGCCCAGATGCCGATGGCCTTGGGCTGCTCCTGCCGCTCGAAGACGTTCATCAGGACAGCGAGGGTGGCGGGCATCACGAAGGCGGCGCCGAGGGCCATCAGCGCGCGGTAGCCGATCAGCTGGCCGGCCGAGCCGGACTCCGCGGCCAGCGCGGACCCGATGCCGAACACGACGAGGCCGCCGATCAGCACCTTCTTGCGGCCGAGCCGGTCGCCGACGAGGCCGGCGGTGAACAGCAGGCCCGCGAAGACCAGGGTGTAGGCGTTGATCGCCCACTCCAGCTGGCTCTGCGTGGCACCGAGGCCGGTCGGTGCCGGGGTGGAGATGGTCTTGACGGCGACGTTCAGGATCGAGTTGTCGAGCACCACGATCAGCAAGCTCAGCATGAGCACGCCGAGGATGGCCCAGCGGCGGCGGTGCACCGCCTCGGGTATCCGGGGGCCCGGTGGAGCGTGGTCGGCAGGAGTTGTCATGACGACGAGCCTAAGCCCATTTCAATACGGCACCGTCTCGTATCTGAATTACTTTACCCAGGCCTTACACAACGCGACAGGACGGCGCCACCGTGGCCGAACGTCGATGACCGATGGATCACATGGAGGTCCCCTGGCCGAGGAGGGCACGAAGTGCCACCATGGAACCGGTCCGGGGACACCGTGAGGGTGCCTCGAGATGACTTGTTAGGAGCCGTTGTCATGACGCAGTTTTCGGCTGCCCAGACTGTGCAGAACAGCCCCTCCGACGGCAGCAGGACGCTGTACGGGGGTAAGGGCACCCGCCGCATCACGGTCCGCGACATCGCCCTCGCCAAGGAACGCGGCGAGAAGTGGCCCATGCTCACCGCGTACGACGCGATGACCGCCTCCGTCTTCGACGAGGCCGGGATCCCGGTCCTCCTGGTGGGCGACTCGGCGGGCAACTGCCACCTCGGGTACGAGTCGACGGTGCCCGTCACCCTCGACGAGATGACGATGCTGTCGGCGGCCGTGGTCCGCGGCACCCAGCGCGCCCTGATCGTCGGCGACCTGCCCTTCGGCTCCTACCAGGAGGGTCCGGTGCAGGCGCTGCGCTCGGCGACCCGGCTGGTGAAGGAGGCCGGTGTGGGGGCCGTCAAGCTGGAGGGCGGCGAGCGCTCCCACGAGCAGATCCGGCTCCTCGTCGAGTCCGGCATCCCCGTGATGGCGCACATCGGCCTGACCCCGCAGTCCGTCAACGCCATGGGCTACCGGGTCCAGGGCCGCGGCGAGGAGGCGGCCCAGCAGCTGCTGCGCGACGCCAAGTCGGTCCAGGACGCGGGCGCCTTCGCGGTCGTCCTCGAACTGGTCCCGGCGGAGCTGGCGGCCGAGGTGACCCGCGTGCTGCACATCCCGACGGTCGGCATCGGCGCCGGTCCCGACACCGACGCGCAGGTGCTCGTCTGGACCGACATGCTGGGCCTGACCTCGGGCCGGGTCCCGAAGTTCGTCAAGAAGTACGCGGACCTGCGCGAGGTCATGGGCAACGCGGCGAGGGCGTACGCCGAGGACGTCGTGGGCGGGGCGTTCCCGTCGGAGGAGCACTCCGTGCACTAGGGCTCCGCTGACCAGCCGCGATGCGCTCCGTCGTTCGTCTGCGGCCTCGTCGTGGCTGGTCGCGCCCACGCGGCGGAGCCGCATATCAGGTGCAGCCCCGCGCCCCTACGGGACGCGTCCTTCGGGGCGCGCCGAACAACGGGGCTGGTGAGACCACTGCGGAAACACCGGGGCCGGCCCGCCGATCTTCCCCCGTCGGCGGGCCGGCTGCCGTATGCGGTCAGAGCGGCGCGGGCCGGCTCCAGCGGAGCTCGCCGTCCTGCCGGATGTCCGTGGGGAGCAGGCCGGCGGCTGTGGCGACCGCGGCCGAGGCGTGGTGGTCGGGGTGGATGTGGGCGATGACCGTCGGCACCCGCTGCCGGGTGAGCCAGTCGACGAGGGCGCGGGCCGCCTCCGTGGCGATGCCGCGTCCCTGCCACGGGGTGCCCACCACCCAGGCGATCTCCGCGACGACACCGGTGACCGTCGCCTGGACGTAGCCCGTGAGGCAGGAGTCGGGGCGGAGGCGGATCACCCAGTTCAGCCAGGAGACGGCCGGGTCGGGGGAGCCGGTGGTGAGGCGCTGGTAGCGGGAGCGGAGGGCCTCGGGGGTGTCCGGGGTGCCGCCGGTGAAGGTGTGCAGGGCCGGGTCGGAGAGCGCCGCGGCCATCTCCTCGGCGTGGTCGACGCGCAGCGGCAGCAGGTCGAGCCGGTCGGTGCTGATGGCCTGGGCCTCGCGTGTGGTCACGCCGTGAAAGGTACGCCCCCGTTCGTGTCGGCGGGCCGTCGGTGGCTGTCGGCCGGGGTGTAGGCGGGCTGTCGGCGGTTTGTCGGTACGGCCTGGCACGGTTCTTCCCATGACGCGAAACGACAACAACGCCGTGACCGTTCGGGGGCTGGTGAAGCACTACGGCGACACCAAGGCGCTCGACGGAGTTGATCTGGACGTCCGCGAGGGCACCGTGATGGGGGTCCTCGGACCCAACGGGGCCGGCAAGACGACCCTGGTGCGGATCCTGTCCACGCTGCTGAAGCCGGACGCGGGAGAGGCGACCGTCGCCGGGTACGACGTGCTGCGCCAGCCCCGCCAGCTGCGCCGGGTGATCGGCCTGACCGGGCAGTACGCCTCGGTCGACGAGAAGCTGCCCGGCTGGGAGAACCTGTACATGATCGGGCGGCTGCTGGACCTGCCGCGGAAGGACGCCCGGGCCCGGGCCGACGAGCTGCTGGAGCGGTTCTCGCTGACGGACGCCGCCAAGCGGCCGGCCGGCACCTACTCCGGCGGTATGCGGCGCCGGCTCGACCTCGCCGCCTCGATGATCGGCCACCCCCAGGTGCTGTACCTGGACGAGCCGACCACCGGTCTCGACCCGCGCACCCGGAACGAGGTGTGGGCCGAGGTCAAGACGATGGTCGGTGAGGGGGTGACCGTGCTGCTCACCACCCAGTACATGGAGGAGGCCGAGCAGCTCGCCACCGAGCTGACCGTCGTGGACCGCGGGAAGGTCATCGCGAACGGCCGGGTGGAGGAGTTGAAGGCGAAGGTCGGCGGGCGCACGCTGCGCGTCCGGCCGGTCGATCCGCTGCAGGTCCGGCCGCTCGCCACCATGATCGACGAGCTGGGCATCACCGGGCTCGCCTCCACGACCGTCGACACCGAGAGCGGCGCCCTGCTGGTGCCGATCCTCAGCGACGAGCAGCTGACCGCCGTGGTCGGCGCCGTCACCGCGCGCGGTATCACCATCAGCTCCATCACCACCGAACTGCCCAGCCTGGACGAGGTGTTCCTGTCCCTCACCGGCCACCGTGCCAGTGCCCCGCAGGACGCCACGCCCGCCGACGACCGCCAGGAGGTCGCCGTATGAGCGCCGCAACCGCAACCGCCACCCATGCCGCCGCGGACGCCCGTATCCCGCTGCGCGGTCATCTGCGGCACACCGGAGCCCTGGTCCGCCGGAACCTGCTGTGGATCCGGCAGGACCCCGAGTCGATGTTCGACGCGCTGCTGATGCCGGTCGTGTTCACGCTGCTGTTCGTGTACGTCTTCGGCGGCTCGATCGGGCAGGCGCTCGGCGGCGGCCAGGACGGGTACGTCCAGTACGTCATCCCGGGCATGATCGCGATGATGAGCATGACGCTCTCGCAGGGCGTCGGCACCGGCTTCAGCCAGGACTTCAACTCCGGTGTGATGGACCGGTTCCGGTCGCTGCCGATCGGGCGCGGCTCGGTGCTGTTCGCGAAGATCTCGGTCGAGCTGGTGCGGATGCTGTTCGCGACGGCCGTGCTGATGATCGTCGCCGTGCTGGTCGGGTTCCACATCACCCACTGGGCCGGGCTGTTCGCCGCGGTCGGCCTGTCCGCGGTGTTCGCCTCGTCGATCATGTGGGTGTTCCTCACCCTGGGCGTGATCCTGAAGAACGCGCAGTCCGTGCAGGCGATGGGGTTCCTGGTGCTGTTCCCGCTGCAGTTCGGCTCGTCGATCTTCGCGCCGACGAACTCGATGCCGGGCTGGCTGCAGGCCTTCACCGACTACAACCCGCTGTCCACGCTGGCCGACGCGGCGCGCGGACTGATGGTGGGCGGCCCGGTCGCGCACGACCTGTGGGTGACGCTGGGCTGGTCGGTGGCGATCACGGCGGTGGCGGCACCGTACGCGATCCACAAGTTCCGCACGAAGAGCTGACGTTCACCAGCACACAGGTCAGATCAGGGCGGTGGCCTCCGCGAGGGAGAGGCCACCGCCCTCGGCGTACGCGGACGCGTAGGCCCCGTCGTCGGCGAGGGCGGCCCGGACCCGGCCCTCCGCCCGTTCGCGGGTGGTGCGCTCCATGCCGACGGCGACATGGCCGGCCGGCACCAGGACGTCGGCGGCGCCCAGGCAGCGGGCGGCGTCCCGGGCCCGGGTGCCCCCGTCGGCGCCGGCCAGGGCGACCGCGGCGACGGTCATGCAGACGGACGGCAGATGCGGGGTGATGGCCTCGCTCAGCGGGTCGGCGGCGAGCCGCAGGGCCTGCCGGATCTTGTCCAGGGCCGCCGCGGAGAGGCCGTCGAGGGCGTCCGCCCAGGCCTCCTGGGTGAGGATCAGGGCGTCGAAGACGACGAAGTGCGCGATCTTGAACTCCTCGCGCAGCAGCCGGAGTTGCTCTCGGGCGTCGTCGAGGTGGCCGTTCAGCAGGAGCCATGAGGTGAGGAAGAGCCGGGCGGCGGGCATCGCCTCGTTGCTCAGGACGTCGTTGTCGGCGATGACCTGGCGCAGCAGCCGTTCGCCGCGCTCGGACTCGCCCGACTCGATCAGCACGCTGCCGAGGCGGGCGTTGAGCACGGCGACCTGGGAGCGGGCGCCGAGCAGGCCGGCGTGCTCGATGGCGGCCTCGTAGTCCGCGGCCGCCGCCGGGTACTCGCCCCTGCGCTCCCGGGACTCGGCCCGCGCCGAGAAGGCCTCGGCGGCACCCCAGTCGTCCCCGAGTCGCTCGAAGAGCTCCAGCGACTCGTCCGCGTCGCGGGTGGCGTCGCCCGCCCAGGCCATGCGGTTGGCGAGCAGGTTGCCGCGCATCGCGAGGGAGGCGGCCAGCTCCCAGTCGTAGCCGGGTGTCCGCCGGCAGGTGTCGACGGCGGCGTCGAGGACGGTCCGCAGCCGGTCCAGGCCGCCGGTCAGCATCACGGCGAAGATCCAGAACATCCCCGGGGCCCGGCAGGTCTGCGGCAGGCCGGGCTCGTAGGCCTCGGTGACGGCCCGCAGCTTGGCCTGCGCCTCGGGGGTCTGCCAGATGTCCAGCTCCGTGTCCATGCAGGCCAGATGGGCCAGATGGAGACCACGCCGGGCCTCCTCGAGGACCTCGCCGCTGTACGGCGGCGGGGCCTCGGTGCAGCGCTGCCAGACCGGTTCGGCACTGCGGACCGGTGCCGCGTAGGGGTCGGGGCCGAGGGTCATCACGTCGGCGCACCAGGTGCGGGTCTCGATGCGCTGGTCGTGCAACTGCCAGTACCAGAACAGGGAGTGCAGCAGGCAGAGCCCCTCCTGCTCGTCCCGCACGGCCACCGCGTGCCGCAGGGCGGTGCGCAGGTTCTCGTACTCCAGCTGGAACCGCGCGATGGCGGCCCGCTGTCCGGGGCCGCGCAGCAACGGGTCGGTGGTGCGGGCGAGTTCGCGGTAGTACGTCAGATGGGCGCGTTCGGCGGCGGCCCGCTCGCCGCTCTCGTCGAGGCGTTCGCCGGCGTACTCGGCGACGGTCTCCAGGAGCCGGTAGCGCATCCCGTTCCCGTCCGAGGGGGCCGCCACCACCAGGGACTTGTCGACCAGGGAGCCGAGCGCGTCGAGGGCGGCGGGGCCGCAGACGGCCTCGGCGGCGGTCAGGTCGCAGCCGCCCGCGAAGACGGAGAGCCGGCCGAGGACGTCCCGTTCGCCGGCGTCGAGCAGGTCCCAGGACCAGTCGACGACCGCGCGCAGGGTCTGCTGGCGGGGCAGCACGGTTCGGCTGCCGGAGGTGAGGAGGCGGAAGCGGTCGTCGAGCCGGTCGGCTATCTGGCGGGGGGTGAGCATCCGCAGCCGGGCGGCGGCCAGTTCGATGGCGAGGGGCAGTCCGTCCAGGCGGCGGCAGATCTCGGCGCAGGCCGCCGCGGTCTCCTCGTCGGCGTCGACGGTGAAGCCGGGCCGGGCCGCGGCGCCCCGGTCGGCGAGCAGCCGGAGCGCCTTCGGCCCGGGCAGCGGCTCCACCGGTCGCAGCAACTCCCCCGGCACCCCGAGGGGTTCGCGGCTGGTGGCCAGGATCGTCAGGTCCGGGCAGCGCTCCAGGAGCTGGGCCGCGAGGTCGGCCGCCGCGTCCACCAGGTGCTCGCAGTTGTCGAGGACGATCAGCATCCGGCGCCGGGCGCAGTGCTCGACGAGCCGCCCGACCGGGTCGTCGTGCCGCTCGGCGGCGGCCCGCATGCCCTCGGCACCGGCGCCGTACAGCACGGTCTCGCGGGCGCCGAGCGCGCTGAGCACGGCCTCGGGGACGGCGGCCGGGTCGTCGACGGGGGCCAGCTCGGCCAGCCAGACCCCGTCCCGGGCGGCGTACCGCACGGTCTCGGCGGCCTCCTGCGACAGCCGGGTCTTGCCCGCCCCGCCGGGCCCGAGCAGGGTGACCAGGCGGGCGGCGCCGAGGTCGCCCCGGATGGCCTCGATGTCGGCCTCGCGCCCGACGAAGGAGGTGAGCCGGGCCCGCAGGTTGCCGGGCCGGGACGGGGCCTCGACGGCCACCGCGGGCGCCGGGTCCAGCAACTCGGCGTGCAGCGCCCGCAGTTCCGGCCCGGGGTCGGAACCGAGGCGGTCGGCGAGCAGACGGCGTACGGCGTCGTAGGCGGCCAGCGCCTCGGCGGTGCGGCCGGTGCCGTGCAGGACGCGCAGGCGCAGCGCCTGGAGGGGTTCGTCGAGGGGGTGGGCGTCGCACAGGGCGGTCAGCTCGGGCAGGGACTGCTCGGCCTGGCCGAGGGCGAAAGCGGCGGTGTGGCGGGCCCGCAGCGCGTCCAGGCGGCGGACGTCGACACGGGCGGCCTCGGCGGTGCGGTCGGGCAGGTCGGCGAGGGCCGGGCCGTGCCACAGGGCGAGGGCGTCGTCGAGGACGGTGGCCGCCTTGGCCGGGTCGCTGTCGGCGAGGGCGCGCAGGCCCTCGCCGGTGAGCCGCTCGAAGCGGTGCAGGTCGACGTCGTCGGGGGCGGCGGCGAGCCGGTAGCCGCCCTCGGTGGAGTCGATCGCGTCCGCGCCGAGCGCCCGCCGCAGCCGGCCGACCAGCGCCTGCAGCGCGCCGCTGGCGTCGGCGGGGGGCTCGTCACCCCAGACCTCGTCGACGAGCAGCCCTGCGGGCACCCCGCGCCCGGCCCGCAGGGCGAGCACGGTCAGCAGGGCACGCAGCCGCGCCCCGCCCACGGGAACGGCCGTGCCGTCGGGGCGGAGTGCCTGGGTGGTGCCGAGGATCCGGTAGCGCACGGGGTCCATTGTCCCTGGGGACGTCGGTGACGGTCACGGGGTTTCGCCGACGGGGTGTCGCCGCCCGGCCGTGGGGGCCGGGAAGCCCGGTCCGGGAGCGTCAGGGGCGCAGTACGTGGGTGGTGTCCGGGGTGTCGAGGGTGACGAGGGCGCCGCAGGTGCGGCGGACCCTGCGCCGGCCGGCCGTGGTGCCGAGGTCGGTCTCGCCGAACCACTTCGGGCAGCGGTCGGCGGGAACCGTCGTGAGGGTCCCGGGCACCGCCTCCAGGCCGCGTCCCGTGCTCCGGAACACGAGGCCCCCCTCCCCCGGATCCTCCGGGTCCTCCGGTTCCACCGGCACCGGCTCGGGGGCGCCGAAGCGGAACTCCTCGTGGACCAGGGCGACGGCGTGCACCCGGCCGGTGGTGGGGAGGTCGGGGCCGCCGTGGTTCTCCACCCAGGCCTCGGCGCCGTACCCGGCGTTCTCCCGCCGGGCCCGGGCGCCGTACGCGACGAGCTTCCAGGCCACCTCGTCGCCCACCGCGAACGGGGTGCCGCAGCACTCCATCTGCCAGTCCTCGTAGAACACCTTCAGCAGGGGCATGGCACCAGCCTCCGGGAACCGAACGCCCGTCGCGAACCGTTTTCACTTGCGCCGAGAGGTATTTCCCCAGCACCCGAGGCGTTTTTCCGCCGCGCCAGGTACGGTCGGTCGGACCCGCGTCGACCACCCAGCCCTCCAGGAGCCCCGCCCATGACCGCCACCACCGCCCGCTCCAGCGAACGGCGGATCAGTCCTGTCTTCGTCGGGATCCTCGCCGTCACGGCGGTCACCGGGTGGGCCACCTGGACCGGGTTCGCCGAGCAGCCCGGGGTCGCGGTGTTCCTGTTCGTGACGGCGGCCTGGATCGTCTCCCTGTGCCTGCACGAGTACGCGCACGCGCGCACCGCCCTGCACGGCGGGGACATCACCGTGGGCGCGAAGGGCTATCTGACCCTGAACCCGCTGAAGTACACCCACGCGCTGCTGAGCATCGTGCTCCCGGTGCTGTTCGTGATCATGGGCGGGATCGGCCTGCCCGGCGGCGCCGTCTTCATCGAGCGGAGCCGGATCCGGGGCCGCTGGCGGCACAGCCTGATCTCGGCCGCCGGTCCGCTGACGAACGTGCTGTTCGCCGCCGTCTGCACCGCCCCCTTCTGGCTGGACGCCCTGGACGGCGTGCCGCGCGACTTCCGCTACGCCCTCGCCTTCCTCGCCCTGCTCCAGGTCACGGCCGCGATCCTGAACTTCCTGCCGGTGCCGGGCCTGGACGGCTACGGCGTGATCGAGCCCTGGCTGTCGTACAACGTCAAGCGCCAGGTGGAGCCGTTCGCGCCGTTCGGCCTGCTGTTCGTGTTCGCGCTGCTGTGGGTGCCGTCGATCAACAGCGCGTTCTTCGACGTGATCGACGCGCTGCTGCGCGGGCTGGGCGTGGACGACCTCAACCGGTACTGCGGTCAGGAGCTCTACCGCTTCTGGCAGGGCACGAACGAGTTCTGCTCCGTCGCCGGCTGACCCTCACGCCGACAGCGGGAACTCCTCGCCCAGCTCCCGGAACACCGCCGTGTTGAGGGCGAACGCCCGCTTGCACTCGGCCACCACCCGCTGCTTCTCCAGGTCGTCGGCGTCGACCGCGTCCAGCAGTTCGCGGTAACCGCGCGTGAAGGCCGCCGGGTTGGATGATCTGGCCGCCGGAGAGGTCGCCGAGGTAGCGGGTGTCATGGTGGGCGACGTAACCGGCGGGCCACCGCTCGGCGCACTCCCGCACCCGCGCCGCGTACTCCTCCGTCGCGGGCAGCGCGGTGAGCCCCGTCCGCCACTCGGCCCCGCGCAGATGCGCCAGGTCCCGCTCCAGCGCCGCCAGCCGGTACAGCTCCGGCCGCACGAACGGCCCGGCCACCGGGTCCGAGGCCGGCCACCGGGTCCGAGGCCGGCAGCCCGGCCACGCCGCTCTCCAGCGCGTCGTAGACGAACCGTTACCGACACCATGTCGGCAAAAACGTACCGGAAAAGGCCCGCCCTCCGAGGGGAGAGCGGGCCGGGCGGCGGAAGGGGGGGTCGGGTTACGGCAGGGTCAGGATCTCCGCGCCGGTGTCCGTCACCACCAGCGTGTGCTCGAACTGCGCGGTCCGCCTGCGGTCCTTGGTGACGACCGTCCAGCCGTCGTCCCACATGTCGTACTCGTGCGTCCCGAGCGTCAGCATCGGCTCGATCGTGAAGGTCATCCCGGGCTGCATCACGGTCGTCGCGTGCGGGCTGTCGTAGTGCGGGATGATCAGCCCGGAGTGGAACGACGAGTTGATCCCGTGCCCCGTGAAGTCACGCACCACCCCGTAGCCGAAGCGCTTGGCGTACGACTCGATGACGCGGCCGATGATGTTGATCTGCCGGCCCGGCTTGACCGCCTTGATCGCCCGGTCCAGCGACTCCCGGGTCCGCTCGACGAGCAGCCGGCTCTCCTCGTCGACCTCCCCGACCAGGTAGGTCGCGTTGTTGTCGCCGTGCACCCCGCCGATGTACGCGGTCACGTCCAGGTTGACGATGTCACCGTCCTGGAGAACCGTCGAGTCCGGAATGCCGTGGCAGATGACCTCGTTGACGCTGGTGCACAGGGACTTGGGGAAACCGCGGTAGCCGAGCGTGGACGGGTAGGCCCCGTGGTCGCACATGTACGCGTGCGCCACCTTGTCGAGCTCGTCCGTCGTCACACCCGGCGCGATGATCCTCGCGGCCTCCTCCATCGCCTGCGCGGCGATACGGCCGGCGATCCGCATCGCCTCGACGGTCTCCGGGGTCTGCACCTCGGGCCCGGTGTACGGGGTCGGCGCGGGTTTGCCGACGTACTCGGGGCGGCGGATGTTTCCGGGTACCGAACGGGTGGGAGAGAGCTCCCCTGGTACGAGCAGCGACTGGCCAGACATGCCAGCGAGTCTAACCAGCGTGCATGCGGGAACATGTGGATGGCGAAAGGAGCCGGTCATGGCCCTGTTCAAGAAGCGGACCGTCGCGAAGGCGGGCGAGTGGTACTACTGCCTGCAGCACAAGAAGGTCGAGGAAGGCCCCGAGTGCCCCGCCAAGGACCGGTTCGGCCCTTACGCCACCCGTGAGGAGGCCGAGCACGCGATGGAGATCGCGCGGGAGCGCAACCTCCAGTGGGAGAACGACCCGAAGTGGCACGACGCGCCGGCCGGGGACGCCTCGGACGAGGACTGAGTCACCCCCGATCAGGACTGATCAGGTCTGGGTGGGGGTGGCTTCGGTGGTGGCGGTTCCCGCGGCGGCGGTGCGCTGGGCGCGCAGTCGTACGGCGTGTTCGTCGGTCCGCGCGTCGTACGACATCAGGGCGGGCAGGCACAGGGCCAGCAGGCCGACCGCGCCCGTGCAGAGCAGGCCGCCCGCGCCGACGGACGCCCGTACCCCCAGCCAACCGGCCATGCCGCCGGCCCGGACCTGGCCGAGGGTCGGACCCACCGAGTACGACAGCAGCTCGATCCCGGCGAGCCGGCCGCGGAGTTCGTCGGGGATCGTCTGGTTCCACATGATGCCGCGGAAGATCCCGCTGACCATGTCGCAGCCGCCGGCGACGGTGAGGAAGAGCAGCACCAGCCATACGTTCGCCACGGCGCCGGCGGCGGCGATCGCGAGGCCCCACAGCGCGGCGGCCAGCACCACCATCCGCCCGTGCCGGTGCACGCGGGACGTCCAGCCGCTGACGAGGCTCACGATGAGCGCCCCGGCCGGGACGCTCGCGTACATCAGCCCCAGGGACCACTCCGCGTGCAAGTCGTCGGCCAGGAAGGGGAGCACGGCGAGCGGCATCGCCAGGAACATCGCGGCGAGGTCGACGGCGTAGGTGCCGAGGAGTTCCTTGCGGCTCCAGGCGTAGCGGGCGCCTTCGGCGATGGAGCGGAGGGAGGGCCGGGCGGCCTCGTGGGAGGCGGGGGACGCGGCGATGGGGACGATCAGGACGACGGAGACCAGGAACGTGACGAGATCGGCGCCGTAGGCCCAGCCGAGGCCCGCGTACGCCACGACCAGGCCGGCGACGGCGGGGCCCGCGACGCCGCCGACCGTCCAGCGGAACGAGTTGAGGGCCGCCGCGGCCGGGAGGTCGTCATGGGCGACGATCCTCGGCCAGAGCGAGTCGAGCGCCGGGCGCTGGACCGACCCGAGGGCGGAGGAGAGCGCGGCGACGGCGTACAGCGGCCAGACGGCGGGGTGCGGCAGCAGGGCGTTCACCAGCAGGCCCGCGCTGAGCAGCCCCTGACCGGCCTCGGTCCACACGATCAGCGTGCGCTTGTCGAGGGCGTCGGCGAGGGCGCCGCCGTACAGGCCGAACACGATGAGCGGCAGCAGCTCGACCGCGCCGATGGCTCCTACGGCGGTGGCGGACCCGGTGAGGTCCTTGATCTGCACCGGAAGCGCGACGAACGTCAGAAAACTCCCGAAGTTGCTGACGAGCCCGGAGACCCACAGCCGCCGGAAGTCGACGGAGGCGTGCCAGGGGGCGAGGTCGGGGAGGAGACGGCTGCTCACGCCGACCCATGGTGAATCCTGCCCTCCGCCCCAGCAAACCCTTTTCGCCCCCACCCACCCGACTCGGTCGGCCGAGAGGCGAGGGGAGGGGGATCGGGCAGCCGCGTCTCGATCGGCGGCGGGCGAGGGGCCGGGGGGCGGGTGGGAGGCCGCTCGATCGGGTGCGGCGCGGTGGGGGCTGGTCGCGCCCACGCGGCGGAGCCGCACGTCGAATACAGCCCCGCGCCCCTTCAGAGCGCGTTGCCGCGGCGCCCCTTCAGGGGCGCGGGGAACTGCGCGAGCAACCACCACGCACCCGCAGCCGACATCCGTGGCCGCGCCACCCCGGCTTCCTACTCCCGCCCTTCCTCACAGTGGGTGGGTGGGCGGAGTCACCAGGGCGGCGGAGGCGGGGCCGTCACCGTTTCCGCCAGGCGGGTGAGGCGGTCTCGGAAGCGGCGGCGCCCCCGGGGGGACGGTCCGTTCTCGCCGGTTGCCGCGCTGACGAGGTGTTGGACCGTGTCCAGGTCGAGTTCCGCGCCCTCGGGGACGGCGAGGGTCTCGTGGGCCATCGCGGTGAGCGCGCCGTCCGCGGCGGTGGACAGGGCGAGGACGGTCACGCCCGCCCGGCGGGCCGTGTGGACCCGCTCCAGCAGGGCGTCGGTCTCCCCCGGCGCCACCACCAGCAGCGTCTCTCCCCGGCGGGCCGCCTCGATGCGGCCGGGGCCGACCGCGAGGTGCGCCGGGTCGGTCGGGCGGGCGCCGTGCCGTACGAGCGTCGGCGCCAGTTCCGGCGTACCGGACCACGCCGCCTCGTCCACCAGGTGCGCGGCGAGGTGCCACGGCTCGTAGTCCGGGGTGCCCAGCAGCAGCAGTCCGCCGCCGTGACCGACCACCGAGCCCCGCAGTGCGCCCGCGAATCTCCGCGTCGCCCCCAACCACTCGGTCCCGGCCAGCACTTCACGCAACAACGCGACCCGTACGGCGTCCATGCCCCCGCATACTGCCGCAATCGACCACTCGTGACGCGGAGTTCACCCCGAATTCGCCCAACCCGGGGAGGAGGCGGCCCATGAGCGACGCAGAAGCAAGCATTCCCTTTCGCGCGGGCAAAGAGGGGTACGCCAGTTTCCGGATCCCGGCGGTGGTGGTCTCCCGGGCGGGCACCGTGCTCGCCTTCTGTGAGGGGAGGGTGGACTCCGCCGCCGATTACGGGCACATCGACATCGTGGTGAAGAGGTCGAGCGACGGCGGGCGTACCTGGGGGGCGCTCCAGGTCGCCGCGAGCAACGGGACCGATCTCGCCGGGAACCCCGCTCCCGTCGTGCTCGACACCGGCCGGATCCTGCTCGTGCACGTGCGCAGCGCCGCCTCCGCCACCGAGGACGCCATCCTGCGCGGGCAGGTGTCGGACGCCGACGGGCGGCGGGTGTGGGTGCAGCACAGTGACGACGACGGGGTGACCTGGTCGGCTCCGGTCGAGATCACCAAGTCCGTGAAGAAGGCCGGGTGGCGGTGGTACGCCACCACCCCGGGGCATGCCCTGCAGCTGCGGTCGGGGCGGGTCGTCGTACCCGGCAACCACACCCTTCCGCCGGCCGGGACCGACAACGGGACCGAGGGGAAGTACAACAGCGGGCACTGTCTGCTCAGCGACGACCGCGGCGAGACCTGGTATCTCGGGTACCTCGACGAGAACACCAACGGGTACGTCAATGTGAATGAGACCACCGCCGCCGAACTTCCTGACGGGCGCGTCTACTTCAACACCCGCAACGACTCCCCGGCGCCGGGGAACCGGGCCGACGCGCACTCGAAGGACGGCGGGAGGACGCTGGTGAAGCCGTTCCGGCCGCAGGCGGGGCTCGCCGCGCCCGTGTGCGAGGCCAGCGTGCTCCAACTGCGCGATCCGGACGTGCTGCTGTACTCCGGGCCGGGTGATCCGGCCGCCCGCGCCCTGATGACGATCCGCGCCTCCGCCGACGGCGGTACCACCTGGCGGTCCGCGTACACCGTGGACGGACTGCCCGCCGCCTACTCCGATCTGACCCGGGTCGACGCGACCACCGTGGGGCTCCTGTACGAGACGGGCGACTTCAGCGCGTACACGACGATCACGTTCCGGCGGGTGCCGGTGAACCGGCTCACCTGACCGGGTACGGCCGTCGGCCCGGACGTAGAGTCGGCCCATGACCTCTACCGACAGTGCACAGCAGCCGGCGGCCGACAAGGCTCCCGCCCCCGCCAAGGACCCCTGGGACCTGCCCGACGTCTCCGGCCTGGTCGTGGGCGTGCTCGGCGGCACCGGGCCGCAGGGCAAGGGCCTCGCCTACCGGCTGGCCCGGGCCGGCCAGAAGGTGATCATCGGTTCCCGGGCCGCCGAGCGCGCGCAGGCCGCCGCCGACGAGCTCGGGCACGGTGTCGAGGGCGCCGACAACGCCGAGTGCGCGCGCCGCAGCGACCTCGTGATCGTCGCCGTGCCGTGGGACGGGCACGGCAAGACGCTGGAGTCGCTGCGCGAGGAACTGGCCGGCAAGATCGTCGTGGACTGCGTCAACCCGCTCGGCTTCGACAAGAAGGGCGCCTACGCGCTCAAGCCGGAGGAGGGCAGTGCGGCGGAGCAGGCCGCGGCGCTGCTGCCGGACTCGCGGGTCACGGCCGCGTTCCACCACCTCTCGGCCGTACTGCTCCAGGACCCGGAGATCCAGGAGATCGACACCGATGTGATGGTGCTCGGCGAGGTACGGGCCGATGTCGAGATCGTGCAGGCGCTGGCCGGGCGGATCCCCGGGATGCGCGGCGTCTTCGCGGGGCGGCTGCGCAACGCCCACCAGGTGGAGTCCCTGGTCGCGAACCTGATCTCGGTCAACCGCCGCTACAAGGCACACGCCGGGCTCCGGGTCACGGACGTCTGAGCGGATGGGGGACACTGGTGGATGCCAGCAGTGTCCCCCTCGTCATGAGAAAGCGACCCCTATGCCCCGCCTCGCCCTGTACGCCCTGGCCGTCTGCGTCCTCGCGGTCGTCGCCGCCGTCGTCTCCTTCGTCCAGGGCAGCTGGCTGATCGGCGTGGTCTGGGTGCTGCTGACGGGGCTGTCGTCCAACATGACCTGGTACTACGCGAAGCGCGGACGGCAGCAGGAGAAGTCGGTCACCAACTGATCACCAGCGGTCGGCCCCCGGCTGTCGCTCCTCGCCCTCCAGGAAGACCCGCCCGCCGATCTCGACCCAGCCGAACGGCTGGGGTGCGGTGAGGATCTGCGAGCCCCTGCCCTGGGTGATGTTCAGGGCCCGGCCCAGCTGCGCGGTGAGCAGCAGCGCCGCCGCACCGGTCGCCTCGTCCTCGTCGATGCCGTCGTTCCGGCCGGGGAAGGCGCGGGCGCGGACCCGGCCCGCCGACTCGTCCTCCCACGCCCACGCGTAGATCCTCCCCCAGACTTCGTCCGGGGGGACCCCCATCTCGCTTCGCTCGCCCGGCGGCGGCACCTGCAGCGCGTTCACCTCGGCGGCGGTGGCGTACTGGCGCAGGGTGCGCGGCGGGGCCCACTCCGGGAGCGCCTCGATCCAGCTGAACTCCCCGTCGAGGCGGGCGCCGACCACCCCGGCCGGTGTGACCAGTTCGGGCACGTCCAGCAGCCAGGCCGTGCCGACGCAGGGGTGCCCGGCGAAGGGCAGCCGCAGGGTGGGGGTGTAGATGTCGACGACCCCGCGCTCGGGGTCGTCGACGAACACGGTCTCGCTGAACCCGAGCTTCGCCGCCAGCGCCTGCCGGTCCTCCCGCTCGGGCAGCACCGAGCCGTCCCGGACGACGCCCAGTTCGTTGCCGTACCCGCCGTTCGCCGCGCAGAAGACACGCAGCACGTCGTAATCAGTCACGGGGGCATTGAAGCATCCGGCGGACTGTCCCTCGGTACGACGGCGGCAGGCGGCGACCGCGAAGAGCGCGGCGGCGGCCGGCAGGGCGCGCGCGGTGAGGACGATGGGCAGGACGGGGGTGCCGGCGTCGGCGCGGGCCGCGGTGCCGCTCGCCACCGGCTGCGCCGAGGTGGGGCCCGGTGACGGTGTCTCCGCCTCGTCGGCCGCGCTGCCCAGGTCGGGCAGGGCGGGCAGCGGAGCGTCGGCGGTGAGGGCGACGGCGAGGGAGACCGGGTCCATGGCGGTGGCCTTGAGGCGCTTCGCGGTGAAGGTGACCAGTGGGAGCTTCCGGCCGGTGAAGTCCGCGCTCGCCACATCGGCGTAGAGGGTGCCCTCGCCGTCCCGCACGGTGGCCCGCACCGCGCTCAGCCTCGGATCGAGACCGTGCTCGCCGGTGAAGCGGATCGCGCCGGTGAAGCTCGCGGTCAACTCACCCTAGAGGAGCGGTTGCTGTCGGACGTTTACGACCAGCCCGTCGAGGCATTCCCGCATCCGCGGACCGCGGCGGTCGTCGTCGCGCCGAAGCGATGCACTTGACCTTCCCTTTACCTCTCCTTGGCGCCACTTTTAAGCCGCCGAGATCAAGCCGTGCCTGTGATCTTTCCGTGTCTGGTGAATCACACCCCGCACGGGTATGAGTGAGGTAAGCCTCAGGTAAGTTAGGCCAGCCTCACCACATCATCACCCTCGCTGGGAGCCTGCATGCGTGCCGTCCGACTCACCGTCACCGCCGCCGCCACCGCGGCGGCTCTGACCGCCCTCTCGGCCTGCACGGCGAAGAGCGACGCCAAGGACGGTGACGCGATCAAGGTCACCGCCGCCGACTCGAAGTGCGAGACGTCCACCAAGTCCGTTCCCGCCGGGCACGTCACGCTCGCCATCGAGAACACCGGCTCCAAGGCCACCGAGGTCGAGATCCTCTTCCCGGACGACCGGATCGTGTCCGAGAAGGAGAACATCGGGCCGGGGACGAAGTACACGCTCACCGCCGAGGTGAAGGCGGGGTCGTACGAAATAGCCTGCCGGCCCGGGATGAAGGGGCACGGCGTGCGGCAGAAGCTGACCGTCACCGGCTCCGGCACCGTCGCCAAGCGCAACCCGGCGCTCGACAAGGCCGTCGCCGCCTACCGCGAGTACGCGCAGGAGCAGGCCGACGCCACCGTCCCGCTCGCCGAGGTCTTCGCCAAGGCCGTCAAGGCCGGTGACCTCGCGGCCGCGCAGAAGGCGTACTCCCCCTCGCGGCTCGGCTGGGAGCGCACCGAGCCGATCGCCGAGTCCTTCGGTGACATCGACCCGAAGACCGACACCCGCGCCGACGGCCTGGAAGAGGGCCAGAAGTGGACCGGCTGGCACCGCCTGGAGAAGTCCCTGTGGGCGGACAAGAAGATCGGCGCCACCGAGGCGGCCCTCGCCGACCAGCTCGTCACCGACCTGAAGGACTGGCAGCAGCGGGTCGGCAAGGCCGAGATCACCCCGACCTCCATGGCCAACGGCGCCAAGGAACTCCTCGACGAGGTCGCCACCGGCAAGGTCACCGGTGAGGAGGACCGTTACTCCCACACCGACCTGGTCGACTTCAAGGCCAACGTCGAGGGCGCGCAGAAGGCGTACGAGCTGCTCAAGCCGGTCGCCCAGAAGAACGACCAGGCCCTGACCACCGAGCTGGACAAGCAGTTCGCGGCGCTGAACACGCTGCTCGACAAGTACCGCTCGGACAAGACGTCCTACGACTTCGTGTCGTACGACAAGGTCACCAAGGACCAGCGCAAGGAGCTGTCCGACGCGGTCAACGCCCTCGCGGAGCCGCTGTCGAAGCTCGCCGCGGCCGTGGTGAAGTAGGGGGTCGGGAGATGAGCGAGAACACGACTCCCTCGCGTCGGGCGGTCATCGGCTGGGGCGGGGCCGGGCTCGCGCTCGGGGCCGCCGTGGCCGGGGGCGCGGTGGCGATGGCGCAGGCCGGCGACGACCTGGACCCGGCCGCCGCCGAGACCGGTGGCGCCGTCGCGTTCCACGGCGCCCACCAGGCGGGGATCGCCACGGCCGTCCAGGACCGGCTGCACTTCGCCGCGTTCGACGTGAAGACCGACGACCGGGACGGGTTCGTCCAGCTGCTGAAGGACTGGACGGCCGCCGCCCGGCGGATGACCGCGGGCCAGGCGGTCGGCGAGGGCGCGTACGGCGGGCTCGCCGAGGCGCCGCCGGACGACACCGGCGAGGCCCTCGGGCTCAAGCCGTCCCGGCTGACGCTGACGATCGGCTTCGGGCCGTCCCTCTTCGAGAAGTTCGGGCTGGCCGGGCAGCGGCCCGCCGCGCTCGTCGACCTGCCGAAGTTCCCCGGCGAGAACCTCGACAAGAGCCGTACCGGCGGCGACCTCTGCATCCAGGCCTGCGCCGACGATCCTCAGGTCGCCGTGCACGCCATCCGCAACCTCGCCCGGATCGGCTTCGGCAAGGTCGCCATCCGCTGGTCCCAGCTCGGCTTCGGGAAGACCTCCTCGACGACCCCCGACGCCCAGACCCCCCGCAACCTCATGGGGTTCAAGGACGGCACCCGCAACATCGCGGGGACCGAGACCGACCGGCTGAAGAAGTTCGTGTGGGTCGGGGAGGGGGACGGGTCGGACTGGATGACCGGGGGGTCGTATCTCGTCGCCCGGCGCATCCGCATGAACATCGAGACCTGGGACCGGACCTCGCTCCAGGAGCAGGAGGACGTCTTCGGGCGGGACAAGGGAGAGGGCGCGCCGGTCGGCAAGGCGAAGGAGCACGACGAGCCGTTCCTGAAGGCGATGAAGCCGGACGCCCATGTGCGGCTGGCGCACCCGGACTCCAACGGCGGGATCACCATCCTGCGCCGGGGTTATTCGTTCACC
Organism: Streptomyces sp. NPDC007901; assembly: GCF_042959465.1. Lineage (NCBI taxonomy): Bacteria > Bacillati > Actinomycetota > Actinomycetes > Kitasatosporales > Streptomycetaceae > Streptomyces > Streptomyces sp. NPDC007901. Next base: position 338,521 of record NZ_JBIBKW010000002.1, on the reverse strand, counting down.
GACGGCACCGACGGGCTCGGGCGGCTCGACGCCGGTCTGTTCTTCCTGGCCTACATGCGGGACGTGGGCAAGGGGTTCGTCCCGCTGCAGCGCAGGCTGTCCGCGTCCGACGCGCTCAACGAGTACATCCAGCACGTGGGTTCGGCCGTCTTCGCCGTCCCGCCGGGCGTCCGGGACAAGGACGACTGGTGGGGCCGGACGCTGTTCTCCGGGTCCTCCGAGTCCGCCAAGGGGGCGTGAGCCGTGTTCTCCAACTACCTGATCGGGCTGCGGGAAGGGCTGGAGGCCTCGCTCGTCGTCTGCATCCTCATCGCCTATCTGGTCAAGACCGGGCGCACGGACGCCCTGCGGCCGATCTGGATCGGCATCGGCGTGGCGGTGCTGATCGCCATGGGCTTCGGGTGCGCGCTCGAATTCGGTTCCCAGGAGCTGACGTTCCAGGCGCAGGAGGCGCTCGGCGGATCCCTGTCCGTCGTCGCGGTCGGCCTGGTGACGTGGATGGTGTTCTGGATGCGGCGCACCGCCCGGCATCTCAAGTCGGAGCTGCACGGCAAGCTGGACGCGGCCCTCGCGATGGGCACGGGTGCGCTGGTCGCCACCGCGTTCCTCGCCGTCGGCCGCGAGGGACTTGAGACCGCCCTGTTCGTGTGGGCGTCCGTGCACGCGGCCAGTGACGGCACCCCGCGCCCGCTGATCGGTGTGGCGCTGGGCCTGGCCACCGCGGTGTTCCTGGGGTGGCTGTTCTACCGGGGTGCGCTGCGGATCAACCTCGCCAAGTTCTTCACCTGGACCGGCGGGATGCTGGTCGTGGTCGCGGCGGGCGTGCTGGCGTACGGCTTCCACGACCTCCAGGAGGCCGACTGGATCCCGGGGTTGACCGACCAGGCCTTCGACATCAGCGACACCATCCCGCCGGACAGCTGGTACGGGACGCTGCTGAAGGGCGTGTTCAACTTCCAGCCGGACCCGACCGTGCTCCAGGTCACGGTGTGGCTGCTGTACCTGGTCCCGACGCTCGCACTCTTCTTCGCCCCGGTAGGGTTCGCCTCCGGGAAGGGGAAGGTGAAGGCACCTGATGACGCACCTGACGACCAGGGATCGCGGCCCTCGACGGCTCCGCAGGCGTGACCGGACCGCACTCCTGGCGGTCTCGCTGACCGTCATGGCACTGTCGGCCAACGGCTGCGTGGTGGTGCACGGGGAGCGCGAGGTGCTCCCCGCCACCACCCGCGCCGAGGCCGCCAAGGCGCTCAAGCAGTTCACGGACGCGTACAACAAGGCCGACCAGGCCTACGACAGCTCCCTGGACGCGGACTACACGACCGGCGCCCTCGCCGACATCGACTCCGCGCGCCTGAAGGCCGGGCACGCCAACAGCCCGAGCGGCAACTCCGGCCACTCGGACCTGGAGTTCGACGACGTCACGTACACCATCCCGAAGAAGGCCGGCTGGCCCCGCTGGTTCGTCGCCGACGCGCACGGCAACAAGGGCGGCGACGACCGCTGGCTGCTGGTCTTCACCCGTGACAGCCTCTCCGAGCCGTTCCAGGTGGCGTATCTGACGCTGCTCGCCCCGGACTCCGTACCGAAGTTCACCACCGACAAGGACGGCTGGGCGGAGGCCGTACCGGCGAACAGCGCCCAACTGGCCGTCTCCCCCGGTGATCTGAGCCAGGACTACGCCACGTATCTGAAGAGCGGCTCCACGGTCTTCGCGGACGGCGCGCACACCAGCGGCTGGCGCACGGACCGCGAGAAGTCGACCAAGCCGGGCCTGGCCACCCAGTACATCGACGAGCCGCTGACCGCCGGCGACTACGCGCCGCTCGCGCTGCGCACCACCGACGGCGGGGCGCTGGTGTTCTTCACCACCCGTTACTACGCCAAACAGACCGCGGCCGCGGGCACCTCGGTGCCGACGCCGAACCAGGGCGTCAAGGCCCTCACCAAGGGCGAGATCAAGCAGTCGCTGACGATGCAGTTCGTCTCGAACCAGGTCGCGCTGGACCCGGCGGGCACCGGGAAGGTGTCGGTCCTGGGGCGGATCCAGGGACTCACCTCCGCGGAGGGGTCCTAACCCCTCAGCGGCCAGGCGGCGCCCACCTGGTCGGCCTCCTCGCCCGCGTGCCGGGCGCAGGCGTCGGTGAGGATCTCCAGGAGGCTCAGCGGGTCGGGCAGCGCGTGCTCGGGGCCGCGTACCCAGTGCACCCGCTGCTCGTCGTCACCGGGGAGCCGGGCGGGTGGTACGAGGACGTACGACCCCCGGCAGTGCCAGCGCAGGCCCGGGTGCTCGTCCATGGTCTCGGGGTGGCAGTCCAGCTCGCAGGGCCACCACTCGTCCTCGTCCTCGGGGGTGCCGCGGGTGAGGGTGAAGAACAGCAGCCGGCCGTCGTCGCTCTCGGCGACGGGACCGACCTCGACACCGCTCGCGAGCAGCCGCTCCAGCGCCTGCCGGCCGGCCTCCAGGGGCACGTCGAGGACGTCGTGGGTCATGCCGGTCGCGGTGATGAAGTTGGCCTGCGGCTGGTGCCGGGCCCAGCGTTCGATCTGGGCGCGGTCGGTGGTGGACTGCGTCTGCCAGGCGAACGACACCGGGTGCCGGGCGGGCGTCGGACAGCCGACGCGGTCGCAGGAGCAGCCGTAGCCGGGCGCGGGGTACGCGGCGGGGGCCAGCGGGAGGCCCGCCCCGGCGGCGGCGAGCAGCAGGGCCTCACGGCCGCCGTCGTCGGTGGCGGCGGCTGCCTTGGCGCGCCGTCCGAGCAGCCACTGGGAGAGTTTGCCCTGCCGGCCGGTCCGGCCGCCGAACGTCGCGCTCATCTATCGCCTCGCCTCGCTGTGGTCCCGACAGGATGCCTTATGGCCCCATCTGGGTGCGAAGCGGGGTACCTGGGGCGGTGACCGGGGCGATGGCCGGAGCAATGGCCGGGGGCGGTGTCAGCGGGGCGGCCACGCGTCGCCCCAGTCCGCGTCCCGGGCCGCCTTGTACAGGTCGCCGTGGCGTTTGGTGACCGTCGTGCGGCGCAGCTGCTCGTCGGGCTCGCACAGGTCGAGCAGGACCTGGCCCTTGCGGATCTGGGGCCGCCGGACCACCCGGGCCGGGGCAGGGACCGGCGAGAAGCGGGTGGCGGCCACATAGCTGAACTTCTCGTCCTCGTAGGCCAGCGACCCGCCCTTGACCTGGCGGTGCAGGGAGGAACGGCTGACCCGGGCCGAGAAGTGGCACCAGTCCGTGCCGGGGACGATCGGGCAGGCCGCGCTGTGCGGGCAGGGGGCGGCGATGTGGAAGCCGGCGGCGATCAGGCGGTCCCGGGCCTCGATGATCCGGGCGTAGCCGGCGGGCGTGCCGGCCTCGACGATCACCACGGCCTGCGCGGCGGCCGCGGCGGCGTCGACGAGGGCCGTGCGGCCGGCCTCGTCGAGTTCGTTGAGGACGTACGACACCGTGACGAGATCAGTGCTCTCGATGGTGAGCGCCGCTCCGATCCGAGAGCGCTGCCACTTCGCGTCCCGCAGCGCCGGGTTGGCGGCGGCGATCTCCCGGCCCAGGGCCAGCGCCGGCTCGGCCCAGTCGAGGACCGTCACCGGCCTGGTGCCGACCCAGGTGTCGGTCACCGCCCAGGTCGCCGCGCCCGTCCCGCCGCCGACGTCCACATGGCTCCCCGGCACCCATCCCTCCGGCACCGCGTCGGCGAACGCGTCCAGCGCGGACCGTACCGCCTCGAAGGTCGCAGGCATCCGGTACGCCGCGTACGCCACCACGTCGGCCCGGTCCCGCAGGATCGGCGCGTCGGTCGGGGTGGCCCCGCGGTAGCTGGCGATCAGCCGTTCGACGGCCGAGGCGGCCTGCTTCGGCGGGAGCCCGTCGAGGAGCGCCGACAGGGTGGCGCGGAGCCGGTCGGCCGGGGACAGGGAGCCCTGGGGTGCGGGGTGGTTCACCCGGCGATTGTATGGACCGCCCGGGCCAGCCGGGTCGCCGCGGCGGCCCGGGGGGCGCTGTCGCCGGGCCGGCGGCGCGGATGCACGGTGTTGGTCAGCAGCACCAGGAACGTGTCCGACGCCCGGTCCAGCACCAGGCTGGTCCCGGTGAACCCGGTGTGGCCCGCCGCGCCCCGCCCCGCGAGCTCGCCCATGAACCACGGCTGGTCCACGAGGAAGCCGAGGCCGGGCGGGGCCAGCAGCAGGTCCACGAAGTCGGGGCCGAGGATCCGCGCCGGGCCGTACGCGCCGCCCGCGAGCAGCGCACGGCAGAAGACCGCCAGGTCGCGAGCGGTGGAAAAGAGGCCCGCGTGCCCGGCCACCCCGCCCAGCGCCCAGGCGTTCTCGTCGTGCACCACGCCCCGCAGCATCCCCCGGTCCGTCTTGGCCCAGGGCCGCCGCTGGTCCTCGGTGGCCGCGGCGCCCGGGCAGGGGCCGAAGTCGGTGGCGTGCATGCCGAGCGGGCGGGTGATGCCCTCGCGGACCAGGACGTCGAGGGGGCGGCCGGTGATCCGCTCCAGGACGTACTGGAGCAGCAGCATGTTCAGGTCCGAGTAGCGGTAGGCGCCGGGCGCGCTGCTCGGTGCCTCGGCCCGGAGCAGGTCGAGGCGGGCCGGGTCGTCGGGGCAGTCGTAGAGCGGGAGTTCGGGGCGCAGGCCGGAGGTGTGGGTGAGGAGCTGGCGGACGGTGATGCCGTGCACGGCGGCCGCGTGGAAGTCGGGGAGGTAGGCGCCGACCCGGGCGTCGATGCCGAGGGTGCCGCGTTCCAGTTGCTGCACGGCGGCGACCGCGGTGAAGAGCTTGGTGAGGGAGGCCAGGTCGAAGGGGGTGTCGACGGTCATCGGGACCCGGGCGGCGGGCGGCAGTTCGACACCCGCGTCGGAACCGGGGTCGTACCGGGACCAGCGCACGGCCCAGCCGGCCGCCTCCTGCACGGCGATCACGGGCCCGCGCCCGGCGACCACGACGGCACCGGTCGCCCACGGCCGCGCGCCGGCGGTGAGGTCGTGCACCTCGCGGACGAGGTGTCTGAGTTCCGCGGGGTCGAGCCCGGCCCTTTCCGGTGTCTCGACGCGCAGTCTCGGTACGCTCAGCTCCCCGCTCCCTCCGTCCCCGTACGTGTGTTCCCACGTACTGCCCAGGGACGGCACATTCCCACGAAGCAGGCCAGTGCCACCAGTGCCCCCGCCAGTTGGACGATCGCCATGGGCACCGCGGTTCTCTCCCCGGCGATCCCGACCAGCGGCGAGGCGATCGCGCCGACCAGGAACGAGGTGGTGCCGAGCAGCGCGGACGCGGAGCCGGCGGCGTGCCGGGTGCGCAGCAGGGCGAGGGACTGGGCGTTCGGAAGGGTGAGGCCCATCGTGGACATCAGGACGAAGAGTGCGGCGGCGACGGGGGCCAGACCGACCGGGCCGAAGGCACCGGCCGACATCAGCAGCAGGGCGGTCGCCGCGAGGACGGTCACCACCAGCCCCGCGCCCAGCACCTTGTCCAGGCTGACCCGGCCGACCAGCACCTTGCCGTTGACCTGCCCGGCGATCACCAGACCGACCGAGTTGAGCCCGAAGAGCAGGCTGAAGGTCTGCGGGGAGGCGCCGTAGATCTCCTGGATCACGAACGGGGATGCGGATATGTAGGCGAACAGCGCGGCGAAGGCGAAGCCGCCGGTGAGCATGTAGCCGGTGAAGGGGAGGTCGGCGAGGAGGGCGCGCATGGCGCGTACGGCGGTGGCCGCGCCCCCGGCGTGCCGGTCGGCGGCCGGGAGGGTCTCCGGCAGCTTCGCCCACACCACCGCGGCGAGCACGGCGCCGACGCCCGTCAGCACGACGAACACGCCCCGCCAGTCCGTCACCCGCAGGATCTGCCCGCCGATCAGCGGCGCGACGATCGGGGCGACCCCGGAGACCAGCATCAAGGTGGAGAAGAAGCGGGCCATGGCGACCCCGTCGTAGAGGTCGCGTACGACGGCCCGTGCGATGACGATGCCGGCCGCGCCCGCGAGGCCCTGGGCGAGCCGGAAGGCGACCAGGGTCTCGACGTTCGGCGCGAGCGCGCACAGGGCGGTGGCGACGATGTACACGGCGAGGCCGGTCAGCAGCGGGCGGCGGCGGCCCCAGCGGTCGCTCATCGGGCCCACGACCAGCTGGCCGAGGGCCATGCCGGCGAGGCAGGCGGTGAGGGTGAGCTGGACGGTCGCGGCGGGGGCGTGCAGGGAGCGGGTGACCTCCGGCAGGGAGGGGAGGTACATGTCCATCGCGAGCGGGGGTGTCGCGGTGAGCCCGCCGAGCACGAGGACGAGGAGGAGTCCGGCCCGGCGGGCAGCGGGCGGCGCGGCGGTACCAGTACCGGTGGCAGTGGTTCCGGTGGCGGTGGTTTTCGGGGGTACGGCGGTCTCCTGCGTGTCCGATGTCGGCGGTGCCGGCTGCTCGGGCATTGCCCCTCGCTCTCTTGGTGGGTCGCGCGCTCGCTGATTCCCTTGCTTGGTGAACCCCGATGTCCGCCACCTATGCTCTCAGCTCGTACAGACTGCCTGGAAACACATGAGCGAGGGTGGGGCGGCCGGGATGGCTGATCAGAGGGTGCGATGGGGGATCCTGGCGACCGGCGGGATCGCGGCCGCGTTCGCGGCGGACCTGGTGGACCTGCCGGACGCGGAGATCACGGCGGTGGCCTCCCGGTCGGCGGAGTCGGCGGAGGCGTTCGCGGAGCGGTTCGGGATCGGCCGGGCGTACGGCGACTGGGAGTCGCTGGCCCGGGACGAGGAGATCGACGTCGTGTACGTCGCCACTCCGCACTCGGCGCACCGGGCGGCCGCCGGGCTCTGCCTGGAGGCGGGGCGCAACGTGCTGTGCGAGAAGGCGTTCACGCTCAACGGGCGGGAGGCCGAGGAACTCGTCGCGCTGGCCAAGGAGCACGACCGCTTCCTGATGGAGGCGATGTGGACGTACTGCAACCCGCTGGTGCGGCGGCTGACGGCGCTGGTCGCGGACGGGGCGATCGGGGAGGTGCGGACGGTCCAGGCGGACTTCGGCCTGGAGGGTCCGTTCCCGCCGGCGCACCGGCTGCGGGACCCGGCGCTGGGCGGGGGCGCGCTCCTCGACCTGGGCGTGTACCCGGTGTCGTTCGCGCATCTGCTGCTCGGTGAGCCGGACGGGATGTCGGCGCAAGCGGTGCTCTCGGAGGAGGGCGTCGATCTCCAGACGGGTGCACTGCTCTCCTGGGAGAGCGGCGCTCTCGCGATGGTGCACTGCTCCATCGTCGGCGGCACCGGCACCAGCGCCTCGATCACCGGCTCGCGCGGCCGGATCGACATCCCCGACGGCTTCTTCCACCCCGAACGCTTCGTCCTGCACCGCGACGGCCGCGACCCGCAGGAGTTCGTCATGGACCCGGCCGACGGCCCGCGCAACACCCTTCGCCACGAGGCCCGCGAGGTCATGCGCGCCCTACGCGCCGGCGAGAAGCAGTCCCCCCTCGTCCCCCTCGACGGCACCCTCGCCGTCATGCGCACCCTCGACACCCTCCGGGGGCAGATCGGCGTGCACTACCCCGCAGAGGCGTAAGCAATAGCGCCCCTTCAGGGGCGCGGGGCTGTGTCTGATATGCGGCTCCGCCGCGTGGGCACGACCAGCCACGACGACGCCGCACCCGACCGACGACCCAACCCGGCGCCACCCGACACAGCGCCTACGCTGCGCCCCATGAATGCCAACCAATCAAAAGTCGCGATCGTCACCGGCGCCGGTTCCGGCATCGGCCGCGCCGTCGCCGTCGAGTTGCTCCGGGCCGGCTGGTCGGTGGCCCTGGCCGGCCGCCGGTCGGGGCGGCTGGCGGAGACGGCCGCGCTGGTGCCCGAGGGCGCCTGTGTCGCCGTCCGCACCGACGTGTCGGAACCGGCGGACGTCGACGCGCTGTTCGAGGAGGCCGTGGACCGGTTCGGGCGGGTGGACCTGCTGTTCAACAACGCGGGGACCTTCGGGCCCGGCGGGGTGCCGGTGGAGGACCTGCCCTACGAGGCGTGGCGGCACGTCGTGGACACCAACCTCAACGGGACGTTCCTGTGCGCGCAGGCGGCGTTCCGGCAGATGAAGGAGCAGGAGCCGCGGGGCGGGCGGATCATCAACAACGGGTCGGTCTCGGCGCACACGCCCCGTCCGCGGTCCGTCGCCTACACCGCGACCAAGCACGCGCTGACCGGCCTCACCAAGGCGCTGTCCCTGGACGGGCGGCCGTACGACATCGCGGTGGGGCAGATCGACATCGGCAACGCGGCCACCGACATGACGGCCCGGATGCAGGTCGGCGCGCTCCAGGCGAACGGGGAGGTCGCCCCGGAACCCGTGATGGACGTCGCCGACGTGGCGCGGACCGTGCGGCACATGGCGGAGCTGCCGCTGGGGGCGAACGTGCAGTTCGCGACGGTGCTGGCGACGGCGATGCCGTACGTCGGGCGGGGCTGACCCGCCGTTCAGCCGGAGTCTCCGCAATCTATACAAGCGGAATCCCAACCTCCGCGGTATTGCGGCCGGTAACGAGCCTATGCTCGACACTTCTCCACCAGAACTTCACACTTGGAGCTCTGGGATTCCGCTGACCATACCGAGGGGGGAGGCGGCAGCCGTTCCACCGGACCGGAGTGGGGGTGGACCCGCGTGGGACCGCGGGTACGCACCGGTGGGTGGAGCGGCTGCCGCGTGACGTCAGCCGGCCTGCGGGTCGCCCGGACCGTCCAGGTCGGCGGTCTTGCGCCCGCTGCGCCGACGCAGTGCCCACGCCCCCGCGCCCAGCAGCGCGAGCGTCCCCGCCCCGCCCTCCGCGAGCCGCCACGGCGACGGGCCGGAGGACGTCGAACCGGCCGCACCCGTCCCGGCCGCCCCCGCGGCACCCTTGCCCTTCGACGGCGAGGGGCTCGCGCTCGCCCCGCCCTCGCTCAGCGGATCGACCAGCAACCCCACCGACTGCGCCGAACTGCCCTTGCCGAAGCCCCAGTCGAGCAGCGCGGCGGTCTCCTCGTACACGGCGTTGCTGCCGCTGGCCGGGTGCATCACGGTGACCAGCAGGGTGCGGCCGTCCCGGGTGGCGGCGCCGGTGAAGGTGTTGCCGGCGTTGCTGGTGTAGCCGTTCTTGACGCCGAACAGGCCCTTGTACGTGTCCAGGCCCCAGGAGCCGGTGAGCAGGCGGTCGGTGTTCTGGATCTGGAAGGTCTTCTTGCCGCCCGCCGGGAAGTCCGCGGTCTTCGTGCCGCAGTAACCCCGGAACTCGTCGTCCTTCAGGCCGTGCCGGGCGAAGAGCGTCAGGTCGTACGCGGACGACAGCTGCCCCTTGTGGTCGAAGCCGTCCGGGCTGACCACATGGGTGTCCAGGGCCTGCAGGTCGACCGCCTTGGCCTGCATCTCGGCGACGGTCTTCGCGATGCCGCCGTTCATGTGGGACAGCACGTGCACGGCGTCGTTGCCGGAGCGCAGGAAGACGCCCTGCCAAAGCTGCTCGACGGTGTAGGTGAGGCCGGGCTTGATGCCGACCAGGCTGGAGCCGGAGGGGACGTCGGAGATGTCGGAGTCCTTGACCCTGTAGCGCCCGCTCCGCTCGAACTTCTTCAGCACGGTGTCCGCGAACAGCATCTTCAGCGTGGACGCGGGCGCCAGCCGCCGGTGCGCGTTGCAGGAGGCCAGCACCTCCCCGCTCGTGCAGTCGGCGAGCAGCCAGGCCCGGGCGGTGATCTTCTTGGGCAGGCCGGTGGCGCCGCGCACCTGTATGCCGCCGCGGGCCAGTCGCTCGCCGCCTATGACCGTGGCGGCGGAGGCGGGGGCGGCCGCGGAGATCTCCGCGGAGAGGGGGAGAGCGGCGGCCGTCAGTCCGAGGGCGGCACGCCGGGTCAGCCGAGAGGAATCGCGCATCCCGGGACCGTACACCGCAGGCCAGTGGGGCTACCTGGCAGTACCCCCTCCCCCTGCCAGGAATTTGCTGTCTTATGAAAGTTTGCTAAGACCTCGCCGTTTCTCAGCTCTGGCACATCTTTTACCCAGGTCGACTCAAAGGTTTCTCCCTAGCTTGAGCCCGCGCCCACAGCGGGCGCCAAGAACCTTCGAGGAACGGGATGTTTGGCATCTATCTCAAGCGCGAGCTGGGCCGCAGAAAGAAGGCGGCCCTGGTCATCGCACTGGGTCTGGCGCTCGGTATCGCGCTGGTCATCACGGTCAGCTCCGTGTCGGCCGGTATGTCCAAGGCGCAGGACAAGGTCCTCCAGTCGCTCTACGGTCTCGGCACCGACATGACGGTGACCAAGGCCCAGTCGGCGCCCACCTCGGGCAGCTCCGGCGGTCCGAGCTTCAAGTTCGACGCCAAGTCGAGCAGCAGTTCCAAGCAGAGTTCGGACCGCGTGATGACTCAGGGCGGTCAGGCTCTGAAGTCGTCCCTGGTCACCAAGGTCGCCGACCAGAAGGGCGTGGAGAGCGCGGTCGGAGCGCTCTCCCTCAACGTCACCAAGGTCAACGGCTCCTTCACCCAGGGCAAGGCGCAGAGCAGCTCGGGCTCCAGCTCCAGCTCCAGCTCCAGCAACGGCGGCGGCCAGGGGCAGCCGGGCAGCGGTACCTCCACCGGCCAGCCGCAGGTCCAGGGCGGCGGCGCCAACTTCAACGTGAACAGCTACTCGGTGGTCGGCGTCGACGTCGCCCACCAGGGCCTCGGCCCGCTGGCCTCGATGAAGATCACCTCGGGCAAGACCTTCACCTCGGCGCAGACCAGCGCCAAGGTCGCGCTGGTCAGCAAGTCGTACGCCAAGGAGAAGAAGTACAAGGTCGGCTCGACCTTCAAGATCTCCGGCACCAAGTTCACGGTCATCGGCATCGTGACCCCGGACAGCAGCGAGTCCACCACCGACCTGTTCGTCCCGCTGAAGCTCGCCCAGACCCTCGGTGACGCCAAGAACGAGGTCACCACGATCTACGTCAAGGCGACCGACTCGAAGCAGATCTCCACCGTGAAGAAGGAGATCCAGTCGAACATCTCGGGTACGACGGTCACCACCTCCGCCGACCTGGCGTCCACCGTCTCCGGTTCCCTCTCCACCGCCTCCAGCCTCGCGACCAGCGTCGGCAAGTGGCTGTCCATCGCGGTGCTCGCGGCGGCCTTCCTGGTGGCGGCCCTGCTGACCTCCTCCGCGGTCTCCCGCCGGGTGCGTGAGTTCGGCACCCTGAAGGCGCTCGGCTGGCCCTCGCGCAACGTGACCCGTCAGGTCGTCGGCGAGTCCATCGTCAACGGTCTGGTCGGCGGCGCCCTCGGTATCGCCCTCGGCGTCGGCGCGGCCTACGCGGTCACCGCGATCAGCCCGAAGCTCACCGCCCAGCTCGGCTCCACCGGCGGCGGTGGCGGCGGCATGGGCGGCGGCCCGGGCGGCGGCGGTCCCGGCCAGCAGTCCGCCCAGAACACCCTGGAGATCGCGCTCACCGCGCCCGTCTCCCTGACCACCATCGCCCTCGCCGTCGGCCTCGCGGTCACCGGCGGTCTGATCGCCGGCGCGATGGGCGGCTGGCGCGCCTCGCGGATGCGTCCGGCCGACGCCCTGCGCAGCGTCTCCTGACCCCCCGCCCCCCTTGACCGGGGCGCCGCCTCCGATCCCCCCGGGACGCGGCGCCCCACCTCACTCAGCACCCAGTGGAGAACCCATGTACAGACTCACCGGAGTCACCAAGCGCTACACGCGGGGCAAGGAGACGGTCGAGGCGCTGCGCGACATCGACCTGACCATCGAGGACGGCGACCAGCTCGTCATCCAGGGCCCCACCGGCGGCGGCAAGTCGACGCTGCTGCAGATGATCGGCGGCCTGGACCGCCCGACCGAGGGCAGCGTCCTGCTGGACGACGTCGACCTCGCCAAGGTCAGCGAGACCAAGCTGACCCGGCTGCGCGCCGAGAAGATCGGCATCATCTTCCAGGCGTTCAACCTCATCCCGACGCTCACCGCCCAGGAGAACGTCGAGACCGCCCTCGTCCCGCTCGGCGTCAAGCCGGCCGAGCGCCGCGAGCGCGCCGCCGAGGCCCTGCGCTCCGTCGGCCTCGGCGAGCGCCTCGGGCACGCCCCCGCCGAGCTCTCCGGCGGCCAGCAGCAGCGTGTCGCGATCGCCCGCGCGCTGGTGAAGAAGCCGAAGGTGCTGCTCGCCGACGAGCCGACCGGCAACCTCGACGAGGGCACCCGCGACGACATCATGGCCCTGCTCGAAGGCCTGTGGCACGAGTACGGGCTGACCTTCATCATGGTCACCCACGACTCCTCCATCGCCCGCCGCGCCCCGCGCCTGGCCACCATCAAGGCCGGCCAGATCACCCTCACCGAGCAGGGCGGCGGACAGCGGTACGCGCAGCAGGCGGCGGGGCACGGCCGGCAGCCGTACGTGCAGCAGCACGGGGGCGGCCAGGGTTACTGACCGTCGGACGTGAGCGGCCCGGGGCCGCTCACCGCTTGAGGAGCCGGTCGATCTCGGCCGTCTGCTCGGCGGTGAGCGGCCCCTTCGCGAGCGCGCCGGCGTTCTGCTCGGCCTGGGCGACGGACCGGAAGCCGGGGATCGGGAGGGTGCGCGGACCACGGGCCCAGATCCAGGCGAGGGCGCCCTGGGCGAGGGTCCGCCCGCCGCTGGTGAGGACCTCGCGGACGGCCTCGATCCGCTCGACCCACTCGGGGTCGGCCCCGGCCCCGGCCCCGAAGCCGGGCAGCCAGGCCGGCGGCCTGCTCCGGATGTCCCCGGCCCCGGCCGCCGCCCGCCGCCCCGCGAGCAACCCCATGGCCAGCGGGCCGCGGTTGATGCCGGCCAGCTCCAGCTCCTCGCTCAGGGCGGTGAGTTCAGGCGCGTCCTGGAGCACGTTGAGGGTGTACTGCACGGCCGTGCAGTGCGGCCCCTCGGCGAAGACGGCGGCGCGGGCCGGGTCGTCGGTGCTCCAGCCGTAGCCGCGGATCAGCCCCTCCCCCACCAACTCCTCGCAGACATCGCGGAGTTCGGCGGCACGGACCGGGTCGCCGTCGGAGATGTGGAACTGGTAGAGGTCGACGTGGTCGGTGCCGAGGCGGCGCAGGGATGCGGTGAGGGCGCGGCGGACGTAGGCCGGGGAGTCGTCCTGGCCGACGGACGTACGGGTCTCCTCGTCGAAGACGTTGCCCCACTTGGTGGCGATGACGACCTCGTCCCGCCGCTTGCCGAGGGCACGGCCGAGGACGCGCTCGCTGTGCCCGGTGCCATAGGTGTCGGCGGTGTCGAAGAAGGTGACGCCGAGGTCGAGGGCGCGGTGGATGGCCCGTACGGACTCCTCGTCGTCGACCTTGCCCCAGCCGAGCGGCTGCCCGCTCGGGTCCTGCCACTCACCGCCGATGGCCCAGCAGCCGAAGCCGAGCGCGCTGACGCGGATGCCGGAACGTCCCAGGGTCCTGGTGGTGCTGTCGGTTTCCATGCCCGAGACGCTAGGAGTTGGAGCGCACCCGAAGACAAGCGAATTGCCGGACCTGTTGTCGGGGGGCCAGACCGCCCGCCCTAGCCGATGCCCAGGACGGGCAGGCATTCCTCGACGCCGGTCAGCTCGATGTCGTCCCGGCGGATCCCTTCCCACACGTCCCGGGTGAGCCGCCACTGCTGGATCCGCGCGGGCTCGCCGCGGCGGGTGTCCCAGTCCGTGCCGTTCGGTTCATAGCCCAGACCGCGGGAGACCCGGTTGGACGCCTCGTTGTCGACGAAGGCGTCGCTGCCGGCCTCGCGCGCGCCCAGCCCGGCGAAGGCCAGGTGCAGGATCGCCGCCCGCATCTCCCTGCCGAGCCCCAGCCCGCGGCTGCCGGGCGCCAGCCACGAGAAGCTGGACACCGTGCCGAACCGGGCGAAGTCCCTGCCGACGAGGTCCTGCATGCCGACCGGTTCACCGTCGACGAGCACGGCGAAGTACAGCCGCCACGCATCCGGGCTCACCCGGGCGCGACCGGCCCACACGGCCCGCAGCCATCGCCACTCGCGGTCCGGGCTGTCGGCGTAGAACGAGCTCGGATCGTCGAACGGCCACGGCTCGACGTCGGCGACCCCGGCCCGCACGAGCGGCACCAGCCGTTCCAGCAGTTCGTCGGAGGCACCGGCCAACGTCAGCCGCGGCGTGCGGACTTCGACGTTCAGCGGTGGATAGGTGTGAGCCACGCCCGGACGGTAGCCAGCCCGCCGGGCCGCCGCATCCGGTTTTCCGCGGCCTAGGCCTGCCCGGTCTCGAAGCGGGAGATGCGGCCGTCGGTGTCGACGGTGAAGTCCCAGCGGGTGACCATCTCGCCCCAGGTGTCGTTGCGGTAGTGGGCGAGGAGGGAGCGGCCGCCGTTGGACTCGTTGTCGACGTCGATGTGGCCGTTGGAGGAGAAGATCTCCCGGTCGATCCACTCGTCGAGGTTCCGGTCGGAGCCGTCGTCCGCCATGGTGGCGTCCGGGGAGAGCAGGTCGAGGAAGCTCTCGCGGTCGTGGGAGTTGAGGGCGGTGACGAAGGCCCGCACGGCCGGATCGCTGAGCTTGTCCGTTTTGATGGTCATGCCGGTCAGCCTCACACCGCCGCCGGGGCTCCGCCACCCGAACGGCGGCGCGGACGGGCCGTTGGGGTGGGGCGGATGCGACGGTGGAGACCCGTGATCCGCAGTCGCCGATGGGAGCCACCGTGAGCTGTTACGACCGACGAGACGTGGGCCTGCTGCTGCTCCGGCTGGGGACCGGCGGGGTGCTGGCGGCGCACGGCGCGCAGAAGCTGTTCGGCTGGTTCGGCGGGGGCGGGATCGAGGGCACGGGCCAGTTCATGGAGTCGGTCGGGTACGCGCCCGGGCGGCAGAGCGCGATGGCGGCGGGGCTGGCGGAGGCGGGCGGCGGGACGCTGCTGGCGCTGGGCCTTGCGACCCCGGCGGCGGGGGCCGCGGCGGCCGGCGCGATGGCGGGCGCGGCCGCGCTGCACATGCCCAACGGGTTCTTCGCGGCGGAGGGCGGCTACGAGTACGCGGCGAGTCTGGGCCTGACCGCGGCGGGCCTGGCCGTCTCCGGTCCCGGCCGGCTCTCCCTGGACCACGCGTTCGGGCATGTCTTCGACCGGGGCTGGATGGTCCCTGCGGCGCTGGGTGTGACGGCGGCGGTGACGGCAGTCGTGATCGGGGCGCGGAACCAGCGGGTGCGGCGGGAGAAGGAGGGCGAGCAGGAGGCGCTGTTCGAGGAATGACCGCGGGCCGGGGCAGACTTCCGGTCATGACGGAACAGCGGACGACACCGCCTGCGCAGGACCCGGACATCTGGACCTCCGTCGAGGACCTGTGGACCTGGCTGGACGCCCACCGCGCACACGACGGCGACACCGGCCTCGTGCTGCGCATGCTGAAGCTCACCGAGGAGGTCGGCGAGGTCGCCCAGGCGGTGATCGGCGCGACCGGCCAGAACCCCCGCAAGGGCGTCACCCACACCTGGGAGGACGTGCAGGGCGAGCTCTGCGACGTGGTGATCACGGCACTGGTGGCGCTGCGGACGCTCACGCCGGACACGCGAGGGGTGTTCGAGCGGCACCTCGCCGGGGTGCGGGAGCGCTCGCTGGGCCCGGCCGCGCCCTAGCGGGAACGCTCGACGCTCCACCGGGGCAGCCGTTCGAAGAAGTCGACCGCCTCGCTCCGCCATCTCGGACGCCAGCCGGCGGCCACCAGGGTGGCCTGTTCCGCGTGGTCGCGCATCCGCGCGCGCAGCCAGGCGGCCACCCCGCGCTCCTCGGCGAGCTCCCGGATCGTGGCGATCGTCGCCGCCGTACAGGCGGGGTCTCCGAGCGCGCTCTCCACCACGGAGCGGTCCGTCCCCTCGAGGGAGGAGAGCAGGGCGGTCACCAGATAGCTGCGCTTGCCGTCGCGGATGTCGGTGCCGGTGGGCTTGCCCATCTCCGATCCGTCCCCGAACAGGTCCAGGTAGTCGTCCCGCAGTTGCGCGCAGATCCCGACCAGTCGCGCGTAGCGCCGCAACTCCCCTTTGTGGTGCGCCGGTTGTTCGCCGGCCGCCAGCAGGCCCAGTTCCAGGGGCGCCAGCAGCGAGTAGCGGGCGGACTTGAAGTCCGCGACCTGGTGCAGGACTTCGGTGTCCGGGAGCTGCTCGGTGACATCGCGTTCCAGGTCGACGACCTGGCCCAGGATCGTCTCGGCCGCCGCCCTGGTGTGGGCCTCGGTCATGGCCTGCCGGACCGGCGGGGACACCGGCGCGTCGAGCAGTGCCCGCAGGGAGAGGGCCAGCGCGAGGTCGCCCGCGAGCACGGTGAGCGCGAGCGCCGTCCGGGGCCGGCCGGGGAACCGCTCGCGGTAGGCGTAGTAGGTCGAGGGGCCGCCGCGCCGGGTGGGGCTGTCGTCGATGAGGTCGTCGTGGATCAGGCCGTGGGTGTGCAGCAGTTCGAGGCTCAGGGCCGCCTGTTCCAGTCCGGCCACGGGCCCGTCCGTCACCAGCCGGGCCGCCTCGTGCAGGATCACCACGCGGATCCGTTTGCCGCCCCGCAGGGACAACTCCCGCAGCAGTTGCAGGCATTCGGGGGTGAATCTGCCGTACGACGGTGTGTCGAGGGCACCGTCCAGGGAGCCGAAGTACTCCTCGAAGAGCCTCTCGAAGCCCTGGGTGTGCCCGGCCAGACGGGCCGTCAGAGGGGCGGTGACACCGTCGGTGTCGGGCATGGGCGGGAGCTCCTGAGGAGGGCGCGCGAACAGGGACGTCCATGATGCGCGACGGGACGCCGATCTCCCGCATCCCGGCACCGGCCGGTCCGGCGCCGGCGGGCCTCAGGGGGCGGCGGCCCGGTCGATGGTCACGCGGAGGTGTTTCATGAGGGGCCGGCCGCTCTGTTCGGTTCATCTTCATGATCGCCCGCGGCCCGTCCACGAGCGCCCGCTCCCGCACGAGGAACTTCCCCACGCTCTTGGCGGCGCCCCAGCCGGCGGCCGGGTGGTGGTACGGATGGAAGAACGGCTCCCCCTCGGGCCGGGGCCCCACCCGGGCCTCGACCCCGTCCCCCGCTCCCGGGTTCCTGCGCCCGTGCCCGCTTCTGCTCGTCGTGAGAGGTGCTCACGGCTCTCACCCTTCACCGTCGAGAGCGCACACCGCCGGACCCGACGGCGTCCTTTGCCATGCTAGGCACGCCGGTCGGGCAGGGCGAGGCGAGCGGGCCGCGGTGCGCGACAGGTACGGGCGGACACGGACCGTCACGGCCGTGCGCCCCCCGCTGTCCGGGACGGCCCGGGATCAGACCTTCGTGTTCTTGCGCAGGGCGTCCAGGCTCTTGCGGACCGGGGCGTACGACAGACCGAAGACGGCCCAGGCGCCCTTGCCGGGACGGTACTTGAGCGCCGCCAGCAGAAGGTGCTCGGTACCGAGGCCGCTGTCGCCGATCTCCCGCATCTCGGCGGCCGCGCCCTCCAGCAGGGCCGCGTGCTCCTGGCTCGGCAGGATGTCGTCCGCGGACGTCCGCGCCACCGGCGGAATCATCTGCCGGCTGCGGTTGACGGCGAATTCATGGAAAGCCGCGAGATCCACGCCGTTGGCCACCAGCAGAGCCGAGAACGTGGAATCGTCCTGCGCACTGAGAACGGTGAGCAGATGAATGGTGAATAATTCGGGACTGCGCTGAGCAGCGGCGAGTTCGCTCGCCGACCGCACCGCGGCGGCCATCCGGTCGGTGTACTGGACCTGCATGAGAAATTCCCTTCGCGGGCGAACTTCCGCCGTCGAATTCATGCGAACTCGACTGACTAAATAGCAACTTGACGATACATCGGCCAGGGATGGCAGTCTACATGGCATGACAACCCAAGAGGACGAGAGAGCAATAACTGTACTCGTGGGCCGGTTTTTCCGAGCCCTCAATGAACGCCGCTTCGAGGGGGATTGGGGCAGCGAATACTTCACCGACGACGTAAAGGCCGAGAGCCCGCACGGAACGGCCGTGGGCGCCGAGGCCGTTCGCCAGTCGCAGCAGGCCGTGGAGGACTGGGCGGCGATCCAGTACATGAACACGGACCTCCTCGTCGAGGGTGACGAGGCCGATCCGGACGCCGCCACGGCGTCCTGGAACTCCCTGATGACCCATATCCACCACGAGGCCACGCTCCAGAAGCTCGGCGAGGGTCTCGACCCGCTGTTCACCGTGGGCGGCGTCTGGGACGTGGACCTGCGCCGCACGGCCGACGGCTGGCGTTTCTCCCGGACCTCGGTCCGCCCGATATGGATGTCCGGGACCGCGCCGCAGCTCCCGGCGGCGGCCGAGTGATCCGGCGGAGGCCGGCGTTCCGCGACGGAACCCCGGCCTCCGCCCCGTCGGCCGATCAGATCCGGCCAATCGCGTCGGCTGCATCATCCGCCTCCCCCCGCCGGGACACCCGGGCGGCGCGCAGAGCCCGCAGGGACAGCGTCGCGAGGCCCACGGCCGACGAGATCAGGCCGCCGTAGACCAGAGCGGCGCGAGCGCCCTGGTGGGCGGCGACCCAGCCGGTCAGCAGCGCGCCGAACGGGGTCGAGCCCTGGACCAGCAGGGTGTAGAGCGCCAGGATCCGGCCCCGGTGGCCGGGGTCGGTCCCCAGCTGGACCCGGTGGTTGACGGCCTGGGTGAAGTAGAGGGCGGTCAGGCCGGTGACCGCCAGCAGCACCAGGGCGGTGCCCTGTCCCGGGGCCAGCCCCGCCAGCGCCTCCGCCGCCCCGAAGGCGAGGGCGGCACCGGCCACCAGCGTCTCCGACGGGCGGCCCACGCGTCCCGTGCCGATCAGGGCGCCGAGCAGCGATCCCACGGCGACGGCCGAGGTGAACAGTCCGAACGACCCGGCGTCGGCGTGGAACACGGTCTTGGCGAGCAGCGGCAGGGTGAGCTGGAAGTTCAGGCCGAAGACCCCGACCAGGGCGACCGCGGCCAGCGGCAGCAGCAGGTCGGGGCGGGCCGCCACGTACCGCAGGGCGTCGACGGTCCGTCCGTCCCGCGCGGGGCCGGCCCGCCGCAGCAGTTCGCCGGGGCGCATCAGCAGCAGCGCCGCCACCGTGGCCAAGTAGCTGGCCGCGTTGAGCAGGGAGACCGGTCCGACGCCGAGCCAGGTGATGGCCAGCCCGCCCAGCGCGGGCCCGAAGATGCGGGCCAGGTTGAAGTAGGCGGCGCTCAGTGCCGAGGCGTTGGGCAGCAGGTCGCCGCCGACCATCTCGTGCACGAAGGACATCCGGGCCGGCGTCTCGATCGCGTTGACCAGGCCGAGGCAGAAGGCCAGCGCGCACACGTGCCACACGCGTACGGCCCCCGTGAACACCAGGGGGGCCAGGATCAGGGACAGGGCGGCCGACACGAGGTTGGCCGCGAGCAGGATCACCCGCTTGTCGTGGCGGTCGGCGAGCCGGCCGCCGTAGAGGGAGAGGAACAGCATGGGCGCGAACTGAAGCGCCGTCACCAGGGCGAGGACGGTGGCCGAGTCGTCGGACAGGGAGAGCACCAGCCAGTCCTGGGTGACGAGCATCATCCAGGTGCCGATCACCGAGACGAGCTGGCCGACGAAGAACAGCCGGAAGTTGCGCACCGACAGGGATCGGCCGATGGCCCGGAACCGGGGCGCGGGCCCGGCGGCCGGCGCGGGCCGCGGGCGCGCCTCCTGGTTCACGCGCCCGCCTGTTCGCGGCACGCGAGCAGTTCCTCCAGGAAGCCCAGGACGCGCAGATGGTAGGAGCGGGCGGCCCAGCCGAGGCTGATGTTGTGGCCCGCGTCCGGCTGCCGGTCCACCGTGACCCGGGCCGACCGGAGATGCCCGGCGAGCTCCGTCAGGGTGTCGGTGTCGTGCAGCCACCAGTTCTCGTACTCCGCGAACGTGAACCGGACCGGGACCCGGATCCGGGCGGCCACGCCGGGGAAGAGCTCCGACCACTGCCGCAGCTCCCGCAGCTCCACCGGGGGCATGGGCGCCAGCAGGGGCCTGCTGTAGCGGAAGCTGTTCGGCGGGTAGAGCCGCAGCGGCCCCCAGTGCCACTTCCAGGACTCGCGGGCGAGGTCGCCCGGTGCTTCCCCGAGGTCCACGGCGTAGCGGTGGCCGCACCCGGACACGTCCACGCCGATGATCCGGTCGCACACGTCGTCGGCGGTGGCCGTCAGCGCCACCTTGCCGCCGAAGGAGTGCGCGACCAGCAGGAATCCGGCGCCCGTGGGAAAGCGCCGGGCGTAGTCGTCGAGCGCCGCGTGCAGGGTCGCCGACTGCTCGGCGAGGCTCTGCCCCTCGGGTACCTCCCGGGCCGACCGGCCGTAGCCGGGACGGTCCAGGCTCAGCACCGCGAACCCGAGGCTCGCCCCCAGCCCCAGCAGCGACACGCTCGGATGCGCCTGCCCGTCGAAGTACCCGGCCGTCATCCCGCCCCCGTGCACGGCGACCACGACCGCCCGGGGCGGCGGCCCGCCCGGCGCGATGTGCAGCCCCGACAGGGTGATGCCGCCCCCGTCCAGGGTGATGTCCGTGACCCCGGAGGTCCTGCTCGCGCGGGTGCGCTCCAGGGCCGGGGTCTGCTGCGTCGCCACCGTCGTCTCCTTCGTGTTCATGCCGTGTACGGGCGGCGCCCGCGTGCCTGCCGGAGGGCGACGGCCCACCACACCAGCTGGCCGAGCATGGTCTTCGCCGCCGCGTCGAGGCCCGGGACGTCCCGTGGGTTGCCGTCCTCGTCGAAGTGGCTGCGCGCGTCCGCGAAGCTGACGCCGTCCCGCAGGGTGGCGACATGGAGCTCGGCGAAGATCTGCCGCAGCTGCTCCACCGCCCGCAGCCCCCGGGAGCGGCCGCCGTACGAGACGAAGGAGACCGGCTTGCCGCGCCACTGCGTGGGATGCCAGTCGAGCACGCTCTTCAGGACGGCGGGGCAGCCGTGGTTGTACTCGGCGGTGACGACCACATAGGCGTCGGCCGCCTCGATGCGGGTCGCCACCTCGTCGAGCCGGTGCCGGGCGGCGGCGGCCCGGTCCGGGGAGACCACCACCGGCAGATCGGCCGCGACGGCGTCGATCACGTCGACGCTGAACCCGCCGTACTGCTCGGCCTGTCGGGTCAGCCAGCGGGCGACCACCGGACCCGAGCCGCTCTCCGGCGGACTGCTGGTGATCACTGCGAGGCGTACGGACTCTCCGGGCATGGCTGACCTCCCCTGGGGTCGGGACTCTCTGTGGCACGGTCTCTGGCACGGGCTGACAGGCAGGGCACGGGCGGCTCCCCCGGGGAGGCGCGCGGGGCGCCGCCGGCCACGAGGACGGTCCGCTCGCCGCGGCCGACGGCCTCGGGGCCGGTCCGGTCGCCGACCACCATCAGCAGTCCGACGGCCGCCGTCGCCGCCGCGGCCACCGCCAGGGCGACGCCGGCGGCGCCGTGGTGGAAGCCGTCGTCCAGGACGGCGACGCCGACCAGGGACGCGACGACGGGATTGGCGAGCGTGGTGGCCACCAGCGGCACGGTGAGGCCGGCCCCGCGGTACGAGGCCTGGGACGCGGCCACCCCGGCGAGGGCGAGCACCGCCATCAGGCACAGCCCCGCCGCCTCGGCGCCCGCGCCGAACACGCCCCAGCCCGCCACGACCGCCTTGACGTGGACCGAGGCCACCCCGAACGCCACTCCGGCCGCCACCCCGAGCACGGCTCCGCGCACCGCCGGCCACCGGGCCGCGGCCGCCGCACCGGCCAGCAGGGCCACCGCGCCGACGCCCAGGGCCGCGATCATCGCTTGCTGCCGGACGGACAGCAGCACCTGCGGCCCGGTGTCGACCAGCCCGGTCAGCACCGCGAGCCCGCCGGTGACCAGCCCGACCCCGGTCCACACGGCCCGCCCCGGCGCCGCCCGGCCCGGCGCGGCGAGGGGCAGGGCGAACACCAGGGTGAGCGCGCCCAGCGGCTGTACGAGGGTCAGCGGGCCCCAGCGCAGCGCGAGCGCGTGCAGCAGTCCGCCGCCACCGTTCAGGGTGAGCGCCGTCCACCAGAGGCCGGAGCTCAGGGTGGCCCGTACGGCCGACTGCCGGGCCGCGCCGGCGACCCGCTCCTGGAACAGCGCCCCCACGGCGTAGCAGGCCGCCGACACCAGACAGAGCAGGACCGACAGCGCCAAGGAACTCATCGTCCGCTCAGTCCTTGATCTCGCAGATCACGGCGCCGGACGTGAGGGAGGCGCCGACCTCGGCGGCGAGGCCCTTGACGGTGCCGGCCTTGTGCGCGTTGAGCGGCTGTTCCATCTTCATCGCCTCGAGTACGACGATCAGGTCGCCCTCCTCGACCTCCTGGCCCTCCTCGACGGCGACCTTGACGATCGTGCCCTGCATGGGCGAGGCGAGGGTGTCGCCGGAGGCGACCGGGCCGGACTTCTTGGCGGCGCGGCGCTTCGGCTTGGCGCCGGCGGCCAGACCGGTGCGGGCCAGGGTCATGCCCAGGGTGGAGGGCAGGGAGATCTCCAGCCGCTTGCCGCCGACCTCGACGACCACGGTGTCGCGGCCCGTCTCGTCGTCCGTCTCGGTGTCGACCGGCACCGTGAAGGGCTCGATCTCGTTGACGAACTCGGTCTCGATCCACCGGGTGTGGACCGCGAAGGGCTCGCCCGTGAAGGCGGGGTCCCTCACCACCGCGCGGTGGAAGGGGAGGGCGGTGGCCATGCCCTCGACCTGGAACTCGTCCAGCGCGCGGGCGGCCCGCTGCAGGGCCTCGGCGCGGGTGCGGCCGGTGACGATCAGCTTGGCCAGGAGGGAGTCCCAGGCGGGGCCGATGACCGAGCCGGACTCCACACCCGCGTCCAGACGGACACCGGGGCCCGAGGGCGGGTCGAAGCGGGTGACCGTGCCGGGGGCGGGCAGGAAGTTGCGGCCGGGGTCCTCGCCGTTGATCCGGAACTCGAAGGAGTGGCCGCGCAGGGCCGGGTCGTCGTAGCCGAGTGGTTCGCCGTCGGCGATCCGGAACATCTCCCGCACCAGGTCGATGCCCGCGACCTCCTCGGTCACCGGGTGCTCGACCTGCAGGCGGGTGTTGACCTCCAGGAAGGAGATCGTGCCGTCCTGCCCGACCAGGAACTCACACGTGCCCGCACCCTCGTACGCGGCCTCCTTCAGGATGGCCTTGGAGGCCCGGTACAGCTCGTCCACCTGCGCGTCGGACAGGAACGGCGCGGGCGCCTCCTCGACGAGCTTCTGGTGGCGGCGCTGCAGGGAGCAGTCGCGGGTGGAGACGACGACCACGTTGCCGTGCCTGTCGGCCAGGCACTGGGTCTCCACGTGCCGGGGGCGGTCCAGGTAGCGCTCGACGAAGCACTCGCCGCGCCCGAACGCGGCCACCGCCTCACGCACCGCCGACTCGTACAGCTCGGGGACCTC
Source organism: Streptomyces sp. NPDC007901 (assembly GCF_042959465.1). Taxonomy (NCBI): domain Bacteria; kingdom Bacillati; phylum Actinomycetota; class Actinomycetes; order Kitasatosporales; family Streptomycetaceae; genus Streptomyces; species Streptomyces sp. NPDC007901. The sequence continues at coordinate 315,200 of NZ_JBIBKW010000002.1, read as the reverse complement.
TTCGAGGGTGCGGGCGACCTTCAGGCCGCGTCCGCCACCGCCGAAGGCGGCCTTGATGGCGATCGGCAGACCGTGCTGCTCGGCGAACGCGACGACCTCGTCGGCGCCGGAGACCGGGTCGGGGGTACCGGCGACCAGCGGGGCACCGGCGCGCTGGGCGATGTGACGGGCCGCCACCTTGTCGCCGAGGTCGCGGATGGCCTGCGGCGGCGGGCCGATCCAGGTCAGGCCCGCGTCCAGGACGGCCTGGGCGAACTCGGCGTTCTCCGAGAGGAAGCCGTAGCCCGGGTGGACCGCGTCCGCCCCCGCCTCACGCGCCGCGTTCAGGACCTTGTCGATGTCCAGGTAACTGGTGGCCGGAGTGTCACCGCCCAGGGCGAACGCCTCATCCGCGGCGCGGACATGCAGAGCGTCACGGTCCGGATCCGCATAGACGGCCACGCTCGCGAGACCGGCGTCCCGGCAGGCCCGGGCCACGCGGACAGCGATCTCACCGCGGTTGGCGATGAGCACCTTGCGCACGATGATCCATCCTTTCCTTGTCGCAGCCCTGGTGGGGGCCGGTCGATGAGTGGTCAGCCCAGCCAGGGCCGGCGGGCGGTGTTCCGCAGGTGCGCCGAGCGCCAGCTCAGCGGGGTGCCCGCGGTGTGGCGGGTGCCCGACCTGCTCCAGCGCGGGGACGGTGTGCACGGCTCCTCGGCGCAGACCTGGTGGTGTGCGACGCGCTGCAGCAGTACGGCGGTGAGGGCGGCCAGTTCGGCCGGGTCGGCGGAGCCCTTCTCGACCCGGAACAGGGGTTCGGCGGAGAGGACGGGAGAGGTGACGGGGGCTGTGGTCATCGGAACACTCCTCATTGCGGCGGGTTGCCGTGCTTGCGGGAGGGCAGTTCGGCGTGCTTGGCCCGGAGCATCGCCAGGGACCTGATCAGCACCGCCCGGGTCTCGCGCGGGTCGATGACGTCGTCGATCAGGCCGCGTTCGGCGGCGTAGTAGGGGTGCATCAGCTCGGAGCGGTACTCCTCGATCTTTCGCCGCCGGACCGCGTCCGGGTCGTCGGAGGCGTTGATCTCCCGGCGGAAGATGACGTTGGCGGCGCCCTCCGCGCCCATGACCGCGATCTCGTTGGTGGGCCAGGCGAGGGCGAGGTCGGCGCCGATGGAGCGGGAGTCCATGACGATGTACGCGCCGCCGTACGCCTTGCGCGTGATCAGGGAGATGCGCGGGACGGTGGCGTTGCAGTACGCGTAGAGCAGCTTGGCGCCGCGCCGGATGATGCCGTTGTGCTCCTGGTCGACACCGGGCAGGAAGCCGGGGACGTCGACCAGGGTGACCAGGGGGATGTTGAAGGCGTCGCACAGCTGGACGAACCGGGCCGCCTTCTCCGAGGACTCGATGTCGAGCACCCCGGCGGTGGCGGCCGGCTGGTTGGCGACCAGGCCCACGACATGCCCGTCCAGCCGGGCGAAGGCGACCACGATGTTGGGGGCCCACAGGGCGTGCACCTCGAAGAAGTCGCCGTCGTCGACGATCTCCTCGATGACGGCCCGGACGTCGTAGGAGCGGTTGGCGTCGGCCGGGACCAGGTCCAGCAGGGCGTCCGTGGGGCGGTCGGCCGGGTCGTCGGTCGCGACGGCCGGCGCAGTCTCCCGGTTGTTGGAGGGGAGCAGTCCGAGCAGGAAGCGGACGTCCTCCAGGCAGCCCTCCTCGTCGTCGTAGGCGAAGTGCGCGACACCGCTGGTCGCGGCGTGCACATCGGCGCCGCCGAGGCCGTTCTGGGTGATCTCCTCGCCGGTCACGGCCTTCACCACGTCCGGTCCGGTGATGAACATCTGCGAGGTCTCGCGGACCATGAAGACGAAGTCGGTGAGGGCCGGCGAGTAGGCCGCGCCGCCCGCGCACGGGCCGAGCATCACGCTGATCTGCGGGATGACGCCGGAGGCGCGGGTGTTGCGCTGGAAGATGCCGCCGTAGCCGGCGAGTGCGGTGACGCCCTCCTGGATGCGGGCGCCGGCCCCGTCGTTGAGGCTCACCACGGGTGCGCCGGCCGACTCGGCCATGTCCATGATCTTGTGGATCTTCTGGGCGTGCGCCTCGCCGAGGGCTCCGCCGAAGATCCGGAAGTCGTGGGCGTAGACGAACACGGTCCGGCCGTCGACGGTGCCCCAGCCGGTGACCACCCCGTCCGTGTAGGGCTTCCTGGCCTCCAGGCCGAAGCCGGCCGCGCGGTGCCGGCGCAGCGGCTCGACCTCGTTGAACGAGTCCTTGTCCAGGAGCAGTTCGATGCGTTCCCGGGCGGTGAGTTTTCCCTTGCCGTGCTGGCGCTCGGTGGCCGCGGGGTCCGGTCCCGCGAGGACCGACTCCTTGATCGCGGCCAGTTCGTCCAGGCGGTCCTGGACGGTGTTCTCGCTGGCGGGCATGGCTTCCCCCTTCTCGGCGTGGCGTGGTGTGAGGTGCCGGTCAGACGGCGGTGACGGGGTCCCCGGCCCCGGCGAACAGCTCCAGGGCCGACGCGACATGGGCCGCGTCGTGCGTGGTGTGGGCGGGGACGTCGGGGGCGATCCGGCGGCAGAGTCCGGCGAGGACCTTGCCGGGGCCCACTTCGAGGATCCGGTCCGTGCCGGCGTCGGCGATGCGGGTCACCGACTCGGTCCAGCGCACCCGGCCGGTGAGCTGCCGCCGCAGGGCGTCGACGACCTCGTCGGCGCCGGTCAGCGGCGCGGCCGTGACCGCGGAGAGCACCGGGACGGCCGGGTCGCGGAACTCGGTGTCCAGCAGGGCGCGGGTGAACTCCTCCTCCACAGGCGCCATGAGGCTGCTGTGGAAGGGCGCGCCGACCTTCAGCGCGAGGGCGCGGGTGGCGCCCGCGGCCCGCGCGGCCGTGATCAGCTCGTCCACCGCCGCGGCCTGTCCCGAGACGACGGTCTGCGCGAACTCGTTGTCGTTGGCGACCTCGACGACCTGGCCGGTCAGCTCCTGGACGGCGGCGCAGAGGCCTTCCACGGTGCGCAGGTCCAGGCCCATCACCGCGGCCATCCGGCCGGGCACCCGCTCGTTGACGGCGGCCATCAGCCGGCCGCGCAGCCGGACCAGCCGCAGGGCGTCGCGCCAGTCCAGGGCGTCGGCGGCGACCAGCGCCGCGAACTCCCCCAGGCTGTGTCCGGCCACCAGGTCGGGGCGGACCCCGTGGCGGCGCAGTACGTCGAGGACGGCGACGCTGGTGAGCAGGATCGCGGGCTGGGTGATCGCGGTGTCGGCGAGCGCCTCGGCGGGGCCCTCCTGGCACAGTTCGGTGAGCGGGAGGCCGAGGAGTTCGTCGGCGGGCCGGTAGTAGGCGTCGAGCAGATGGGGCCAGGTCTCGACGAGGTCCCGGCCCATGCCGACGCGCTGGGAGCCCTGGCCGGGGAAGACGAAGGCGGTGGTGGTCATGTCGTTGTCTCCTTCACACGTACGGCCCTGGTCAGGTGCGCGATCTCGGCCAGCGCGGGGGCGGCGTCGCCCTCGTGGAGCCACTCGGCGGGCAGCGGCCGTATCCGCAGGGGCAGGGCCGGGGCGCCCGGGACGGCGACGGCCGCGTGGGCGGGGGCGCAGGCCAGGTCGAGGACCGTCCAGTGCGGGGGCCGGCGCCAGGGGCCGTGGCCCGGCGTGCCCAGGTAGTCGGCGTGCGCGGGGCGTTCCAGACCGGTGCCGATGCCCTTGAGGTAGGCCTCCTTGCGGGCCCACAGCTGTCCGAGGGCGGCGCTGCGCCGGTCCTGCGGCAGCGCTTCGAGTTCGGCGCGCTCGCCTGGGTGCAGCAGGCCCGCGCACACCTCCGTCGCCCGCTCGGTGGGCCGTCGCTGGATGTCGACCCCCACCGGAACCGGGGCCACCGCGACCAGGGCGCGGCCACCGCTGTGGGACAGCGAGAAGTGCGGCGCGGGTGCGGGGCCGGGCCGCACGGCAGGCCGCCCGTGCGGTGCCCCGCAGCCCGGGCAGAGTTCCCGGACGTACGCCACGTCCTCGGGCGCGAGGCCGAGCACGGCGGCGAGCAGCCGGCGCAGCGCGATGTGCGCGGCGGTGTACAACAGGCCGTCCCGCGGCCGCAGAAAGCCCGCGGCCCGGCTGCGCTCCCGCGCGTCGAGCTCGGCGACGGCAAGCCGACGCCCGCCACCGTGCGGGACCGGCGGCCGCACCAGCCAGAGGTCGACGGGGATCCGGTCGTCCTGCGCGGCGGACACCCGGTCGTCCCGCTCGGCGGACACCCGGACATCCTGCTCGACGGACACCCAGTCGTCCCGTTCCACAGTCACCCGGGCGTCCTGCGCCACTGACACCCGGGCGTCCAGCTCGGCAGGCACCTGGGTGTCCCCGTCGGCGGGCACCCGGGCGTCCAGTTCGGCGGAGACCCGGACGCCCCGGTCGACAGGGATCCGGTCGGCCCGCTCCACGGGGACCCGGACGCCCCGCCCCACGAACACCCGGGCGTCCAGCTCGGCGGAGACCCGGACGCCCCGCTCGGCGGGGATCTCGTCGGCCCGCTCGACGGGCACCCGAGTGTCCCGGTCCACGGGCACCGGGGCGTCCTGCTCGGCGGGCTGCCGGGCGGTCCCGGTGGCGGGCCGCGCGGAACGGGTCGACGGCGCCCTGTCCTCGCTGTGGTTCGTCATGGTGTGTCCGGTCGGGAGGTGCGGCGGGGCAGGAGGGCGGTGGCTGAGACGGCGAGTCCGGCGGTGCCGACGGCGGTGACGAGGAGGAGGGCCGGGTGGTAGGCGGCCAGGGCGTCGGCGGCGGAGGCTCCCGGTCCCGGGCGGTGGGCCGTCATCAGTGCGGCCACCAGGGCGGGCATCAGGACGGCGCCGAGCTGGACGGCCGTCTGGTAGACGCCGCTCGCGACGCCGGGTTCCGCCTCGGGGGCGGCGGCGAGGGCCTGGAGGTGCAGCGCGGCGAAGCAGAGGACGAAGGCCGCGCCGAGCAGGAGAAGGGTGGGCAGGACGTCGGTGGCGTAGCGGGTGGGGACCGACGTACGGAGGTAGAGGGCGTAGCCGAGCGGCGGTGCCAGATAGCCGACGCCGATCAGGCGGGCCGCGCCGAACCGCTGCACCATCCGCCCGGAGTACGCGGCGGAGAGCGCCAGTGGCAGCGCGGCGGGCAGCAGGGCCAGTCCGGTCCTCGCCGGTGACCAGCCCAGGACCGTCTGGAGGTGGAAGGTGACGACGAACAGCAGGCCCAGATACGACCCGTTGAGCGCGGCGGCGCCGAACGCGGAGCGCCGCAGGGCGGGCCGGGCGAGCACCCGGGGCGGCAGCAGCGGGTGCTCGGCCCGCCGTTCCCTGGCCACGACCAGCGCGGTCAGGGCGGCGGCGAGTCCGAACGCGGCGAGGGTCCCGGGCGCGGCCCAGCCGTGCCGGGGCACGTTCCCGATGCCGTACACCAGGGCCGGGAGCGCGGCGGCCAGGCCGAGCGCGGTGGGCAGTTCGTAGGGCCGGCCGCCGTCCGCCCGGGTCCTGCCGCGCTGTTCGGGTACGAGCCGCAGCCCGGCCAGCAGCAGCACCGCGGCGACCGGGGCGGGGAAGGCGAACGTCCAGCGCCAGCTGGCCTCGGTCAGCAGCCCGGAGAGCACCAGGCCCAGGGAGAAGCCGCTCGCCCCGAAGAGGCTGTACACGGAGACGGCGCGGTTGCGGGCGGGGCCCTCCGGAAAGGTGCTGGTGATGATCGCCAGTCCGGTGGGGGCGGTGAGCGCGGCGCACACGCCCTTGACGATCCGGGTGGCGACCAGCAGCCCCATGGTGTCGGCCAGCGCCCCGGCCAGGGAGGCGGCGGCGAAGACGGAGACGGCGGCGAGGTACACCCGGCGCCGTCCGAGCCGGTCCACCAGCCGGGTGCCGAACAGCAGGGCCGCCGCGAAGCCGGTGGCGAAGCCGGTCATGACCCATTGCAGCGTGACCGGGTCGGCCCCCAGGTCCTTGCCGACGGAGGGCAGGGCGACCACGCTCACCGACACCTCCAGGGCGTCGATGAGCATGTTGCCGGCCAGCACCGTCAGCAGCGCCCACTGGCGCGGGCTCCACCGGCCGGCCGCCGTGCCGTCCGCGCCGGGCTGTTCGGCGACCGGTGTCGTGGTCGTCGGTCTCATCGTCCTGCCCCCGTCCTGTCCCGTGCCGCTGTCTCGTCCTGTCCGTCTCCGTCGTGGGGTCAGCCGACGAGGGTTCCGCCGCTGGCGTCGACGAAGGAGCCGGTGATCCAGCGGGCCTCGTCGGAGGCGAGCAGGGCGACGACGTCGCCGACGTCGCGGGGGTCGCCGACCCGGTTGAAGACCGACAGCTGTGCCATCTGCTCGACGGCCTCGGGGATGTCGAAGACCGGGTTGTCGTTGCGGGTGATGCCCGGGGCGACGCTGTTGATCGTGATGCCGCGCGGGCCGAGGTGCTTGGCGAAGTGCAGGGCGAGCATCTCGACGGCGCCCTTGCTCATCGCGTAGGCGATCTCCTGGGGGTTGGCGGTCTTGGTGAGGCCCGTGGAGATGTTGATGATGCGACCGCCGTCGGGCATGATCGTCAGCGCCCGCTGGATGATGAAGAACGGCGCCTTGGCGTTGACCGCGACGATCCGGTCGAACAGCTCGGGGGTGGTGTCCTCCGGCGCCACACCGCCCATCACACCGGCGTTGTTGACGAGGATGTTCAGGTCGGTGGTGCCGGTGCGCTCCTTGAGTCCCTGCTCCACGCCGAGGAACAGCTCGTGGACGTCGCCGGGGACACCGAGTTCGGCCTGGACGGCGAAGGCCCGGCCGCCCTCCTTCTCGATGGTGCGGACGACGTCGTCGGCCGCCTCCTGGTTGCTGGTGTAGTGGACGGCGACGAGTGCTCCCTCGCCGGCCAGGCGCAGGGCCGTCGCCCGGCCTATGCCTCGGCTCGATCCCGTGACCAGTGCTGTCTTGCCGGTGAGCGTTCCCATCGTGGCCTTCCTCAGGTTGCCGTGGCCGGCCGCTGGGGCGGATGCCCGGGCCGGTGTGTCGGATGCGGTGGTGCGTGGGCCGGGCGCGGGGGCGCCGGGCGGGGTGCCGAACCAGCGGTGCAGGGCCGCCGGGAGGCCGGTGGTGGTGCCGGGCGTCGCCGCCCAGGCGGTGTAGCCGTCCGGGCGGAGCAGGACGGCGGCGGTGTCCGTGAGGTCCGCGCCGTCCGCGCTGCCCGTCGTGTTCGCGCCGTCCCGGAGGCGGGCCGTCACGAGGGACACCCGCCCGGCCCAGGGCCGCAGCGCGGCGGACCACTCCGCGCCGCGCCCGGCGTCCCCGGAGAGGTCGAGCAGCACGCCCCGGCCCGCCCGCAGCAGCGCGGCCGGTGTGGCCTCGCCCTCCGGGGTGGTCAGGGAGAGCGGGGGGAAGCGCCTGCCGAGCAGCGGATGCCCGTCGCCCGCGGAGTCGTACGTGATGTCGAGGCCCGCGATCATGGCGGCGAGGTGGGCGCGGGCGGGCGGCAGCGCGGCCAGTTCCGCGAACACCTCGCGGACGGCCTCCACTTCCTCGCCGCCGAGCAGCAGCCGGGCCTGGGTCCTGATGTTGCCCAGGACCCGGCGGCCGACCGGATGGCGTTCGCCGTGGTAGGAGTCGAGCAGTTCCTCGCCGGCCCGGCCGGTCACCCGGGCGGCCAGCTTCCAGCCCAGGTTGACCGCGTCCTGGAGGGCGAGGTTGAGGGCCTGGCCGCCGATCGGCATCTGCCGGTGGGCGGCGTCCCCGGCCAGCAGGACGCGCCCCCTGCGGTACTCGGTGACCTGCCGGGAGGCGTCGCCGAAGGAGTTGACCCACAGCGGGGTGCCGTGACCGATCTCCTCGCCGGTGACCCGGCGCCAGACGTCGGCGATCTCCGTGAAGGCGGGGTCGGTGGTGCGGGGCCGGGCGGGGCTGCCGAAGGCGTGCACCATGACCCGGGTGACGCCGTCGGGGCGGCGGGCCGCGATCGCCAGTCCCCGCTCCAGCCGCTGGAAGCGCCGGTTGGGGATGTCGATGCCGGCGACGTCGGCCCGCAGCAGTTCCCGCTCGGCGTCCGCGCCGGCGAAGTCGAAGCCCGCCAGCCGTCGTACGGCGCTCTGCTCGCCGTCGCATCCGACGACGTACTCCGCCCGGACCGTCACCGGACCGTCGGGGCCGGTCAGTTCGGCCAGGACGTGGTCGGAGACGGCGGTCAGCGCGCGTAGTTCGTGGCCGCGCAGCAGTTGCGCGCCCTGTCCGGTGCTCCACTCCTGCAGCACCCGCTCGACGTCCGCCTGGAGGATCTTCCACTGCCCGGGGTGGCTGCTGGGCAGGGTCAGGTCGAGCGGGATGCCGCCGAAGTGCCCGGCCGGCTCGTTCGGCGGGGTGCCGAACCGCTCCAGCAGGCCCCGGGCGTCGAGGGTCTCCATGGTCCGGGCGTGCAGGGTCGAGGCCCGGGACTCGGTGGTGGGGGTGGTCAGCCGCTCGGCGACCAGCACCTCGGCGCCGCCGAGCCGCAGTTCCCCGGCGAGCATCAGCCCCGCGGGGCCCGCCCCGACCACGAGTACCTGGGTGCGCAGGGTGCCGGACATGGTCAGCGCGCCTCGGCGTGGGCCTTGGCGTGCCCCAGCGTGGCGCGGCTGTTGGTGCTCAGCGCGGTGTGGACGTACTCCCGGGCCTCGGCGACACCGGCGTCCGGGCCGAGGATCCGGCTGATGTTCGCGGTGTTGAGGACCACGGTGTGCTGGGAGGAGGCCGTCGTGCCGTCCGCGTCCTGGGTGAAGGTCCAGTAGCCGGTGTGCAGGGTCATCAGGGCGGGCAGGGTCACCTGCTTGTAGGCGATCTTCCGGCCCTCGAAGCACACCCGGTAGGACTTGGTCAGGTGGGTGGAGCCGTCCTTGGCGCGGGTCTCCATCTCCAGGGTCTGCAGCCCGGGCACGTCCTCGTCGAGCCGGACGGAGGCGACGTGCGGCAGGCGCTCCTGCCACAGGTGCGCCTCGTTGATGAAGTCGTAGGCGTCCTTGGCGGAGCCGGCGATGCGCACGGAGTCCTCGAAGGAGAAGGTCACCTCCTCGGCGGCGTGGGCGAGTTCGACGTTGGTCTTCAGGGCCGCGAGTTCGGAGCGCGAGTTGCGGTCGACCGCCTCGTCGATCCAGCGCAGGCCGTCCGGGTCGTCGTCGACGGCACGGTAGTCGTGCAGCAGCCGGATCCTTGAGGTGCCCTCGTCGAGCGGCTCGATGATCCAGGTGCCGCCCATGGCGGCGACCGGCGGGGTGGAGACCTCCTGGCGGAACTCGATGCGCAGCCGGCCGGGGTCCAGGACGCGGCGGGAGGTCCAGTTCTTGGCCTCGCCGTTGGCCGTGGCCCAGATCCGGATGCGTTCGGTGTCCCCGGCGCGCTCCAGGTGGTCCACGTAGATGGTCGGCGGGAAGATCCGCGGCCAGTTCTCGACCTCGGCGATCAGACGGTAGACGGCGGCGGCCGGAGCCGAGACCGTGATCTCGTGCTCCACCTCGCGCAGGCCGGGCTGCGGCATGGTCAGGCTCCTTGGGGTGAGTGCGGGGTCGTGGGGCGGGGCGGGGCGCTCAGAAGTTGCCCAGGCCACCGCAGACGTTGAGCGCCTGGGAGGTGATGGAGGCGGCGGTGTCGGAGGCCAGGTAGCCGACCAGACCGGCGACCTCGTCCGCGGTGGAGTAGCGGCCCAGCGGGATCTTTGCCTGGAACTTCTCCAGGATCGCGTCCTCGGTGACCTCGTAGGCGGCGGCGTAGCCCGCGCGCACCCGCTGCGCCATCGGCGTCTCGACGTAGCCCGGGCAGACCGCGTTGACGGTGATCCCGGTGGGGGCCAGCTCGTTGCCGAGGGCCTTGGTGAAGCCGACCACGCCGTGCTTGGACGCGGAGTACGGGGCCCCGAGGACGACGCCCTGCTTGCCCGCGGTGGACGCGATGTTGATGATGCGGCCCCAGTCCTTGTGGCGCAGTCCGCCGGTGTTGAGGACCGCGTGGGTGAGGCGGAAGACGCTGTTGAGGTTGGTGTCGATGACGTCGTCCCACAGTTCCTCGGCGATGTCGGCCGTGACACCGCCGCCGCTGCGGCCCGCGTTGTTGACCAGGATGTCGACGGTGCCGAAGCGGTCGACGGCGGCCTGGACGAAGGCGTGCGCCGATTCGGTGGAGCGCACGTCGAGGGTGGCGCCGTCGGCGTCGATGCCCTCGCTCTGCAGCTGCTTCACCGTCTCCGTCACGTTCTCGGCGTTGCGGGCTCCGATGAACACCCGGTGTCCCGCGGCGCCGAGGATGCGGGCGGCGGCGAGACCGATTCCGCTGGTGGCGCCGGTGATCAGGGCGACCCGGCCGTTCTGCTCTGTCATGTGCTTCTCCTTGCGCGGGAAGGGTCGAGGCGGCCCGGGGCGGGCGGGGCCTGGGGTGGGAGCGGGCCGGTCCGTCGGGGGACGTCCGGTCCGGCCCGCTCGGTCGGCCTGATCGGAGGAGATCAGGCCGGGTCGGGGGTCAGGCGGCGACGTCGGCCGAGAGGAGCTCGTTCACGGCGGCGACGAGGGCCCGCGGGGTGGTGATGTCGGAGAGGTTGACGTCGTCGAGGCTGATGCCGAACTCGCGCTCGATACGGCCGCCGGTCTCCAGGAGCGCGAGGGACTCGTAGCCCAGCTCCTCGAACTCGCTGTCCTCGATGTCGCCGTAGAGGTCGACGCCCTCTTCGCTGCCCGCGCTCTCCAGCAGGATGCGGCGCAGGTCGTCGAGGGTGAAGGTGCGTTCGGGCATGGCGGTTTCCTCCGTGTGCCGGTGTGGGTGGGGTGGGGGGTGCGGTGGGATCGCGCGGGCGGCGGGTCAGTCCGCGGCGCGTACGACCACCGCGGAGTTGAAGCCGCCGTAGCCGCGGGCGACCACCAGGGCGGTCCGGACGGCGGCGGTGCGCGGGGCTCCGGTGACCAGGTCGAGCCGGTACTCCTCGGCGGGCCGCGCGTTGGTGGTGGGCGGGACGACCCCGTCCTGGATCGCGAGCAGCGCGGCCGCAACGTCCAGGGGTGCGGCGCCCGAGTAGAGGCGGCCGGTCATCGTCTTGGGTGCCGTCACGGCCACTCCACGCGGTCCGAAGACCTCGGTGAGGGCGTCGGCCTCGACGCGGTCCAGTGCGGGCACGCCCGCCGCGTCGGCGAAGACCACGTCGATGTCGCCGGGTTCGGCGCCGGCGTCGTCGAGGGCGGCGCGGATCGCCTGGCGCAGGCCGGGCGGGCGGCCGCTGTCGGGCCGGGGGTCGAAGGTGGCCCCGTAGCCGGCGATCTCGCCGTAGATCCGGGCGCCCCGGGCACGGGCCGTCGCGCCGTCCTCCAGGACGAGGATGGCGCCGCCCTCGCCCGGTACGTGCCCGGTGGCGAGCGCGTCGAAGGGCACGTACGCCCGGTCCGGGTCGTCCTGCCGGCTCAGCCGTTCGGCGGCAAGCTGGGCGACCCAGCCCCAGGGGCAGATCGAGGCGTCGATCGCGCCGGAGACGATGAGACGGGTGCCCTTGCGGATCTGCCGGCGCGCCTGGGCCAGGGCGTCGAGACCGCCCGCCTGGTCGCTGACCACGACACCGCTGGGGCCCTTCATGCCGTTGCGGATCGAGATCTGGCCGGTGTTGACGGCGTAGAACCAGGCGAACGACTGGTAGGCGCTGACGTACTGGCCGCCCTTGCTCCAGAGCTTCTGCAGCTCGTTCTGCCCGAACTCGAAGCCGCCGGAGGAACTGGCGGTGATCACGCCCATGTCGTAGGCGTTGAGTTCGCTGGGGGTGACCTCGGCGTCCTCCAGCGCCCAGTCGGCGGCGACCAGCGCGAGCCGGGTCATCCGGTCGGTCTGCGGCAGCAGCCGGCCGGGCAGGTGGTCCTCGGCCACGAAGCCGGGCACCTCGCCGGCCAGCCGCGCCGGGTACTGGTCCGGGACGAACCGGGTGACCGGTCCGATGCCGCTCTCGCCCCTGAGCGTGGCCGCCCAGAAGTCCTTGGTGCCGAGGCCGTTGGGAGCGGCGATGCCGAGGCCCGTGACCACTACCGGGGTCGTCATGCGATGCTCCTGTCGGGCCGGGCCAGCACCATGGCGCTCTGGAAGCCGCCGAAGCCGCTGCCGACGGTCAGGACGGTGTCGGTGCGCCACTCCCGCGCCGTGATCGGCACGTAGTCGAGGTCGCACTCGGGGTCCGGGGTGTGCAGGTTGGCCGTGGGGGGAACGACGTTGTTCTCCATGGCCAGCGCGGAGGCCGCGATCTCGATGGAGCCGATCGCGCCGAGCGAGTGGCCCACCATCGACTTGATCGAGCTGACCGGCGTCCGGTAGGCGTGCTCGCCGAGGCTGCGCTTGAACGCGGCGGTCTCGTGGCGGTCGTTCTGCTTGGTGCCGGAGCCGTGCGCGTTGATGTAGTCGATCGCCGTCGGGGCGATCCGGGCCTCGTCGAGGGCGACGCCGATGGCCTCCGCCATCTCGGCGCCGTCCGGCCGCAGTCCCGTCATGTGGAAGGCGTTGCAGCGGGAGGCGTAGCCGGCGATCTCCGCGTAGATGTGGGCTCCGCGGCGCCGGGCGCTCTCCAGCTCCTCCAGGACGAACACCGCCGAACCCTCGCCGAGGACGAAGCCGTTGCGGGTGCCGTCGAAGGGGCGGGAGGCGTGCTCGGGGTCGTCGTTGCGCGGGGTGGTCGCCTTGATCGCGTCGAAGCAGGCGACGGTGATCGGCGAGATCGGCGCGTCCGAGCTGCCCGCGATCATGACGTCCGCGGTGCCCTCCCGGATGATGTCCACGGCGTGCCCGACCGAGTCGAGACCGGAGGTGCAGCCGGTGGAGACGACGGTCGAGGGGCCCTCGGCACCTACCGCCCAGGCGACCTCGGCCGCGAAGGAGCTCGGCACGAAGTGGTTGTAGAGGTGCGGCACCGCGTAGCGGTGGTCGACCAGGTCGAGCCGGCCGCCGTCGCTGACGACCCGGTACTCCTGGTCCAGGCCGGTGGTGGCGCCGACCGCGCTGCCGATGGTCACGCCGGTGCGGTGCGGGTCGAGTTCCGCCAGGGCGATGCCGCTGTCGGCGACGGCCTCCCGGGTCGCCACCACGGCGAGCTGGGCGGCCCGGTCCATCCGGCGGATCTCCTGCGGGCTCAGCCCGTGTTCCTCGGGGTCGAAGTCGATCTCCGCGGCCACCCGGGACCGGAAGGGAGCGGGGTCGAAGAAGGTGATGCCCCGCGTCGAGGTCCGCCCCTCGCTCAGCAGATTCCAGAAATTCTTCGCGCCTATACCGCCCGGAGCGAGCACTCCGATTCCGGTGATGGCGACACGGCGACCGGTCACGAGGAGGCTTCCCAGTGGTAGAACGACTTGGCCATGGCATCGGCGGGAGAACGCCAGGTGGCGGGGTCGTAGGCCTGAATGTACGGCTTGAGGTCCTCGCTGATCTTCACGAAGCGGGGATCCGTCTTGGCCTCTTCGATGATCTCTCCGCCGTTGTCGGTGTCGAATTCCTGGAGATGGAAGTAGAGACCCTTGTAGAGAAAGAGCTGGCGGCGCCGGGTGCCCATGATGTGCGGCATTTCGGTGCCGTCGAACTCCTTGAAGAGCCGGGCCACGTCATAACGTGCGCCGGGTTCCATCCGGGCGACGATCAGCGTGCTGTGCATGTTTTTCTTCTTCTCCTTCGCTGCGAATGCGCTGCGATGCCGCTGTGATTTCGCTGCGCTCGGGTGCGGATCGGGACGGCGGTCAGCGCGGCAGGCCCGCCCGGGCCGGGCCGAACCAGCGCTCCAGCGCCATGGGCAGGTCGTGGTGGCTGCCGGGGGCGGCCCAGGCGACGTAGCCGTCGGGGCGGACGAGGACCGCGGCGGTGCCGGCCAGCGGGCTGCCGGCGGTGACGCCGACGGGGGCCGCCGTGACGACGTCCACCCGGTCCGCCCACGGCCGTGCCCGTTCCCGCAGGGCGGCGGTGTCCTCCAGGTCGAGCAGGACCCCGCGGCCCGCGGTGAGCAGGTCGAAGCTGGTGGTGGTGCGCGCGGCCGAGGGGGTCCGCACCTCCAGCGACGGCATGCGCCGGCCGAGCAGGGGGTGGGTGCCGGTACCGACGTCGTAGTGGATCTCCAGGCCGCTCACCATGCCGGCCAGGTGCCGGGACACCTCGGGGTAGGCGATGAGCTCGGTGAGCACGTCACGGACCGGCTGGACCTCGCCGCCGCTGAGGAACAGCAGGCCCTGGGCGCGGGTGTTCATCAGCAGGCGCCGGCCGACCGGGTGGCGCTCGTCGTGGTAGGTGTCGAGCAGGGCCTCGGGCGCCCGGCCCTGGACCACCGCGGCGAGCTTCCAGCCCAGGTTGACGGCGTCCTGGATGCTGGTGTTCATGCCCTGGCCGCCGGCGGGCAGATGGATGTGCGCGGAGTCCCCGGCCAGCAGGATCCGGCCCCTGCGGTACTGCGTCACCTGGCGGGTGGCGTCGCCGAACGCGCTCACCCACACCGGCTCGCCGTGCGCGATGTCGACGCCGGTCAGCCGCTTCCAGGCGGCCGCCACCTCCGCGTACGCGGGGGCCTCGGTACGGCGCTGCGGAGGCGTGCCGCGCTCGCAGACGATCAGCCGGGTGATGCCGTCGGCCAGGTGACCGACCATCACCATGCCGCCGGGCAGCGTCTCGCCGATCATGCGCGGTTCGAGGTCCAGGCCGCGTACGTCGGCGAGGTACATCTCCAGCGTGGCCGCGGTGCCGGGGAAGTCGAAGCCGACGGCCTTGCGGACCTTGCTGCGGCCGCCGTCGCAGCCGATGAGGTAGCGCGCGCGGAGCTCGTGCACGCCGTCCGGGCCGCGCACCTCGACGAGGACGCTGTCGCCGTCGTCCTTGACGGAGAGCACCTCGTGGCTGCGGCGGACGTCCGTGCCGAGGTCGGTGACCCACTGCTCCAGCACCGTCTCGGTGTGGGACTGCGGCACGGTCTTCGCCGCCTGGTGGGCTCCGTCGAGGAGGCCGAAGTCGACGGGCAGGCCGCCGAAGTGCCCGAAGGCGCTGACCTCGATCTCCCCGAACCGGGAGAGCAGACCGCGCTGGGCGAACACCTCCATCGTCCGTGCCGTGAAGCCGAGTCCGCGCGATTCACCGGTGCGTTCGGCGAGTCGTTCCAGAAGGACGACGTCGACTCCGGCGAGCCGCAATTCGCCGGCGAGCATCAGCCCTGCCGGGCCGGCTCCCACGACTATGACTTCGGCGTCCATGCCACTCTCCTCGGTCATCCTGGGGAATTCATTTCGGAATCGATGACTAACCGACGGCCGATCGACCGACCTTCAACAGGTGGTCAATTACTCGTCATTGGCCCGCCAATACTGACAGCCCGTCAATAGCGTGCCCGCTGCGCCGTCTCCGGCAGCCGACTAAATACTCCGACGAACCGACCGACCCGTTCAAGAAGATTCGGACGGAACCTCGTCAGGGCTGTGCGAAGTTGCGTCAGGTCTCTGTGAAGTGATGCCGCGCGGATGACGGAATTGTTTCCGCCTAATCGATTTCCGCTCACTGCCCGTTCCGGGTCAGCCCGGCCAGCGGCTGACCTCGAACCCGCAGTCGTCCACCGGCAGGGTGGTGGTGGCGATCGCCCCCCGGTCCTTGGCGAAGGCCGCGTAGTCCCGCAGATCCCAGGCGAAGACCGGGTGGCACACGTCATGGGCGATCACCAGCGCGCCCGGCGCCAGATGGGGCAGCCAGCGCTCCAGCAGCCGGGCGTAGCCGGACTTGCGGGAGCCCGGCACGTCGATGTCGATGAGCAGCAGGTCCCACCGCTCCCCCGCGCTGTGCTCCGCCGCCTCGAAGGCATCTCCTACGACGGCCCCGGCGCCCGGCGCGAACCCGGCCCGCCGCAGGTTGCCCTCGGCGAGCGCCACCGGCTCGGCGGCCACGTCCAGCCCCAGGGACCGCCGTCCCGGATACCGCGGCTCGGGCCCGAACCCCGGCCCCGACACCCACGCCATCAGGTTGCCCGCGAAACACCCCAACGTCGCCACCGCCGCCGGCCGCCGAGCCGCCGCCAGCCCGTACAGCACCCGTGCCGCGAGCGGCGTGAGCGTGGTGGTCGGCACCTCGAAGGACGCCGCCAGCCGCGCCCGAAACGCGTGAAACTCCGCCCACGACACCTCCGGCGCCCCCGCATCCAGCACCCCCGCCCCCCTGCAGTGCTCCAAAAACCGCCCCGCCAACGCATCCGCCTGAGCCCCCGTCAACCGCGGCAACGAACTCACCGCCCACCCCCCACGACGACCTGCCCGGAGTCGGAGACCCCGTTCACCACGGCCCCACCCGGAGCGGCGGCTTCCCGCGCGACAGTCCCATCCGGACCGGCCCCCCTCTGCACGACGGCCCCACCCCGACCGGCAACTTCCCGCGCAGCGGCCCCACCTGGAGCGGCAGCTTCCCGCGCGACAGTCCCATCCGGACCGGCCCCCCTCTGCACGACGGCCCCACCCCGACCGGCAACTTCCCGCGCAGCGGCCGCACCTGGAGCGGCGGCTTCCCGCGCGACAGTCCCATCCGGACCGGCCCCCCTCTGCACGACGGCCCCACCCCGACCGGCAACTTCCCGCGCAGCGGCCGCACTTGGAGCGGCGGCTTCCCGCGCGACAGTCCCATCCGGACCGGCCCCCCTCTGCACGACGGCCCCGCCCCGACCGGCAACTTCCCGCGCAGCGGCCCCACCTGGAGCGGCAGCTTCCCGCGCGACAGTCCCGTCCGGACCGGCCCCCCTCTGCACGACGGCCCCACCCCGACCGGCAACTTCCCGCGCAGCGGCCGCACTTGGAGCGGCGGCTTCCCGCGCGACAGTCCCGTCCGGACCGGCCGCCCCCTGCACGGCGGCCGTATCCGGACCGGCGGCTTCGCGCGCCGCAACACCGCCTGGACCCGCGGCTTCCCGCGCGACAGCCCCACCCCTCTCAGGCCCCCCTGTCCCCAGGGCCTCCCCCGCCCTGCCCGTTCCCTCGGCCGTGCTCTGCGTCAGCAGCCCGCTCGGGTTCTCGCGGGCCGTGATGCCGGCGAGGAAGCGGTTGAGGTCGCGGCCTGGGAGGCCTTCGAGGTCGACTGCGGCGAGGTAGGAGGGGAGTTTGGAGGAGGGGGGTGCGATGTCCGCGCCGGCGGCGGTCAGGGCGTCGGCGAGTTCGTCGCGGTCGGCGCCGCGGTCGTACGCTCCGGCCGCCTCGGGGTACCAGATGCGGGCCGCGGTCAGGGTGTACCGGTCCCAGCGGGCGCCCTGCAGGGTCAGCGCCCAGAGCAGTCCCGCCAGGTCCTGGGCGAACGCCGTCTCGTCGCAGAGCCGTCGGGCCGTGCGCGCCGCGTCCCGGTAGTGGCGGGCGGCACCCGGGTGATCGCCGCGCCGCAGGTCGGTGTAGCCCGCGGCGGCGAGCAGCTTCTCCAGGTGGAAGGGGTCCCGCAGGGTGTGGGCGACACGGACGGCCGCCGCGAAGGAGGCCGCGGCCTCCTCGTGACTGCCCCGGCGCAGCTGGAGGACGGCGATCGCGTAGTGGTGGGGCACGAAGAACTCGGGCCTGCCGGTGCCGAGCATGGTCGCCGACACCGAGCGCAGGAACTCCTCGGCCTGCCGGTGCCGGCCGGTGATCTGGAGCAGGAAGGCCAGGTTGTGACTGAGGTTGTAGCGCAGGTAGAAGGCGCTGTCCCCCGGCATCTCACGGACCATCCGGAAAGCGTCAAACTCCAGTTCGAAGGCGCTCTGGAACAGCCGGTCCCGGCGCTCCGCGTCCCCCGTCTCGCGGGCGTCGATGGCCGCGGCGAGCGCCAGGCCGTTGAGGATCCAGGCCCGCTCCACCTGCGCGTCCACACCCGGCTCGGCCAGCTCGTCCAGGCACTCCAGGCCACGCAGGTAGAAGGCGCGCGCCGCGTCGGTGTCGTCCTTGCGCTTGGTGACCAGCAGCGCCACCAGGTAGTTCAGATGGGCCCTCAACTCCGGCTTCTCGGCCAGCTCCAGGGACCGTTCCAGCTTCGCGACGGCGCTGTCGATCCGCCCGGTCTGCGCTTCCGAGATCGCCTGGAGCCTGATCAGGTCGGCGGTGTCGTCGGCCCGGCCGGGCTCGCCGCCGACGGCCGCCAGATGCGCGGCGATCAGCAGATCGGCCCGCTCGAAGTTCTGCAGGGCGATCGCGTCGCCGATGGCCCGCAGCGGACCGGCCGAGCCGTCGGAGTGCCAGGGTTCGACCGTGAGGCCGGGCGCGTCGCGGGGAGTCTCCGGTACCGGTGGCAGCACCCCGCACACCCTGACCGCCCGCTGCCCGGAGAGCCGCTCCAGGAACAGGCTGCCGCCGTCCTTCAGCAGCCCCCGGACGGTGATGCCCCGGCCCTGCTGGTCCGCGAGCAGCACGGTCCGGTACAGGATGCGGACCGAGATGCGGTCCCAGCGGTCGAACGCGTCCAGGACGATAACGGGCCGCTCGCCCAGCACGGGAAGGGCGTCGACGAGGAAGCGGGCCGCGCGGTCGATCCAGCCTGCGGTGATGTGGGACTCCCGGCTGATGCGCCGGGTGGTGCCGAGCGAGGCGGTCTCGGACACCGGCACGAACCGGCCCCGGGGCGCCTGCGCACCGTCCGGTCGCGTGAGCAGGGCGAGGACCTCGGCGTGCCGCTCCGGCACCTCGGGCCGGGCCTCGCGCACGGCGGGCAGCAGGACGGCCAGCAGCTCCTGGAGTCCGCAGAGATGGTCGTGACCGGCCGCGGGCGGGCCGACGGCCACGGCCGCCTCGGCGGCGTTCGGGCCGAGGCAGTCGGCGAGGTCATGGGGTCGGGCGCAGAGCACCACACCGTGTACGGCGGGGCGCCATGCGAGGGTCGGGTCCTGCAGCCAGGCGGGGCGGGAGGCCACGGCACCAGAGGTCACGGCGCGCTCCTAGTTCCTTGTTCCTGCTGATTCCGGTTCCGGCTTCCGGTTTTCCGGGGGAAGAGACCGGCCCCCGCTGCGGGGCAGCGAGGGCCGGCTACGGGGAGACCGTGGACTACCAGGTCTCGTTGCCCAGGGCGAGCTCGAACTCGTTCTCGGTCAGCTCGTTCTCGGCCGAGAACGTGGCGAGGACCTCCTCCAGAGCGGCGCTCAGCGCGGCGTCGGTCATGGGTGTCACCTCCTCCCTTCGGTGTCGCGGATGTGCTGGGGACTCCCGTACGCACCTGGCGCGGGCCCTCCGGGGCGGACGGCGCACCAGGGGTGTACGGAAGGGTCTGCGACGGGCCTGTGACGGTCCGTCAGATCTTGGTGGCCTCGGTGATGTAGGCGATCCGCAGCGCGTACTCGCGGATGTCGATTCCGTCCAGCGCGGCGGGCCGGCCGCCGCTCGCGTCGCGGTCGGCGCGGAAGGCCTGGTACGCCTCCTCGCTCTGCCACTGCGAGTAGCTGACGACGGCCTCGCCCTCGAAGTCCCGGTGCACGCTGTGCGAGACGTAGCCCGGCGTGGTGTCGAGCACCGCGTTGGGCTGGGCCACCACCGCGAGCAGCGCGTCCTGCTGGGACGTCGACCGGGTGCGGGCCACCTCGATGACCGTGAAGACGTCCTGCTGCTCCGTGATCTCGATGGTCGGGTCGCCCAGCTTCGGGTTCCGCTGGGTGTACACGACCTCGCAGTGGATGCTGTCGAACGTCGCGAAGGTCATGACCTCCTTGAAGCGCTCCTGCCGGCTCGGATCGCTGAGGATGCCCTCCCAGGCGGCCTTGTCGCGCCACTGTATGTAGCTGATCACGGAGTTGCCGTCGTAGCTGAGGTGGGCGTTGACCGAGACCAGCCCGGTCCGCTCGTCCGCCGCGCCGAGACTCTGCCAGATCTCGATCAGCCGGTGCTGGTGCTCCGGGGACGTCTCGAAGATGTTGACCAGTGTGTAGTACTGGTCCTTGACACTGATCCTCGTCATACGAGGAACCTCCTTGTCGGAGCGGGCGAGGCCGGGCGGCGCCCCGTCAGGGGCGCCGGGCTGGGGTGATGTGCGGGGTGCTCAGGCGCTCTGCGCGCCGGAGGGCAGCGTCTCCTCGGCGGCACCGGCCGCCTGCGGCGCCGGCTGCGCTGCCGGGGCCGGCAGCGCCCTGCGCAGCAGTACGGCGACCAGCGCGGCCATCGCGAGGAGCACACCGATGGAGACGTAGGAGGCGACCTCCATGCCGTGGGCGAAGGCGTCGTGGGCCGCCGCGCTCAGCTGGTCGCCGAGCTTGCCGGGGAGCCGGCCGGCCACGGCGGCCGCCTCGGAGACGCTGTTGCGCGCCGCGTCGTGGGCCGAGCCGCTGACCCCGGCGGGCAGGTGGTCGTCGAGGGTGGAGCCGTAGACGGCGGTGGCGAGGCTGCCGACGAGGGCGATGCCGACCGCGCCGCCGAGTTCGTTGGTGGTGGAGGCCAGCGCGGACGCGGCGCCGGCCCGCTCGACCGGGGCCGCCTGGACGATGGTGCCGATGCCGAGCGCCATCACCGGGGCGAGACCGATGAACATGATCGCGGACGAGGTGATGACCAGGGCCGTACCGGAGTTGCCGTCGACCTGGGTCAGCACGCCGAAGCCGACGGAGCCGACCAGCAGGCCGGCGATGAGCACCGGCGGCGTACCGATCTTCTGGGAGATGCCGGTGCCGACCACGGCGGCGACCATGCCGGGGATGATGACCGGCAGCTGCCACAGACCGGCCTCGGCGGGCGACATGCCGAGGACGATCTGCAGGTAGGTGGCGAGCAGGTACTGGATGCCCATCATCAGGCCGGTGGTCAGCAGCAGGGTGCCGACGGAGACCGAGAAGGCCGGGCGGGAGAACAGGGACACGTCCATGAGCGGCACCGACAGGCCGCGCTGGCGCAGCACGAAGGCCACGCCGAAGGCCAGTCCGACGACGAGGCTCACGGTCGGCCAGGTCTCGAAGCCGTTGCGGGCCAGTTCCTTGACGCCGTAGACGGCCGGCAGGATCGCGGCCAGCGACATGCCGACGCTCAGCAGGTCGAGGCTGCCGCCGGCCGGGTCCTTGTACTCGGGCAGCAGGAGCGGACCGGCGATCAGCAGCAGCACCATGACCGGAACGGCCATCAGGAAGGGCGCGCCCCACCAGAAGTGGTCCAGCAGCAGGCCACCGGCGATCGGGCCGACGACACCGCCGACCATGAAGGACGTGGTCCAGATGGTGACCGCGGTGGTGCTCTCCTTCTCGTCCCGGAACATGACGCGCAGCAGCGACAGCGTCGAGGGGGCGAGGGTGGCGGCCGAGATGCCGAGCAGCGCCCGGGCGGCGATCAGCATCTCGGGGCTGTTCGCCTCCGCCGTGAGGACCGAGGCGACCCCGAAGAACACGGCTCCGATCAGGAGCAGCCGGCGGCGTCCGATGCGCTCGCCGAGCGTTCCCATGGTGATCAGGAAGCCGGCGATCAGGAAGCCGTAGATGTCGCTCGCCCACAGCAGCTGGGTGCTGGAGGGGTTCAGATCGGCCGTCAGTTTGGGGACGGCCATGAACAGCAGCGTGAGGTCCATGGTGGTGAGCAGCGCCGGCAGGCAGAGGACTGCCAGGCCGATCCACTCACGGCGGCCCGCCTTGGCGGGCGTTACTGCGGTCACAACGAGTTCCTTTGCAACTCAATGGGGGGATGGCGGAGTTCTTCGGGCCGCTGGGGGCCCGCGGTCAGGCGGTGGTGACGGAGAGGTCGCGCACGTTCAGCGCGACGCCCTGCCCCCAGAGGCGGTGGGTGGGTGTGCTCTGTTCGTCGAGGAACTTCTGCGGCCAGGGCGCGCCGGCCCGCGGGTCGACGTAGTGGGAGGGCGCCGAGTCGATCCGCACCAGGCCGGTGGCGTCGGCGCCCAGGGCGCCGTCGAGCAGGGTGAACATGCCGATGCCGGATATCAGTTGGCGCGGTGCTATGTCCTCGGGCTCGCCCGCGTGGTCCAGCAGCTGGTGGGCGCGGTCCAGGACGGGGTGCCCGATCCGGTCCACCGACAGCGCCGGTACGCCGTTGACCTCCCAGGTCACGGTGGAGCACGCGCGGTCCAGGGTGATCCGCAGGGTGTCGACGTCGCCGGGTGCCCGGTCGGCGACCGGGACGGCGTAGGTGTAGGCCGCGTAGGTGGTGCCGGGGAGGCGCAGCCGCTCGTAGTTGGCGTATATGCGGGTGTTGGTGACGAAGAAGCCGAAGATCGAGGCGGTCTCCAGGTCGGCGGTGATCATCGAGCCGCAGGCCAGCCGGGGGTCGGCCTGGGCGTCGGCGACCGCCGTTCCGAAGGGGTGGTCCTCGGTGCCGTAGGTGGAGACGGCGAGGGTGGTGGTGCAGACGAGCGCGCCGGTGGCGGGGACGTCGAAGCCCGGTATCCCGGTGTCCGCCGTACGGTTCGGCATGGCCGTCCACTTGACGTGGTCCCGGGTGCCCTCGCCGCCGTCCGCCTGCTGGCCGGTGGTGGAGACGAAGGCGGGGGCGCCGGTACGCGGGTTG
Organism: Streptomyces sp. NPDC007901; assembly: GCF_042959465.1. Lineage (NCBI taxonomy): Bacteria > Bacillati > Actinomycetota > Actinomycetes > Kitasatosporales > Streptomycetaceae > Streptomyces > Streptomyces sp. NPDC007901. Next base: position 292,818 of record NZ_JBIBKW010000002.1, on the reverse strand, counting down.
ACGCCGGTGGGCACCACGGCGAGGCCGAGCCCGGAGGTGTGGGCGACTGCGTCGCCGCCCGGGACGCCGGCGGTGTCCTGGGTGTGCCAGGCGGCGTCCGGGCCGGTGGTCGTGAAGCCGTTGCGGAAGTCCTCGTGGAACAGCAGGCCGCTGCCGACCGCGTCCGTGGTCGTCATGATCGGGGGCTCTTTCCTGCTCGGGCGGCGTCCAGGGGGCCACGGGTGTAGGCCAGTGCGGCGGGCTCGAACTGCAGCACCATGTGGCTGGCCGCGGAGTTGGCGTCCCGCCAGATGCGCTGGAGCGGGTCGGCCGCGGACTGGCCGCGGGTGCCGGCGGCCCGGAAGAGCGTGTCGACGGCGCCGACGAGCAGCCGGGTGGCGAGCGCGCAGTCCCGTCGGTTGCGCACCAGGACGGCCTCGGTGACCCGCTCCCGGTCGGCGCTCAGGGCGGCCCGGGCCAGCAGCAGCCCGGCCGCGTCGATCTCACCGGCCGCCCGGGCGTGGGCGATCCGCTGGGACTCGCCCGGCTCCGCGCCCCGGGCCGCCTTGTCGGCGAGGGCGCGTTCCGACAGCTTCAGCGCGCCCCGGGCCGCGCCGAGGACGGGGGCCGCGAACGTGAGGCCGTTGACGGCGAACAGCGGCTGGGAGTGCCGGAGTTCGTCCGAGACCGCGCCCCGGCCGGCGAACATGTCGTCCATGAGGAAGGTGCGGTGCGCGGGGACAGACACCTCGTCCACGACGACCGTGTGGCTGCCGGTCGCCCGCATGCCGACCGTGTCCCAGGTCTCCTCGATCCGGTAGGCGGCACGGGGTACGGCGAAGAAGCGCGCCTCCTGCCGTTCGTCCGCCCCGGGCACCATGGCCATCAGCAGCGCCCAGTCGGAGAAGTCGACCCCGCTGGCGTAGGTCCAGGTGCCGGAGAGCCGCCAGCCGCCGTCGGCGGGCACCGCGCCGGCGGTGGTGGAGACCAGGGAGCTGACCAGCCGGCTGTCCGGTCCGTCCGCCCAGATCTCGGCCTGTCCCTCGGCGGGCAGATAGGCGGCGAACCGCCCGGTGTAGGCGAGCAGCGAGCCGGTCCAGGCGGCGGAGGCGCAGCCTTCGCCGACCGCGGCGACGGCCTCGGTGAGGGTGGTGAACTCGGTGGCCGTACCGCCGTGGCGGGCCGGGACCAGCGCCCTGCTGAAGCCGGCCTCGACCAGCGCCGCCACCACGTCGGCGGAGAGCCGTCGCTCGCGGTCCGCCCGGGCCGCGTCGCGGGCGGCCGGTTCGGCCGCGGCCCGGGCGGCGGACACGAAGGTGTCCGAGGTGGTGCGGGGAGCAAGGAGCATCCCGGTCATGGCTGTCTCATTTCCTGAACGTCTCGGCTTTCCTGAACGTCTCGGCTGAGGCGGAGAGCGGGCGGGCCGGCTCAGGCCCGGTAGGGGCGCCGGTCCCGGGCCTCGCGGAGTCCGACGCCCCACCAGACGAGCTGGTCGAGCATGGTCTTGGCGGCGGCCGCGCAGCCCGCCGGCTCCTTGGGGTTCCCGTCCGCGCCGAAGGTGGCGGCGGCGCCGTGGAAGCTGACCGTGTCCCGCAGGGTGACGGCGTGCATCTCGGCGTAGACCTGGCGCAGTTGCTCTACCGCGCGCAGCCCGCCGGAGAGCCCGCCGTAGGAGACGAAGCCGACCGGCTTGGCCTGCCACTGGGTGTAGTTCCAGTCGATCGCGACCTTGAGCGGGGCGGGGAAGCTGTGGTTGTACTCGGGGGTCAGGACGACGAAGGCCTCGGCCCGCTCCAGCCGGGCGCTGAGGGCGGCCGCCGTGGCCGCGTCCGCGGGTTCGGGTGCGTCGGTCACCGCGACCGGCAGGGGGAAGTCGGCCAGGTCGACGACGTCCAGCTCGATGTCGTCGTTCTGCCGGGCCTCCTCGGCGAACCACTTGGCGATGGTCGGGCCGAACCGGGTGGCACGGGTGCTCCCGATGATGAGAGCCACTCGAAGACGTTCCTCGGACATGGGGATCCTCACGATCGTTGGTGTGCTGTGTGCGCTGCTCGGAGTGCGGTGCGGTGCGGCGGGCCGTCCCCACGTCACCGCCGCACCGCGCCGGCACCCGCTACCGGCAGGGCCGTGACCTCCGCTGTCGCCGCGGACCTGCCGGGGTCGGTGTCGGCCGGGGTCAGACGACCTGGCGGCGCGCGCCGGCCGCGTCGCGCGGCGACCACCACAGCGCGGTGGTCTCGGCGCCCGCCCCCAGCACCGTCCAACGGCCCTCGACGATGCGGCCGTCGCTCCAGCGCAGCAGGTGCAGCGCCTCGACGGCGAAGGTGTCGTAGGGGGAGGTGCTGTCCGCCTCGGCTCCCGCTCGCACCGCCGTGATGTGGTTGACGTCGACCGAGTAGCCGGCCTCGGGGTTCACCAGCACCGTCACGTTCTCGCCGTGCATGGTGCCGCCGGAGAGCCGGAACATGTTCCCGAAGAACTCCAGGAAGGCGTCGAGCCCTTCGTACCAGCCGGAGTAGGCGTGCAGTCCGGGAACCTCGAACCGCACGTTCTCGTCCCAGAATTCCGTAATCTTCGCGCGGTCCCCGGTACCGAGGGAGGCCCAGGCGGCGCCGACGCGCTCAGGAGTGAGATCAGACATGGGTATGCGGTCCTTTGACGTAAGGAGCTGAAAGAAGAAAAGGAGACTGAGTAGCTCGGTGGCTCGGTGGCTCAGTGCATGTCGACGGGCTGGAAGCACAGGCCGACGCCGCGGATGGTCGTGATCCACTCGTCGGGTCCGAGTTTTCGGCGCAGGCTCGCCACATGGGTGTCGATGGTCCGGCTGGGCGGCGACCAGTGGTCTCCCCACACCTGGCTCATGAGCCGGCGTCGTGAGACGACCGCTCCCGGCTGTGAGGCCAGCAGGCACAGCAGGTCGAACTCCTTGCGGGTGCAGTCGACGCGCCGGCCGTCCAGGGTGACCTGCCGCAACCGCATGTCGATGCGCAACGGCCCCCACTCCATGACGTTCTGCGCGCGGGCCTGACGCACGGTCCGGCGCATCACCGCTCCGATCCGCGCCGTCAGCTCCCTGAGGTCGTAGGGCTTGAGAAGGCAGTCGTCCGCCCCGGCATCGAGGACGAGCACCTGGTCCCACTCGCTGCTGCGGCAGGTGAACGCGATGATGGGGGTGTCCCCCGCCGCCCGGATCGCGGCACACACGTCGAGGCCGTGCAGATCCGGCAGTTCCAGGTCCAGCAGGACCAGGTCCGCGTGCTCGTACATCTCCAGCGCCTTGCCGCCGCTGCCGACGGCGACCACGTCGCAGCCCTGCCGTCGGAGACTGTGCGTGACTCCCCGTTGTGCGTGCGTATCGCTCTCGACCACGAGCACGCGCCACCTCTCCACAGCCACGTTGACTCCCGACCCGAGAACCCTCACTTCCCGCGACGCGCGGCGCTGCGCATCGGAAGCGCGATGACGGTGATGCATGCCGTGTGTTCTGTGCCGAACCGTGCCCGGTTGGCTCATGACGTCGTTTCCCCCGCTCTGCGTGGACGCCCACGCCGAAAACCGATCGAGCACACGCAGACTACAAACCGACACGCATGCATGTCAACGGACTTCGAGTGGCTTGAATCACGTCCCAAAAGCCTCGATCAGCACCTTCAAAGCGGACATCACCTATCAAAGCAACCATGATTCCATGTTCAACAACCGGCTCGGCGGCCGACAAAAACCCAGAACGCACCGGTTAAAGATACATGCGTGAATGTTATATTCGCGTATCTCGCCGTGTGGGTCCCCACACTCGACGGCACCCGCAAGCCACCTGCACGGATGTGATGTGAGGAGTCGGCATTGAGCGACAAAGCCACCCGGACCCGCTCCCAGTTGATTCGTTCGGCCGCGACCTCGTTCGCCGAACACGGCTACTCGAGGGCGAAGTTGTCCACCATCTCCGCGGACGCGGGAGTGAGCAGAGGGGCCCTCTACTTCCACTTCCCGAGCAAGGAGGCGCTGGCGGACGCCGTGGAAGCGGCGGCGGCGGAGCGGTTCGCGGGAGTGACGAGCCGCTGGGCCGAGGACGGCAACCAGAACCTGGCGGAGGCCGTACAAGCCTTCACCGAGCTGTACCGGCAGGACGTCACGTTCCGCGCCGGAGTGCTGCTGAGCCGCGAGAAGGACCGGAAACCCGCCGTCAACCTGCTGGAACAGTGGGAGTCGTACGTCCGGGACGCGGTCGCGGTCGCGGAGCGCCGGCACCCCTTCACGCGTTCCGGTTCGGCCGGGAGCGCCGCCTCCGCGATCATCGCGCTCACCGTGGGGCTGGCGCTACTGTGGCACGAGAGTGAGCAGTGGCTCACCGAGTCAACCGTCAGCGGTGTATGGAATCTGCTGCCGCCGCTGGTCGGCCGCATGGACTGAGGCGACGAAAGGGGCCCACCCGGCGGGTGGGCCCCAGCTTTCGATGGCTGTTCGACAGCCCGAACATGCGTGAACGTCAGTGGGTCAGCGCCCGTCGGGCGCTTCCTGCCCCGCGGCCTCCTTGAGACCCGCGAGGGCACCCAGCTCCGCCCCGACCTTGAGCCCGCGGTCCGGGCTGAGGTCGAGCTGGAGCAGCACCGAGGGCTCGGCGATGTTGGGCAGCACATGCTTCAACAGCGCCCGGATCCGCGCCTCCAGGTCCACCCAGCCGGTCATGACCTGCGAGAACAGCTGGACTCCGGTGAAGCAGGAGCACAGCAGCTCGGCCGTCTCCACCAGGTCCACATGCGGACGCAACTCGCCCTGCGCCCGCGCCTGTTCGAGGATGTGGTGGTTCCGGTCGACCCAGCCCTGGAAGGGAAGTCTCCGGTCGAGCCCGACCGCCTCCAGCTCCAGCGACAGCCGAACGCTGCCCTGCAGGAGCGGATCCCTGGTCAGCTGGCACGCGAACACCAGCCCCAGGTCGATCAGCTCCTGGAGCTTGATGTCCCGGACGACGGTGGGCACGTCCGCCTGACTGGCGAGCACGGCCCGGGCGAGTTCCTCCTTGGAGGAGAAGTGGAAGTACACCGCCCCCCTGGTGAGACTCAACTTCTTGAGCACGTCGGCCACTGTCGTGGCGCTATAACCCCGTTCGGCGAAGACCGACCCCGCGGCCTCCAGGATCATGCGCCGGGTCGCGAGTCCTCGCTCCTGAGTCACCATGGCTTACCTCCGAGGGCTGTGCGCCCATCTGTGCTGGTAGAGCCGGTTTTACTCATCCTTAATCTCACTATGTGAGACTTACCGTTGAGTTACATACCGACTCACACGTATGTTACGACCCGCTCGAGTACGACTCGAGCTCCGCTTCGGCATTCCTGGGGGGAAGGCATGCAAGCAATCGCTGTTTTTCGTGGGAGCGAACAGAGCTCCAGACCGGACGAAACGGGCATATCGCCCGATATCTCGTTCCATCCGGTTCCCAAAGAACTGGTGCATCGCTCGAAATCACTGGATGTACTGCCTGTCGGCTGGCGGCTTCTGACCAACGATCGCTACCTGATCAGCGTCGAGTGGCCCGGGGATCACCCTTTTTATACAACGGTGAATGGTAACCCGGCAGCCAATCTCGTTGCCGAGACCGTCCGGCAGTGCGGTCTGCTGCTGGCCCACGCCGCCTACCAGGCACCCCTGGGCCATCACTTCGTGATGTGGGACCTGGCGTACACCCGGGAGCGGGTCCGGCCGGCCGTGACGGCGGGGTCCCGCCGCATCGAGGTGGAGGCCGTCTGTTCGGACCTCCGCTTCCGCGGGCCCCGGCTGGCGGCCATGACCTGCGAGATGACGCTGCGCGCGGACGGCAGGACCGTGGCCCGCGGCGGCGGCCGCTTCGACATCGTCAGTCCCGCCGTGTACCGCAGGCTGCGCGGGCCGCAGCTCGCGTCCGTCGTACGGCCCGCCGTGCAGCCCGCACCTGTCGCGCCCGCACTGGTCGGCCGCACCCGGCCGATCGACGTGGTGCTCGCCCCGGCGGTCTCCGGGCCGGCGGCCGCGGCCCTCGCCACCGCCACCGCCCCGTCCGGGCGCTGGCAACTGCGCGCGGACTTCGGGCACCCGACGATCTTCGACCACGACAACGACCACTTCCCGGGGATGGCCCTCGTCGAAGCGGCGTTCCAGGCCGCGAACGCGGTCGTCGCACCGGGCCGGTACCACTGGTCCTCGACCGAGGTGGCCTTCCTCGGTTACGTGGAGTTCGGCTCCCCGTGCTGGATCGAGGCCCGCACCGGATCCCGTGCCGGATCCGTGGACGCGACGCGTCCGACGGCGGTCGAGATCACCGGCCACCAGGACGGCCGCCCGGTGTTCACCGCACTGCTCGAAGGCACCTCGGCGCACGGCTGACAGTCCCTTCGTCCGCTCACGCGTCACCTGACGGGTCCGCGTCACCGCCGACCGGCCCGCTTCTCCACGGTTCGTCCTCACCACTGCCGGTGACTCCCGCCCCACATCACTCCGGGCGGCGTCCGCCATGCCACCGACCCGCGGCATGCGCCGCGCCGCCGGCCCGCGCCGTCCGGCTGCCGTCACCGACACCTACGCCTGGTGGCATCCGTCCGCACGTCCCGCCCACGGGGCTGTCGCACGGATGCCGCCGGGCTGCCCGGTGTGCGACGCGCCGGGCCACGACGACCCGCTGCAACGCTTCCATTCCGGAAAGGAACGGCGACTTCTGTGCCAGACGTCCGCCAGACCGAGAGCATCGGCCGACCGCCCCCGCGCGCACCCAGCTCCTGGCCATACCGGCCCGGTTCCGCCCCGAACGGTGCCGTATACAGCGGTCGCATCGTATCCGGCGGGGCCGGAATCACCGCCCCCTCTTCACCGAACCGGCTCGTCTCCTTCGCAAACTGGCGTGATCGTGTCCGGTGACGAGCGGGCGGGTGACGGCGGACCGACCGTCCTGGTCACCGGCGCCACCGGGTTCATCGGCCATCAGGTCGTCCACCGGCTGCGCGCCCACCCGGCCCGCCCGCGGCTGCGACTGCTGGCGCACGAGAGCGGCCCGGCCGACTGCTGCGCCGGCCCGTCCGACGTCGTCCGGGGCAGCCTCACCGCGCCCGGGTCCCTGCGCGACCTGTGCCGTGGCGTCGACACGGTCCTGCACCTCGCCTCGACGATCACCGAGGACCCGGCGACCGCGCACGCCGTCAACACGGCGGGCACCGAGGCGCTGCTGGCCGAGGCGGACCGGTCCGGCGTCCGGCGCTTCGTCCGGCTGAGCACCGCCGCCGTCTACGGCCCCGGCCCGCACCGGGGCGAACCCCGGCCGTCCGGCGCTCCGCTCTCCGTGACCAGCGCCTCGCGGCTCGCGGGCGACCGGAGCGTCCTGGCCGCCGGCGGCACCGTGCTGCGCCCCGGCCTGGTCTACGGCGCCGGTGACGTGTGGGCCGTCCCCGCGTTCGTCCGGATGATCACGAAACTGCCGTACTGGATCGACGGCGGCCGGGCCAGGCTGTCCCTGATCTCCGTCGACGACCTGGCCCGGGCCACCACCGCCCTCGCGGTCCGGCCGGCGCCGCCGCCCGCGGCGGCCGTCCTGCACGCGGCGCATCCCCGGCCCGTGGCCGTGCGCGAGCTCGTCACGACGGTGTGCCGGCACCTGGGTCTGCCGCTGCCGCAGGGGGACGTGCCGTGGGCGGAGCTCCCGGCCCGTCTCGCCGGCCGGGCCGATCCGGCCCTGACGGCCCGGCTCGTCCAGCTGGGCGCGGACCACTGGTACGACAGCGCACCGCTGTGGTCCCTGACCGGTCTGGAACCCGGTCCGGGCCTCACCGAGCACTTCGCCGTGTGCGCGCCCTGGTACCGCGACCACCTCAGGGACCTCCTGCCCGCCACCGCGTCCCCGTCCGTCCCCGCACCGCACCCGAAACCCTCCACACCCTCCACCTGAAGGCGACTCGACGATGCAGCCCACCCACTCCGCGCACCCCACCCACTCCCCGCAGCCGCCCGCGAGCTGTCCGTTCGCGATCGACGCCACCGGCCGTGACATCCAGGGCGAGATCGTCCGCATCCGGGAACGCGGGCCCGTCACCCGGGTCGAACTGCCCGGCGGCGTACCGGCCTGGTCGGTCACCAGCGCCGAGCTGGTCAAGCGGCTCCTGCTGGACCCACGGGTCTCGAAGGACGCCTACCGGCACTGGCCGGCGTGGATCGACGGAGAGGTGACGGCGGACTGGCCGCTGTCCATCTGGGTCTCGGTGCAGAACATGGTGACCGCGTACGGCCCGGAGCACACCCGGCTGCGCCGCCCGGTGGCCGGCGCGTTCGGCATCCGACGCGTGAACGCGCTGCGGCCGCGCATCGAGGGCATCGTCGGCACCCTGCTGGACGGGCTCGCCGGGCAGGCGGCCCAGGCGCCCGGTGCGGTGGTGGACCTCCGGGAGCACTACGCCCACCCCCTGCCCAGCAGTGTCATCTCCGAGCTGTTCGGCGTCCCCGAGGCGGCGCGCGACGAACTGCGCCGGATCATCAAGGGGTTCTTCGCGACGACCGCGTCCCAGGAGGAGGCGCAGAACAACGTCGTCCGCCTCTACCTGGCCATGAACGACCTCATCGCGCTGAAGCAGCGGGAGCCCGGCGACGACCTGACGACGGACCTGATCGCCGCCCGGGACGAGGAGGGCGCCGCGATGAGCGGGAAGGAGCTCGCCGACAACCTCATCCTGCTGCTCACCGCCGGCTACGAGACGACGGTGAACCTCCTCGACAACGCGATCACCCGGCTCCTCACCCACCCCGGCCAGCTCGACCTCGTCCGCTCCGGCCGTGCCTCCTGGGACGACGTCATCGACGAGTCGCTGCGCCTGGACGCGCCCGGCGCCCACTCCGTGCTGCGCTACGCCGTGGAGGACATCGAGATCGGCGGTGTGACGATCGCCCGCGGCGAGGCGATCTCCATCTCCTACGCCGCGGCGGGCCGCGACCCCGAGCTGCACGGGGAGGACGCCGACGCCTTCGACGTCACCCGCGCCTCCCGGGGCGAGCACCTGTCCTTCGGCCACGGCGTCCACTACTGCCTGGGCGCCCAGCTGGCCCGCCTGGAGGCCTCCCTCGCCCTCTCCGCCCTCTTCACCCGCTTCCCCTCCCTGCGGCTCGCCGTGCCCGAGGGCGAGCTGCGCCCGCTGACGTCCTTCATCTCCAACGGCCACCAGGAGCTCCCCGTCCTGCTGGGCGCGGTGTGACAGCGCCCGGCGGACGGCCCGCAGGGTCGGGCCGCCCGCCGGGCATCCCGGTCGTCCCGGGCACCTCGGTCAGCGAAGGGCTTCGTTGCCCCGGGCACTCCAGATCGCCAGGGCGGCGAGGAGGGCGCAGGCGCCGCCGAGCCAGAGCACGCCCTGGAGGGTGAGCGTGTCGACGATGACCCCGCCGACCAGCGCGCCGAGGCCGATGGCCAGGTTGAACACCGCCACCCACAGCGAGGAGGCCGCCTCCACCGCCTGCGGGGCGGCCTTGATCATCCAGGTCTGGAGGCCCACGGACACACCGCCGTAGGCCAGGCCCCAGACGATCAGCAGGACGGCGCCGCCGACCGTGCTCCGGCCCAGCAGCAGGAAGAGCGGCATCGCGACCGCGAGGGCCACCGAGATGGCCAGCACGCTCCGGTGCACCCGGCGGGAGAGCGCCGAGCCGGCGACGAAGTTGCCGATCATGCCGGCCACACCGAACCCGAACAGCAGCGGACCGACGTAGCGCTCGTCGATCCCCGACAGCTTCTGCAGGGCCGGGCTCACGAACGTGTACGCGGCGAAGTGCCCGAACACGATGAGCGCCGTCGCGATGATGCCGACGCGCACCCCCGGGTTGCGGAACTGCTCGATCAGCAGCTTCGGCCGGATGGCCTGCGAGGCGGCCAGCGCCGGCAGCACCGCCAGCAGGGCGACGAGGGTGACCAGTGCCAGGGCGCTCAGCGAGGAGAAGGCGATGCGCCAGCCGGTGAGGTCGCCGACCAGGGTGCCGAGCGGGACACCGAACACGTTGGCGGCTCCGACGCCGCCGAAGATGACGGCGGTGGCGCGCGGCACGTCCGCGGGGACGACGAGCCGGACGGCCAGGCCGCTGGCGACGGCCCAGAAGCCGCCGATCGCGACACCGACCAGCACCCGGGAGCCCACCAGGACGCCGAAGTTCGGCGCCAGGGCGGAGGCCAGGTTGGAGACGGTCATCAGGGCCATCAGTCCGAGCAGCAGGAGGCGCCGGTCCATCGCGCCGACGAGCATCGGGACCAGCGGTGCCGCGAACGCGGCGACGATGCTGGGCACCGTCACCATCAGGCCCGCCGTGCCCTCGGAGACCGACAGCGCGGATCCCACGGAGGTCAGCAGGCCGATTGGCAGTTGCTCGGCGGTCACCAGCAGGAAGGTGCCCAGAGCCACCGCGGAGACCGCCATCCAGTGACTCTTCTCCGGTACCCCTGGTTCCCGTGTCTGGGCGGGGGTCTGTTCTGCGGTCGTCAACGGAGCCTCCTTCACCGATTCGGGAGCGATCGCTCCCATATTGACGACAGTAGTATGGGAGCGATCGCTCCACAAGTTGGGTAAGGTGAACACATGGCACGCCCCCGACAGTTCGACGAGCAGAACGCGGTCACCTCGGCGACCGAGCTGTTCTGGCGACGCGGTTACCACGCCACCTCGGTGCGCGACCTGGGCGACGAGCTGCGCCTCACGCCCAGCAGCCTGTACCGGACGTTCACGGACAAGCACACGCTGTTCCTGCGCGCGCTCGACCACTACCGGTCCACCGAGTCGGCCGAGGCCCGGCAGCGGCTGGACGCGACGGAGCGTCCGGTGCGCGAGGTGCTGCGGGAGTGGATGCTGTGGCTGGTCACCTGCCCGGCCGACGGCAGGTCCGGCCGCGGCTGCTTCGTGGTCAACACCGCGACCGAGCTGGGCACCACCGACGAGAAGGTCCGCCGGCGGACCGAGGCCGCCTTCGAGGTCACCCGGCAGGCCCTGCGCTCCGCGCTGGCCGCGGGCCGCGACCGGGGCGAGCTCTCCGCCGACCTCGACCTGGACGACGCCGTGGAGCTGCTGTTCACCACGGTGCTCGGGCTGCGGGTGCGGGAACGCGCCGGCCACGACATCGACCGCCTGACCGCGGCGATCGACCTCACCATCCGGGCCCTGGGACCCACGCCCGCGTAACCGGCCCGACGGCGACGGGAGGTGCTAGGCGGGCGCGCCGAGCCACGCGGTGGCCACCTCGGCCACACCCGGGGTCCCCGGCCGCTGCCCGCTCCAGAGCACATAGCCGTCGGGGCGGACCAGGACCGCCGGGGCCGGCATCGCGGAGGCGGACTCCGGCACCACCTCGACCACGGACAGCCGGTCGGACCAGGGCGCGGCCAGATCGGCCTGGTCGGCGGCCTGGGCCGTGTGCAGCAGCAGCGGGCGCCCGTCGCGCAGCAGGGCGGCGAGGCTCGTCGGGCCCTGGGCGGTCTTCAGCGGGGCGTCCGGGGCGAAGGTGCCGGCCAGGGGGTCGCCGGGCACGTGGACGTCGTAGCGGATGTCGGTGCCGCTGAGCATTCCGGTGAGGAACTCGTTCACCTGCGGCAGCCGCATCGTCTCCCGGAACAGTTCGCGCAGGGAGTCCGTGAGCACCCCCGGATGCATGAGCGCCACCTGGGCCCGCACGTTGTACAGGACACGGGCCGCCACGGGATGCCGCTCGGCGTGGTAGGTGTCGAGCAGGCCGGCCGGCGCCCAGCCCTGGACCTCGGCGGCGAGCTTCCAGCCGAGGTTGAGGGCGTCCTGCAGGCCGGTGTTCAGCCCCTGCCCGCCCATCGGGAAGTGGGCGTGCGCGGCGTCGCCGGCGAGCAGCACGCGGCCGTCGCGGTAGCGCTCGGCCTGGAGGGCGGCGTCGCTGAACCGGGTGAGGTCGCGGGGCTCGGCCATCGGCACGGGGCGGCCCGCGATGCGCTCCATCTCCTCCCGCAACTCCTCGAAGGTCACCGGTGCCTGACGGTCCGGCACGGCGCCCCGGAAGTCGTAGGTGCACACCCGGCTGTGTCCGCCGGGGTTCAGCCACACCAGGGTCCAGCCCCGCGGGGTGCGCTGCCAGCCCGCCGGAGCGGTCCAGGGGTCGAGCAGGCGCACCTCGCCCATCAGCGCGGACACGGTGGCGGGCGTACCGGTGAAGGGGATCCCGGCGGAGCGGCGGACGGCGCTGCGCACGCCGTCGCAGCCGACCACCCACCGTGCGGTGACCTGGCTACGGGTCCCGTCCGCGCCCTGGATGTCCACGCGCACCCGGTCGCCCTCGTCGTGGACGCCGACGCACTCCTGGCCGCGCAGGATCCTCGCGCCCATCCCGCCGGCCCGCTCGGCGAAGACGTGCTCGGCGTAGGCCTGGGGGCTGCCGACGATGACGGGACCCTCCGCGCTCACGTCGGCCAGGTCGAGGTCGAACATCCCCGCGAAGTGGAAGGGGACACTGGTCCGTCCCGCGCCCGATGGCCGCGGCTGCACGGCCTCGCGCAGCCCCCGGCGATGCAGGCTCTCCACCGTACGGGCGTGCAGCGTCCCGGCCTTCGACACCCCGGAGGGCACCGGGAGCTTCTCCAGCACCAGGGGCCGCACGCCCTGCAGCGCCAGTTCATGGGCGAGCAGCATGCCGACGGGACCACCGCCCACGATCACCACGTCACAGGTGACCGGCTCGTCCGCGGAGGCGGCTGACGGTTGTGTCACTGCGCTTTCCTCACCTTCACGCTGAACCTGCATGCCGAGCGGGTGGGTGCGGGCGCACGGCACGCCCGCACCCACCTCTGGTCGCCGGGTGTCAGCCGGGGGATGTACTGGCACCCGGACGGCTACGGCTCCACGGGGAGCATTGCTACGTACATACTCGTACCATCGTATGCACGAGCCTCGCAAGGCCGGAGGGGTCAAACGGTCCGCGTATCTTCGTACCATGGCCGGTATGGCACTCCGTCACCCGAAAACCGATGAGATCCGGCTCGAAGACGTGTTCGCCGCCTTGAGCAACCCGATGCGTCTCCAGGTCGTGCGCACGCTCGCCGAGTCCGGCCCGACGCCGTGCGGCAGCCTGCTCGACGGCGTCCCCAAGTCCACGCTCACCCACCACTGGCGGGTGCTGCGCGAGGGAGGCCTCATCCGGCAGGAGGCCGTGGGCCGCGAGTACACCCTGACGCTGCGCGCCGACGACCTCGAACAGCGCTTTCCCGGGCTCCTGCCGGCCGTGCTGCGGGCCACCCGGGTCCCGGCGCCGCGGTGAGCGTCAGGGCAGGCGGACCGACTGGCCGTGCCGGAAGAAGTCGGTCGGGTCCCAGTACGCCTTGGCCTGCTGGAGACGGGGGTAGTTGCCGCCCCAGTAGAGGCCGTGCCAGGGCACCGGGGAGGTGTTGTACCGCGCGTCGCTGAGGTCGATGTCGCAGTAGTTCACGAAGCAGCCCGAGGTCTGCTCGTCCGGCACCGGTACGCCGCCCTTGTCCGCGTACGTCTCCAGGTACAGGGCGCGCAGCCAGGCCAGGTTGACCGCGTCGTCCTCCGCCTCGGTCCAGTTGGTCTGGTACAGCACCTTGAACCGGGAGTCGCGGTGCGCCTGTGCGGTGTGCCCGGACGGCACCGCGTTCACCTGCGCACCGTAGGAGCTCACCACGACCTGCGCCATCGGGTTGTCCAACTGCCTGTCCCGCAGGTGCCCGTAGAGGGTGGCGATCTGGGCGTCGGTGAAGCCGCGCCGGTGGTAGGCGGACTTCTGGTCGCCGCGCAGTGTGGGGTTGGTCATCACCTGGTTGCTGGTGCCGAGGTAGTGGGTGGCCTTGAGCCAGCTCCAGCGGCGCGGCACGAAGAAGTTGGCGAGCGGGCCGTTGTCGCTGGAGTTCTCCGAGGGCCGCTCGGGGGAGACGGACATGCCCCGGGTGATGTGGTCGAGGTAGTCCCCGAGCACGGTGTCCGCGTCCGGGGTGTCTCCGGTGACCTGGGTGATCAGCGCGAGTTCCCCGTTGGATATGTGGTTGAGGTTGAGCAGGGAGACCAGGCCCGCCGTGTTCCCGCCCGGTTCGGCGTGGGTCTCGTGCCAGGTGCCGAAGTTGCGCACCAGCGTGGTGAAGTCCGCCTGCGTCATCCTCGCCCACGGCCAGGACAGGGCGCTGACGAGGACCTCGGCGGGCGGCTTGGGCAGCAGGGCGGAGGGCTCGGTCCCCGTCGCGTCCGGGGAGCGGAACCAGTAGCGGGTGACGATGCCGAAGGTTCCGCCGCCGCCACCGGTGTGCGCCCACCACAGGTCCTGGAGGTGACCGGTGTCGTCGCGGGTGGCGACCACCGCCCGGGCCGTCCCGGATGCGTCCACCGTGACGACCTCGACCGCGTACAGATGGTCGACGATCAGACCGTCGCGGCGGCAGAGCAACCCCCAGCCGCCGCCGGCGACATGGCCGCCCGCGCCCACCGAGTAGCACATACCGCCGGGAACGGTCACGCCCCAGCCTCGGTACAGACGGTCGTAGACATGGCCGAGCTGAGCCCCCGGCTCGACCGCGAACGCGTTCCGGTCCGCGTCGAAGTACACGCGGTTCATCTCCGACAGGTCGATGATCACCTTGACGTCGGAGTTGTAGACGAACTCCTCGTAGCAGTGGCCGCCACTGCGGACCGTGACCCGTCTCTTCGCCGCCGCGGCCTCCGCGACGATCCTGACCACCTGCTCGGTGGTGGACACCAGGTGGACGCGGTCCGGTGACGACGTCCAGCGCTGGTTCAGGCCGACCGTGAGGTCCGCGTAGCGGCCGTCCCCGGGCCGGACGGCGGTGACGGCGAAGGGGGGTGCCTCCGCCGTCGTACCGCCGGAGGCGGCCTGGGCCGGCTGGGCGAGGCCCAGGGCGGAGGCGCCGGCCGCCCCGCCCGCGGCGGCGAGGACGGAACGGCGGGTGGGCTGTTTTCCGTTGCGTGACATGAGAACTCCCGAATCAGGGGTGGGAACGACCGTGCGCGCCGGCACATCACTGGGGGGCGCGGGCTACTCCAGGTACTCGTCGCCGAACTCGGGGCCCACCGCGTAGCCGTAGGCCACGTCCTTGAGGCGCTGCTCCTCCGAGGGCGGCGGGGTGTCCTCGTCCGCGGGGACACCGACGTTCAGGAAGAACCGTTCCTTCCCTCCGGGGAGGGTCATGAAGAGCATCTTCGCGGGCTTTGCGGAGACGTTCCGGAAGGCGTGCTCCGTGCCGCGCGGCACATAGACGAAGGTTCCCGCCGGGGCCTCGTGCCTGCCGTTCTTGTCCCGGAACTCGACGGCGCCTTCGAGGACGTAGAAGGCCTCCTCCTCCCAGTGGTGGACGTGCAGCGGCGGACCGCCGCCCTCCGGGACCAGCGCCTCGATGAGGAACAGCGACTTCCCGGTGTTGTGTTCACCGGACTTCACCGTGTACCGGTCGCCGAAGGCCCACCGGCTCGGCCCTTCCCCGGGCGGGACGATGACGACCTCGTTCCTGTTCTGGCCCGCGAAGAAACCGAGGCTCACCGGCCCTCGCCCCCGTACAGCGCGTCCAGCTCCTTGACGTCGGTCTCCGTCAGGTGCAGGCCGGCCGCCGCGATGTTCTCCTCCAGGTGCTCCGGGCTGGAGGTGCCGGGGATGCAGCAGATGTTCGGGGAGTGCCGCAGCAGCCAGGCGAGGGCCACCTGGTAGGGGGTGGCCCCCAGGCGCTCCGCCACCGCGTGGACGACCTGGGCGTCCAGCGGCACGTGCTGCGGCACCTTGGTGTCGGTCACCGTGTCCTTCTCGTGCTGGAGGGTGAAGGTGCCCAGCGGGAAGAACGGCATGAAGGCGATCCCCGCCTCCGCGCAGGTCCGCACGAGGTCCTCGTGGAGGCGGCGCACGACGTTGTACTCGTTCTGCACGCAGACCACCGGGGCGATCTCCCGGGCCTCGGCGAACTGCCGGGCGGTGACGTTGCTGACCCCGAGGTGCCGGATGAGGCCCTGCTCGCGCAGGTCGGCGAGCGCGCCGAACGGCTCGGCGATCGAGTCCTCGGGGCCGAGCCCGCCGGCCTCCTCCACGATCCGCAGGTTCACCACGTCGAGATGGTCGCGGCCCAGGCCACGGAGGTTGTCGTACACGGCCCGGCGCAGCTGCTCCGGCTTCAGCGCCGACGGCCAGGCCCGGTCCGGGGTGCGGAAGGCGCCCACCTTGGTGACGAGGACCAGGTCGTCGTCGTACGGGTGGAGGGCCTCGCGGATGATCTCGTTCGCGACGTACGGGCCGTAGTAGTCGCTGGTGTCGATGTGGTTGACGCCCAGCTCCACCGCGCGCCGGACCACCGCCACCGCCCGCGCCCGGTCCTTCGGCGGGCCCCAGACGCCGGGGCCGGGAAGCTGCATGGCGCCGAAACCCATCCTGCGGATGACGAGTTCACCGGCGAGCGCGAACTCTCCCGCCGCGGCTGCGGGCTCGGTACCTGCGATTGCGTCACTGACGGACATGGTCTGCTCCTCGAAATGTGGTGGTGTCGGCTGCCGCCCCGAAGGGGGCCGGTCAGCCGCGGATGACGGTCTTGCTGCGCATCAGGAACTCGCCGAGGTAGCCGTCGTGCGGGACGCCGCGGTCCATCCAGTGGGTGGGATGGTCACCGACGTACACGTTGGCGACGGTCCGGTCGGCGACCAGCTCGTCGATCAGCTCGGCGTCCGACGGCGCGACCTCGTCCTCGGCCAGCACGCCGACGACGAGCGAGTCGCCCAGGACGGCGGCGCCGTCGGCGCGGGTCCAGGGCACCACCCACACACAGGGGAAGGGCAGTTCGGCGGTGTGCCAGCCGCCCTTGAGATCCGGCGCCTCGAACACCGCGGGGCGCAACACCGCGCCACCGCCGACGAGTTCGTCCACGATGCCGTCGCCGCCGAGGTGTGCGGTGGTGCCCTTGGCGCGGTCCAGCAGATGCCGCTCCAGGGCCCGCGCCCGGTCGAGCGGCTGCACGGGCAGCCCCGCCTTCTCGTCCTCGGCCGGCAGGCTGGGCAGTGTGCCGAGCCGCTCGGCCAGCGCACGGGCCACCGGCGCCGGATCGCCCTCGACGAAGACCGCGGTCGCGTTGACGCACTTCATGCCGCCGTGGTGCGCGACGGAGTCCACCATCGTGTCCAGGTGGGCGCGCCAGTCCGACCCGGCCGTGACCAGGATCTTCGCCCGGCCGGGCCCCTGCACCAGCACATCGGGGTCGTCGGCGTACCTGCGGACGACGTCGTCGCCGCCGTACACCAGGGCCAGGTCGGCGCCGGTGAGCAGCTCGCCGGCCACCGCGTGGTCGGTGGGCAGCAGCACCACGTGGTCGTCGCCGAACCCGGCCGTGCGCAGCGCGGCGACCAGCCGGTGCGGGGTGAACGGCTCCCGGCGGGAGGGCCGGATCGCGATCCGGAAGCCCAGCGCGAGGGCCTCCAGCCACAGCGCGTGCGGCGCCGGGTGGTTGCCGGCCGCGTTCACGGCGAGCACCTCGCCGCGCCGCGTCCACACCGCGCTGCCGGTACGGGTACGGGCGTCCTGCCAGTCGAGCACCGCGCCGCCGGGCAGCGCGCCGTAGGCCCCGGCCAGCGCCCGGCGCGCCGAGTCGGCGATCTCGTCGGCGGCGGAGCGCACGGCGGGCAGCGGGATCCCGGAGACCCGGGCCACGGTGCGTTCGTACGCGTCGTACGTCAGCCCCTGCACCTCGTCCTCGCGGAAGAGGCGGGCCGCGCGGGCGAGGGCCGCCAGCCGCCGCTCGCGCGGCAGCGGGGTCGCCCGGTGCAGGGCGGTGACGGCCCGGCTGACGAACAGCCGGGGCACCAGGCTGAGTTCGGCGACCACCGTGCCGGCCGTGTCGGTGACGGTCTCACGGTTGCGCGCGCGGTACGGGCCCCGGGGCCCCAGCGCGTCCAGCGGGTACGGCTCGTGCGACTCGTGCGGCTGGGAGCCGGGCATCAGTAGACCCCCTCGATGACCTTCTCGTCGTCGAACTCCCGCACCGGGGCGATGTCCGCGACCGAGTCGCCGACCTGGCCCGGCAGGGGGCGGATCCGGGTGGCGACGTCCCGCTCCACGTTGTTGGGCAGGAACAGGCTCTTGCCGACGTAGTGCATGACGACACGGCCGCGCTCGCCGTACCCGACCGGCCGGCGCTTCTCCAGGTCGACCACGTTGTAGGTCATGTACGGCGAGAACGGGTCGTAGACGCAGGGGTCGTCGTCGCCCAGGCCCGGGCGCTCGGTGACATGGCCGAGCGTCATGGTGTTGCCGAAGCCGCTGCACAGCACGGTGTCGGGGAACAGTTCGGTGCGGTACAGGTTCCGGGTGTCGGGGTCGAGCTGGGTGCCCACCCACATGATCGCGCGGACCTTCTCGCGGACCAGGTCGACGAGTTCGTCACGGCGGCACAGCCGCTCCAGCACCGGCGGCGTCAGCATGAGCACGCCGATGTCCTGGGAGCGCAGCGGATGCTGGAGCTGGTCGATGAGGTGCTCGGTGTACCGGTCGGACTCGGCCTGGTCGCCCCGCGCGATGATCTTCTTCACCCAGCGCGGGTCGACGTCGACGGCGAAGGACAGGCCGCCGCGCCGGGCCACCAGCTGCTGGAAGGAGGCGCCGACCATGTGCGGCCCGGACGGGATGGCCAGCAGCCAGTTCACGTCCCGCGGCACGCCGTGCGCGTCCAGCTGGGCGTCGCTGTGGGCCAGCAGCATGTCCAGCCACTCCTGGAGCATGACGACGCGCTTGGGCGCTCCGGTGGTGCCGCCGCTGTCGAAGACGCCGACGATCTCGGGGCGGCCGCCGTACCCACGCGGGATCAGGTCCTCGGCCCGCACGTCCCGCAGGTCGTTGGCGAAGTTCGGGAAGAGCTTCAGGTCGTCGAAGGAGCGGATGTCCTCGACGGGGTCGAAGTCCAGCCGGCCGAGGCGATCGAGCCAGAACGGCGTGCCGGTCTCCTTCGAGAAGTGCCAGCGGATCGCGGCGCGCAGGAACGCGTCGGGGTCGGGCGTGGTGCCGTAGGGCAGTTCGAGAAGGGGGTCTGCAGCAGACATCGGAGAGCTTCCTTTCGGCCAGGTCCGGCGGGGGCGTGGTCGCGGCCCCGGGGTCGGTCAGTCGGCCTGCGGCGCCTTGGCGATGCGGTCGAGGAGTTCGTCGGCCCAGTCGCGCGTGTAGGAACGGAAGTGCGGGAATCCGCCGTCGTACGGGTCGCCCGTCCACACGAAGTCGGCACCGGGGTTGTGCACGTCGGTGCCGGACGCGGTGAACAGGTGCGGGCTGCCCTGCACCCGGGGGCCGCGAGCCACACCGAAGTCACGGTGGACCGCCGCGCGGGCCGTGCCCCGGGCCAGGGCGTCGGCGAGTGCCGCCTCGTCCACGAACGGGCACCCGGCGGCCACCGCGAGGATCTCGGAGACGAGGCTGATACAGCGGCCCTGCCCGTAGAACGCGTGGCGCAGAGCGGTGTCCAGCTGATCGCTCGCGGGCAGCCCGCCGACGGCCGGTGCCTTCGCGGCCTGTACGGCCTCCAGCGCCGGCAGCGTCGTCACCGGGTAGCACCGCTCCGGGCCGGGCCACAGGCGCCAGCCGAGCGTGGGCACCAGCGCGCCGATCGCCACCGTCTCGGCGTCGACGATCGGCTTGGGCGTGGGTTCGGAGTTGAACAGTTCCAGGGGGAAGGCCCGATGGTCGACCAGGAGTTCCCGGCCGCGTTCCGCGGCGGCGGTGTGCAACGTGGCCAGCGCCAGCGTCGCCCACGGGCAGCCGATGTCCGACCATACGGTCACGACGGCCTCGTCGGTCGCGTACAGCGCGGCGGTGTCGGCCTGGACGGTCATGGCGGGCACGCTCCTGCTGGTCGGTGCGACGGGACGGGTCGGACGGCCAGCATTCTGGTCACAGGCGCGACCGCCCCCGCACGGCCCGGCCGCGGACTCTGTCACCCCCCGCAGACTTCGTCACAAGCGCCCGGACAACGTGACGGAGTCACCCACCACCGGTCGACACCCACCCCGCACCTGCCGGATCATGACGCACCGCGCACGGGGGGGGGTGGCCGGCCGGGAGCCCTGACAGCGTCGCGTGTGAGCCCTCCGCCCGGCCCCGCCCGACCGCCACCGCGACCTCGACGGCGCGGCGGGGCGGGGCGGGGCCGGCACGCGAGCGGGGCGAGGGTGGCCTCGGTGGCAGCGCTCGTGTCGTAGGCGAGATGGCTGGTGCCGTACGCGACAGGCCCACGTCGTATACGGCATGGCTGCGCCGTACGCGACACGCCAATGCCGTACCGACACGGCGATGCCGTACGCGACACGGCCGGTGCCGGACGACGGACGGCCGCTCCCGACGGGGAGCGGACCGGGCCCTGGTCCGCCCCGGGTCACCCATGTCGGCCGCCCTGCGTGACCGCATCTCGGCGTCGGCCCTCCGCGTTGCCGTCGCGACCGCACCCCGCCGCCCACCCACCCCGCCGCCGCCGCCGCGACCGCAGCGCTTCGTCGGACATCCCTCCCCCGCCCCGCCCCACCCCGCCCCGCCCCACCAAGGTGACGGACTAGGCGCTTTCGCGACGGACTACAGGTCATCGCGACGGACTACCGGTCATCCCGACGGACTCAGCACGATCGCGACGGACTACGCGGCCGTGCGTTGCCGCTCAAGGCACCCCGCTTTCACAGTGGTGTGGCCCGGCCCGGATGTGGGCCCGCTGGAGGACGCACTCCGGGCTGCCCGCAGCTGCGGCCCCGCCGGGCAGAGACCCGGCCGGCGCGCACGTACGCCCGTGCCCGCTTCGCACACGGCCCTGCCCGCCATCAGCCGGAGTCGCTCCGGCATGCCCCGCAGAGGGAATTCGATGACCGACACTGAGTCCTACCTTCGCTCCCTGCCCGCTCTCCAACAGCCCGACTGGGCCGACCACCCCCGTCTGGACACCGCCCGCGCCCGGCTGCGCCGGATGCCCGCCCTCGTGGACATCGAGGCGGTGCACCGGCTCAGGTCCCTGCTGAGCGAGGCCGCGGCCGGCCATGTGCAGATCGTGCAGGCCGGTGACTGCGCCGAGGACCCGGCCGAGGCGACCCCCGAGGACGTCGCCCGCAAGACGGCGCTGCTCGACGTGCTCGCCGGGACGATGAAGCTCTCGTCCGGCAAGCCGGTGCTCCGGGTGGGCCGCCTGGCCGGGCAGTACGGCAAGCCCCGCTCGCGCCCGACCGAGTCCGTGAACGGCGTCGAACTGCCCGTCTACCGGGGCCACCTGGTCAACCGGCCCGAGCCCGACGCCGAGCTGCGCCGCCCCGACCCCGACCATCTGCTCTCCGGCTACCGGGCCGCCAGCGACACCATGCACTACCTGGGCTGGCGCGGCACCGCCGGCCGCCGTTCGGAGTTCGGCGTGCCCGTGTGGACCAGCCACGAGGCGCTGCTGCTCGACTACGAACTGCCCCTGCTGCGCCGCGAACCCGACGGCTCGCTGCTGCTGGCCTCCACCCACTGGCCGTGGGTGGGCGAGCGCACCCGGCAGCCGGACGGCGCCCACATCGCCCTGCTCGCCGCCGTGTCCAACCCGGTCGCCGTCAAGGTCGGACCGGGCATGACGCCCGACGAACTGCTCGCGCTGTGCGAGCGCCTGGACCCCGGACGCAGCCCCGGCCGGCTCACCCTGATCGCGCGGATGGGCGCGGAGGACGCCCCGCGCAGGCTGCCCGCCCTGGTGGCGGCCGTCGCCGCGGCCGGCCATCCGGTCCTGTGGCTGTCGGACCCGATGCACGGCAACACCGTGTCCGGCCCGGAGGGGCTCAAGACCCGCCTGGTCGAGACCGTGGTGTGCGAGATCCAGGCGTTCCAGGAGGCGGTGCGCGCCGGCGGCGGCGTCGCGGCCGGCCTGCACCTGGAGACCACCCCCGAAGCGGTCACCGAGTGCGTCTCGGACGCGGTCGAGCTGGACCGCATCGGTGACAAGTACCTGAGCTTCTGCGACCCGCGGCTGAACCCGCAGCAGGCCGTCGAGGTCACCTCGGCCTGGCGGGGCTGATCCCGCATCCCGCACCGCGTCACGCGACTCGCCGCTCGCACAAGGAGGTTGGAGACGTGCAAGGAACACTCGCCCTGGTCACCGGGGCGGCCGGCGGTATCGGAGAGGCCGTCGCCCGGTTGCTGGCCGAGCGCGGCGCGCAGGTGGCCGCCGTCGACCTGGACGCCGGACGGATCGCCGCCACCGCCGAAAGGCTGCGCGCGGACGGTCTGGACGTGACCGGGCTCGCCTCCGACGTCACGTCGAGTGCCGCCGTGGAGCGGCTCGTCGACGACGTCGAGACCCGGTTCGGCCCGGTGCGGCACCTGGTGAACGCCGCCGGTGTGCTGCGTCTCGGCCCGGCGCGCGCCCTGTCCGACCAGGACTGGAACGCCACGTTCGCGGTGAACGCCACGGGCGTGTTCCATGTGTCGCGGGCCGTGGTCAACCGCATGATCCCGCGGGGCACCGGCGCGATCGTCACCGTCGCGTCGAACGCGGCGGGCACCGCGCGCGCGGAGATGGCGGCCTACGCGGCCTCCAAGGCCGCCGCGACCGCGTTCACCAAGTGCCTGGGCCTCGAGGTGGCGCACACCGGCATCCGCTGCAACGTGGTGGCCCCCGGCTCCACCGACACCCCGATGCTGCGCGGCATGCACACCGCCGACACCGCCGCCAAGGCCTCGATCGCCGGCCGGCCGGACCAGTACCGGGTCGGCATCCCGTTGGGCAAGGTCGCCCGCCCCGAGGACATCGCCCGGACCGTCGCCTTCCTGCTGTCGGAGGACGCCGGGCACATCACGATGCACGAACTGACCGTGGACGGCGGAGCCACCCTCGGTGTCTGAGAACGAAGTGTCCGAGAACGAGGTGTCCGAGAACGAAAGGAAACACCCCATGCCCGGCATCCCCCCGGTGGAGTCCTACCCCCTGCCCACCGCGGAGCAGCTCCCCGAGAACACGGTCGACTGGCAGCTCTCCCCGCGCCGCGCGGTGCTGCTCCTGCACGACATGCAGGAGTACTTCCTGCGGCCGTTCCCGCGCACCACGGACCTCGGCCGGACCCTGGTGGACAACACGGCGCGGCTGCGCGCGCGGGCCAGGGCCCTCGGCATGCCCGTCGCCTACACCGCCCAGCCCGGCAGCATGACGCCGGAACAGCGCGGGCTCCTCAAGGACTTCTGGGGCCCGGGCATGCGGGCCACGCCCGAACACCGCAGGGTGGTCTCCCCGCTGGAGCCGGCCGACGGCGACTGGACGTTCACCAAGTGGCGCTACAGCGCCTTCTTCAAGACCGACCTGCTGGCCCGGATGCGCGCGCAGGGCCGCGACCAGCTGGTCATCTGCGGGGTGTACGCGCATGTGGGCGTCCTGATGACCGCGGTGGAGGCGTACACCAACGACATCCAGCCGTTCCTCGTGGCCGACGCGGTGGCCGACTTCTCCGCCGACTACCACCGGCTGGCCCTCACCTATGCCGCCGAGCGTGCCGCGAAGGTCGTGACGGCCCAGGCGGCGCTGACCGAACTCGACACGGCGACCGCGGCAGCGCACTGAGCGCGCCCCCGGCGAAAGGATCCCCATGACCAGGCAGGACGGCGCACTGGCGCTGCTGTCACGCGTTCTGGACGGCTCGACGGAGGCGTTCGCCCTGCTGCACCGCCCGGAGGCGGCAGGAGACGACTCCCTGGAGGTGCTGACCGGTGAGATGGCGCGGGTCGGCACGCTCGCGGACCTCGAACTCGACCTCGACCTCGACCTCGACCTCGACCTCGACCTCGACGAGACGCAGAACGCCGGCCCCGGCGCCGGCCAGGAACTGCTGGTGCTCATCCCCTACCGGCAGCTGGCCGAACGCGGCTTCGCGGCCCCGGACGACGGCAGTCCGCTGCTGGCGATGCGGGTGCGCGAACAGGCCTCGCTCCCGCTGCGCGAGACCCTGGGACTGCTGCCCGGCCATCCGGTGAAGGTGACCGGCGGCCACTTCGACATCGACGACGACACCTACGCGGAGACGGTACGCCGGGTCGTCGCCGACGAGATCGGTACCGGTGAGGGCGCCAACTTCGTGACGAAGCGGTCCTTCACCGCCCAGCTGCCGGACTTCGGCGTGCCGGCCGCGCTGTCGTTCTTCCGCCGCCTCGTCGAACGGGAGGCGGGCGCGTACTGGACGTTCCTCATCCACACCGGCGAGCGGACCTTCGTCGGAGCCACGCCCGAACGGCACATCAGCGTCCGGGACGGCCGGGCGGTGATGAACCCCATCAGCGGCACCTACCGCTACCCCGCGTCCGGCCCGGACCTGAACGGGGTGCTCGCCTTCCTCGCCGACACCAAGGAGGCCGACGAGCTGTACATGGTCGTCGACGAGGAACTGAAGATGATGGGCCGGATCTGCCCCGAGGGCGGCCGCGTGGTGGGGCCGTACCTGAAGGAGATGGCGCGCCTGGCGCACACCGAGTACTTCATCGAGGGCCGGACCGACCGCGATGTGCGCGACATCCTGCGCGAGACCCTGTTCGCCCCGACGGTGACCGGCTCCCCGCTGGAGAGCGCCGCACGCGTCATCAGCCGCTACGAACCCGAGGGGCGCGGCTACTACAGCGGCGTGGCCGCCCTCATCGGACGGGACGCCGCGGGCGGGCGCACCCTGGACTCCTCGATCCTGATCCGCACCGCCGACATCGACCCCGCCGGGGTGATGCGGATCGGCGTGGGCGCCACGCTGGTGCGCCACTCCGACCCGGCCTCGGAGGTGCAGGAGACCCGCGCCAAGGCGGCGGGGCTGCTGGCGGCGCTCGGCGAGACCGAACCCACCCGGTTCGGCGCGCACCCGGCGGTGCGGGACGCACTCGACTCGCGCAACGACGACATCGCCCGGTTCTGGCTGCGGGACACCACCGGCCCCGCCCGTCCCACCGGCCCGCTCGCCGGACGCAGGGTGCTCGTGGTCGACGCCGAGGACACGTTCACCGAGATGATCGCCCATCAGATCCGCTCCCTGGGCTGCGCGGTGGACGTGCGGCGCTTCGACGAGTCGTACGACTTCGACGCGCACGACCTGGTGGTCATGGGCCCGGGGCCGGGCGACCCGCGGGACACGTCCCACCCGAAGATCGCCCATCTGCGCGCCGCGGTGGCCCAACTCCTGGAGGAACGCAGGCCGTTCCTCGCCGTCTGCCTGAGCCACCAGGTGCTGAGCACGCTGCTCGGCCTGGACCTGGTCCGCCGTCCGGTGCCCAACCAGGGCGCACAGCACGAGATCGACCTGTTCGGCAGGACGGCACGGGTGGGCTTCTACAACACCTTCGCCGCCCGGTGGGACGCGGACTCCTTCGAGCACCCGGTGCACGGCCGGGTCGAGGTGAGCCGGAACCCGGCGACGGGCGAGGTGCACGCGCTGCGGGCGGCCGGGTTCGCGTCGATGCAGTTCCACGCCGAGTCCGTGCTGACCGTGGACGGGCCGGACATCATCGGCTCGCTGCTCCAGGAGGTCGCCGGCACATGCACGCGGTGATCGTCTGGTGGGACCTGGCGGGCTCGCGGCAGACCATCGAGTCGCTGCGCGGATTCCTCCGCGAGGAGGCGGTGGAACGCTTCTCGCACGTACCCGGCCTGCGGCTGAAGTTCTGGATCTCCGACCCCGCCACCGACCGGTGGGGAGCGGTACTGCTGTGGGAGTCGCGGCAGGCGGCCCAGGCCGTGCTGCCCAACCTGGCCGCCCCGCTGATCGGCTACCCGCCGACCGAGCGCCACGCCTTCGACGTGGAGGCCACCGTGGAGGGCGCGTCCACCCTGACCACCCTCGCCGGCCACGGCCTGGCCCTGGAACCGGCCGGCACCTGACCCCACCGCCGGCCCGGCACGCCGTGCTCCACGCGGGCATGCGGATGCGCCGATACGCAGGTACGGCTGCCCCCGTGCTGCGCCGCGGCGCTCGCCACAGCCACGGCCACCCGACGCCCGGCTCCCCGCGACCCACGCCTCAGCCCACGGGCCCGCCACCCATCGATGAAGGACAGCAATGACCACCGCCCTCGCGTCGCCCAAGGCGTTCGACGCCCGTATCCCCGGCTCGAAGTCCCTGACGAACAGAGCCCTGTTGCTCGCCGCCGCGGCCGACGCGACCAGTGTGCTCGCCGCTCCGCTGGTCAGCGAGGACACCCTGGCCTTCCGTGCCGCGCTGACCCGGCTGGGCGCCCGGGTGGAGCCGTCGGCGGACGGGGACGCCTGGCGGGTCACCGGTCTGGGCCGGGGCCCGGTCGGGGGCGGCCGGATCTGGTGCGCGGACGCGGGCACGGCGGCGCGCTTCCTGCCCCCGCTGGCGGCCACGGGCCACGGCGACTTCGTGTTCGAGGGCAGCGCCCAGCTCACCGCCCGCCCGGTGGCCCCGCTCGCCGACGCGCTGCGCCGGCTGGGCGCCGAGGTCACCACCGCCCCCGGCGGAACGCTGCCCCTGCGGGTGGCGGCCCGCGGGCTCGACGGCGGCCGGCTGGACGTCGACGGCCGGCTCAGCAGCCAGTTCCTCAGCGGGATGCTCATGGCGGGCCCGCTGCTCGGCACCCCCCTGCTGGTCCGGGTGCGCGACCTGGTCAGCCGCCCCTACATCGACATGACGCTCGCGCTGATGCGGCACTTCGGCGCCGAGGTCACCGAAGACGCCCCGGGTGAGTTCACCGTCCGTCCCACCGGCTACCGCGCCGCCGGGCTGCGCATCGAGCCGGACGCCTCCACCGCGTCGTACTTCTTCGCCGCGGCGGCCGTCACCGGGCGCAGTGTGACGGTGGACGGCCTCGGCCGGGAGAGCCTGCAGGGCGACATGCGCTTCGTCGACGTACTCGAACGCACCGGCGCCCGGGTGCACCGCGGCCGGGCGGCGACCACGGTCACCGGGACCGGCGTGTTCCGGGGCGGGTTCGCGGTCGACATGGGGGAGATCTCCGACACCTTCATGACGCTGGCGGCGGTCGCGCCGCTGGCCGACGCCCCGATCACCGTGCTCGGCATCGGCCATGCCCGGCTGAAGGAGTCGGACCGGATCGAGGCGGTCGCGCGGAACCTGCGGGCGGCGGGCGTGCGCGTCGAGACCGGCCCGGACCGGATCACCGTGCACCCGGGCCGCACCTCCCCCACGCGCATCGCCTGCCATCGCGACCACCGGATCGCCATGGCGTTCTCCGTGCTGAACCTGCGCAGCGGCAATCTCACCCTCGACGATCCCGGCTGCGTCGCCAAGACGTTCCCCGGCTTCCACGAGGAACTGCACCGACTCCTCCCGCGGCACCCGCTGCCGCCGTCCACCACCCACCATCCGCACGCGGCACCCACCGACGATCACCACTCATCCGACTCCGAAGGGAACTGACGGACCATGGCAGACACAGTGATCGCCGGGGGCGGCATCGGCGGACTCGCGACGGCCTTGTCGCTGGCCCGGCGGGGACACCGCGCGACGGTGCTGGAGCGCAGCGACACCTTCGCCGAGATCGGGGCAGGCATCCAGCTCGGCCCCAACGCCTTCCACGCCCTGGACCGACTCGGCGCGGGCGAGAGCGTGCGTGAACGCGCGGTGTTCATCGACGAGTTGCGGTTCATGGACGGCACCACCGGCGAGCGGGTCGCCGCCATGGAGCTGACCGGCGCCTACCGCGAGCGGTTCGGCAACCCGTACGCCGTGGTGCACCGCGGGGACCTGTACCAGCCGCTGCTCACCGCCTGCCAGGAACTGGACGGCGTCGAACTCGTCACCCGGGCCTCGGTGCGGAGCTACGAGCAGGACGCCGGCGGTGTCACCGTGCGCACCGCCGACGGGCGGACGTACCGCGGCGCGGCACTGATCGGCGCGGACGGCATCCGCTCCACCGTGCGCGCGGCGCTGCTCGGCGACGGTGAGCCCCGGGTGTCGGGCCACACGATCTACCGCTCGGTGATCCCGATCGAGAAGGTCCCGGAGGAACTGCGCTGGAACACCGTCACGCTGTGGGCCGGCCCCAAGTGGCACTTCGTGCACTACATCATCGGCGGCGGCCGGTACCTCAACCTCGCGGTCACCCGCGACGACGGCGCGACCGTGCCCGTGGCCGGGCGGGAGACCGAACGCGCCCATGTCCTCGCCCAGTTCCCCGGCATCGGCACCACCGCCCGGCGCCTGCTCGAACTGGGCGAGGGATGGCGCGAGTGGGTGCTGTGCGACCGTGATCCGGTCCGGACCTGGACCGACCGGCGCGTGGCCCTGGTCGGCGACGCCGCCCATCCGATGCTGCAGTACGCGGCCCAGGGTGCCTGCCAGGCGCTGGAGGACGCCGTGGTCCTCGGCGACCTGCTCGACGGCACGGGCGCGGACGACGTCGTACAACGCCTGGAGAAGTTCAACGCCGTACGCCGCGAACGCGCCGGGCGCGCCCAGCTGATCGCCCGGCGCATGGGCAGCGAGCTGTACCACCCGGCGGGTGAGCACGCCCGGGCGCGCAACGCCATGCTCTCCGCGCTGACGCAGGGCGAGATGTACGACAAGGTGTCCTGGCTGCACGGCGACCGCGACTTCACCGACAGCGGCCCCGGCGGCCTGCGGGTGGGGTGAGTTCGCCACGGGCCGGGGTGACCGCACCCCACCCCGGCCCCCGAACGGCGGTTGTCCGGGCACCACCCCCGCGGGCGGCGCAGTACGCCGTACAGGTTCGTACGGAGACGTCGACACGCGCAGTTCACGTACGCCGACGGCAGGTGACCGTCGGCGCATCGAGCCGTGAAATCAGGTGCCCGGATCACCTCGTGAGATCACGGCCGTGCCAGCCATCGTGAACAGGCAACCCCGACAGTGCCGCCCCACACGGCTGGAGCATCGTGAACACCTTCATCCTCGAATCAGCCGACTCTGCCGACACACTGACGCTGCCTCACCAGGACGGCGTCCCCTCGGGTACCGACGTGTCCTACGTCTCCGACGTCTCCGACGTCTCGGACGACATCGTCGCCGAGCTGTGCACCGTCCTGTTCTCCCTGCTGAGCCGGAGGGACCGCCGGCTGCGCGCGGAGCAGTACCTGCGCGGTCTGCTGGCCACACCCGGCCGCAAGTCCATCCGCAACATCGCGGCCCATCTGGGCGGCGCGGCCGTGGAGCAGAGCCTGCACCACTTCATCTCCACCTCCGCCTGGGACTGGCGGCCGCTGCGCACCGCCCTGGCCGACTACCTCGAACACACCGCGGCACCGCAGGCGTGGGTGATACGGCCCATCCACATACCCAAGGCGGGCAAGCACTCGGTGGGCGTGGACCGGCACTTCGCGCCCCATCTGGGCCAGGTCTTCCGCGGCCAGCAGGCGCTCGGCGTCTGGCTCGCCTCCCCCGAGCTGAGTGCGCCCGTCAACTGGCGGATGGTCCTTCCGGAACCGTGGATCAACGACCCGGAGCGGCGTGAGCAGGCCGAAGTGCCCGACGGGCTCGGGGCGGAGAACACGGAGGAGTGCGCCGTGTCCGCCGTCCTGCAGATGGTGCGGCGGTGGAACATCCCGCGGCGGCCGGTCCTGCTCGACCTGCGGCGCGGCGGGATCCCGGCCGCGACCGGCCGGCTGGCCGCGGGCGGGGTGCACTTCGTCGCGCGGATCAGCCCCTCGTTCCGGACGGCCGTCGCCGACCCGGTGCTGCCCGGCTACCGGGCCGGTTCACTGCCCGCCCAGCGGATACTCGAACTGGTCAGGAGCGCGCGGACCCCGGTCGCCTGGCGGGACGCGGCGCACGGCAACACCCTGCGCACGACCCTGGCCGCGGCCGTGCCCGTGGCGCTGCCGGGGCCCGCCGGGGCCAGGTCCCAGCGTCTGCTCCTGCTCGGCGAGTGGACCAACCCGGCCCAGCCTCCCTCCCGGCTGTGGGTCACCGGCATGACGCATCTGCCGGTCGGCTCCCTGCTGCGGATCACCAAGCTGAACGACCGGGTGGAGGAGGATGTCGAGCGCATCGGCGACCGGGCCGGACTGCGGGACTTCGTGGGGCGCTCCTTCAACGGCTGGCACCGCCACATGACCCTGGCCTCCGTGGCCCACACGGCGATCGCCCTGGGCGCCTCCGGATGAGGCCCCGGCGTGGCCCCTGCGGCAGGGTGACCGGTACGACGGCCCGCCGCCGATGTCTCAGGAGCGGGCGGCGTCCGGCGCACCGAGGCGCAGGACCGACCTCATCCGGTGTGTTCTGAGGGCCAGTTGGACGTCCAGGACGCGGTCGGGCTGCTGCCACCCGGAGCCCAGCAGCGCACTGATGCGTTCCAGGCGGCGGGAGACGGTGTTGGGGTGGACGTGGAGCGTCTCGGCGGCCTTGCTCGGGCTGGCGCCCGTGGCGAAGTAGGCCTCCAGTGTCTCGGTGAGGCCGGTGGCGTTCTTGCGGTCGTAGTCGAGCACCGGCCCGATGGTGGTGTCGATGAAGCCGCTCACGTCGTGTGTCTCGGACAGCAGCAGCCCCATGAAACCGAGGTCTCCGAGGGCCGCGGTGCTCCCGGCGGCGTCGAGCGTGGTCAGGGCCTCCAGGCAGCGCAGCGCCTCCGCGTGCAGCCGGGCCACGTCGCCCGGATCCCGGCCGGGTCCCGCCGCGCCCACGGTCACGGGATGGCCCAGCACCGCCGCCAGTTCGGCGCCCACGGAGCGCGCGATCGCCGACGCGTCCGTGCCCGGCAGCAGCAGCATGACGCAGCCGTCCTGGACGGTCTTGAGACCGGCGTGCGCGTCCGCGTAGGAGGAGGCCCACACGATGGCGCGGCCGTAACCGCCCCCCTCGGGGCGTACCGCCAGCAGGACGTGCGGCCCGGTCAGGTCCAGGCCGATGTCGCTCAGGCGTTGTTCGAGGTGGCGCGCCTGCTGCCCGTCCCGGGACGGCAGGGCGAGCAGCGCGTTGAAGAGGGCGTCGTGGACCGGCGCCTGGGTCACCGCCGTACCGCGTTGCAGGAGCAGCTGGAGTGCGAAGGTCTGGGTGACGAGGCGCAGCACCTGCTGGTCCTCCCCCACCAGCGCCGTGGTGGGACGCAGCACGACGAACCCGAGGTTCTCGGCGCCGGCCACCACCGGCGTGACCCAGGTGCCCTCGCCGTGCACCACGGAGGTGCGCCGCGCGTGGGCGTCCCAGGACGTCCGGGCCACCGCGGCGTCGTCCAGGTCGGGCATGTCGGCGGTGGCCGTCATGACCCGGCCGGCGGGATCGCGCAACTGCAGGGTGCTGTCCAGCGCGTCGGCGGCGGCCTGGGCCACGGTGTCGAGATCCGCCCCGGACAGCAGCAGGCTCATCATGCGGCTCTGCGCGTCCCCGAGCTGCTCCAGCCGGGCCAGGGTGGTGCGGGCGCGGAAGCCGTCCAGTTCGAGTTCGCTCACCTCGCTCCTGGCGTCCTGCAGCCGCTCCGCGCGTTCGATCGCCACCGCCCCGAGCGCGGCCAGCGAGCACACCAGGCCGATCTCCTCGGGGGTGAGGCGCCGCACACTGCGGGTGGCGCAGAACAGGACGCCCAGCGCGCTGTCGCCATGGATCAGGGGCACGGCGAGCAGCGACTTGATGCCCTCGGCGCGCACGAACTCGTCGGCGTGCGGGCAGTGCTCCAGGCCGGTGTCGCGCAGGTAGTCGGCGGTCCACAGCGGGGCGCCCATGGCGATGGCCTGGTGCCCCGGTCCGCCGTCCAGCCGCATCCCCGGCACGACGGCCGTGGTCGCGCCCTCGGGGGCGTGCAGGCTCAGACTGCCGTCGTCCTCGCGCAGGCCGATGCAGGCGAGGTCCGCGTTGACGATCCGTTTGACCCGCCGGGTGATGACGTGCAGCAGCTCGCCCAGGTCATGCGGCTGGGTCATGTCGCGTGCGGTGTCGACGAGTTCGGCGAGCCCGTCCTCGCGCTGCCGCCGCCGGTCCTGGGACGCGTGGATGACGTAGGCCAGTCTGACGGCCTGTTCGAGGCGGAGCCGCTCGACGGCGGAGCACTCCTGGCCCGCGCGCAGCAGGAGCTCCTCGTAGCTCTCCAGCGGCGCCTCCTCGGCGAGGAGCCTGAGGACGGTGAGGAGATCGGGGCGATGTATGTCTGCTTCGTCCACCATGCCCTGCCCCCCGTCGGCTGTGCGGCTCCGTCGAACCTAGACAGTGCAAGATCGGCTAGTCAATCGTCTTTCCCTCGCGGGCGACGAGGGCTCGGAGGGCGCGTTCGGCCGCGGCACGCATGGCGCGCAGCGGTGCCGGGGAGCGTCCCGTCATCACCTCAACCTGCAGCGCCGCTTGATGGATCAGCAGATCGAGGCCGCCCACGAGCGTGCCGCCGCGGGCCCGCCAGCGGTGGGCGAGCCGGGTCGGCCAGGGGTTGTACAGCACGTCGAAGAGCACGCCCGGCCGCTCGGGTACCGCCTCCGCCAGGGCGTCGGTGACATGGGCCGGCGTGGTGGCGACGACGAGCGGTGCGCCCAGCCCCTCCGCGGCCCTGCTCCACGCGGCCGTACGCACCTCCAGTCCCAGCCGGCCACCCCACTCCCGCATCTCCTCCGCCCTGGCCGCGCTGCGCACGTAACCGGTGACCTCCCGCGCCCCCATGCGCGCCAACGCGGCCAGCGCGGAGGCCGCGGTCGCTCCACCGCCGAGCACCACGGCCCGCTCGACATGCTCGACACCGCGCTCGCGCAGCGCCGCGGTGATGCCGGGGATGTCGGTGTTGATCCCCACCTTTCTGCCCGCGGGCGTGAGAAACACGGTGTTGACCGACCGCACCGACTCCGCGACCTCGGTCACCGAGTCCAGCAGCGGCAGCACCGCCCGCTTCAACGGCATGGTCAGCGACAGCCCCGCCCACCCGTGGTCCACGGTGTCGAGGAACGCCTCCAGACCGCGCTCGTCCACGTCGTGGCGCTCGTACGTCCAGTCGTCCAGGCCCAGTTCGCGGTAGGCGGTGGAGTGCAGTACCGGGGACAGCGAGTGCGCGATCGGGGAGCCGAGGACCGCGGCCTTCCTTGCCGTGGTCACCGTCCGGTCCTCCGCGGGCCGGCCGGTGTCGTGTCCGCCGCGTCCGCCGCGTTCCCGTTCTGCGGGGTGCGGGTCCGGCCGGAGCCGGGGGGCGGGGTGCTGGTCGCCTGCTGGGGCACGGGACTCAGGGCTCCTTGTCGCGAACCGGGAGGGGAGAAGGGGAGAAGCCGCACGGCACGACCTGCACGGCCGGGTCACCATGACCGCCTGCACGGCCGGGTCTCCCCGACCGCCCGCACCGCCGCCGGTTCCCCATGCTGGTGTGCCGCGCGCGGCTCCCGCCAGCGTGCGCCGGACAGCTCGTCAGGTAGACGGCCAGTCCGTCAAGTCGCGCGGGCGGAGCCGCCGTAGCGGGTTCTCCCCCGCCCGTCAGATTCGCTGGAGCCGCGGGATCCCGTGCACGGCCGCGACACCGCGGACCCGGTCGCCACCGCGCGTCGCCGTCCCCAGCGCCTCCCTGCCCGCCCCTTCCCTGCCCAGCCCTTCCCTGCCCTGTACGAGCCGGCGGGCAGTGAGCGCCGGGGCGCCCCGGCGTCGGCGCAGATACCGCCTGATCACCTCGGGGTCCTGGCCGTTGAGGTCGAGATCGGCCTTCAGCTGGGCGTACAGCGGCGCCGGTGAGTGGAACCGGGTGAGCACCCCGGCGAGTTCGGCGCAGAGTTCACGCCAGCGTCCGAGCCGGAAGTCCGCCTCGATCCACCGGTCCACGGCGCGCTGCCAGGAGTCGGTGAGTACGGCGGCATGTGAGCGCAGATGCGGTCCCTGGGCGACTCCGGTGAACGGGGCGGCCGTCCACAGGTCCAGTGCCTCACGCAGCCGAAGGCCGGCCAGGCGCAGGTCCCCTGCCTCCAGCGCCCGGTAGCCCGCCCCGGCGGTCCGCTCGAACGCCCGGGCATCACTGGAGCCCCCGACGGTGTCCAGTCGGTACGCACCGGGCACCCGGACCAGCACGTCCTCGGCCGACCGGCAACTGCCCGCCGCCCGCAGCGCCGCACCGATGTCGGCACGCAGCTGACGAACATGCGACTCCATCGCCTGTTCGGCGTGCGCGGGCGCCCCCTGCGGCCACAGCTCCTCGGCGATCGCGCAGGTGGGGACGACGCGGTCGGCGGATGCCGCCAGCAGGGCGAGCACCTGTCTGGGCAGCGCCCCGGACGGCGAGATCGGCACTCCCCCCTCGTGCGCCGCCAGTCCTCCGAGCACCCTCAGGTCCATGTCGTCAGTCCCCCTTCGTCGACTCGACGATTGCCGACTCAACGAAGAATAACATAGTCATTTTTTTCTTTCTGGGCCTTACGGAGCCCATGAACAGGGCTAATCTGACGGGGTGGTCGCCACCAGTGGCAACGCGTCTGAGCAGCTCCGAGGAAGAGGGGACGATGAAGCAGGAGAGGGCCAGTCGCACCCGTCGCGCCTTGCTGACGGCGGCTGCGGAGGAGTTCGACCGCCTCGGTTACGCGGGAGCGTCACTCGGCGGCATCGCGCGGGCCGCGGGCATCTCGCTCGGGGCACTGACCTTCCACTTCCCCTCCAAGCAGGAGTTGTCGACGGCCGTCAGGGAAGAGGGCTGCGCCGCGACCCGCGCCCTCGTGGCCCGCACCCGCGCCCGCCGCGACCCTCCGGTCCAGTGCGTCGTATCGCTCACGCTCGGCCTGGTCGAACTCCTCCAGAAGAACCCCTCGGTACGCGCCGCCGCACGGCTGGACCGCGAGGCCGCCGACGCCCGGCACAGCTGGCGGGGCGTCTGGACACCGCTGATCCACGAACGCCTACGAGGGACGCCCGACGCGGGGGCGTCTGCGGAGGTGTCTGCGGACACAGTTCCGGGGGCATCTCCCGGGGCATTCCCGGTGACGGACTCGGCGGCACTCACGGTCCTGGCGGTCCTGCTGGTCTGCGGAACCGAGGCGACCCTCCCCCGCCGCGACAGCCCCGACCCCGACAGCGAGCAGGACAACTCGGCCCTGCTGGCCCGCGTCTGGCGCCAGATCCTGCCTCAGGCAGCCCCGCCCGGCTGCGGCGACGGACGACCGCCGCGGCCCCACACGCCCCACCCGCCACTCCAACCCGCCTCTCACACGGCGCTGCAGCCTCCGTCCACGGGCACCCCGGCCCCCGTGACGAACGAAGCCTGATCGCTGCAGAGCCAGAGCGCCGCCTGAGCCACCTCCTTCGGATCGGCCAGACGGTGCTGGATGGCCCGGGCGACAGCGGCCTGCTCCAACTGGGGAAACTGCTCCATCGCCGTCTCCATCAGCTCGGTACGGGTGCTGCCCACCATCAGAGCGTTGACACGGATGCCCCGGTCTCCGTACTCGGCGGCCGCGGCCCTGGTCAGACCGAGCACCGCATGCTTGGCCGCCACGTAGGGGGCGAGGGCACCGGTCGCGAACGACCCCGCCGTACTGGACGTGTTGACGATCGCCCCGCCCCCCTGCCGCAGCATGGCCGGAATCTGCTGCTTGAGGCAGTTCCACACCCCCCGCACGTTCACGTCCATGATCTGCTCGAAGACGGCGTCGTCCGTCTCGTGCAGCGGGGTACCGGCACTCCCCCAACCCGCGTTGTTGAAGGCCGCGTCGAGCCCGCCGTACGTCGCGACCGCCGCCGTCACGGCCCGTTCCACGTCCGCCGGCGACGTCACGTCCCCGGCGGCCACCAGGACACTGCCACCAGCCCCCTCGATGTCCTTCTTCAACGCGAGCAGCCTGTCCTCCCGCCGCGCCATCACGGCCACCGCCGCTCCCTGGGCGGCGAACAGCCGGGCCGCCGCCTCCCCGATACCGCTGGACGCTCCGGTGACCATGACGACCTTGCCCTGGAGCAGACCCTGCGCGGACTCCACCACGTTTTCCCCTCGCACTTTCTCGTTGATCACGTACAACAACCGGTCGACAACCGGTCCGTCACGCGCTTTTCGCGCGGGATGCGCCGAACTGCAGGCTCTTGACGGCGCTCGGCACCGCGACAGCCGGGAGCAGGCACTGCCACATCTCCTCCACCCGGTCCGGCAGGTCCCGGCGTCTGGTCTCCAGGTGGGAGTGCATCTGTGCGCCCGTACACGCGTTGACCACCAGCCGGGCCAGCGCGTCCACATCGACCCCCGCGCGCAGCTCGCGCCGCCGTTTCGCCTCGTGCAGATCGCTGGAGATCACGCGCGTCCACTGCTGGTGGGAGTTCTCCGAAGGCTCGACGAACTGCTCCTGCTCCATCACCAGCCGCGCCCCGGCGAGCAGCACCGGGTTGTCGAGCAGCTGGTACGCCCAGGTGAGGGTGACGTCGACGGCGTGCTGCAGGCCCGTGGAAGGGTGCGGGGGCACCACGAGGTCCGGTTGGGAGAGCACGATCTCGCGGGCGAGATGCCCCTTGTTCCGGAAGTGGAAGTACAGGGCGCCCAGCGTGAGACCGGCCCGTTCCGCGATCGCCGACACGTTCGATCCGGCATAGCCGGACTCCGCGAACACCTCCGCGGCAGCCCGCAGCAGCGTCGCCCTCGTCTGGACGGCCCGCTCCTGCCTGATCACTCGACCTGCCATGACTCCCCACCCGTCCCTCGACAAAGAAAAGAACAACCTTTATTTTTACTCGTGGCTCATTCAAGCAGCTGATCGACTCCAACTCCTGCTGACGAGCTTCTCTGCACGCCGACGTCCCAAGGGGGAGGACGCAATGCCCAGCAACCCGCACACCGATTTACTCACCAGCGATCTGCAGCGGTTCGCCCGCAAGTCGAGCCCCGGAGAGGTCTTCGTGCGTGACTGGCACGAGGACTCCCCGCAGACCGATGTCGTCCATCTCGGCTGGCCGCGCTCACACGCTTTCTACACGCTCCGCAGCGGAGTCACCAGCCCGCTGCTCTTCGTCGAGACCGTCCGGCAGGCACTGGCGGTGCTCTCGCACGCGACCCAGGACATATCCCTGGACCACCGTCTCGGCTGGGAATCCGCCCGCTACACCTTCACACCGGCGGCCTTCCGCAAGCGCGAGACACCCGCCGACGTCCAACTGCGCGTGAGGCACAGCGACGTCACCCGCCGCCGGCTCGGCTCGGTCCGCCTCACCGCCCACATCGAGGCCACGTGCGACGGCGAACCCCTCGGCTCCGCCGAGATCAAATACGTCACCCACCCGCCGGCCATCTACAACCGCCTGCGCAAGGAATACTCCGACGCGCAGCAGGCCTTCGCCGCGGCACTCCCGCCGGCCCGGCCCGTGCCCCCCACCGTGGTCGACCGCAGCCACCCGGGTGACGTCGTCATCGCGTGCACGTCCAAGCCGCACCACTACCAACTGCGCACGGACACCACGAACTCCGTACTCTTCGACCACGCCCACGACCACGTGCCGGGCATCGTGCTCCTCGAGGCCGTGGTCCAGGCCGCACACGCCTCCGCCCCGGGCCACGCCCAACTCACCGCCCTCGACACCAGCTTCCTCCGCTACGTCGAGTTCGACGCCCCCTGCTGGATCGACGTCACCCCCAAGTCACCCGACGACCAGCACACTTCCCGCCTCCTGGTAACCGGCACCCAGAACGGCCACGAAGTCTTCTCCACCACCGTGACCTTCAACTCCCCCACCACCCCCCTCAACCCCCCACACCTCACCACCAACCCGACACCGGCCACCTGCCAGGCCTGGTAAACCCACCTAGCCGTTTGGCCAACACCATCACGTCGGCCAAACGGCTGGGCACCACACCACCCCCGCCCCTACAGCTTCCGCGCCAGCCCACCGTGCTCAGCAACAACCTCCGGCACACCCGCCCCGCCCTCCACACGCCACTCCGTCACCGACACCACACCGGGTTCAACCAGCTCCAGCCCCTCGAAGAACGCGCTGATCTCCTCAACGGAGCGCAGGTTGTACGGAACGGCCCCACTGCTGTTGTAGGCGTCCTGAGCCTGCTCGAAGACAGGGTCGATCCCACGCGACCCGTCGTTGATGGACAGGTAACTACCCGAGGGCAGGGCCTCCACCAGCCGCGAGACGATGGAACGAGCCTGATCGTGGTCAGCGACGTGCCCCAGGATGTTGCTGAGAATGAGCGCGGTAGGACGCCCGAAGTCCAACGTCTCGGCGGCCACGGCGAGAATCCGCTCCGGATCCGTCACGTTCGCGTCGACGTAGGCGGTCGCCCCCTCCTTACTGGAGTAGAGCAGGGTACGGGCGTGCGCCAACACCATCGGATCGTTGTCGACATAGACGATCCGCGCCTCAGGCGCGAGCCCCTGAGCGACCTCATGCGTGTTCTGCGCCGTCGGAAGCCCCGTCCCCACATCCAGGAACTGCCGCACCCCCGCCTCGGAGACGAGATACGCGATATTCCGCCGCAGGAACGCACGGCTGGACCGGGCGATCGTCACGATCCCCGGAAACACCTCGGTGTACGCATCCCCAGCCGCCTGGTCGACGGCGTAGTTGTCCTTGCCCCCGAGCCAGTAGTTCCAGATCCGCGCCGAGTGCGGCACCGTCGTGTCGATCTTCTGCCGCTCAGCCGACTCGGTCATCGGCACAGGGTCGGTCATGAGTCGTACGTCCTTCAGCCGGGGCGGGGAGCGTTCGCGGCACAGCCTACGATCGAACTCCCCCTTCGTGCTTACCAGTTCATGACTTCCTTCCGACTGGTTGCGACAGCTACGCGCGGTCGTTGGTCAGCGAACGGGGTGTTCCCACCGCAGTATCGGCTTGTCCCCGATCCACTTCTCACCCCCCGGAGTGGTGATCCGCTGCCCTCCGATCCAGTACGTGTGCGCCCGCTCAGTGATGTGAACGCGTACCGCGCTGATGTCGGGCTGTCCGGCGTCCTGCCACGCCGTCAGAGCCCCTTCGATGTCGTCCCAGAGGGACACGGGGCCTCCTTGGCGGACCGTCCAGCCGGAGGCGCCCTCGGTGAAAGCGGCGAACGACTCGCGGTCTGCGTCGAACAGGTACAGCGACAGCGCTCCGTCTGTGCTGGTTGCCTTCACGAACTGTGCCCGCGGGGCGGCAAGCTGGGCGAGGAAGGCAGGCATCCAGTCGTTCAGCAACGTCGGCGGCACCTTCGCCTCCCGCTCGGTGTCGGCGTAGGCGGTGCGGGCCGACAGATCCCCGGCCAGAGGTACAACGGCCTGTGCGCGAGCGTGCATGAACGACGACCGGCCGATAATGCGCCCTTCAGCTGAACCAGCTTCGTTGACAGTGACCTTAGCGAGGCCGGTCCCGTACGCCCATGAGCCGACGGTGGCGAGGATGGTCCCGCCTGGCCGTGTCTGACGTACCCACGTGTACGGGATGCGGCGTACGGCACAAGTGGCAATCACTCGGTCGTACGGTGCCCTGCCAGGGTGGCCGAGAAGACCGTCACCGGTCACAGTCCACGTGGAGAACCCAGCCCCTTCGAGAGCAGCATCCGCGCGGGCCGCGACCTGCGGGTCCACCTCGATCGTGGTGACGTTGTCCTCGCCGAGCCGGTGACACATAAGGGCGGTCGAGTAGCCCGTACCTGTGCCGATCTCCAGCACCGTATGCCCGTCGTCAACGCCGAGGTGTTCGATCATGTCGACCACCGTCACGGGCGTGGTCGAAGATGAGGTGGGTGTGCCGCGGACCGGTTCACCGGTCTGGTCGGCGGTCAGGTGTCCGTCGAGCTGAGTGGCCAGGGACTGGTCGCTGTAGGCGATCTCGACCCACTCGGCGGGGTCGGTACCGAGTGCAGTCACGGGGCGCCAGAGTCCGTCTTCGACGGGCAGGAACACGCCCGGATTGAGGAACAGTTCACGCGGTGTGGCCTCGACCGCAGCCCGCCATGCGGGGGTTGTGAGGACGCCCGCCGACTGGAGCCGGTCCGCGAGGGCACGCCGCTGTGGTGCGGTGTAGGTCATCGGGGTTCTCCTCGGGTGAGCAGGTCGGCGAACGCGGCGGCCATGGGCAGCCCGGTGTTCTCCTCCAACCAACCCCACTGGCCGTTGGGGTTCAGCTCCAGCCAGTGCGGTTCGCCGACTCGGTCGATGGCAAGGTCGAAGCTGCCGGAAGTGAGGCCGTAGTGGTCGAGGTAGGCGCGCAGAGTCCTCGTCAGGCAGTCGGGCAGGTCTACCACGTGGTACGTGAGTGCGCTGTAGTCCTTGCGCCAGTCCAGCAGACCGGAGTCGATCCGTACGGCGAACACTCGCTCGCCGACGAGGAGAACCCGCAGATCCGCCGTTTTGTCCACACGGGCTTGAAACAAGTGCGGGGTGACACGCACGGCTTCGGTGATCTGATCGGCGGAGACCGGCTCCGCCCACGAGGTGAGCCCGATCCCGTCTCGCTCGTACGGTGTCCATCGCAGCGTCTTGTAGATCACTTGACCGTGTTCGTGGATGAAATTCCTTGCGGCATCAGGGTCGTTCGTGACGAGAGTTGGCGGAACCTTAAGGCCCAGGCGCCGGGCCAGGGCGAGTTGGGCGGGCTTGTAATCAGCCGCTGCATCCCTCAGAGGGTGGTTCAACCACAGAGGGCCGTCGAGGGCATAGAGGATGCCGCCGAGCCCGAAACGGACCTGAGCGGCGGCGAATCGGGCATCATCCGCCGCCAGATTCCCGAAAGAGGGCCAGATGGGGCGGCGCCAGTACACCGCTCTGATGTGCTCCAGGTCGGCAGTTCTCGACGTGGTGCGGAGCTGCCCGACCCCAAGGGTCGAGCAGGCACCGAACTGAGCCGAGACCGTCAGATTCCTACCGATGTCAGCAGGGTTGAAGCGGACCACCGGAACGCCCTTGCGGTTGAGTTCGGTGATCACCAGGTCGGCGGTCAGGTCGAAGGGTTCGGTGGCCACGAGGACGGCCCTGTCGATCTCGGCCATGAGTGTCAGTCCTGTTGTGAGTCCTGGTCGGACCCCTGGTCGTTGCGCGAGTCCAGATTGGTGACGGTAGTCGTCGAAGTTGCGGAGCTGGTGCCGTGCTTACCCATCTCCACCACACACCCGTGACCATCGCGGAGCACACCGGTCTGCGTCGCCGGGTCGATCGTGACCGACGTGAACGGCATGCTCACGGTGATCGGATACGGGGCGAGGCGGTCGGCACCCCACGGGCGGGCTGGAGCGAGCTGATCTGCCGCTGTCATGTGTCGTCTCTCCTTTGTGTGATCCATCGGCGTGCGCCCTGCCAAGGTTCGCCTTGCCTGACAGGGCGATGCCCCGGGCCGGGGTGTAGGTCGGGCTCTCGTTGAGGGGACACGGGTCGTACGGCCGCCGGAGATCACCAGCCGGCGCCGCAGGAAAGCAGGGCACATACGAAAGCAGTGACCGCGATGACGAAGAGGAGCTGAGCCGCTGCCTGTCTCCATGCGATCCGGACTCGTCGGTGCGGGGGCGATGGCCAGGTCGGCTCCTCCTCCAGGTCTACGTCCAAGCCGTCGAGGATCACAGAGCTACCTGTTTCACAGAGAGTTCGGCCCAGCAGCGTTTGCCCCACGGGCGGCGTGCGGGGCCGAGCCGGTCGTAGCCCCATCGATCACTCATGGCCTCGACGAGAACCAGCCCGCGCCCGCTCTGCTCTTCGTCCTCCGGGGTACGCAGGTCCGGAAGCCGGTAGGGAGCGCAGTCGACGACCGCCAAGCGCACACGATCGTCGTCGAGCCGGTCGACGGTGACCCGCACTGACGGGCCCGAAGCGTGACGTACCGCGTTGGCGACGAGTTCGGCCATCACTACGGCCGCAGCCTCGGTCACCTCGGGCGGGAGACCCCATATGGCGCAGGCGGTGCAGACCAGGCCACGGGCCAGGGGCGCCGTCGCTTCGATGCGGGGGTGGGTTTCGCTGTAGCCGGGGCGCCCCTTGGGGCGGGGCTTGGGCGCCGTCATCGTCATGGTTCACGCCTTGGTCCGGGGGCGGGGGGGACGGTCCGTCCCCGGCGGAGGAATGCGGGGGATTACCGCCATCGCACAATTGCCCGAACTCCCGCTGCGGAGCGGGTCGTTGTGCTGTCACCAGTCAACGATCACTGTGTGAGGTGGGACCATCGCACATGCGGCACTCGCATGCGGATATGCGCTCAGCGGGTACGGGTAGGCGCGCGGTGCTATGAAGACTCGTAGCGTGGGGGTAGGTCGTGGATTTCCAGACAAGGCCGGTCCAAGAAGCATCCCGGGCCGGGAATTACGGGCGAGTGATCGAACTCGTCCGCAGCGAGTGGCGGATCACGCAGACCGCCCTGGGGCAAGCCCTGGGCATGAGCCAGTCCGCCGTGTCCCGTCTGGAGAAGAAGGGAACCTCGGCCTACAGCACCGACATCCTGGCGGCGGCTGCCGCGCACCTGGAGATCCCGCCGACACTCGTCGGACTCGCCGACAGTCACCCCCAGCCCCACGCGAAGGACGGGTCTGACGACGTGGACCGACGCCGCTTCCTCGGCGGAGCCGTGGCCGTGGCCACAACCCCCGCTCTGGCCGCACTCACCGACGCAGCCGACACCACCAGCGGGCAGGTGGCAGCCCTCCGCCTCAGCACGTCCGCCTACAGACGGCTCGACGGCTCAACCCCCTCCCGGGACCTGGAAGAGTCCGTACGCGCCCATGTGCGCCTGATTCAGAGCATCACCCGAGACGCGGACCCCAAGCAACGTCTCCGCCTGGCGGCCGTCGGCAGCGAGGCAGCAAGTCTCGCCGGCTGGCTCGCGTGGGACATGGGCGACAACGGCAGCGCACGCACTTGGTACGGCTCCGCCATCAAGGCCGCCAAGGCTGCCGGCAATCCGCTACTGACGGCCTACCAGGCCGGCAGCCTGGCCCAGTTCGAGGCCCACGCGGGTAACGGCATCCAGGCCCTGAACCTCGCGGCGAAGGCCCGCCGCGCGCTCGGCGACCGGCGCCCCGCCATTGCGGACGCCTGGCTCTCCAGCGTCGAGGCTTTGGCGCATGCGGCTGCCGGAGACCGACGCCGTGCCGAACGATCGCTGACATCGTCACGGGCTGCTGTCACCACCCTGGACGGGCAGGAACCGCCGCCATGGCCATGGGTGTTCACCTTCACCGAAACGAAGGTCGCCGCCGCCCGAGTAGCCTGCGGCGCACGGCTCGGCCTCGCCGACTGGGTCCTCTCCGAGGACGCGGAGGCACTTGCCACCGGCCACGAGAAACAGCGCGCGCTGCTGGTGCTCGACATCGCCTCCGGCCACCTCTCCTCAGGACGCGTCGAGGCTGCGTTCACCCTCGCCTCCCGCGCGCTGAACACCGGCCTCAAGTACCGGTCGGGGCGGATCGTGGAGCGGGCCCGCGCCATGCGCCGTACTCTCACGACCAGCGCACCGCCCAAGGTGGTGCGGGACTTCGATGAGCAATTGCACGGCGTCTACCTGTAGGAGGTACAGAGTGCG
Source organism: Streptomyces sp. NPDC007901 (assembly GCF_042959465.1). Lineage (NCBI taxonomy): Bacteria > Bacillati > Actinomycetota > Actinomycetes > Kitasatosporales > Streptomycetaceae > Streptomyces > Streptomyces sp. NPDC007901. Next base: position 249,562 of record NZ_JBIBKW010000002.1, on the reverse strand, counting down.
GGTGGGGATCACGGGACATCGCGGGCTGAGCGCAGAGGTCGAGGAACAGGTGCGGGCGATGCTCGACGAGGCGGTACGCGGCTACGACGCCTCAGATCTGGTCGCCGTCTCGTGCATCGCTGATGGTCCCGACTCCTGGTTCGCCGAGGCGGTTCTGATGCACGGCGGGCGCCTCGAAGTCGTCATTCCGGCATCCGAATATCGCGACGGCCTCCCCGAATGGCATCACGACACGTACGACAAACTGATCCGGCAAGCGGCCGACGTGCACGAGACCGGCATGACCGAGTCAACCTCGGAGGCCCACCAGACGGGGAGCGAAGTCCTCGTCGGTCTGGTGGATGAGCTGCTTGCCGTGTGGGATGGGAAACCCGCGCGGGGGTACGGCGGGACGGCGGACGTCGTTAACTATGCCGAACGCAACGGCATCCCCGTACGGGTGTTGTGGCCGGAGGGTGCCTCACGCTGAACAGCGTTATGGCAGCACGCCGCGTGGGTGCATGCGTCGCCATCATAGGACGTAGCGCCGGAACTCGGTTACCTGTATCTGCTAGTCGCGGGGTGCTGACGAACGCCGCCTTAAACAATTAGTAGTACTCGAGAATGTATCCCAGTGCCTTCCCGAAAACTTCCTGGTCGCGAATCTTGAACTTGATGCAGAGCGCCTTACGGAGTGCCTGCTGGACAAGGCGATCGCCTTCGCTGGTGTGCTGCCAACCGTCGAAGCGGACGGCACGGACAACAGAGTCGACCTCGTCGACGACCTTCTCGGCGATGATCGGAGTCTCCTCACCCCTGAGCGACTCGAAGAGTTCGGTCAGGGCGGCCTTGCCGCGCTCCTCGCGGGGTACCTCGGCGGCGGCCTTCTCCGCTGCGACTGTGTCTCGCGCCAGCGGGAATAGTTCCTTGAGGAACTCCAGCGATGCCTGCTGGGAGTCGGCGTACTTCTCCCGCAGAGCATTCAAACGCTGGCCGAGCTCGATGAAGGCCGGGTTGCCGACGTGCTTGGCGATGCGGGCAGTGATCCACTTCTCGACCTCGACGGGGTCGAGCACCAATGGCAGACGAGTCGGGCTGTACGCCGGGTTCTGTGCCCCGGTCCCTCGCGGGTGCCGGGGTGACGGCCATCCATCTAGGGCCGGCGTTGCCGCCGGCCTCGTGCGGTCTACCCGCGGACTTGGGCGGGCAGCCCTCGAACGTCCGCGCAGGGCGCTTTTCACGGCGCCCCTCTTGACCTTGCTCCGGGTGGGGTTTACCTAGCTGCCCAGGTCGCCCTGGGCACTGGTGGTCTCTTACACCACCGTTTCACCCTTACCCAGCACCGAGGTGCTGGGCGGTTTGCTTTCTGTGGCACTGTCCCGCGAGTCGCCTCGGGTGGCCGTTAGCCACCACCCTGCCCTGTGGAGCCCGGACGTTCCTCGGGAAGCCCCCCGTCAAGGGGACTCCACGCGGCCGTCCGCCCGGCTCGTCTGCCGTGTCGACCATGTTACCGGGCGGGCGGGCCTCTTCGGTGCCGAGGCCATCGTCGCCAGCACGGAGCCTGTGAGGATCAGTGCGAAGGAGACGGCGATGGTGGGGGTGAAGCTCTCGCCCAGGAAGAGGGCGCCCGCCGCCACCGCCACCGCCGGGTTGACGTACGTGATCACCGTGGAGCGGGTCGGGCCTATCTCCTTGATGAGCTCCAAGAACGCTACGAAGGCCACCGCCGTGCAGAGGACTCCCAGGGCCAGGAGGGACACCAACGCGTTCGTCGAAGGCATCGAGGACGGCCACGTGGCTGCCGCTGCCGGGGCGTAGACCAACGCCGCCAGGGTCAGGCACGGCGCTATCAGCTGCAGCGTCGGGACGTCCTTCAGGCGGCGGGCCGCTATCAGGGGGGCCGTCGCGTAGCCGATCACGGTGAGGAGTACCTCGCCGAGGGAGCGGGCGTCGCCACCGGTCAGGTGGGGGACGGTCAGGACTGCTACGCCTGCCAGGCCGATCAGGAGGCCGGCGATCCGGCGGACGCCCAGGTGTTCGCGCTCGCCGCCGAAGTAGCGGGCGGCGACCACGCCGACGATCGGGACGCCCGCGATCAGCAGGCCGGCGGTGGAGCTGGAGAGGTGGCGTTCTGCGTCGGTGAGGGTGAACCACGGGCCCATGATCTCGATGCACGCGAAGGCCAGCATCGGGCGCCAGTGGGTGCGGAGGGTGCCCAGCAGGTTGCCCTGGCGGATCGCCAGGGGGAGGAGCAGCAGCGCGCCCACGGCACACCGCGCGAAGACCACCGTCGACGGGGACACCTCGTCCACCGCCACCTTGATCATCAGGTAGGGAACACCCCAGATCACTCCCATGAGGGAGAACAAGAACCAGCCGCGTGCAGTCATACGGCAAGCATCGGTGTCAGGACCGTGCCGCGTCTTGAACGCTGTTGCGGTAGGCCGCCGGGGTCACCCCCAGCACCCGGCGGAACCAGCGGGTCAGGTGGGCCTGGTCGGCGAAGCCCACCAGGGTCGCCACCTCCGCCGGGCGCAGGCCCGCTTCCAGCAGGCCGCGGGCGCGGTCGACCCGGTACTGGGCCAGCCAGGCGTACGGCGGGACGCCCATGGTCGTGCGGAAGGCGCGGAGGAGTTGGTAGCGGGAGAGGCCGAGGTCCGTGGCCAGGTCGGAAAGTGACGGTGGGGCCGTCAGTTCGTCGGCCAGGCGGTCGCGGACCAGGAGGGCGATGCCGGCGGCGCCGGGTATGCGGTCCGGTGCCGAGCGGGCCGTGGAGTGGCGGCGGGACAGGGCCGTCAGCAGCCAGGGGAGGCGGGATTCGGCTTCCAGGGGGTCGGGGCAGGTGGAGAGGGTGGTGTGGGCGGCGCGGAAGGCGGCGGCCAGTTCCGGGTCGTCCAGGACCGGGTCGCGGAAGTGCGGGGTGCCGGCGTTCAGGGTGCCGTCCGCCAGCAGGGCCGGGGCCGCGTACAGGGCGCGGTAGGCGTAGCCGTCGGTCAGGGTGGCCGGGCCGCCCGTGTGCATCTCGCCGGGGGCCAGGACGACGATCGAACCGGGGCCGGTGCTGATGTGGCCGCCCCGGTAGTCGATGATCTCGGAGCCGCCGACGCACACCCCGATGGTGAACTCGGCGTGCGCGTGCGGGGCGTAGGTGTGCCGTTCGAAATTCGCCGTCAGCAGGTCGAGCGACGGACCGCACCGGCCCAGCCGGGCCCTCGTCCACCGTGCGTGTTCGGCCACCTTCGCACCCCCTTGCGCTAAGGGTGCAACGCCTTCACACCCCGTTTCCATGCCGCGTCCAGATCCGCGTCGTCCGGAAAGCGGCCGTGGATCTCCAGGACGACCATGCCGTGCGCGAACGCCCAGGTGGCGCGGGCCAGGTCCCGGTCGCCGCCGCAGGCCCGCAGGAGCGGGAGAGCGGCCCGGTCCTCCAGGCCCTCCGGCAGGAGGGTGCGGGGCAGGGGGCGTTCCGTGGCCAGGCAGTAGAGGTGGGGGTGGGCCAGGGCGTAGGTGCGGTAGGCCTGGGCCAGGGCCTCCAGGGAGCCGGGGGTCCGGGTCGCGGCCGCTTCCAGGGCCGCCGCCGACTCCTCCAGCATCTGCGCGGTCAGCTCGACCTCCACCGCGTGCTTGTCCAGGAAGTGCTTGTAGAGGGAGGGGGCCTTGATGCCGAGGCGGTCGGCGAGGGTGCGCATGGTGAGGACGGCGGGGCCGGACTCCTCCAGCAGGTCCCGGGCCGCCGCCACGATCTCCCGCGCCCTCGGCGTCAGCCGGTCGGGCACATCAGTCACATCAGTCATGCCCTTCGCCTCCGTCACGTCAGCCACGCTGGAAGCCTTCCTTCGTCCGCAACCCGTACCCGAAGGCGCGATCGTACGAGATGTGGGCCAGCCAGCCGCACAGCGCGGCGAAGGCCGGAGGCCAGGCGACCGGCCCGAACGCGTACGTCACCAGCAGCGCCAGCGGGATCAGCGCGCGGTGCATCGCGTTGTAGTACGGCACCGCGCGCGGCGGCAGCTGTCCCTTCGCCATCCGGGGCGCCTCGTCGAGGGCGACCAGGAAGGTGAGGTCCGGAAGGACCAGGAAGAGCAGGGCCAGGGCACCGGCGAGCCAGCCGTGGTTCACGCCCTCCAGCACGGCGAACGCCGTCCAGAACAGGGCGCCCGCCAGCCAGGCCGTGCGGCGCACCACCGTGGTGGCGGTGCGGAGGGTGGGGGTGACGTTCGTGGTGCTGGTCATGGCTGCCTCCCGAGGGCACTTCAGCTAACGCCGTTAGCCACAACGGTAGGGCTAACGGCGTTAGCCGTCAAGGGAGGGCGCTCAGGGCCTACAGCGCCATCCGCTCCAGCGCGTCGAACGCCGCCCCCATCCGCTCCCGGTGGTCCACGGCCAGCCCCGCGAACGGCTCACCCGCCAGCTGACGGCTCACCGAGGTGACACACACCGAGCGGTACGCGGCGACGACCACCGCCGCCGCCAGCTCCGGCTCGGCGAGCCCGGCCTCGGCGAGCGCCCCGGCCAGCGCCCGCTCCACCTCCTCGACCGCCTCGCGGGCCCGGGCCCGCAGCGCCGGCGACTCGGCGACGACGGGCCAGAAGCCGACGAAGTTCTCCCCCATCCCACCCAGCGGGTGCCGGGCGTCGATGAACCGGAAGGCCAGGCGGCGCAGCGCCGCGAGCGGGGACTCGTCGGGCCCGCGGTCCCGCACCGCTCCGGCGAAGGCCTCGACGGCCTCCGGGATGCGGTCGAGGAACAGGTCCTCCTTGCGCGGGAAGTAGTTGAAGACGGTCATCGCCGAGACCCCGGCCGCCCGCGCGACCTCGACGACCGTCACCTGCTCGAAGCCGCGCTCCCGGAACATCACGGTCGCCACGTTCGAGATCCGCTGCCGCGTCTCCCGCTTCTTGCGCTCCCGCAGGGACTCCCCCGGCTTGCCGCCACCCGCCACATTTCTGTCCGTCACAAGAAAACTATAGCCGCTCGAAACTTTTAGTGACTACAGTGAAGCCATGACGACGACAGACAGCAGCAAGAACAGCAAGAGCAACAGGAACAGCGACAACGGCACGGACTACGACGTGGTGGTGGCCGGCGGCGGACCCGTCGGGCTCTTCCTCGCCGGGGAGCTGCGGCTCGGCGGGGCGCGGGTGCTGGTCGTGGAGCGGCTGGCCGAACCGGACGAGACCATCAAGGCCGGCGGGATCAACACGGCGGGCGGGGTGGCGCTGTACCGGCGGGGGATGCTGCCGGATCTCGCGGCGGCCTGGGAGCGCAACCGGTGGCGGATGCGGGCCTTCCTCGGCGATCGGGGTCCGGACGCGCCCCGGACTCCCCCGAAGTTCGCCGGGCACTTCGCCGGGATCATGATGCGCGGTGACCTGTTCGACGACTCCGACCCGGCGTTCGCCGACATCGGCCCCGCCGACGGCGTCGGCCTCGGCATCCCCCAGATCGAGCTGGAGCGGATCCTGGGCGCCCGCGCCGAGCGGCTCGGCGTCGAGGTCCGCCGGGGCGTGGAGCTGACCGGATTCGACGCCGACGAGGACGGAGGGGACGGAAAGGACGGAGTCGTCGTACACCTCGCCGACGGCGCGCGGGTCCGGTGCGGGTGGCTGGTGGGGTGCGACGGCGGGCGGAGCACGGTCCGCAAGCTCGCCGGGTTCGGCTTCCCCGGTACGGAGCCGGAGATCACCGGTTATCAGGCGGTCGTCGAGATGACGGGCGGCGAGCGGCTGGGGAAGGGGTGGAACACGACGGACGTCGGGACGTACGTCAACGGGCCCTTCCCGGGCCGGATCCTGACCGTCGAGTTCGACGGGCCGCCCGCCGACCGCTCGGCGCCGATCACCGCCGAGGAGCTGCAGGCCGCCCTGCGCCGGGTGTCGGGCGTCGACGAGGTGACCGTCCACGAGGTGCACTCCTCGACCCGGTTCACCGACAACGCCCGGCAGGCGGACGGCTACCGCAGGGGCCGGGTGCTGCTCGCGGGGGACGCGGCGCATGTGCACTCGCCGTTCGGCGGGCAGGGGCTCAACCTCGGGCTCGGCGACGCCATGAACCTCGGCTGGAAGCTCGCCGCCGTGGTGCGCGGGCTCGCGCCGGACTCCCTCCTCGACAGCTACACCGCCGAACGGCACCCGGTCGGCGCCTGGGTACTGGACTGGACCCGCGCCCAGATCGCCGTGATGCGCCCCGACCGGCACGCCCGCGCCCTGCGCCGGGTCGTCACCGACCTCGCGCTGACGACGGCCGGGACGACGTACCTCGTCAAGCAGATCTCCGGCGTCTGGCAGCGCTACGAGCTGCCCGGCGAGCACCCGCTGACCGGGCACAGCGCCCCCGACCTGGAACTCTCCGACGGCACCCGGCTCGGCGACCATCTGCACGTCGGCCGTGCCGTGCTCCTCGACCTCGCCGACGACCCGAAGCTGCGCGCCCGCGCGGAGGAGTACGGCGACCGGGTGGACGTCGTCACCGCGGCCTGCCCGGGGCGTCCGGAGCTGGCCGCTCTGCTGGTACGGCCCGACGGATTCGTGGCCTGGGCCGCGGACGGGACGGACCGGACGGACGGGACGGACCGGATGAACGGGAACGATCAGGGAGACGGCCTCGACGACGTCCTGGCCCGCTGGTTCGTCGCCTCCTGAGCCTGTCGTCCGACGACGCCACCGGTCTCGTACGACGGCTCACGCGGGCGCGAACCGCACCTTCGCCGTCCCCGGATCGGCCTCGGTCAGCCGTACCCACAGCCGCTCGCCCAGTGGAAGGGGCTCCCCGCCCTCGATCCGGCCTATGACGGCGGGCTGCTGCAACAGCACCCGCCCCACGGTCGGCCGGCGCTGTTCGACCTCCACCACACAGCCGTCGAAGACGTCCCCGACCCGGTCCTTGAGCAGGGCCGCCTCGACGATGTCGACGCTCTCCCGCTCCACCGTGCCCGCGCGCCGCGCGCCCTCGGCCATCTCCTTGGGGAGCGTGTCCAGCGCCGTCAGCACCCAGTCGGGCGGGTCCTCGCCGGCCGCGGCCGCCAGGCACAGCTCGGAGGCGTAGCGGTCGGCGAGGCGGCGCAGGGGCGCGGTGCAGTGGGCGTAGGGGGCGGCGACGGCCGCGTGGGTGGTGATGGTGGGCAGGGCGCCGTCCCGGAAGACCGTGTAGCCGGCGCCGCGCAGCAGCGTCGTGCACTCCTGGAGGAAGGCCGCGTGCCGGGGGCGGTGCGGGTTCAGGGAGCGGATCAGCGTCGCGTACGAGACGTGGTGCGGCCACTCGATGCGCAGCGCGTGCGCGGTGCGGCGCAGGCGGGCGACGGCACCGTCGGGGGCGACCGGGAGGGTGCGGAGCACGCCGGTGCCGTGGGCCAGCATCAGCTCGGCGGCGGTCATGCCGGTGAGCAGGGAGATCTGGGCGTTCCAGGCGTCGGCGGGCAGCGGGGCGCGGTAGGTGAGCTCGTAGGTGTGGTCGTACTCGACGATCTCCTGCTCCGGCACGTTGAGCGAGATGCCGCCGCGCTCCACCTCGAGGCGTTCGCGGGCCTCGCCGATCTCCCTGAGCAGCGCGACCGGCTCCTCGGCGGTCCCCTCGTCGATCTGCTTCTGCACTCCCGCGTAGTCCAGCTTGGCCCGGCTGCGCACGAGCGCGCGGCGGACGTCGGCGGTCACCGTCCGCCCCTCCGCGTCCAGGTCGATGGTCCACAGGACGGCCGGGCAGGTCTGGCCGGGCAGCAGACTGGCCGCGCCCTCGCTCAGCACGGCGGGGTGCAGCGGCACCTTCTCGTCGGGGAAGTAGAGCGTGTTGACGCGGTGGTGCGCCTCGGAGTCCAGGGCACCGCCGGGTACGACGAAGGCGGCGACGTCGGCGATGGCGTACCGGACGCGGTAGCCGCCGTCGTGCCGGGACAGGTGCATCGCCTGGTCGAAGTCGTGCGCGGTGGGCGGGTCGACCGTGAAGAAGGGGATGTCGGTGGCGTCGTGCCCGGGCACGGCCGGGTAGTGCGCGACGCCCTCGGCCTCCGCGAGCACCTCGGGCCGGAAGCTCTCCGGGACGGCGAGGTCGGTCCGGAGCGCGGCGAGCGCGGCCCTGAGGGGGGCCTCGGGGGCGCCCTTGACGCGGATGTGACGGCTGGGCATAGGACGAGCGTAATCACATCGGGCGACTCCGGCCCCTTACGCTGGCGCGAAGCGTTGATGACGAACGGTGCCGGACGTCGTCGGTGAATCGTCGGTGCGTCGTCGGCGGGTCGTCGGCGGGTCGTCGGCGAGTCTTCGGTGAAGAGGAGTACGTGTGCTGGTCCTGCTGCCGCCCTCGGAGGGCAAGGCGTCCTCGGGTCGTGGTGCCCCGCTGAAGCCGGAGTCGCTGTCGCTGCCGGGGCTCGCTCAGGCGCGCGCGGCGGTGCTCGCCGAGCTGGTCGACCTGTGCGCGGGCGACGAGGAGAAGGCGCGCGAGGTGCTCGGGCTGAGCGAGGGGCTGCGCGGCGAGGTCGCGAAGAACGCGGAGCTGCGGACGGCGGGTGCGCGTCCGGCCGGGGAGGTCTACACAGGGGTGCTGTACGACGCCCTCGGCCTGGCCTCCCTGGACGCGGCCGCGAAGAGGCGCGCCGCGCGGTCGCTGCTGGTCTTCTCGGGGCTGTGGGGCGCGGTCCGGGTGACGGACCGGATCCCGTCGTACCGCTGCTCGATGGGGGTGAAGCTGCCGGGTCTGGGCGCGTTGGGCACGCACTGGCGCGGGCCGATGGCCGAGGTGCTGCCGGAGGCGGCCGGGTCCGGGCTGGTACTGGACCTGCGGTCGGCGGCGTACGCGGCGGCGTGGAAGCCGAAGGGGGAGGTGGCCGGGCGGACCGCGACGGTGCGGGTGCTGCACGCGCCGACCCGGAAGGTCGTCAGCCACTTCAACAAGGCGACGAAGGGGCGGATCGTACGGAGCCTGCTGACCGCCGGGATCGCGCCGGCCGGCCCGGGCGAGCTGGTGGAGGCGTTGCGGGACCTGGGGTACGAGGTGGAGGCGGCGGCGCCGGGGAAGGCGGGGCAGGCGTGGGCGGTGGATGTGCTGGTCACGGAGGTGCACTGAGCCCCTCGGCGTGGTCATTGCGCGATATGCAACGGTGATTGCGCAAGGTGCAGCGCCTCGCCAGGATGGCGGCATGCCCACTTCCGTGCTGGACCTCGCGCCCGTCGTGCCCGTCGTCGTGATCGAGGACGCCGGCGATGCCGTACCGCTGGCGCGGGCGCTGGTGGCCGGTGGGCTGCCCGCGATCGAGGTGACGCTGCGGACCCCGGCCGCGCTCGACGCGATCCGGGCGATCGCCGGTGCGGTGCCGGGCGCGGTGGTCGGGGCGGGGACCGTCCTCACGCCCGGTCAGGTCACCAAGTGCGTGGCGGCCGGGGCGCGGTTCCTCGTCAGCCCCGGGTGGACGGACGGGCTGCTGGGGGCGATGACCGCGTCCGGGGTGCCGTTCCTGCCGGGGGTGTCGACCGTCTCGGAGGTCGTGGCGCTGCTCGAACGCGGGGTGCGGGAGATGAAGTTCTTCCCGGCGCAGGCGGCCGGCGGCACGGCCTACCTGAAGTCCCTCGCCGGTCCGCTCCCGCAGGCTCGCTTCTGCCCGACGGGCGGGATCGGGCCGGACAACGCGCCCGAGTACCTCGCCCTCCCCAACGTCGGCTGTGTGGGCGGCACCTGGATGATCCCGGCGGATGCCGTGGCCGCCCGGGACTGGGCCCGCGTCGAGGCGCTGGCGCGGGCGGCGGCGGGGCTCCGGGACGGTCTCGGGGGCGGCCCCGGGGACGGTCTCAGGGACGCAGGTGGGACGTGTCGTTGAAGAGCCGTACGCTCGCGTTGCCGTCGGCGTAGTACGCCACCGCCGACAGGGAGGCCGCGGACAGTTCCATGCGGAACAGGGACTCCGGCGGGGCGCCGAGGGCGAGCCGGACGAACGTCTTGATCGGCGTGACGTGGGTGACCAGCAGGACCGTGCGGCCCGCGTAGGCCGCGACCAGCTTGTCGCGGGTGGCCGCGATGCGCGTCGCGGTCTCGGCGAAGCTCTCGCCGCCGCCGGTGGGGTGCGCCTCGGGGTCGGCGAGCCAGGCGTTCAGGTCGTCCGGGTGGCGCTCGCGGACCTCGCCGAAGGTGAGGCCCTCCCAGGCGCCGAAGTCCGTCTCCTTCAGCCCCTCCTCGATCGTGACGTCGAGGCCGAGGCGCTCGGCCACCGCGCCGGCGGTCTGCCGGGTGCGGGTGAGCGGGGAGGCGAGGATCGTCTCGATCGTGCCGCGCCGGGCGAGGGCCTCGGCGACGCGCTGCGCCTGCTCCAGGCCGACGTCGGAGAGGGCGGGGTCGGTGCCGCCGCTGCCGGAGAAGCGTTTCTGGGGGGTGAGGGGGGTTTCGCCGTGGCGGAGGAGGACGAAGGTGGCAGGGGCACCGAGGTCAGGGGCCGAACTCCAGCCGGGGCTCGCGACGGTGCTCGCGGCGCGGGTGTCGGCGGTGGTTTTGTCGGTCGTCGTCACAGTGCCGGTGCGTGGGGGCTGGTCGCGCCCACGCGGCGGAGCCGCAGATGTCTCAGCCCCGCGCCCCTTACGGGGCGCTGTCCTGCCGCCCGCGTCCAGCTCGGCCGTCGACGCCGAAGCCGACCACTGCTCGCCCCGCTTCCCCGCGTCCATCGCCTCGTTCGCCAGGCGGTCGGCGTGCTTGTTCTCGGCCCGGGGGATCCACTCGTAGGTGACCTGGTCCGCGGGGAAGACGCGGCCCGCCTCCTTCGCGAGCGGCTTCATGTCGGGGTGCTTGATCTTCCAGCGGCCCGACATCTGCTCGATGACCAGCTTGGAGTCCATGCGGACGTGGACGGCGGCGGACGGGTCGAGGGCGTGGGCCGCGCGCAGGCCCGCGAGCAGGCCGCGGTACTCGGCGACGTTGTTGGTGACGACGCCGAGGTACTCGGCGGCCTCCGTCAGCGTCTCGCCGGTCGCCGCGTCGACGACCACCGCGCCGTAGCCGGCGGGTCCCGGGTTGCCCCGGGAGCCGCCGTCCGCCTCGACGATGAACTCCCTTGCCACGTGCGCCCCTTAGGTGTTGCTACAGACCCGACTCGGCCGTACGCACCAGGATGCGGCGGCAGTTCTCGCAGCGGACCACGGTGTCGGGCGCGGCCTTGCGGACCTCGGCCAGCTCGGTGATGGCGAGCTCCTGGCGGCAGCCCTGGCAGGTGCGGGCGTACAGCTTGGCCGCGCCGATGCCGCCCTGCTGCTCGCGCAGCTTGTCGTAGAGCTTGAGGAGGTCCGCGGGGACCGAGCCGGCGATGACCTCGCGCTCCTTGGTGACCGTCGCCGCCTCGCCGTCGATCCCCTCGAAGGACGCGTCCCGGCGGGCGGTCGCCTCGTCGATCCGGCCCTGCACCGCGCCGACCCGCTCGGTGAGTTCGGCGACCCGCTCCTGCGCGGACTCGCGGCGCTCCATGACCTCCAGGACGACGTCCTCCAGGTCACCCTGGCGCTTGGCGAGGGAGACGATCTCCTTCTGGAGGTTCTCCAGGTCCTTGGGGGAGGTGACCGCGCCGGAGTCCAGGCGCTGCTGGTCGCGGGCGGCGCGCTGGCGCACCTGGTCCACGTCCTGCTCGGCCTTGGTCTGCTCGCGGGCGGTGTCGCTCTCCTCGGTCTGCGCGGCCACGAGCAGGTCGCGCAGCTGGGTGAGGTCCTTGGTCAGCGACTCGATCTCGGCGTGCTCGGGCAGCGACTTCCGCTTGTGCGCCAGCTGCTGGAGGCGGACGTCCAGGGCCTGGACGTCGAGGAGTCGGATCTGGTCGGCGGGCGCGGCGTTCAGTTGGGGGCTCCAAGGGACGGTGAGTGGCTGGTCCAGGGGTCGGTGACCGTCCTGGAGACGTGCACGCGCAGGTCCCAGCCGTGGCGGTCGGAGATTTCGTCGAGCTGGGCTGCGGCCAGCTCGCACCAGGGCCATTCGGTCGCCCAGTGCGCCGCGTCGAGCAGCGCGAGGGGGCTGTGGGCGACCGCTTCGGACGCCGGGTGGTGGCGCAGATCGGCGGTGAGGAAGGCGTCGACGCCGGCAGCGCGTACGACGTCGAAGAGGCTGTCGCCGGAACCGCCGCTGACGGCGATCGTGCGGACGAGGGCCTCGGGGTCGCCGGCGACGCGGATGCCCTGCGCGGTGGCGGGGAGGCGGGCGGCGGCCCGGTCGGCGAGCTCGCGGACGGTCACCGGGTGGTCCAGCTCGCAGACGCGGCCCAGGCCCCGGCGGCCTTCCGGGTCCGTCGGGTCCGGCACGAGGGGTCGTACGACCCGCAGGTCCAGGGCGCCCGCGAGCGCGTCGGAGACGCCCGGGTCGGCGGTGTCGGCGTTGGTGTGGGCGACGTGCAGCGCGATGTCGTTCTTGATGAGCGTGTGGACGACGCGGCCCTTGAAGTGGGTCGCCGCGACCGTCGTCGTACCGCGCAGGTAGAGGGGGTGGTGGGTGACCAGCAGGTCGGCGCCCAGCTTCACCGCCTCGTCGACGATGTCCTGGACCGGGTCGACGGCGAACAGGACCCGGGTGACCTCCTGGTCGGGGTCGCCCACGACGGTGCCGACCGCGTCCCAGGACTCGGCCCGCTCGGCGGGCCACAGGTCGTCCAGCGCGGCGATGACTTCTGACAGACGGGGCACGGGGAAAAGGCTACCTGCCTGTTCCGTCGGGCCGTACCTGCTCGCCCACGGGAGACGACGCTCAGCACACCCGTCCCCGTTTCCTCAGGCGAATCGTCGAGTGTGCACCCGTATGTGTGAAGCCATGGGCGGGCGGTCCCCCGCCTGTGCGTGCGAAAACTAGCTTCGTGGCCGGAGGTGACCGAACGATGACGGCCTGTGCGATCGAACCCTCGGCTGCGGACGAGGACGACAGCGTGCCGGGGGCGGGCTGCGCCATCACGGCGGACGGGACCTACGCGGCCCGGCTGGCTCAGCAGGATGGTTCCTGCTTCCCGGAGCGGTGGACGCTGGACGGCCCCGAGCCCTACGCCGTACCGCTGCCCGGCAACCAGCCGGAGGAGCCGGACACGGAGGTGCAGCCGATGGGCGACGGGCGGGTGCTCATCCACCGCCTGGTGGACGGGCGCCACCACTTCGCCCTGCTCTATCCGACCGGTCCCGGCACCGGCGAGCTGCCGCTGGGCGCGGTGGAGTGCCCGGACGAGGATGCTTCGCTCCGGCTGCTGCCGCCCGCGCCGGGAGGCACGGCCGCGTGCGCGCTCGCCGTGGGCCCGCGCTCCTCCACCGTGTGGCTGGTGGCGGGCGGCGCCTTCGGGCCCGAGCGGCTCGCGGTGGTCCCGGGGCGCTGCTCCGGCGGGGTCTGGCTGGACCGGGCCGGGCGGATGCTGGCCCTGGACCGGGAGCTGGGCGGGCGGACCAAGGCGGTCGTGGTGGATCTGGGGCGCGGGGGCGAGGTGTCGCCGCTGCTGCAGATCGCGGCCGAGAGCGACGACCGGCTGCTGCTCGCCGACGCGGACAGCGGGCTGATCCTGGTCGGCTCGGACGCGCCCTCCCCCGGGCAGGAACGGTTGGGTTGGGGTGTCCTCGGCAGCACGCTGCCGGTGCGCTTCCCGGACAGCCTGCGGGCGACGGAGTGCACGGTGACGCCGTTCGCGATCCAGCCGGGGCAGGTGCTGATGCCGGAGAACTGCGGGGTCGCGCTGCGGATCGACGGTCCGCTGGGCAGCTGGGTCGGCGCCTGGCGGCCCAGAACCCGCAAGGTGTGCCATCTCCCGGCGCCGGAAGGGTGGTTGGCCGGCGCCGGGCTGTGGACGCGGGACGGGGCACTGCTGCTGCCGTACACCACGGGGGAGGTCCCGTGCGGTGTGGCGGCGGTGGCAGTGCCCTGGGGGGAGCCGGGGGAGACGGGGGACGCGGGGATGGCGGGGGAACACGGGGGGCCGGGGGACGCGGGCCCGGGGGATCCGGCTGAACCGGATCCCCCGGAGCCTGTCGTGAACCGGCCGGTGCCCTTGCAACAGGCTCCGTTGGCACGGCTTGTAACGAACCCGTAGCGGTCGGCGTGCCCGCCTGGATTCACCCCGTGGTGGGCCGGTTAAACTCGCCGCGCTGTAAGAAAGATCATGTTGACGGGGTGAATTCTTCCGATGAGCGACCACAGCACGTCCGAGCAGCTGTCCGCCGAGCTTCACGAGACGGGCGGTCACGGCAAGCACCGTGGCCAGGTCTCGGGCCAGGAGAGCGAAACGGCCCCCAGCGGCCGGCACCGCAAGCCGGAGCCTGCCGAGGCGGCGGCCTGAGGGTAGGTACGACAGCGGCTCCGCCCTTTCGGGGGCGGGGCCGCTGTCGTGTTCCGTCCTGCAGGCGCCGTCCTACTGGCGCTTGAGCCCCAGCACCTCCGCCGCCGCGAACGTCTCCCCCGGCGGCCGGTCCGCGTAGTGCGGGGTGAGCAGGGCGTCGAGTTCGTCGTAGCTGAAGGTGTCCTGCTTGCTGTCGAACCGGGCCTGGACGCGCGGCCGGTCGACGATCGCGACCATGCCGCCGTGGACGACCAGGAGTTGGCCGTTGATCCGCTCGGCGGCCGGTGCGGCCAGGTAGCCGACGAGCGGGGCGACGTGTTCGGGGGCGAGGGGGTCGAGCCCTTCGACGGGCTGTTCGAACCCGGCGAAGACGTCCTCGGTCATCCGGGTGCGGGCGCGCGGGCAGATCACGTTGGCGGTCACGCCGTACTTGGCGAGGGCGAGGGCCGTGGAGGTGGTGAGGCCGACGATCCCGCCTTTCGCGGCCGCGTAGTTGGGCTGGCCCGCGGAGCCGGCGAGGAAGGCCTCGGAGGAGGTGTTGACGATCCGGCCGTACACCTTCGCGCCGCCTGCCGCCTTGGACCGCTCCCGCCAGTGCGCCGCCGCGAAGCGGGTGGTGTTGAAGTGGCCCTTGAGGTGGACCCGGATCACCGAGTCCCACTCCTCCTCGGTCATCGAGAAGACCATGCGGTCCCGCAGGATGCCGGCGTTGTTGACGAGGATGTCGAGTTGGCCGTAGGTGGTTGTCGCGAGGGTGAGAAGGTCTCGCGCCTGCGAGAAGTCGGCGACGTCCCCGGTGTGGGCGACGGCCTGTCCGCCCGCCGCGCGGATCTCCTCGGCGACCTGCTCGGCCGGTCCGGCGGAGGCCGCCCCGGAGCCGTCGCGGCCGGGCTGCCCGAAGTCGTTGACGACGACGGCCGCGCCCAGCCGGGCGAGTTCGAGCGCCTCGGCCCGGCCGAGCCCACGGCCGGCACCGGTGACGATCGCGGTGCGTCCGTCCAGCGGCCTCTCCGACTCCGGCATACGACGGCTCCCCATCAGATCTCTATGCAGGTGCGCAGCGCCGTTCCCGTGCGCATCTGGTCCAGGGCCTCGTTGATCTCGGCCAGCGGCACCCGGTGGGTGATCAGGCCCTCCAGGTCGACGCGGCCCGCCCGCCACAGGGCGATGGTGCGCTCGTAGGAGCGGACCACGTCCCCGCCGCCGTACATGGACGGCAGGATCCGCTTCTCGTCGAAGAACAGCTCGAACATGTTGAGCTGAAGGAAGTCGTCCATGGCGCCCGCGCCGACCACGACGAGCGTGCCGCCGCGCCGGGTGTTCTCGTACGCGGTGCGGGCGGTCGCGGACTTGCCGACGACCTCGAAGACGTAGTCGAAGCCCTCGCCCGCGGTGACCTCCTGTTTGGCGCCGGGCAGTTCGTCGGGTGAGACGGCCCTGGTCGCCCCGAACCTGAGGGCCGACTCACGCCGGGAGGCGACCGGGTCGACGGCGACGATCTCGGCCGCGCCCTTGAGCCGCGCGCCCTGGATCGCCGAGATGCCGACGCCCCCGCAGCCGATGACGGCGACCGCCGAACCGGCCTCCACGTCGGCCGTGTTGAGAGCGGCGCCGAGCCCTGTAGTCACGCCGCAGCCGATCAGCGCGGCGATGTCGAAGGGCACGTCGTCCGGGATCGGCACCGCGCACCCGGCGTCGACCACGACCTCCTCGGCGAACGTGCCGGTGCCCGCGAAGCCGAAGACATCACCGCCGGGGCGCTTGAAGTTGGGGGTGCCGGCGTTCATGAACCCGGCCAGGCAGAGCTCGGTCTGCCCGCGCTTGCAGGCGGGACACGCCCCGCAGGCCGGCAGCCAGCAGACGACGACCCGGTCGCCGGGCTTCACCCGGGTGACACCCTCCCCCACCTCCAGGACCTCGCCCGCGCCCTCGTGCCCGGGCACGAACGGGCCCGGCTGCGGCAGCACCCCGTTCATCGCCGACAGGTCCGAGTGGCACAGCCCCGTGGCGCGCACCCGTATCCGCACCCTGCCGGGCCCGAACCCCACCGCCTCGACGTCGTCGAGGACCTCCAGCTTCTCCTGGCCGATCTCGTGCAGAACGGCTGCGCGCATGGTGCGGCTCCCCTCAACTGCTCACTGGATCAAGAGTGTTCGACGATCGTGTCGGCAAGGACGGGCGCGTCGTCCCGCTCGGCGGCGCTGACGGCGACCCGTGTGGAGTCGGGCGCGTGCCACATCCGGATGCGCAGCGTCTCCCCCGGGTACACCACCCCGGCGAACCGCGTCCCGTACGACCGCACCCGGCTCACGTCCCCGCCGAGCAGGGTGTCCACGACCGCCTTGAGCGTGATGCCGTAGGTGCACAGCCCGTGCAGGATGGGCCGGTCGAAGCCGGCGAGCTTGGCGAACTCGGGGTCGGCGTGCAGCGGGTTGTAGTCGCCGGAGAGGCGGTAGAGCAGGGCCTGGTCCTCGCGGATGCCCCGTTCCACGGTCCGGTCGGGCTTCCCGGAGGGCGGGTCCAGCCGGGTCGAGGGCCCGCGGTCGCCGCCCCAGCCGCCCTCGCCCCGGACGAAGATCTGGGCGTCGTTGGTCCACAGCGGGCCGTCGGCGTCAGCGACCTCGGTGCGCATCACCAGGACGGCCGCCTTGCCCTTGTCGTACACGGCGGCGATGCGGCCGGTCGCGGTGGCGGTGCCCGCGACGGGGATGGGGCGGTGCAAAGTGAGGGACTGGCCGCCGTGCAGCACCTTGGCGAGGTCGACGTCGACGCCGGGCATGGACAGTCCGCTGATCACCCCGGGCGAGCCGGTGCCCGCCACGGTGGCGAAACTGGGCAGGACGTGCAGCCGGGTCTCCAGGGTGTAGCGCAGTTCGTCGGGGTCGGTGGCGGGGCGGCCCGCGCCGATGCCGAGGTGGTAGAGCTGGACGTCCCGGCGCTCCCAGCGGATCTCCCCTGACCTGGGTTCGGCGGCGAGGGCCTTGGCGGCGTCGATGGGCATACGGCTCCTGAGGTGTCTCAAGACCTCGGCACGGCCGTCCGCACCGTCGGCCGCACCGAGGTCGTCCACGGGTACGGATCTAGAACGCGTTCCATTCCAGCGCCCCTTGTATAGCCCAGCGCTCCGCACTTGTGAAGGCTCCTGACGTCGTGTCAGATCCGGCCGCGCCGGGCCGGGACATTTGTCCTGCCCAGGGCCGTACATCCACCCCTGCCGGACGGGCCCGCCCTTTCGTATGGTCGTAGCGCTGGACCGGTACGGATCGGGGGACGGGCGACATGGCGTGGTGGCGGCAGGTGAAGTGCCGGGTGGGTGCCTGGCAGCGGGCTCGTGCGCAGTGGCGGGAGGAGATGACCCGCTTCAAGGAGCAGCAGAAGGCCGCGCGGAGGAGCGGGAAGGTGCCGGAGCATCCGGGGCCGCCGCCGACCGGCTTCGCGCTGCTCCCCTGGCTGCTGATGGGGCTGGGTTCCTTCTCCAACCTGCTCCAGGGCAAGACGCCCAACCCGTGGATCGGCGGCCTGGGCCTGCTCGCCTTCAACTCGCTGTACGTCTACGTGACCTTCCGCTCCTTCCACAAGGAGGCCCGGGAGAGCGTCTCCACCCGTGTCGCCCTGCTGCTGATGGGCCTGCTGACCACGGGCCTGGCCCTCGGCTACGGCGGCAACTGGCTGATGTTCTTCCCGCTGCTCGGCCTGGCCACCGGCGCGGTGCTGCGCGGCCCCTGGCTGGGCCGGTCCGGGATCCTGCTGGCCGGCTTCGCCTGTGCGGTCTCCTGGTACCGGGACGGGTCCGACGCCATCACCATCGCCTACGGCACCTTCCTCTCCACGATGATCACCGCCGCGATCCTCTCCCTCTCCGAGGCCGTACGGGAGCTGCGCGCGGCCCGCGAGGAGCTGGCCCGGCGTGCGGTGGAGAAGGAGCGGCTGCGGTTCTCCCGGGATCTGCACGATCTGCTCGGGCACACGCTGTCGGTGATCGTCGTGAAGTCGGAGGCGGCCCGGCGGCTCGCGCCCCGGGACATGGACGCGGCGCTGGCACAGGTCTCCGACATCGAGTCGGTCGGCCGGCAGGCGCTCACCGAGATCCGCGAGGCGGTGACCGGCTACCGCGAGGGCAGCCTCGCCACCGAGCTCACCCGGGCCCGCTCGGCCCTCGCCGCGGCGAGCGTCGAGACGGTGGTCCGGCAGTCCGGGGCCCCGCTCGCGCCGCAGACCGAGACGCTGCTTGGCTGGGTGGTGCGCGAGGCCGTCACCAACGTGGTCCGGCACAGCGACGCCGGCCGCTGCGAGATCACCGTCGACAGCGGCGCCGAGCGGGTCCTGCTGACGGTCACCGACGACGGATCGGGCGCGGCGGCCGCCGAGCCCCGCAGCGGGGGCATCGGCGGCACCGGCCTGAAGGGGCTGACCGAGCGCCTCGCGGCGGCGGGCGGCTCCCTCAGGGCCGGCCCGGCGCCGCGCGGCGGCTTCACGGTCACCGCGGAACTCCCCACCGAGGCACTGGAGTTGCTGACCTCGATGGTGGCTACGGCGCCCACGGCGAGCTGACGGCCCAGCTCACGTCGTCGGTCCACGAGGTGGCGGTGTCCCAGGCGTTGGAACCTCCGTCGCTCGCTATGTAGAGGTTGTAGTTGTAGTGGCGTAGGTATTTCGTCGGGTAGTTGTAGGACGCGAAGGACGTGCCCGTGCCGCTCTTGCCGGTCGTCGGACAGAAGGTGGCGTCCTGTCGATACGTGCTGGTGCCGTCCATGGGCTGCCGGTAGATCTTGTAGTTGTAGTGGCGCAGGTAGTCGCCGGGGTAGTTCCGGGACTCGAACGAGACGCAGGAACTGCTCGCCAGGCCGGGGCGGACGATCCAGGTGGCATCGCTCTTGTCGAGAGCGGAGCTGCTGGAGGTGATGGCGGACATGACGCCGGCGTTGTTCTGGTGGCGGACGAAGTCCGTGGTGCAGCAGGACGTGGTGGCCCGCAGGGAGATCTCCGAGGCGGCATTGAGAGTGCCGGTGGAGCCGGTCGCGCCGCCGTAGCCGACGGAGACGATGTTGGACTGGACGGCGTCGTCGGCGGCGTCGGTCGGGATGCCGGAGGTCATCACGCCCTCGAAGTAGGAGCCGATGGAGCCGTTGCTGTTGTCGCCGCCGGTGCCGAGGACGATCGCGCCCTCCTGGTGCATCGGCGAGTAACCGCTGCTGGTGCTGGGTTCACTGCCGGAATACGTGGTCGTCAGACCGCCCGATTGCGCGTTTCCCCATTTCAGTGCGAAATGATCCTGGCCGTTGTTCTTCAGCAAAGCGGTGACGAACGGTATCGCGCCCGTGCCCGTGTTGGACGAGTTGGTGCTGTGGCCGAGGTTGGACTGGAACAGCCCGTTCTCCAGGTCCGCCTGCACCCAGGGGCCGGAGCCGTAGCAGGGCGAGAACCAGCACTCGGTGCCGAAGTTGATGGCGTCCATGTGGCCGTTGCCGGTGTCCTTGTTGTTGGTCTCGGCGTTGCCGTAGTCGAAGCAGCAGCTGCCGTTCACATGGGTGCCGGAGGTGACCATGTACATCCCCTCGGCGCCGCCGTTGGTGGCGACTCCCGAGGTGGAGTTGTCCCGGTAGCCCATGCCGGCCGAGATCTCCAGGCCGTAGACCTGGTGCCCGCCGACGGTCACCGGCAGGGCGTCCGCGGGGGCGCCGACATCGGCCGCGCCGGCCCCGCCCGCACCCTCGACGGTGAGGTCGTTGTGCTTGCTGGACTGGTCGTAGATCTTGGTGATGATGCAGGTCGTACCGGCGCAGAAGGAGTCCTGCGCGGCCGCGTTGGCGTAGCCGCCGGTGGCCAGCAGACCGATGTTGGCCGTGGCACTGTCCGAGGCGCGCTGCACCTGGTAGAGGGAGCCGCTGTACGACGAGTACAGCGCCCGGACCAGGCTGTGCGCGGCGACGCAGGGCGTGCCGGCGGCGGCGTAGACGTCACAGGGCAGCGAGCTCGCGGCGGACGCCTCCGGGGCGCCGGCCCCGACGACGAGCGCGGCGATGGTCACGAACGCCGCCAGCACGGACAGCACGGCTCTCTTCAGCCGGGGCGGACAGGAGCGCGCGGCTCCTGGGGTCACTGAGAACACGATGCACCTCTTCTTCGGTTCCTCGTAGGGCGGTGCGGGTGCGTGGCCGATATACCGAACGCCGTTCGATCGATATACCGAACCTATTCAGCTGTCGAAATGCCGACCGTTCGCCGACCATTCGGGGAATTGCAGAGGTGATTGTTTGAGCACGGTCAACTTCCGTCAAGACCTGCGGGCCGGAACAATAACTACTCTTTAATTGCCGCCCCTGAAGCTACGCTTGGCCTGTGTACGAGCCTGCGAACGAGATGCCCCGGTCCCACCGGCCCGCCAAGTCGATCAGGGTGCTGCTCGCCGAGGACCAGGGGATGATGCGCGGGGCGCTCGCCTTACTGCTCGGCATGGAGCCGGACATCGAGGTCGTCGCCCAGGTCGGGACCGGCGACGCGATCGTGGACGCGGCCCTGGTCCACCGGCCCGACGTGGCCCTCCTCGACATCGAACTGCCGGGCCGCAGCGGCCTGGACGCGGCGGCGGGGCTGCGCGACCAGGCCCCCGACTGCCGGGTGCTGATCCTCACCACCTTCGGCCGGCCGGGTTATCTGCGCCGGGCGATGGAGGCCGGGGCGGCCGGGTTCCTCGTCAAGGACGGGCCGGTCGAGGAACTGGCCCAGGCGATCCGGCGGGTGCTCACCGGGGAGACCGTGGTCGACCCGGCGCTCGCCACGGCCGCGCTCAGCGCCGGGCCGAACCCGCTCACCGCCCGCGAGTGCGACGTCCTCAAGGCCTCGGTGGACGGCGCGACCGTCGCCGACATCGCGGCGAAGCTGCATCTGTCGGAGTCGACGGTCCGCAACTACCTCTCCGCCGCGATCGGCAAGACCGGCACCCGCAACCGGGCGGAGGCGGTACGGGAGGCCCGTCAGCAGGGGTGGCTGTGACCTCCCGGCGGGCCGGCCGACGGGCGGCGGCGCGTTACTTCGTCACCTCCGCCGACTGGTAGACCGTGCCCTGCGGGGCCACGCAGACGAACCAGTTCGCCGTCGGGAAGCCGTCGACCGCACGGATCGCGTTGCCGTCGTCGTGCGCCGAGAAGCCCACGAGGGGGTGGGCCACGCCGGTCCGGCCGTCCTTCCAGTGGCAGGTGACCTCCTGGGCCGTCTTCGCGACGATGCCGATCACCAGCCGGCCCGAGCTCGCCGGGTCGGACGAGAAGCGGGTCGCGATGGCCTCCAGGTCCGTGCCGGCATAGGTCTCCGGTGTGCGGACGGTGTTGAACATGACCTGCTGGCCGTGTTCCCCTTCCCAGCCCCGGGTCGCGAAGTACGAGATCTTGCCGATCAGATCGGCGGGCACCCGGACGTCCGCCGGCTTCATCCCCAGTGCGCCCATGGCGTCGAACTGCCGGTCCGCCTCGGTCTCGTTGCGCGGCGCTCCCCACACCTGGACACTGACGCTCCACTCCCTGCCCTGGTACGTCCCGCGGGACAGCGTGGTCCGCTGCGGCTCGTACACATGCCGCGCCTCGGGAGACGCCGGCTTGGCCGCCACCTGCGTCCGGTGTTCACCGGGCAGCCCGGCGAACGCCAGTGTCACCCCCGCCGATCCGCCCAGCACCACCACCGCGGTGGCCGCCGACACCGCCCAGCGCCGGGCCCGGCGCCGCCGGCCGCCGCGCATCACCGCCTGGACGGGGGCCGTGCCGATCTCGACGGCGTCCGTGGCGTCCGCGAGGAGGAGGGCGATGTCCGCCTCTGCCTGTGTCATGTCGTGGTTCTCCCGGTCCGCGCTCATCCGTCACGCCCTCCCTTGCGTCACCATGTCGGCCAGTCCCGGTATGGCACGGAGCTTCGCGATCCCCTTGGCCGCGTTGCTCTTCACCGTGCCGACCGAGCAGCCCATCGCCTCCGCCGCCTGGGTCTCCGTCAGGTCCTCCCAGTAGCGCAGCACCACCGCCTCACGCTGCCGCGGCGGCAGTTGGGCGAGTGCGGTGAGCAGGGTGCTGCGGTCGTCGGCCTGGGCGATCCGGTCCCCCGTGTCGGGCACCTCGCGCACCAGGCCCGAGTCGTCCCTGGGGGCGAGGAACTCCTTGAGTTTCCTTCTGTGCCGGCGCGCGTGCGCGTTGATCATCACGCGCCGCACATACGCCTCCGGGTCGTCGGCCGAGCCGACCTTCCGCCAGGCCACGAAGACCTGTTCGAGCGTCGACTGGACCAGATCCTCGGCGGCGTGCTGCTCCCCCGTGAGAAGAAATGCCGTACGCATCAGCCGCGGCCAGCGGCCGATCATGAAGCTCTGGAACTCCTCGTCCCGAGCGTCCTTCCGCTCCCCCATGGGCACCTCCTAGATGCAAAGAGGAGTCCACGAGCCGCCCGGACCGTTGCCCGCCCCGCGGAAATTCTCCGGAGCCAACCGAAGCTACCGAACCTGCCGCGCCACGGCTCCCCGGCGCGGCAGCCACAGCAGCATCAGCACCGCCCCGCCCAGCAGCAGCCCGGTGCTGGTGCGGAACGCGGCCGCGTACCCCGCCGTCAGGGCGGCCGCCCCGCCGTCCCCGCCGGTCCGGGCCGCCGCGATCGTCGACATCACCGCGAGCCCCAGCGAACCGCCCATCGTCCGCGAGGTGTTGACGAGCCCCGACAGCAGCCCGGCCTCCGCCGGTGCCGCCCCGGACGTGGCCAGCGAGGCGAGCGGGGTCGCGGCCAGACCCGCGCCGAGCATCATCAGGATCCCCGGGACCATGATGGCCGTCGTATAGGCCCCGTGCGGGCCCAGCGTCGACTGCCAGGCGAAGCCCGTCGCCGCGACGAGCGTGCCGCCCACCGCCACCGTCCGCGTCCCCGCCCGCCGCATCAGCCGCGGCGCCAGCTTGGAGCCGACGAGCACCGCGACCGAGCTGGGCACCAGGGCGAGACCGGCCTCCAGCGGGGAGTATCCGAGGACGTTCTGGGCGTAGAGCGTCATGAAGTACCACATGCAGAACATCGCCGAGCCGGACACCAGCATGGCCGCGTTGGCGGAGGCCACCGCGCGCCGGCCGAGCAGTCCGAGCGGCATCAGCGGGGCCGCCGTACGCGCCTCGACCGCCAGGAACAGCCCGAGCAGCGCGAGTCCGGCGGCCAGCGGGACCAGGGTGGCGGCGGCCGTCCACCCCTCGGCCTCGGTCTGCGAGATGCCGTACGCCAGCGTGCCGAGGCCCGCCGTCACCAGCAGCGCGCCGGGCAGGTCGAGCCGCCGGCCGTCCCCGGCCCGGCTCTCCGTCAGCCACCGTAGCGACCCGGCGAGGACCACCGCGCCCACCGGCACGTTGATCAGCAGCACCCAGCGCCAGGACAGCACGTCCACCAGCACCCCGCCGACCAGCCCGCCCGCCGCGCCGCCCCCGGCGCCGACCGCCGTCCAGGTGGCGATCGCCCGCGCCCGGGCCGCCCCCTCCGGTACGGCCGCCGTGAGCAGCGTCAGCGTCGAGGGCGCCAGCACGGCCGCCCCCAGCCCCTGCACGGCCCGGGCCAGCAGCAGCTGCCAGCCGTCCTGCGCGAGCCCGCCGCCGAGCGAGGCCAGCGTGAACAGGGCGAGCCCGACCAGGAACATCCGCTTGCGGCCGTACAGGTCACCGGCCCGCCCGCCGAGCAGCATGAACCCGGCGAAGGCGATGGCGTACGCGTTCACCACCCACTGCAGTCCGGACGCGCTCAGCGCCAGATCGGCCCGCATCGACGGCAGCGCCACGTTCACCACGGACACGTCGAGCACGACCAGGAACTGTCCGGCACACGCCAGCGCCACCACCAGCCAGGTGGGGGACGCGGTACGGCGGGATATGTGCGAGGTGTCCGCGGCTTCCAGCATGAGTGTCATGCTCTCAACCCGGTTACGGTCCTTGCATCGGCTTTTCGATCGGCTTTCGGCCCACCCGGCCCTAGGTCCCCGGTCGTACGGCCTGCTCGTCCGGCCTATGCCGCCGTCCGGAACAGCGTCACCACCGCCGCCCCGCCCAGCCCGATGTTGTGCGCGAGGCCGACCCGCGCCCCCGCCACCTGCCGGTCCCCGGCCGTGCCCCGCAGCTGCCAGACCAGCTCGGCGGTCTGGGCGAGCCCGGTCGCGCCCAGCGGATGCCCCTTGGAGATGAGCCCGCCGGAGGGGTTCACCACCCAGCGCCCGCCGTAGGTCGTGGCGCCGGACTCGACGAGCTTGCCGGACTCGCCGACGGCGCACATGCCGAGCGCCTCGTACGTCAGCAGCTCGTTGACGGAGAAGCAGTCGTGCAGTTCCACGACGTCGACGTCCTCGATGCCGAGGCCCGAGCGGTCGTACACCTGGCGGGCCGCCGCCCGGGACATCGGCTGTCCGACGACGTCGATGCACGAGCCGGACGCGAAGGACTCCTCGGTGTCGGTCGTCATCGCCTGCGCGACGATCTCGACGAGCCCGGTGAGCCCGCGCCGTTCGGCGAAGCGTTCCGAGACGACCACGGCGGCCGCCGCGCCGTCGGAGGTGGGCGAGCACTGGAGTTTGGTGAGCGGGCGGTGGACCGTGCGCGCGGCGAGGATGTCGTCGACCTCGTAGACGTCCTGGAACTGGGCGTACGGGTTGTTCGCCGAGTGCCGGTGGTTCTTGGCGGCCACGGCGGCGAGCTGCGCCTCGGTGGTGCCGTACCGCTCCATGTGCTCGCGGGCCGCGTCGCCGAAGATCTGCGCGGTGGGCGGGGTCATCTCGAAGCCGTGCCGGGCGGCCATCACGCCGTAGTGCCGGGCGACGGGAGAGGTCGCGCTCCAGTCGTCAGCGGCTCCGCCGCGGGCCCCGCCGTCGGCCCCGCTCCCCAACGCGCCCCTCTTCATCTTCTCGAAGCCGAGGGCGAGGACGCAGTCGGCCGCGCCGCCCTCCACGAGCTGCCGGGCGAGCATGAGGGCGGTCGCGCCGGTGGCGCAGTTGTTGTTGACGTTGTAGACGGGGACACCGGTGAGACCCAGTTCATAGGCGGCCCGTTGACCGGCGGTGGAGGGCTGGAAGCAGTAGCCGATCGGAACCTGTTCCACCTCGCTGTACGAGATCCCCGCATCGGCGAGAGCGGAGCCGCCCGCCTCCCGGACCATGCCCCAGTACTGCCAATCACGGGTCTCGGGCTTCTCGAACCTGGTCATCCCGACCCCGGCGACATACGCCTTCACGGCACTCATGGCGCGTGAGACTAGAACACGTTCCACAAAGAGGCCAGACCCTGACGGCAGATCAGAAACCCATGGGACGGTCAAGGATTCGTTAGCAGCTCGAAGCAACGGAATAGTTGCCTGTGCATACGAGGTTTACCGGGCACTTATCCAATCGGGGAGGCCTCACTCAATGACGCACACGACGACCGACCAGCCCACCCGGGGCGCGAGCGGGGCCGTGGTCCCGGTGCTCGCCTTCGCGGGCATCGTGGTCGCGGTGATGCAGACCCTGCTCGTCCCGGTCATCAAGGACCTGCCGCAGTTGCTGGGCACCGAACCCAGCAACGCCACCTGGGTCCTGACCTCGACACTCCTGTCGGGCGCCGTGGCCACTCCGATCATGGGCCGCCTCGGCGACCTGTACGGCAAGCGGCGGATGCTCATCCTCAGCCTCGCCGTGATGGTGGTCGGCGCGCTGATCAGCGCGCTCACCAGCGAACTGCTCACGATGATCGTGGGCCGCACCCTGCAGGGCTTCGCCATGGGCGCGATCCCGCTGGGCATCGGCCTG
Source organism: Streptomyces sp. NPDC007901 (assembly GCF_042959465.1). NCBI lineage: Bacteria > Bacillati > Actinomycetota > Actinomycetes > Kitasatosporales > Streptomycetaceae > Streptomyces > Streptomyces sp. NPDC007901. The sequence continues at coordinate 223,559 of NZ_JBIBKW010000002.1, read as the reverse complement.
ATGCGCGACATGCTGCCGCGCGAGAAGCTCAGCTCGGCGATGGCCCTGATGAGCTCCTCCATCGGCGTCGGCGGCGGTCTCGCGCTGCCCGCCGCGGCCCTGGTCGCACAGCACATGAACTGGCACGCCCTGTTCTACGGCGCCGCCGGCCTCGGCGTGCTCTCCATAGCCCTGACCCTCCTGGTCGTGCCGGAATCCCCGATGCGCGCGGAGGGCTCCTTCGACGTGGTCGGCGCGCTGGGCCTGTCCACCGGCCTGGTGCTGCTCCTGCTCCCCATCACCAAGGGCAGCGACTGGGGCTGGTCGTCCGGCACCACGCTCGGCCTGTTCGGCGCCTCGGTCGTCGTCCTGCTGCTGTGGGGCGTGTTCGAACTGCGCCACTCGGCCCCGCTGGTCGACCTGCGCACCACCGCCCGCCCGGCGGTGCTCTTCACCAACCTCGCGTCGATCATGGTCGGCGTCAGCTTCTACGTCGTCTCGCTGGTCCTTCCGCAGCTGCTCCAGCTTCCGAAGGCCACCGGCTACGGCCTCGGCCAGTCGATGGTCGTGGCCGGTCTGCTGGTCGCTCCGCTGGGCCTGACCATGATGTTCACGGCCCCCGTCTACGCTCGCCTCTCCGCCAAGTACGGCCCCAAGACCACCCTCATCCTCGGCCTGCTGATCATCGCGATCGGCTACGGCGCGGGCCTCGGCCTGATGAGCGCGCCCTGGCAGAGCCTGGTCATCGCGGTCGTCCTCGGCGCGGGCATCGGCCTCGCGTACTCGTCCCTGCCGGCGCTCATCGTGGGCGCGGTCCCGGCGTCGGAGACGGGGGCGGCGAACGGTCTCAACACGCTGATGCGGTCCATCGGTACGTCCGTGTCCAGCGCCGTCATCGGCATGGTGCTGGCGAACACGGCGAACCACGTGGGCGGTGTCGCCATCCCGACGATGCACGGCTTCCGGGTCTCCTTCCTGATCGCGACGGGTGCGGTGGCCGTGGGCCTGGTGCTCGCGCTGTTCCTGCCCAAGCGGAGCGTGCCGGAGGCTGCTGCCGCCCAGCACACGCAGCTGCGTGCCAGCAGCGAGGAGGACGCTGCGCTGACCAACGCCGAGTCGGTGCTGCGGGGCTTCCGTGGGCGGGTGCTGTCCGCCGAGGGGGCGCCGGTGGCTCGCGCGAAGGTCACGCTGATCGACCGGCGGGGGCGGCAGGCGGGGGCGACGCTGTCCGGTGAGGACGGGGCGTATGCGCTCGCGGTGCCGGCCGAGGGGGCGTATGTGCTGGCCGCGACGGCGGTGGGGCATGGGCCGCTGGCTTCGTCTGCCACGCATGCGGGGGATGAGCGGGCTGTGGATCTGGATCTCTCCTTGCCTGGGGAGACGGTCAGCGCCTAGTGGGGTGCCGCGGTCTGCCGGTTGGCGGGTGCGGCGCCGTCGTGGCTGGTCGCGCCCACGCGGCGGAGCCGCACATCGATACAGCCCCGCGCCCCTGAAGGGGCGCTGTCCCTGAGGGCGTTTCATTCGCACCCCCTGTCGGTTCGCCGGCAGGGGGTGCGGCAGCATGGGGCGCCGGAACGTCGTACGACCGAAGGGACCCCGATGGCAGCGCCCGAGCCCAGGACTCTCGCCGCGTTCGAGAAGGCCAAGGGGTTCATGCCCCTGCACGAGGGGCTGGCGTTGCATGCGGCCGCTGTCGAGGCCGGGGCGCTGGGGCTGCCGCTGCTTGAGGTGGGGACGTACTGCGGGCGTTCCACGCTGCTGCTGGCGGATGCCGCGCGGGCGGCCGGGGTGACCGCGCTCACCGTGGACCATCACCGGGGCAGTGAGGAGCAGCAGCCGGGCTGGGACTACCACGATCCGGAGACGGTGGACCCGGAGATCGGGCTGATGGACACGTTGCCGACCTTCCGGCGCACCCTGCACAGGGCGGGGCTGGAGGAGCATGTCGTCGCGCTCGTCGGACGGTCGCCGCGGATCGCCGCGCTCTGGAACTCGCCGCTCGGGTTCGTCTTCATCGACGGCGGGCACACCGACGAGCACGCCACCGCCGACTACGAGGGCTGGGCCCCCCATGTGGCCGAAGGCGGGCTGCTGCTGATCCACGACGTCTTTCCCGACCCGAAGGACGAGTTCACCGGGCAGGCCCCTTACCGCGTCTACCTCCGCGCCCTGGAGTCGGGCGCGTTCACCGCGATCTCGGCCCACGACTCGCTGCGCGTCCTGCGGCGAACGGGGGCAGGGATCTGAGGGCGCGGTTAGAGTCGCAGACGTGTCGTACACAGGCCCGGAATTCGATCCCCCGCAGCAGCGCCGGTCACGGCGGGCGCCGCTTGCTGTCGGTCTCGCCGCGCTGGTGCCCGGTGCGCTGCTCGGATGGGTGGTGTACGAGGGGGTCGGCAAGCCCGGTGGGAGTGGTGGGGGCGGGCAGGCGGGCGCCGCGACGCCTCGGTCGGCGGGGGTGACGCCCAGCGACGACGCGAAGGTGCCGAGCCCCAGCGCGGTGCCCTCGCTCAAGGGGAAGGTCGTCGTCATCGATCCGGGGCACAACCCGGGGAACTTCCAGCACACGTCCGAGATCAACCAGAAGGTGAACATCGGGACGAACTGGAAGGAGTGCGATACGACGGGCACGTCCACCAACGCCGGTTACAGCGAGGCCCGGTTCACGCTGGACGTCGCGCACCGGCTGCGGGCGCTGCTGGAGAAGCAGGGCGCCACGGTGAGGCTGACCCATGACGGGGACCGGCCCGCCTGGGGGCCGTGTGTGACCAAGCGCGCGGAGATCGGCAACGACGCGCACGCCGACGCGGCCATCTCCATCCACGCCGACGGAGCGCCCGAGGGCGACCGCGGGTTCCATGTCATCCTGCCCGCGTCCGTGCACTCCGGTGCCGCCGACACCCGCCCGATCGTGGCTTCCTCGCGCACCCTCGGGGAGCGCATCGAGAGCGACTTCGCGAAGGTCACCGGCAGCGCTCCGTCCAACTACGTAGGCAACGGCACCGGTCTCGACGTACGTAAGGATCTCGGCGGTCTCAATCTGTCAACGGTTCCCAAGGTGTTCATCGAGTGCGGCAACATGCGCGATAGCAAGGACGCGGCACTGCTGACGAGCGGGGCCTGGCGGCAGAAGGCGGCACAGGGAATTTCTGAGGGGATCGTGAGTTTCCTGCGGGGGTAGGCATCGGCGGACAGGTCCGGGCGGACACCCTGATCGTCCGGACGATAGTGTCCTTCCTGAGATTCCTACGATTTCCGCAATGCGATTCCTAGGATGTGGGGCACACCCCGCGACGCCTCCTCCGCCGACGAGACGACCTACGAAGGACCTGAAGTGAATATCCGCTCCCTCACTAGAGGCGACGGCGTGGTGATCGGAGCAGCGGTGTTGCTGTTCATCGCGTCGTTCCTCGACACGTTCGACACGTCTGGCAACGGTAACCCGAACGCCTGGGACAACCTCGGCCTGGTGATGAGCATGTACGTCGGCGGCATCGCCGGCGCGGTCCTGATCGTCCTCGCCCGCGCGCTGCCGCAGCCGCTCAAGTTCGTCGGGCTCGATCTGGGCCAGATCGGCGTCGGCCTCACCGTGTTCTCGCTGTGGACCGCGTTCTGGTCGACGATCGACCCGCTGGGCCCGTTCAGCGACAACTTCGCCGGCGTCAGCATCGGCGCCGGCTCCGGTCTGATCCTCGGCCTGATCGCCGCGCTGCTCCTGGCCGCGGCCGCGATCGCGACCCCGCTGGTCCCGGCGCTCCAGGCGGCCCTGATCCCGGCCCCCAAGCCGCAGGCCCCGCAGCCCTACGGCGCCCAGCCGCCCGGCGGCTACGGCTACCCGGGTGCCGCCGCCCCGCAGCCCGGCCAGCCGTACGGCGCCCAGCCGCAGCCCGGCCAGCCCTTCGGCCAGCAGCAGCCCCCGGCCGCCGCACAGCAGCCGCCGGCCCCCGAGTTCTCGCCGTTCTGGTTCGCCGTCCCGGTGGCGCGACCGCTGTTCGCGGAGGACGGCTCGACCGCGCCGATCGCCGAACTGGCGCCCGGCACCTGGTACTTGGCGGTCGAGCAGCGGGGGGTCGCCCTGGTGGCCCAGACGCAGGACGGCCGCCGTGGCGTCCTGCAGGACACCTCCGGAATCCAGCGCGGCTGAGCCGAACGCAGGAAGACCGACTACGGCCCCTTGCCCTTCCGGGTGAGGGGCCGTTGTCGTACAGTCCGTCCGGACTTCGGCCTGATCTACCGTCAGGAGGCTGGCATGCGGCTCGGGTTGGCACTCGGCTACTGGGGGCGCGGGCCCTCCGCGGACCATGTGCCGCTGGCGAAGGAGGCCGAGCGGCTCGGGTACCACTCGGTGTGGACGGCGGAGTCCTGGGGCTCGGACGCCTTCACCCCGCTCACCTGGATCGCCGCGCAGACGTCGACCATCCGGCTGGGTACGGCCGTCGCCCAGATGGCGGCCCGCTCGCCGACCACCACCGCGATGCACGCGCTGACCCTGGACCATCTGTCGGGGGGCCGGGTGATGCTGGGGCTGGGGCTGTCCGGGCCGCAGGTGGTGGAGGGCTGGTACGGCCGCCCGTTCCCGAAGTCGCCGCTGACCGCGACCCGGGAGTACGTGGACGTCGTACGGCAGGTGCTGCGGCGGGAGGGGCCGGTCGAGTCGGACGGGCGCTTCCACTCGCACCCCTACCGGGGGCCGGACGGGACCGGTCTCGGCAAGCCGCTGAAGCCGATCACCCATCCGCTCCGCCCCGACCTGCCGATCCTGCTCGGCGCCGAGGGGCCGAAGAACGTGGCGCAGACGGTCCGGATCGCCGACGGCTGGCTGCCGCTGTACTGGGCTCCGAGCCGGCCCGAGGTGTACGGCCCGGCGGTCGCCGAGCTGCCCGAAGGGTTCCTGGTCGCGCCCATGGCCCAGGTCAAGGTCTGCGACGACGTCGCCGCCGGACTGCTGCCCGTGAAGGCCATGCTCGGCTTCTACATCGGCGGGATGGGGCACGCGGCCCGCAATTTCCACGCCGACCTGATGGCGCGCATGGGGTACGAGGCGGAGGCACGGCGGATCCAGGAGCTGTTCCTGGCGGGGCGGCGGGAGGAGGCCGTGCTGGCGGTGCCCGACGCGTTCGCCGACGAGATCTCGCTGGTCGGGCCGCGCGAACGGATCGCCGAACGGCTGGAGCTGTGGCGCAAGGGCCCGGTGACCGACCTGCTGGCGCTGGCGCCGGATGCGCACACCCTGCGGGTGCTGGCCGAGCTCAACTCCTAGGCGGTCACGGGTCGTTCCGCGGAAGACGGCCAGCGGGTCCAGGGTCGGTTCGCGTGCCTCGCGGTTCCAGCTGCGGACCTTGCCCAGGCAGCGGGCCTGGAACTCGACGCCGTCCGAGTACTGCTCGTCCCGGAACTCCTCGCGGACCTCGGACACCGAGCAGACCATCCTGACGTGTGCGGGCTCGTCCGGGGCGGCCCCGTAGCCGGCCCGCAGCAGCAGGGCGCGGTCGCCGAGTCTGCGGGCGGTGAAGCGGCCGGTGACCCAGACGAACTCCGACATCACGTCGCTCAGCGCCACCCGCTCGCTGCGCCGTTCCCGCAGCCGCTCGCCGAGCGCCCGGTTGGGCACGAGCCGGTCGGTGAGCAGGTCGGCGTCCACGATCACGTCCTCCTTGCGCATGGTGTCCATGAGCAGCCGGATCACCGTGATGGGGGTGTTCTGTCTGACGTAGGTGGTGACGTTGTGACGACGTCCTGGTACGGCCGGGGCGCGCCCACCGGCAGCAGCAGCGACAGCGGGCCCGCGAGGGCCAGCGGGAGCGCCGGCAGCACGCGGCGGGGAAAGCGGCGCCGGGGTCTTCGGGCTATGCCGAGCCGGGGCTCGCCGGCGGTGAGGGGTCTGGAGTCGGACACCTGCACTCCTGCCTCACCGAGGGCAGGATTATCGGGGACCGTCTCGCACACACACCGCCGGAGGCATCAACTCCGGCCGAACACAGGACGAACGACACACCGGCGCCGAATCCGAACGGCCTTTCTCAGTGGGCGAGTTGAGCTAGTGGGTGAGCTGAGCGGTCGAGGGCACCTGGTTGGTGACCGTGGCGCCGGCGCTCTGCCCGGCCTCCTTGACCTGGTTGATGGTGTCGTCGAAGGAGTTCGCCGCGTTCCCGTCGCCCTTGCGGAGCTTGGACGGCAGGTCCTTCAGGGCGTCGATGCCGGCGGACAGCGGTGCGATCGCCTTGGCCAGCAGCGGATCGCCCTCGGCGTTCTTCTTGGCCGCCTTGAGCCGGTTGTAGGCGAAGGCGCCCGCGGTACCGGCCTTGATCAGCGCGAAGGTGCGGCCGTGGGCGCCCTTCTTGAACTTGCCGGCCTTCCACGGCTTCACGATCCACTGGTAGGTCGCGCCGGCCGCGAGGGACGCGTTGGCGACGAACCGCGTCTTGGCGAACTTCTGTTTCTCCGCGGACGTACTCGGGCTGGGCGTGTCGGCCACGGCGGCCGCCGCGGCGGCGTTGTCGATGGACTTGCTCCGGGTGCTGCCGGCGCAGGCGGTGACGCCGGCGACCAGGGCACAGCAGAGGGTCAGTGCGACGACGAGGCGCCGTATCGGTACGGGCACGGGGTCCTCCCGTGTGTCTCGGTGTCCTCCCCGAGCGGGTACTTCCTCCGGCAGCCTCACCCAGATGGCGGCACCGCGCCACTCGGGGGAACACGGTCAAGGTTTCAAGGACCGTTCAGCGGCAAGCCGCAGGGTATGTCCTCCGAACGCGGTGCCAATCAGGCCGGTAGGGTCGTCGCGGTCATAGCCGACGTCATGGCCCTCATCCTGGGCCTCTGGATCCTGATGTACCTGATGGACGCGAACCGGGCGAACAGCCTGGTCCAGTTCGTCCACAACGCGGCCGACTGGCTCGCCGGCTGGTCGCACGACCTCTTCACCTTCCACAAGGCCTGGGCACGCGTAGTCGCCGGCTACGGCCTGGCCGCCGTCGTCTACCTGTTCATCGGCCACGCAATCGCCAACCGAATGCACCGCCACTGAAAATCACCGGACGGTGAAGCGCCCCGCAAGGGGCGCGGAGCTGTGTCGATATGCGGCTGCGCCGCGTGGGCGCGAGCAACCACGACGAACCCGCACCCGCCCTACCACAGAACCCCCCACCCCGCTAGGCGCAGCAATCCACCTCAAGCCCGCCCGGCAGCTCCTCGCCCCCGAACACCGCACACGTCGCGTCATGCCCACCCAGCGCCGCGACGGCGAGCAACAACGACCCCGCCGTCCACGTGGTCAGCTCCCGCGGCCACACCGCGTCGTCCTCGAACACGTACCCCGTCCAGTACAGCCCCGACTCCGCGTCCCGCAGATGCTGGATGGACTGAAGGATCTCCAGCGCCCGGTCGGACTCCCCGACCGCCCACAGCGCCAGCGCCAGCTCCGCCGACTCCCCGCCCGTCACCCACGGATTGGGTACGACACACCGCACCCCGAACCCGGGCACGACGAACCGGTCCCAGTCCTTGGCGATCCGCTCCCCCGCCTCCGCACCCGTCAACGCCCCGCCCAGCACCGGGTAGTACCAGTCCATCGAGTACCGGTCCTTGTCCAGGAACCGCTCCGGGTGCCGCCGGATCGCGTGCCGCAGCGCGCCCACCGCCAACTCCCAGTCCGGCTGGGCCTCTTCGCGCTGCTCGGCGATGGCGAGCGCACAGCGCAACGCGTGGTGGACCGACGAACTCCCGGTCAGCAGCGCGTCGTCGGTGGGCGTGCCGTCGTCCTCGCGGCGCCAGCCGATCTCACCGCCCGGCTGCTGCAGCCTGAGCACCCACTCGACGGCCGCGTAGACGGCGGGCCACATCCGGTCGAGGAAGGTGTCGTCGCCGGTGGAGAGGTAGTGGTGCCAGACGCCGACGGCTATGTAGGCGACGAAGTTGGACTCGCGGGCCCGGTCGGTGACGTCGTCGTGGGCGCCGTCGGCGTAGGCCGCGTACCAGGAGCCGTCCTCGTTCTGGTGCCGGGCCAGCCAGGTGTACGCCCGCTCGGCGGCCTCGTGCTCCCCTGCCGCGTCCAGCGCCATCGCGGCCTCGGTGTGGTCCCAGGGGTCGAGGTGGTGCCCCCGGAACCACGGGATCGCGCCGTCCTCCCGCTGCACGGCGAGGATGCCGCGGACGGTCGCGGCAGCCTGCTCGGCGGTGAGGACCCCGGGCAGGACGAGGTGTTCTGTCCGGGGGGTGGTCACTTGGCGGCCACCTCGGTCTTCTCGGCCTTGTCGGCCTTGTCGGAGACCACGGGCAGGTGCGGCTTGGTCGCGTAGACGACGAAGCTCTTGCCCATCACCGGGTTCAGCGCCTGCTCGGCGACCCGCGTGGCCAGCGGCTTCTTCATGATGTCCCAGACCAGCAGCTTGTGGTACGCGCGGACCGGCAGCGCCTTGTCGTTGTCGACGCCGAACGCGCACTTCAGCCACCAGTACGGCGAGTGCAGCGCGTGCGCGTGGTGGGAGCCGTACGGCCGCAGACCGGCTTCCTTGATCTTCCCGACCAGTTCGTCGGCCTTGTAGATGCGGATGTGGCCGCCCTCGACCTCGTGGTAGGCGTCGGAGAGCGCCCAGCAGACCTTCTCGGGGCCGTAGCGCGGCACGGTGACCGCTATCCGCCCGCCGGGCCTGAGCACCCGCACCATCTCGGCGAGCACGCCCTTGTCGTCGGGGATGTGCTCCATCACCTCGGAGATGATGACGACGTCGAAGGACTCGTCGGGGAACGGCAGGGCGAGGGCGTCGCCCTCCATGGCGGTCGCGGTGGCGCCCGCCGGGGCCTCGCCGGCCTCCTTCATCGCCGCGAACCACTTGGCGACCTCGCGGATCTCGTCGGCGTTCTGGTCGAGGGCCACGACCTGGGCGCCGCGCCGGTAACACTCGAAGGCGTGCCGGCCTGCCCCGCAGCCGAGGTCCAGGACGCGGTCGCCCGGCGCGAGCGGGAACCGGGAGAAGTCGACGGTCAGCACGTGGCCCTGCTTTCGGGAGTGGAAGCGACGTCTGCGAGGGGGGTGGCCGCGGGGCGGCCCGGAGTCGTGGGCGCGGAACGCTCCCCGGTACGGCCGGCGATCGCCTCGCGGTAGCGGGCCACCGTGCCCTCCGCGGCGCGGGCCCAGGTGAAGTGCCGCAGCACCCGCTCACGGCCCGCACGGCCGAGCCGCGCCCGCAGCTCGGGGTCGCCCAGCAGCCGGCCGAGCCCGGCGGCCAGCGCGCCCGCGTCGCCCGGCGGTACGGCCAGGCAGGTCTCGCCGTCGCGCCCGGCGACCTCGGGGATCGCGCCGCCGGTGGTGGCGACCAGCGGGGTGCCGGTCGCCATGGCCTCGGCGGCGGGCAGCGAGAAGCCCTCGTAGAGCGACGGCACGCAGGCGACCTCGGCCGAACGGACCAGGTCGACGAGTTCGGCGTCCGAGATGCCCTTCACGAACTCGACGGCGCCGGCGAGGCCGTAGCGCTCCATGGCCTGGGCGACGGGTCCCTCGGTGGGCCGCTTGCCGACGACGACGAGGTGGGCGGCGGGGTACTCGGTCCGTACCTTGGCGAGCGCCTCGACGAGGAAGACCAGCCCCTTCAGGGGCACGTCCGCGCTGGAGGTGGTGACGATCCGGCCGGGCACCTGGGGCACGGCGGGATTCGGCGCGAAGAGATCGGTGTCGGCGCCGATGTGGACGACGTGGATGCGGTCCTCGCGCACGCCGAGGTGGTCGACGATCTCCTGGCGGGAGGTGCCGGAGACGGTGAGCACGGAGGGCAGCCGGCGGGCGACCCGCTTCTGCATCCGGGTGAAGGCGTACCAGCGCCGCACGGAGTACCGCCGCTGCCAGCCCTCGGCCGCGTCCAGCTCCAACTGCCGGTCGACGGTGATGGGGTGGTGGATGGTGGTGACGAGCGGTGCGCCGACGTCGCCCAACAGGCCGTAGCCGAGCGTCTGGTTGTCGTGGACGACGTCGAACTCCCCGGCGCGGGCGCGCAGATGGCGGCGGGCACGCAGGGAGAAGGTCAGCGGTTCGGGGAAGCCGCCGGTCCACATGGTCGCCACTTCGAGGGCGTCGACCCAGTCCCGGTACTCGCCGCGCCTGGGGGTCCGGAAGGGGTCCGGGGAGCGGTACAGGTCGAGGCTGGGCAGCTCGGTGAGGGTGAGCGAGGGACAGCCCTCGTCGAGGACGGGGTACGGCTGTGAGCCGATGACCTCGACCCGGTGGCCGAGGCGGGCCAGCTCGCGCGACAGGTGCCGTACGTAGACACCCTGGCCGCCGCAGAACGGGTTCCCTTTATAGGTGAGGAGCGCGATGTCGAGCGGTCGCTCGCCGTCGGCGGCGGGTTCCTCCTTGGTACCCGCCCGCCTGGCCTCAGCGGTCACTCCGGGCCCCCTTCTCCCTGCTCTTTCCCGCGAGATTACGCCGGGACGCTAATCTAGAACAAGTTTCAGACTTGATCGTTCAAGAGGCTCTGAATCTACCGGCAGGTAGGAGCGGAGTGAGCAGTGGATCAGGTGATTCGCGCCACGGCGCGAACCCCTGCCATGCTGTCTGATCACTCGCCCCAACGCTGCCCTCACCGACTGTCACGGACGGGACCCATGCCTGCGGAAGCCAAGGTGGACATCGGCGCCAGATCGGCCACCCCGCCGCTCACCGAGCGGCAGGAGGCCCGGCGCCGCCGGATCCTGCACGCGAGCGCCCAGCTGGCCAGCCGGGGCGGTTTCGACGCCGTGCAGATGCGCGAGGTGGCCGAGTCCTCCCAGGTGGCCCTGGGCACGCTCTACCGCTACTTCCCCTCCAAGGTGCACCTGCTGGTGGCGACCATGCAGGACCAGCTGGAGCACATGCACGGCACGCTGCGCAAGAAGCCCCCGGCGGGCGACACGGCCTCCGAGCGGGTCGCCGAGACCCTGATGCGGGCCTTCCGCGCCCTGCAGCGCGAGCCGCACCTGGCCGACGCGATGGTCCGGGCGCTCACCTTCGCCGACCGCAGCGTCTCCCCCGAGGTGGACCAGGTCTCCCGCCAGACGACGGTGATCATCCTGGACGCGATGGGCCTGACCGACCCCACCCCGGCCCAGCTCTCCGCCGTCCGCGTCATCGAGCACACCTGGCACTCGGCGCTGATCACCTGGCTCTCGGGCCGCGCCTCCATCGCCCAGGTGAAGATAGACATCGAGACGGTCTGCCGCCTGATCGACCTGACGGAGCCGGGCGAACGGCCGTAGGCCACCGGGCACGGAAAAACCTACGAGACGGGTTCCCTTCGCCGGCATGGTCCGGATCAGGTAATGGGGGTCGCCGTCAGGCCTTGCTACTGCCTTCCGGCCTCTCAGCCCGACCGTCGACGTCGGCACCGGCGGATGCTTCTGCATCTGCGTCACGCCAGAGTCGGCTACTCCGCTCGGACTCCCTCACTCGCCTCGTAGGCTGCTTTCAGGATAGAACGCGCAGGGCGGAAGACAACACCCCAATGGTGGATTTTCTGGACTTTTTCTGATAAGTGCCGCTTTGCCCTGATCGGCCCCGCTCCGGGCGGCTACCCCACCGCCTCCAGCCCGCTCCAGCTCCGCCCGACGGCCGTCTCCCCCGCCCACCGCTCCAGCAGCCGCCTGGCCTCCGCCTCCGGGGCCGCCAGGGACACCCGCTGAGCCCCGGCGTGGGCCTTGCGCAGCTGTTCGTGGGTGCCCTCGCTGCAGCAGGAGCAGAGCAGCTCCATGCTGCTCGCGGGCTCGGCGCCGAAGTCGTTCTCGACGAAGAGCCCGACCAGCGCCTCCAGGTCGGCGACCTCGCCGGCGCCGACCGTCACCTCCAGCGTCGGCAGCTCGGAGGCGCGCAGGAGCAGCAGCTCGTCGAAGACGGGGAACTCACGGCCGTCGACCACCCGGCGCCCCTTGGGCTCGCCGTCGTGCACGACGATCTCGCCGAACCGCCGCCCGGCCGAGACGGGCACGTTCCGCACCCGCCCGCGCGTCGGGCACAGCCGGTCGATCCAGACGACCTCGCGCTCGCCACCGGTGTCCAGCCGGACACAGGCCTGCCCGAACCGTCCGTCGATCTCGCCCTCCCCCGGCGGGAGTTCGATGCCGAAGCCGCTCCAGGCGTCCCGGGCCGTCGCCCAGTCCCCCTGGACGGTGGCCGCGATACCGAGGTTCCAGAACGCCGGATCGCCCTCCCCGCGCGGCGCCCTGGCGGCGGCCTCCAGGCCCAGGGCGTAGGCCTTGGCCCAGTCGCGCAGGAACTTGTGGGCGAGCGCGGCGTCGTACCACCACACCGCGCTGCGCTCCTCGTCCGGGAAGTGGGCGAGGACCCGCTCGAAGAGTCCGGCGGCGGTCAGCCACTCCTCGGCGTCCCACGCCTCGTAGGCCTCCCTGATCAGCGCCTTGGCCTCGGACTTGCGCACGTTTCCCACCCTGGTCGGCCCGTCGGAACCGCAGGAGCGTACCTCGGAGCGCGCTGACCCGCCGCCCGCGGGAAAGTACCTGGCGGGGCGCCCCCGGCCGCCCGCAGAATCTCCCCATGGCACTCATCCACCACACCACCCTCAAGCCCACCAAGGTCGAACTCCTCGCCGGCTGGCTCCCCACCCGCCCCTGGTACCGCGGCTCCGCCGCACCGGAGTTGACGAAGGCCGGCGGCTTCCGGCTCGACGACCCGGAAGGCGAGGTCGGGATCGAGTTCATGGTGGTCACCGAGGACTCGGGGGCGTATCTCGTCCCGCTCACCTACCGCGGCGCCCCGCTCGCCGGCGCCGAGCACGCGCTCGTCGGCACCATGGAGCACGGTGTGCTCGGCAGGCGCTGGGCCTACGACGGCTGCCACGACCCGGTGCTGACCGCCGGGCTGCTCGCGCTGATCGAGGGACGCGTCCAGGCGCAGGCGCAGAGCCTCACCGACACCCCCGACCGGGAGGTCGTCCGCTCCTACGCCGGCCAGGGCCCCGTCCCCGGTCTCGGCGCCCCCGTCGACACCGACGAGAGCACCGAGTTCGCCGTGCCGGGCGGCGGTCTGGTGCTGCGGCTGCAGCGGGTGCTGATCCCCGGCTCGACGCCGCCCGACGGCGCGGTCGGGCATGTCAGCGGGCCGTGGGAACAGCCGAACGGCAGCCGCGCCCACGCCCTGTTCGCGACCCTGCAGACCCTCTAGTCCTCCGGCGGGAACACCGGCTCCCCGCTGCCCAGCAGGGTGATCGTGATCGCCTCCACCGGGCAGTTCTCGGCCGCGTCGAGGACCTTCCCGTTGGCGTCCGTCTCCGGGTCCACGGGGTGGGACTGCATGGCGGAGTCGAGGCGGAAGGAGCCGGTGGCGCGGTGGACGCACTGGGCCGAGCCGATGCAGATCGACCGGTCGACCTCGACGTGCCAGCGGTCACCCATGGCGGCGCCTCACCCCTCCCAGCCGGCGGGCAGGTGGATCATCTTGTGTTCGAGGAACTCGCCGTACCCCTCCGGCCCGAACTCGCGCCCCAGACCGGAGTTCTTGTAACCGCCGAACGGGCCGAGCATGTCGAGGCTGAAGGTGTTCACGGAGTACGTCCCCGTGCGGACCTGCCGGGCGACCTCGATGCCGTGCGCCACGTCCGCCGTCCACACGCTGCCGCTCAGCCCGTAGTCGGAGTCGTTCGCGATCTTCAGGGCCTCGGACTCGTCGCCGTAGGGGAGGAGGCAGATCACCGGGCCGAAGATCTCCTCCCGGGCGATCCGCATGGAGTTGTCGACGCCGCCGAAGAGGGTGGGCTCGACGTACCAGCCCTTGTCCAGACCTGCGGGACGGCCGCCGCCGGTGAGGATCTTCGCGCCCTCCTCCTGCCCGATCCGGATGTAGTCCAGGTTCCGCTGCTGCTGGCGGCGGGCGACGAGGGGGCCCACCTGGGTCGCCGGGTCGAGCGGGTCGCCGACCTTGAGGGCGCCCGCCGCGGCCGCGAAGGCGTCGGCGAACTCGTCGTAGCGGGAGCGCGGGAGGAGGATCCGGGTCTGCGCCACGCACGCCTGGCCGTTGTTCATCCAGGCCGCCGGCACGATCCCGGCGACGGCGGTGGCCACGTCGGCGTCCGGCAGCACCACGGCCGCCGACTTGCCGCCGAGTTCCAGGGTCACCCGGGTGAGGTTCTTCGCGGCGACCTCCATCACGCGCTTGCCGGCCGCGACGGACCCGGTGAAGGAGATCTTGTCGACACCGGGGTGGGCGACCAGGTACTCGCTCACCTCGCGGTCCGCCGGAAGGATGGACAGCACCCCGTCCGGCAGCCCGGCCTCCTTCGTGATCTCGCCGAGGATGTACGCGTCCAGCGGTGACTCCGGCGACGGCTTCAGCACCACCGTGCAGCCGGTGAGCAGGGCCGGGGCGAGCTTGGCGGCGGCCACGAACTGGGGCACGTTCCAGGGCACCACGGCCGCCACGACCCCGACCGGCTCCCGCCGCACCAGGATCCTCCCGAGCACCCCGTCGCGCGTCTCCTCGTAGGTGAAGTCCCGCGCCACCCTGATCGCCGCGTCCCACACCATCATCGCGCCGAGCGCCTGGGCGAGGACGCTCCAGGAGTACGGGGAGCCGTTCTCCGAGGAGATCACCCGGGCGATCTCCTCGTGCCGCACGGCGATCGCGTCCTTGATCCGGGTGACGACCTCGATCCGCTCGTCGAGCGTCATCCGCGGCCAGGGCCCCTCGTCGAAGGCCCGGCGCGCCACCGCCACCGCCCGGTCCACGTCCTCCCGCGAGGCATGCGGCACCCGCCCGAAGACCTCCTCGCTGTGCGGTGAGATCACCTCGATGACGTCCTTGCCCAGGGGGTCGGTCAACTCCCCGCCGATGAACAGCTGCCCGTACTCCAGGAACTCGGTCATGGCGCCCCGCCACCCTTCCTGACGATGTCTCAGAACTGATACCAGTTCTAGTTCAAGGAAGCCAGGGGTGCGGCCGAATAGTTCCTGACCTGGGGTTCCGCCACCGGCGAGGGGTGCGTCAGACCGGCTCCGGGAGTCGTTCGTCCTCGTTCAGGGTCAGTTCCGGCGGTGCCGATCGCCGGGACCACGACAGAGGAGAGGACTCCGTGAGCAGCCGGATGCCCAGGTCGAAGCCCCCCCCAGCCGAGCGGGATCCGGCGGCTGTCCGCGCTGGAGGCGGTGCGGGCCCGCTGTCGGCGAGATCACCGCCCGGCGGGCCCTGGCCTCCGGCTTGTTCAGCGACTGAAGCAGCCAGGCCTGGGCAGCGGGCAAACGGCTCTGACCAGCGGCTTCGGAGGGGAGGCGGAGGGGCAGGACGATCGGGGCGGCGGCTGCCGGGTTTCCCGCCGGCTCCGGGACGCGCGATCCTGGTGGTACGCCGACCGTGGACCTTCGAACAATTTCGGCCCGGAGCGCATCCCAGGCTTCGTAAGGCCCATCCCATGCTCATACGGCCCTCGGCGCGACGGGTACCGTCGCGCCTTCCGGAAGGAGGCCGGGCGATGATCGTCCCGTCGTACCGTGACCGCAGCAGCGCGACCGCAGCTCCGCGACTCCCCCGCCGGGGCGCGACCGCGCACAGAGTCAGCACCGCCGCCGTCATGGCGGCGATGCTCCTGGCGGGCTGCGGCACGGGCGCCCCCAGAGCCGCCGCCCCGCACTCCAGCGGCCCCGGTGTGTCCCCGGCGCCTTCGTCCGCCGTGCCGTCGTCCCTCAGGGCGGATCCCGCCGCGACGGCCGCCGCCACCCCCGCCGCCCCTGCCACCACCTCCGCCGCGGCCACCACCGCGTGCACCAACAGCACGAAACTGGCCGGGTGGTCGAACCGCCGGCTGGCCATGCTGACCATCGCCGTCCCGGTGCCGGAGACCTCGGTGTCCGACGCCACCACCGAGGTGAGCGCCGGTGCGGGCGGGGTGGTGCTGTTCGGCAGCAAGGCCCCGGCCGACCTCGGCTCCCGGCTGACCACCCTGAAGTCCCACGTACCCGGCCATCTGGGCCTGCTGGTGATGACCGACGAGGAGGGCGGCGGCATCCAGCGGATGGCGAACCTGGTCGGGTCCCTGCCCTGGGCCGCCTACATGGGCGCGCACTGGACCCCGGCGCAGATCCAGCAGAACGTCACCAAGGTCGCCACCAAGATGGCGGCCAACCAGGTCAACATGAACCTCGCGCCGGTGGTCGACGTCGACGGCCGCAACGAGGCCCCCAGCAAGACCAACCCCGACGGATGGCGGTCCTTCAGCGGCGACACCGCGGTGGTCTCCAAGGCCGGGGTCGCGTACATGAACGGGATGCGCGCCGGCGGCGTGATACCCGTCGTCAAGCACTTCCCGGGCCTCGGTGGCTCCACCTACAACTCCGACTTCGGCCCCGCCCGCACCCTGCCCTGGTCCACCCTGCAGAAGGTGGCGATCCCGCCGTTCACCGCGGCCATCAAGGCCGGCGCCCCGGCCATCATGATCGCCAACAACATCGTGCCGGGCCTGGGCACCAACCCGGCGAGCCTGTCGCCCACCGCCATCAGCTCCGAACTGCGCGGAAAGCTGGGCTTCAAGGGGCTGGTGGTCACCGACTCGCTCAGCGCCAAGGCGATCTCCGCGGCCGGGTTCAGCGTCCCCGCCGCCGCGGTGCAGGCCCTGCGCTCCGGTGCCGACATGGTCCTGTTCGACCTGGGGGGCAACGTCGGCTCCCAGACCTCCGCCATCGCCACGGCGATCACCAACGCGGTGACCGGCAAACATCTCGCCCGCAGCCGCCTCATCGACGCGGCGGGGCACGTCCTGGCCGTCCGGCACGTGAACCTCTGCTCCTGAACGCGCCCGCGCTGTTCTCAAGTGAGCTCCGTCTCCCTGTATCTGACGTTCAATCAGGTCTGGTTATAGTGAGCGGAGGCCGTGGGACGGCGCGGGGGCGGAGGGCGGCGGAATGGCGAACAGTCAGGACGGGCAGGGCAAGACGGCCGCGGTGCCGCCGGAGGTGACCGTGCACGACCACGGCGGGGGTGTGCGCTCCGTCGAGGTCCCCATCCCGGACAACCCCCTCGGCCACACTCTCGTGTACGTCGTCGACACCGACCGCGGACCGGTGCTGGTCGACACCGGGTGGGACGATCCCGGGTCCTGGGACGTGCTGGCGGCGGGGCTGGACGCGTGCGGGGTCGGGGTCGGTGAGGTGCACGGCGTCGTCATCACCCACCACCACCCGGACCACCACGGGCTGTCGGGGCGGGTGCGGGAGGCCTCCGGGGCCTGGATCGCGATGCACGCGGCCGACGCGGCGATCGTACGGCGGGCGCGGGAGACCCGGCCCGAACGCTGGTTCACGTACATGGCGGCGAAGCTGACGGCCGCCGGGGCGCCCGAGGAGCACGTGGCACCGCTGCGGGGCGGACCCCGCCGCCGGAGCACCCCGGCGGGGCTGGCGCCCGCCCTGCCCGACCGGGAGATCGTCCCCGGCGAGCTGCTCGACCTCCCCGGCCGCCGGCTGCGCGCGATCTGGACGCCCGGGCACACGCCCGGCCATGTCTGCCTGCACCTGGAGGAGGCCCACCCGGCCGAGCTCCCCGGTCACGGACGCCTGTTCTCCGGTGACCATCTCCTCCCCGAGATCACCCCGCACATCGGCCTCTACGAGGACCCCGACGACGCGACCGTCACCGACCCCCTCGGCGACTACCTGGACTCCCTGGAACGCATCGGCCGTCTCGCCCCCGCCGAGGTCCTCCCGGCCCACCAGCACACCTTCGCCGACGCACCGGGCCGGGTCCGGGAACTCCTCTCCCACCACGAGGAACGCCTCGCCGACCTGCTGTCCCTGCTCCGACAGCCGCTCACGCCCTGGCAGTTGGCGGTGCGGATGGAGTGGAACCGGCCCTGGGACCAGATCCCCTACGGATCGCGGAACATCGCCGTCTCGGAGGCGGAGGCGCATCTGCGCCGCCTGGTGAAGCTGGGGCGGGTGGAACCGGTGGCGGGGAGCGAGCCGGTCACGTACATGGTGGTGTAGAAACACCTCTCATGGACCCTCTGGAGCGACTGGACCCCTTGGAGCGACTGCTCGCCGAGCGCGCCTGCGAGCGTCTCGTCATCGACTTCGTCCACCGCCTGGATCTCGGCGAACCGTCCTCCGTCGCCGAGTTGTTCACGGAGGACGGCCGGTGGGAGTGGCCCCCGCCCGGCGACGGACGGCGGGCGGAGGGGCGGGAGGCGCTCGCCGCGTACTTCGGCTCCCGCCCGGCGGGGCGCCTCTCCCGCCGGATCATGTCCAACATCCTGGTCACGGTCACCGGTCCGGACACGGCGACGGCCACCTCGTACTTCCAGACGTACCGCGTCGACGGGTACGAGGGTGGGATGGTCCCGGCCGCGCCGCCCGTCCAGATCGGCCAGTACGAGGACACGTTCCGCAGGGAGGACGGAAGGTGGCTGCTGACCTCCCGGTCCCTGGTCCTCCCCTTCGGCGGGCCGACTCCGCGGGCGGGCGGGTGAGGCGCCGCCCCGGTTACCTCTCCAACCCCGCCGCCGCCCGCTCCGCGACCGACAGCGGCACCTCCCCCAACGGCACCTTGCGCCCGCCGAAGAAGATGTTCCACAGCATGTCGGGCGCGAACAGCCGCGTCGGCGGTGTCGTCAGGCTCATCACGTCGAGCAGCCCGTGCAGCGCGCGCGGGTTGCCCGAGCCCGCCGCCACCGCCTTGTCGACGTACGCCGTGAGCAGGCGTTCCACGGCCGTCGGCGGCTCCGGTGCCGCCCCCGGGTAGTAGGCGTCCTGCCCCACCGCCAGATTCCACGCGTTGCCCACCGGCCGGGCCACCGCGCGCTGGATACGGCGGGCGGTGCCCAGCGCACCCGCGTCATGCCGGTCGAGCACCTCGCGGACCGCGATCGCGCTCTGCGCGGCGACCGAGAGGCCGTGGCCGTAGACCGGGTTGTAGCCGGCGACCGCGTCACCGACCACCGCGAACCCCTCCGGCCAGGCGGGGGCGTTCTCGTAGTAGCGGCGGCGGTTGGCCGTGCTGCGGGTGGTCACCGGGTCGGTCAGCGGCCGGGCGTTCGCGATCAGCCGGCCGATGATCGGGTCCTTGAGGCCGGTGAGCGCGAAGTGCTCGAACTCGGCAGGTTCGGCGGTCGGTTGGCCACCGCGGGTGCCGCAGACGGTGACCAGCCAGCGGCCGCCCTCGATGGGGAGGAGGACCCCGCCGCGGCCGGGGGCGTTGCGCGGGTCGGCCTGGACGTTGACGACGGGGTAGCGGGGCAGGGCGGCGGTGGCGGGCGGGGCCTCGTAGACGCGGCTGGCGTAGGCCAGCCCGGCGTCCACGACGCGTTCCGTGACCGGCGGCAGGCCCAGTTCCGTCAGCCACTCGGGGGTCCGGGAGCCGCGGCCGCTCGCGTCGATCACGAGATCGGCGAGCAGGACGCCGTCACCGCCGCTATCGGAGTCGGTGCCGGAGACACGTATGCCGGACACCCGGTCCCGGTCGCCCACCAGCCCCGCCACCCGGGTGCCGTCCCGCAGTGTCACCCTCGGCCTGGCCAGCACCTCCGCCCGGACCACCGCGTCCAGCAGGTCCCGGCTGCACACGATCATGCTGTGCCGCGAGTCGGTGAACCGCCGGAACCACTGTCCCGTCGGCGCCTTGCTCACCAGGTCCTTCATCACGTCGACGAGGCCGGCGCCCCGGCCGACCAACTCCTCGGTGACGCCCGGGAGCAGGTCCTCCAGGGCGGCCACGCCACCGGACCACAGGAGGTGCGCGTGCCGGGCCTGCGGCAGGCCCTTGCGGTGCTCGGGGCCCTGCGGCAGCCGGTCGGCCTCGACGACCGTGACCTCGTGGAAGCGGGTGGCGAGGACCGAGGCGGTGAGCAGTCCGGCGGTGCTGCCGCCGATGACGATCGCGGTGCGACGGCCCGCTGCGGTTGCTCGGTCGGGCATGTCAGGCATGGGTGCTGAGACCTTCTGTGGCGGCCGCCTGCCGGCGGAACGTTTCTATGACCGGTGCGTGGACCCGCAACGCGTGCGCCACGGACTCCAGTTCGCTGTCAGGGACATCAGTGGGGGCGTCGTCGTGGCCTTGGGTGGGTTGGACCGTGGTCGGGCCGTCGCCCACGGCCCGCGACGCGTCCACCGCCACCAGGATGTCGACCGCCGCCGCGATCCCGCGCGCGGCGGACCCGTCGTACCCCTCGGCCGTCGCCTGGCGCCGGACCCGCTCGCGCCGCTCCCCGCTGAGCCGGGAGGCGAGCCTGAGCAGGCCGTCGTTGATGGCCGCCCGGCGCAGTTCCAGCCGGAGTTCGGCGCCCGAGACCCGGCCGGTGGCCGGGGCGGGGGCCGCACCGACGGTCAGCATCGCCCGCCACAGCGGCTCCAGTCGCCGGTGGGTGCGGCGCAGCCGCCGTTGTTCCTCGCAGAGCGGGCCGACCTGGCCGGCGAGGAAGCCGACCGAGACCAGGAACGCCTCGGCGATGGCGAACGGCGGGGCGACGTACGTGGAGAGGTAGTCCCAGTCGTGGCCCGTCCAACGGGCGGCGACGGCGGCCGTCTTGGCGACGTCGAAGACGAACCCGAGCGCGTAGGCGACCTGGAGGCAGACCACGGCCCGGCGCAGCCAGGTGTCGGCGATCTCCTGGAACCAGGCCCACAGGATGCTCGCGGCGACCACGGCCGACACCATGTGCGCGAGGAGGTAGAGCATCGTGTGCTCGCGCATCCAGGGGGTGTTGGCGTAGTAGGTGTCGAGGTCGCGGAGCCGTTCCACGTGGTGGTCGCCGAGGGCGAAGGTCACCCAGAGGCCGACGATGATCACGGCGTACGCGGCCCACACCAGGCGGGTCCTGCGGCGCCGGGCGGCGGACGGCGGTTCGCGCCAGGTGATGATCAGCCAGAGGCAGGCGCCGGAGTAGGCGGTCAGCAGCGAATAGACCCAGACACCGGCGAAGTTGGGCACGCCGGTGAGCTCGTTGATGCGGTGCAGGTTGCCCGGCGGGAGCGAGGCGAAGACGATCGCGCCGATGCCGAGCAGCAGGGCGGTGGCCCGCAGGATCGGGTCCTGCCAGGCGCGTCTGAGCAGCGGCAGTTTGATCACGAAGGCCACGGCCATCAGTACGGCCGGGATCGCGTAGGCGGCGAAGGAGCCCGCCATGTCCCAGTGCCGGCCACCGCCCATCACGGGCCGCCGATGTTGCCCAGCGAGGACGACAGCCGGTCGGTCAGGGTGTCCTGGGTGGTGCGGCCGGTCGCCGCGTACGGCCCGACCACCTTGCGGAACTTGGCGGCCAGCCGCAGCCCGCACTCCTCGGCCTCCCACTCGGCCTGCGCGGCGGGGGCGGCGGGCGAGCGGGTGGCCAGCGCGACGACCCGGTCCCAGGGAACGTCCTCGTCCGACCGGGCGAGCAGCCGGCGGGCGGCGGCGGGCGTGCCGTCCGGGTAGTGGACGTCCAGCGTGCCGTAGTGGATATGGCCGATCTCGTGCCCGGCGATCACGAACTTGTGGGCGTCGGCGGCCCGTTCCTCGACCACGACGATGTACTCGTCGTCCGTGGCGAGGGTGATTCCGGAGACGTCGAGTCCCGGCGGGAAGGCGACGAACCTGAGGCGGACCGGGCGGTCCAGTGCCGGGCCGAGGGTGGCGCACAGCGCGTGCAGGAACGCCTCGGGTCCGGTCGGCGGTTCCAGCGTGCGGGCGGTGTCCCGGACGAGCCGGTCGAGGAACCGCTTGGGCGATCGTCTCGGGCTCATGCGTCGTCGTCCTCGCGGGCGGTCGGCGTCGTTCCTAAGGGCATGGGGTGTCCTCGAAGTCGTGAGTCGGCCTGCTCCGGGCTCAGTTGGCGGCACCCTCGGAGGTGATGATCATCTCGGCGAGGTCGGCGAGGGTGGCGAGCTGCCGGGCGTTCATCTGCGGGGCGCGGGCGGCCAGCCGGCCCAGTCCGCTCTCGCGCAGCCGGGACAGCGGGTCGGCCTGCGCCTCGTACCACTGGAGCACCGGCTGGAGCGCCTCGTAGAGCGCCTCGGGTTCGTCGGCGGTGAAGAAGCCGGGCGGCAGGCCGAAGAACCGCCGTAGCCGGTCGGTGTGTTCGAGGCTCGGCAGGCCGCTCTTGCGCCATTCGCTCAGCCACTGTCTGCTGGTGCCGGCGATCGCCGCCAGCTCCCCCAGCGAGTACCGCTTGCCGTCGGGCCGGCGGCGGTTCTCCCGGATGAAGTCCAGCCGCTGCCGCACCCGTTCGGCGAGTCCCGCCTCGGGCGCGGCCCGGCCGGCGAGCAGTTCGGCGACGGCTCCGACGGGGATCCCGGTGCGGTACGACAGTTCGGCGACGTCCAGCACCTCGGACAGCCGCCCGGGCCGTCCGGTCAGCTCACCGAGCCGTTCCAGAACGCCGGTCAGCGGGGCATGGGCGTCACTCACCAAGGTCCCCCTGAACACATGTCAACGACCGTTCGGCGCCGGCGGGTGGCCCGGCCGAGCAGACGCGAGGCTATCGAATCCTGCGTCCCGGCCACCAGACATGACAAGGACCACTGCGGAACAGGGCAGCAATCGTTGACATATGACGGTCCGGCAGGAAAGGATCACGTCACCAGGCCGCGGTCTAACCGACCCGCCCCGGGTGCCGCCGATGGGGGAGCGGCACCCGGGGCGACCAGCCGCCCCGCCTCCTCCCCAGAAGGTGAGGCGAACCGATGTCGCAGCCTGTCCTGCTCCTCGGGGCCGGTCGCCGGCGTGCGTACGACGAGTTCGTCCTGACGCGCATCGCCGCGGCCCGCCCGGTGGTGCTGGTGGACCCCGCGCCGCCCGACTGGGCACGTCCGTGCCTGGCCGGTCATCTCGCGGCGGACCCCGGCAAGGACGGGGCGACGGCATCGGCGGTGGTACGGTTCGCGGCCCGGCACCGGGTCCGCGGTGTGCTGACCCACTCGGGCGAGTACGCGGTCGCCGCCGCCAGGATCGCCGGGCAGTTGGGGCTGCCCGGCCTCTCCCCCACCACGGCCGCCGCCTGTGCCGACCCGGCCGCGCTGCGCGCGCTGCTGGCCGACCGCACGGTCCCGGTCGACGATCCGGCCGCCGGTCCGGGCGCGCCCCGGGTCTCGGCCGAGACGGTCGTCCTGGACGGCGAGATCCGCATCGCCGCCATCACCCGTACGACCCTGGGCCGGGCCCCCGCCCGGCAGCCGCTGCGGCATCTCGTGCACGCCCACGACGGCCTGCTGCACAACCGTTTCCTGCGGCTGGCCGTCGACCGCACGGTGCACGCCCTCGGTCTCACCCGGGGTGTCCTGCACATCGGGCTGACCCTCACCGACCGCGGCCCCCGGGTCACCGGCGTCACCCCGCACCTCCCGGGCGACCTGATCCCGCTCCTGGTCCGGCGGGCCACCGGTGTCGACCTCGCCCAGGCCGCCGCGGCGCTCGCCACCGGCGAGGTTCCGGACACCACGCCCACCCGGCAGCGGGCGGCCGCGATCCAGTTCGCCTACCCGGCCGCCACCGGCCGCCTCGACCACCTGGACCTCTCCCCCGACGCGGCCCAGGAACCCGGCGCCGACCGCATGATCCTCACCCAGGACACCGGCAACCACGTCACCGAGGGCCCGCACGCCACCGCAGCCGACCGGCTGGCCCTCTGGGTGGCGACCGCCGACACCCCCTCCGCCTGCGAGGACGCCCTCCGCCGCATGGCCCGCCACCTCACCGCCCACATCGCCCCGTTCGCCACGGCGGCCTAGCGGACGGCGGAGCCCACCCGCCCCGACCCGCGAACCCGAAGCCAGACCGGCCGACAGCCCCCGAAGCCCGACGGGGCGACGGGGCGACGGGGCGACGGGGCGACGACCCGGAGCTCGGCCGATCGACTCGCACGGCCGCAACGCGACCAGCCGACAAGCCTGGAGCAGAGGTAGCCGACCGGCAGAGCCGAGGCCGAGCCGACCGGCCCGCCGGCCTACAGCCCGGTCAGTCGGCGTATCAACTTCTCTGCCTCGCCCAGGAGTTCGACCTCCCGGTGGCTCATCGTCGGGTTGAGCGCGCGCCGTCGGAGTGCCTCCGTCAGTCCGGCTTCGGTGAGTTCGGAGGGGTCGGTGAGGAGGGCCGCCAGGAGGGGGTGGACGTCCGGCATGTCGCCGACGGCGACCTGGGCGAGGATCACCGCGGACATGGCCCAGTCGAGGCCGGGCGGGCCGTCCTCCGCGTTGGTCCAGTCGATGACCCGGGGACCGTCGGGGGTGAGCATCACGTTGTCCGGATGCAGGTCGAGGTGGAGCACGCGGGCGCCGGGGTCGGCCGGGTCCCGCCCGGGCACGGCGTGCAGCCGCCGCAGCAGCGAGGCGAGCAGCGCGCCGCCCTCCGCCGGGCCCATCTCCCCCGACAGCAGCACCGCCAGCATGGTCGGCCCCGCCAGCCGCTCCATGACCAGCTCGGTACGGGACCCGGAGGGCCGCACCCGGGGCGCCGGGTACCCGTGCTCCCGTACGTACGTCATCACCGCGCCCTCGGCCGCCGCGTCCCCCCAGCCCTCGCGGTCCCGGCGCAGCACCCACGCCTCGTCGATCTCGTACACGTCGGCCGAGCGGCCCGAGCCGAGCAGTCTCCCCGTCATGGCATGACCATAACGAATCGGTACGGCGCACAGCCGCCTCTCAGTTCCTTGTAGACGGCCGGTAAAGTAGCCGGGTCGTCATCACCCGTACGGGGGGAAGCCGGTGCAATTCCGGCGCTGACCCGCAACCGTGAACCGCCGCCGGCGGTGAGCCGGACTGCCCCGCCCGGGACGTTGACCGGCTCAGGTGCGCCGGTGTCCGCCGGCGCACGGCACCGTCGAGGTTCGCGGAGCCGAGCCGCCGGGGTGTCCCGTGCTGCCCGGCTCCCCCGCAGGGAGAGGCACCCGCCGACCATGAACGTCCTCCGCCGCAGCGCCGCGGTGCTGGCCGCCACCGCCGTCATCGGTGCCGCCGCACCCGCCACGGCCGCACTGGCCGCCGGCACCCCGTCCCCGTCCGCCCCTGCCGTGCTCCCGTCGGGCCTGTACGGCAGCGCGGACCCCACGTTCGACGGCGTCTGGCGCCAGTCGCTCGCCCTGCTCGCGCAGCGCACGGTCGGGGTGACCCCGGCCGCGAAGGCGGTGGACTGGCTGGCCGGACAGCAGTGCGCGAGCGGCGCGTTCGCCGCGTTCCGCGCCGAGCCGACGGCGGCCTGCGACGCCAAGGTGACCGTCGACACCAACAGCACGGCCGCCGCCGTACAGGCGCTGAAGGCCGTCGGCGGGCACGACGCCGCCGCGGACAAGGCCGTGACCTGGCTGAAGTCGCAGCAGAACAAGGACGGCGGCTGGGGCTACGCCCCGGGCTCGCCCAGCGACACCAACTCCACCGGCGTGGTCGTCGGCGCGCTCGCGGCGGCCGGCGCGAGCGCGGACAGGTCGCCGTACGGCCTCCTCGCCACGTGGTCCATCCCCTGCGGCCAGGACGGTGGCGGCGGCCTCGCCTACCAGCCGGACAAGCAGGGGAAGCTGACCGCCAACGCGGACGCGACGGCCGCCGGGGTGCTCGGCGCCCTCGGCAAGGGGTTCGCGCCGACGGCCGGGAAGGCCCCGGCGGAGGGCTACGTCTGCGCCAACTCCGACCAGGCCCTCACCCGGCAGGAGGTCGCCCGCAACGGCGCGGAGTACCTCGCGGACGCCGTCGACGAGAAGGGCTACCTGGTCTCCGCGCTCGCCGGTGCCAAGCCCCAGCCGGACTACGGCAACACCGCCGACGCGGTCGTCGCCATGGCCGCGCAGGGCTGGACGCGGACGGCGAAGAAGCCGTACGCCTGGCTGGAGGCCAACTCCGCGCAGTGGGCGAGGCGGAGCGGGCCCGCGGCCTACGCCGAACTGGTCTTCGCCGCCCACGCGATGGGCAAGGACCCGCGGGACTTCGGCGGCACGGACCTGGTGACGGCGCTCAACGCGACCGGGCCCGCCCCGCAGGCGGCTGCCACCGGGCACGCCGAGGAGAAGAACGACGCGAAGAAGTCGTCGGGCACCGACGTGTGGTGGATCGTCGGCACGGGTCTCGTCGCCGGGATCGGCATCGGCTTCCTGCTCAGCGGCCGCCGGAAGCAGCAGCCGTGACCGCCGTCCGCCGTGCGGTGCTGCTGCTCATGGCCGCGGTGGCGCTGTGCGTGGCCGCCGTTCCGGCGCAGGCCGTCGGGTACCGCTACTGGTCCTTCTGGGAGCGGGACGGCTCGCGCTGGACGTACGCCACGCAGGGGCCCTCCACCGCGCGGCCCGGCGACGGCTCCGTCGAGGGTTTCCGGTTCGCGGTGAGCGAGGACTCCGCGGACGCGTCGCAGCCGCGCGGTACGGCGGACTTCGGGAGCATCTGCGGCGGCACGGACGCCGTCGCGGGGAAGAAGCGGGTGGGGCTGGTCGTCGACTTCGGTACGACGGCCGACGCGCCGTCCGGGGAGCGCCCGCCCACGCGGCGGACCGCGTGCGCGGTGGTGGCCGGGGACGCGACGACGGCGGAGGCGCTGGCGGCGGTGGCGAAGCCGTTGCGGTACGACGCGAACGCGTTGTTGTGTGCGATCGCCGGGTATCCCCAGAAGGGGTGCGGGGAGGCGATGACGGCGGACGGTACATCGGGCGGTGGCGGGCCGTCGGTAGGGGTGCTGGCCGGGGCGGGAGTCGTCGTGGTTCTTGCCGCGGGGGCGTTCTGGCAGGCGCGGCGGCGGAAGAATGCGTGAGCGTCACAGTGCGGGTGCGTGGGGGCTGGTCGCGCCCACGCGGCGGAGCCGCACATGTCTCGGCCCCGCGCCCCTGACGGGGCGCTGTGCAGCCGTGTCCCACCCAGCGAAACCCCCTGCCCCCCGGCACCAGCACCGCTCCCCCGTCCACCCCGGCGCCTGGTGGCTCTGGTCGCTCTCGCTCGGGGTTGCCGCGTCCAGGACCGGGAACCCTCTGCTGCTCGCGCTGCTCGTCACCGTGACCGCCTATGTCGTGGCCGTCTGCCGGAGCCGGTCCGCCCCTTGGGCCCGCTCCTACGCCGGCTTCGCCAAGCTGGCTCTCGCCGTGCTGCTCGTGCGGCTCGCGTTCACCGTCGTGCTCGGCTCGCCGATCCCCGGTTCGCACACCCTGGTCACCCTTCCCGAAGTCCCGCTGCCGCAGTGGGCGCAGGGCATTCGGCTCGGGGGCCCGGTCACCGCCGAGGCGGTGGTGTTCTCGCTGTACGACGGGCTTCGGATCGCCACGCTGCTGATCTGCGTCGGGGCGGCGAACGCGCTCGCGAGTCCGGGGCGGTTGCTGAAGTCGCTGCCCGGGGCCCTGTACGAGCTGGGCGTGGCCGTGGTCGTCGCGCTCACGTTCGCGCCGAACCTGATCGCCGACGGGCGGCGGCTGCGGGCGGCGCGCAGGCTGCGGGGCCGTCCCGACTCCGGTGTCCGCGGGCTGCTGCAGGTCGGACTCCCGGTCCTGGAGGGCGCGTTGGAGCGTTCGGTGGCCCTCGCCGCCGCGATGGACGCGCGGGGTTACGGCCGCAGCGCCGATGTCCCCGCCGGGGTACGGCGTACGACGGCCGCGCTCACCCTCGGCGGTCTGCTGGGCGTCTGCGCGGGGACGTACGGGCTGCTCGCGGCCGACGGCGGTGGCTACGGGGTGCCCGTGCTGCTCGCCGGGGTCGTCGCCGCGCTGGCGGGGCTGCG
Organism: Streptomyces sp. NPDC007901; assembly: GCF_042959465.1. NCBI lineage: Bacteria > Bacillati > Actinomycetota > Actinomycetes > Kitasatosporales > Streptomycetaceae > Streptomyces > Streptomyces sp. NPDC007901. The sequence continues at coordinate 195,973 of NZ_JBIBKW010000002.1, read as the reverse complement.
GCTCGGGGGCCGGCGTTCGCTGCGGACGCGGTACCGGCCGGATCCGTGGGACGCGCGGGCCTGGCTGGTGTCGGGTGCGGGGGCGGCCGTCGCCGCGCTGATCACCGTGGCGGCCGTGCGCGATCCGGACGCGCTGCGTCCCGGGGTCGTACCGCTGGTCGCCCCCACGCTTCCGCTGTGGCCGGCGGCCGCCGTGCTGCTGGGTCTGCTGCCCGCGTTCGTCGTGCCGAAGGAGCCGTCGTGATCCGTTTCGAGGATGTCTCGGTGACGTACGAGGGCGCGGCCGGGCCGGCCGTCCGGGGCGTCGACCTCGAGGTGCCGGAAGGCGAACTCGTGCTGCTGGTGGGGTCGTCGGGCACCGGGAAGTCGACGGTGCTCAACGCCGTGAGCGGGCTGGTGCCGCACTTCACCGGGGGCACCCTGCGCGGCCGGGTGACGGTCGCGGGGCGCGACACCCGTACCCACAAGCCGCGCGAACTCGCGGATGTGGTCGGCACGGTGGGGCAGGATCCGCTCGCGCACTTCGTGACCGACACGGTGGAGGAGGAACTCGCCTACGGGATGGAGTCGTTGGGGATCGCCCCGGCCGTGATGCGGCGGCGGGTGGAGGAGACCCTCGATCTGCTCGGGCTCGCCGAGCTGCGGGGCCGGTCGATCGCCACGCTCTCGGGCGGGCAGCGGCAGCGGGTCGCGATCGGGTCGGTGCTCACCCCGCACCCCCAGGTCCTGGTCCTCGACGAACCGACCTCCGCGCTCGACCCGGCCGCCGCCGAGGAGGTGCTGGCCGTCCTGCAGCGGCTGGTGCACGACCTGGGGACCACGGTCTTCATGGCCGAGCACCGGCTGGAGCGGGTGGTGCAGTACGCCGACCGGGTCGTGCTGCTCCCGGAGCCCGGAGCGGCGCCGGTGTGCGGGACGCCCGCCGAGGTGATGGCCGTCTCGCCGGTGTGTCCGCCGGTGGTGGAACTGGGGCGGCTGGCGGGGTGGTCGCCGCTGCCGATGACCGTGCGGGACGCCCGGCGGCAGGCGGGCGGGCTGCGTGAGCGCCTCGCCGGGCGGACACCGGCACCGGCACCGCGGCACCGGGCGGCCGGCGCCGCCGCCCTCGCCGAGGTCCGCTCGCTCGCCGTCCGCCGGGACCGGGTGGACGCGCTGCGGCACGTCGATCTCACCGTCGCGCCCGGCGAGACCGTGGCCCTGATGGGCCGTAACGGCGCCGGGAAGTCCACGCTGCTGAGCGCCCTGGTCGGGCTGGTGGCGCCGGGCTCCGGCACGGTCCGGGTCGGCGGCGCGGTGCCGCATCGGACGCGTCCGCGTGACCTCGTACGCCTGGTCGGTCTGGTCCCGCAGGAGCCCCGGGACCTGCTGTACGCCGACACGGTGGGCGCCGAGTGCGCGGCCGCCGACCGGGACGCGGGGGCGGCGCCCGGGACCTGCCGTGGTCTGGTGTCCGGCCTGCTCCCCGGGGTCGCGGACGACACCCACCCCCGTGATCTGTCCGAGGGGCAGCGGCTGGCGCTCGCGCTGGCCGTCGTCCTGACCGCCCGGCCGCCGCTGCTCCTGCTCGACGAGCCGACCCGGGGTCTGGACTACGCGGCGAAGGCCCGCCTGGTGGATGTGGTGCGCGCGCTCGCGGCGGACGGGCACGCGGTCGTGCTGGCCACGCACGACGTGGAGCTGGCCGCCGAGCTCGCGCACCGGGTGGTGCTGCTCGCGGAGGGGGAGGTGATCGCGGACGGGCCGACGGACGACATCGTCGTCTCCTCGCCGTCCTTCGCCCCGCAGGTGACGAAGATCCTGGCGCCGCGGCGGTGGCTCACGGCGGCCCAGGTGAGGGAGGCACTGGCATGACGGACCCGGTGCGGCTCGGTCCCCGCTCGCTCGCCGCCCTGCTCCTGGTCAGCGCGGTCGGGGTGGTCGCGATCGGCTGGCCCTTCCTCGCCCCGCCCTCCTCCCGGATCGCTTCGCACGCCCAGGACGCGCCCTGGCTCTTCGCGGGTCTGCTGGTGCTGCTGGTCGCCGTGCTCGGGGCGACGATCTCCGAGTCGGGGCTCGGCCCGAAGGCGGTGGCCATGCTCGGCGTGCTGGCCGCGACCGGGGCGGCGCTGCGGCCGATCGGCGCGGGCACCGCCGGGATCGAGCCGATGTTCTTCCTGATGGTGCTGAGCGGGCGGGTGCTCGGGCCGGGCTTCGGGTTCACCCTCGGCTCGATCACGATGTTCGCGTCCGCGCTGCTCACGGGCGGGGTGGGGCCGTGGCTGCCGTTCCAGATGCTGGCGATGGGCTGGTTCACGATGGGGGCCGGGCTACTGCCGGGCGCCGGACGGCTGCGCGGGCGGGCGGAGCTGGCGCTGCTGGCGGTCTACGGCTTCGTGGCCGCCTTCGCCTACGGCATGACCGTGGACCTGGCGGGCTGGCCGTTGCTGAGCGGCACCGCCTCGAACATCGCCTTCGACCCGGACGCCGGGCCCGCCGCCAACCTGGCCCGGTTCCTCGCCTACAGCCTGGCCACCGCCATGGGCTGGAACCTGGGCCGGGCCCTGTGCACGGTCGTCCTCACCCTGGTGCTCGGCCCGGCGCTGCTGCGGGCGCTGCGGCGGGCGACCCGCAGGGCCGCTTTCGAGACCGCGGTCACGTTCGACGGCCCCGGGGCGTGAGGCGTCGTACGCACGCGGTGACGCGACCGGTGAAGCACCCCACATGACGCAGGTCACCTACGATCCGGGACAGTAGTCAGACTTATCCGATATGCCCGATTCGCCAGGCCTGCTGACCTGCGCATTGAGAGCCACGCCACACAACGGACCATCGACGCCTATGCGACCACAACTAGTAAAAGGGGTGATTGCGGGCAGGGTTCCGGGCTGCTTATCTGGACGACGTCGCCAGGCGCCACGAGCCCACAGCGGGCCGCGGCGCCGACGCATACGGACACCGCCTCCCGCGGATTCCGGAGCACGGCGACTTCCTGTCCCCGACGAACGAGGTTCTCCGTGTCCGTGTCCATCATCCGCCGCATCGCTTCCCCGAAGAAGGTCCTCACCGCCGCCGCCGTGGCCGCCGCCACCGCCGGTATGGCACTGAGCGCGGCGCCCGCCCAGGCCGCCACCTCCTCGGCCTCCTCCGCCCAGGCGATCGCGCACAAGATGATTCCGGACGCCGCGCAGTTCAACGCGTTCAGCAAGATCGTCTCGCACGAGAGCGGCTGGAACCCCTCCGCCACCAACTCGTCCTCCGGCGCCTACGGCCTGGTCCAGGCCCTGCCCGGCTCGAAGATGGCGTCCGCCGGCACCGACTGGAAGACCAACCCGGCCACCCAGATCAAGTGGGGTCTGGACTACATGAACTCCCGCTACGGCAGCCCCACGGCCGCCTGGAGCTTCTGGCAGGCCAACGGCTGGTACTGAGCCGCCTGACCAGCTCCCCCTGCACTTCCGGCACCCTCGCCCCTTTCTCCTGGGCGAGGGTGCCGACGCATGCCCGGACGGGCCGGCGGCGCCGGGAGCCGTCGGCCCGGGTTCGGAGGGGACTACGGCCGTTCCGTGGTGACCCGGAGGTGCTTCACGCCGTTGATCCACGCCGAGCGGAGCCGGTCCGGGTCGCCGACCAGCCGCAGGTCCGGCATCGCGTCGGCGATGGCGTTGAAGATCAGGTCGATCTCGAGGACGGCCAGGGACTTGCCGAGGCAGTAGTGCGGGCCGCCGCCGCCGAAGCCGAGGTGGGGGTTGGGGTCGCGGGTGATGTCGAAGGTGTCGGGGTCGGTGAAGACCTCGGGGTCGTGGTTGGCCGAGGCGTAGAAGACGCCGACCCGGTCGCCCTTGCGGATCAGCTTGCCGCCCAGCTCGGTGTCCTGGGTGGCGGTGCGCTGGAAGGAGTTGACCGGGGTGGCCCAGCGGACGATCTCCTCGGCGGCGGTCGCCGGGCGCTCGCGCTTGTAGAGGTCCCAGGCCTCGGGGTGGGTCAGGAACGCGTGCATGCCGTGGGTGATGGCGTTGCGGGTGGTCTCGTTGCCGGCCACCGCGAGCATCAGCACGAAGAAGCCGAACTCGTCGGAGTTCAGGTTGCCCTCGTCCTCCGCCGCCACCAGCGTGGAGACGATGTCCTTGGCCGGGCACTGCTTGCGGTCGGCGGCCATGTTCATCGCGTAAGCGATCAGCTCGGTGGCCGACTCGGCGCCCACCTCCTCGGTGATCGCGTACTCCGGGTCGTCGTACGAGATCATCTTGTTGGACCAGTCGAAGATCTTGGCCCGGTCGTCCTGCGGGATGCCGATCAGCTCGGCGATCGCCTGGAGGGGGAGCTCGCAGGCGACCTCGGTGACGAAGTCGAAGGGTCCGGAGTGCGCGCGGGCCGCCTCGACGATCGCGCCGGCCCTGCTGCGCAGCCGCTCCTCCAGGGCGCGGATGGAGCGCGGGGTGAAGCCGCGCTGGATGATCTGGCGGACCCGGGTGTGCTCCGGCGGGTCCATGTTGAGCAGGATCAGCCGCTGGGCGTCGATCGCGTCCCGCTGCATGTGCTCGCCGAAGCGGATGATCGCCGTGTTGAGCCAGGACGAGAAGATCTCGGGGTGCGTGGAGACGTACTTGACGTCCGCGTGCCGGGTGACGGCCCAGTAGCCGTCGTCCGCGAACCCGGCGAGGCCGTGCGGCTGTTCGATCCAGCGGACCGGCTCCACCTGGCGCAGCTCGGCGAACTCCGGGAGCGGCACCCGGTGGTGGAGCAGATCGGGGTCGGTGAGGTCGAACCCGTCGGGCAGCGCGGGACAGGGCATTGGCGACTCACTCCCACCGTGTACGAGCCTGGACAAGTGTTCTGACGGTCCATCAGAAATGGACGGCTGCCGCGACGGTAATAACGGGTTCTACAAGTCGCAAGGGGCACGGGGGCTCCAATTACATGCAACCCCCTTGCGGTTGTGGACAGGCTGTCAGCAGACTGCACACAGAACTAGTACGCGTTCTAGTTCTGCGTGGCGGGCCGGGCCGGGACGCCCCTGCGCCGCGCGGGTGACCGAGGAGAGGACCGAGCCCCCATGGCCGCGGAACCCGTGATCGTCGAAGCCGTACGCACTCCCATCGGCAAGCGCGGTGGCGCGCTCGCCAACCTCCATCCCGCCTATCTCCTGGGCGAGACCTACCGAGAACTCCTCGGCCGCACCGGCATCCCCGCCGACTGCGTCGAGCAGATCGTCGGCGGCACGGTGACCCACGCCGGCGAGCAGTCCATGAACCCCGCGCGCACGGCCTGGCTGACCATGGGACTGCCGTACGAGACGGCGGCGACGACCGTCGACTGCCAGTGCGGCTCCTCGCAGCAGGCCTCGCACATGACCGCCAACATGATCGCCGCCGGGGTCATCGACGTCGGGATCAGCTGCGGGGTCGAGGCGATGTCCCGCGTGCCGCTGGGCTCCGGCTCCAAGCACGGGCCGGGCAAGCCGTTCCCCGACGAGTGGAACGTCGACCTGCCCAACCAGTTCGAGGCCGCGGAGCGCATCGCCCGCAACCGGGGCCTGACCCGCGCGGACGTCGACGCGCTCGGACTGCTCTCGCAGGAGCGGGCGGCGCACGCCTGGGCCGAGGAGCGCTTCAAGCGGGAGTCCTTCGCCGTCCAGGTGCCGACGACGGAGGAGGAGCAGCACGCGGGGCAGGGCATGTGGCGCCTGGTCGACCGGGACGAGGGGCTGCGGGACACGTCGGCGGAGGCGCTGGCGGGCCTCAAGCCGGTCATGCCCACCGCCGTCCACACGGCCGGCAACTCGTCCCAGATCTCCGACGGCGCCGCCGCGATCATGTGGGCGTCGAAGCGGATGGCCCGCGCCCTGAAACTCCGCCCCCGGGCCCGGATCGTCGCCCAGGCCCTGGTCGGCGCCGACCCGCACTTCCACCTGGACGGCCCGATCGACGCGACCCGCGCCGTGCTCGGCAAGGCCGGCATGTCCCTCAAGGACATCGACCTGGTCGAGATCAACGAGGCGTTCGCGTCCGTGGTCCTGAGCTGGGCCCAGGTCTTCGAGCAGAACCTCGACAAGGTCAACGTCAACGGCGGCGCGATCGCCCTCGGCCACCCGGTGGGCTCCACCGGCGCCCGCCTCATCACCACCGCCCTGCACGAACTGGAGCGCACGGACAAGGAGTTCGCCCTGGTCACCATGTGCGCGGGCGGCGGCCTGGCGACCGGCACGATCATCCAGCGGCTGTAGGGGAGTTGCGCTCCGCTTGAGCGATGTGCCCGCCTCGCGGACCGGAAGCCCACAGCAAGAGATTTCACCCCATCCGTACGACAACAGGAAGGACGCGAAAGAGACGCGTACCGGGACCGTCGCCCCTGCGCGCGGGAGTCGGGACGGTGGCGATGACCCTCGTCGGAACCTCGCTCCTGAGCGCGGGCGCGACCGTCTCGGCCTCGCCCCAGGACACGGCACCCTGGAACTCCGCCGTGCTCGCCTTCGCCCGCGTGGCCGAGCGGCTCCCGGGCCGGCTCGTCGCGGCCGGCCCGGCCGCCGCGGCACTGCTCCAGGCAGCCGCCGCGCCCCATGCGGTGATGAGCCTGGTCCGGGACGCGGCCGGCGGTCTGCCGCTGTACCTGACCGCCGAATGCGCCGCGCCCGCCGGGGCGGGGTACGTCCTCGCCGTCACCGGCCGGGAGGCGATGCGGCGGCTGTGACGGCCGGGTGAGCGGCACCGGCCCCGCCTCCCACGACCGGGAGGCGGGGCCGGCGTCAGTTCGGTGCCGGCACCGGCTCCCGGCCCTCCTCGGTGACCGCCGCCGCCTTCACCAGGCGGGCCCGCGGCCCCTGGAGCAGGTAGCCGACGCCGAAGCCCGCGCCGACGACCGCCGCGCCGCCCACCGCGTCCAGCACCCAGTGGTTGCCGGTGGCGATGATCGCCGAGACCGTGAAGAGCGGATGGAGCAGGCCGAGCGCCTTCATCCACCACTTCGGGGCGACCACGGCGATCACGATCCCGCACCACAGCGACCAGCCGAAGTGCAGGGAGGGCATCGCCGCGTACTGGTTGGTCAGCTGGGTGAGGGTGCCGTAGTCCGGCTTGGCGAAGTTCTGCGGGCCGTGGACCGTGTCGATGATGCCGAGGCCCGGCATCAGCCGGGGCGGGGCCAGCGGGTAGAGCCAGAAGCCGATCAGGGCGAAGCCGGTGGCGAAGCCGAGGGCGGTGCGGGCCCAGCGGTAGTCGACCGGGCGGCGGACGCAGAGGACCGCGAGCACGCTCAGCGGGACCACGAAGTGGAAGGACTCGTAGTAGAAGTCGAAGAAGCTCCGCAGCCAGCCGACGCCGAACACGGCGTGGTTGGCCCAGTGCTCGATGTCGAGGTGCAGGAACCGCTCGATGTCGTGGATCTGGTGCCCGTGGCGCTCGGCCCGGAGCCGGCCGCTGGTGCCGTCCCCTCCCCCGGCGGCGGCGAGCCGGACCTGCTGGTAGGCGAAGTAGACGAGCCGCATCGCCAGCAGTTCGAGGAAGAGGTTGGGGCGGGTCAGGACCCGGCGCAGCGAGGACGTCAGCGGTATCCGGCGGAAGCGGGACGGGACCGGCTGCGCGTAGTCCGTGGGGACCGGCCGGGCGAACTCCGGGGCGGTCCGGGACAGGAAGGGCACGAGCGTGGCCGCGGCCAGCGCCGCGAGCAGCACGGCGTTGTCGCGGACGGGCACGAACAGCGCCAGGTTCGGCAGCAGCGCCTTTGCGGGCAGGGTCATCACCAGGACGACCACGACCGGCCACACCGGGCGGTCGGCGGCCCGCCGCCCGGCCCGGCCGACCACCGCGAGCAGCACCCACAGCAACTGGTGCTGCCAGGCGGCCGGCGACACCGCCACCACCGCGCAGCCGGTGATCGCCACCGCGAGCAGCAGCTGCCCGTCCCGGGCGTAGCGCACCGCGCGGCGCAGCGCGAGGACGGCCACGGTCGCGGCGAGCGCCAGGAACAGGACGATCTCCAGCGGCCCGCTCAGCCCGAACCGCAGCAGCGCGCCGTGCAGCGACTGGTTGGCGAGCGCGTCCGCCTTGCCGCCGAGGCCGGTGCCGGCGATGTGGTGGATCCAGTAGGTGTACGAGTCGTGCGGCATCGCCGCCCAGGCCAGCGCCGTGCCCGCGGCGAAGGTCGCGCCGGTGGCGAGGGCGGCCCGGCGGCGGCCGGTGAACCACAGCAGCGGCGCGAACAGCAGCACGGCCGGCTGGAGCGCGGCGGCCAGGCCGATGCACAGCCCGCTGCTCCGCTCCCCGCGCACGGTGAAGCAGCCGAGCAGCACGAGAAGCACCGGGATGATGCTGGTCTGGCCGAGCCAGAGCGTGTTGCGGACCGGCAGCGAGAGCATCAGCAGGCTGATCGCGACCGGGGCGGCCAGCAGTGCGGTACGGCGGCTCACCGGCTGGGGCAGCGCCCGGGCGGCGACCAGGCCGAGGGCGACCACCAGCAGCAGGGTGCCGAAGGTCCAGCCCCAGCCGAGGGCCTGCTCGGCGGACCGGGTGAGCGGCTTGAGCACCAGCCCGCCGAAGGGGGTGCCGGTGAACCGCGTCGAGTCGTACAGCGACCCGTTGACGTGCAGCACGCCCTCGGGTCCGACCCAGGTCTCCAGGTCCGTCAGCCGTTCCGCGCTCGGCGTGCGGAGCACGACGGCCAGCTGCCGTACGACGAGGACCGCGGCCACCGCCCACAGGCCGAGCCGGACCCTCCTGAGCCGCGCACCGGCCTCCGCCCCGCCGAAGGCGTCCCCCGCCCGCCCTCTGTGCTCCACGTTCGCCACGCCCCGTCGGCCTCCCGCCCCGTCCCGCACATCGCTCGTTCGCTCCGAGAACCCTATGAGGCTCCCACCACCTCTGGACAGAGACGCAGGCAACCCCCTCTTCACCTGACGTCCGCCCGCGTTTGGTCCGGAAGACGATAGTGGGCAGGGGGTGCGGTTGCCTCCACGGAGCGCGACAAGGATCACAGTGCGCCCCCCGCGCACGCCCTCAGGAGCAGGCCTGCGCCCCTGCATACACCCCGTTTAGCTGCACTATGCATCGAAGCACGTACGCGACGTAACGCCCCCAAGTCCCCCTATGGTCACTTTTCGACCCGTCCGCCGCCGCACGGGCCGCGCCCCTTGTCCCCCACGAAAGGCAGGCGAGCCCCGTTTTGGCGACCGCCACAGCTGTCACCCCGTCCGTCCAGGTCCCCGGCCCCCGCGCCGCCTCCCCCGCGCCCACGGTCACCGACCCCGCGCTGGTGAAGCGTGCCGTGAAGGCGGCCGCGCTCGGCAACGCCATGGAGTGGTTCGACTTCGGCGTCTACAGCTACATCGCCGTGACGCTGGGCAAGGTCTTCTTCCCGTCCGGCAACCCGACCGCCCAGCTGCTCTCCACGTTCGGCGCGTTCGCCGCGGCCTTCCTGGTCCGCCCGCTCGGCGGCCTGGTCTTCGGCCCGCTCGGCGACCGGGTGGGCCGCCAGAAGGTCCTCGCCGTGACCATGATCATGATGGCGGCGGGCACCTTCGCGATCGGCCTGATCCCCTCCTACGCGACGATCGGCGTCGGCGCCCCGATCCTGCTCCTCGCCGCCCGCCTGGTGCAGGGCTTCTCCACCGGCGGCGAGTACGCGGGCGCGTCCACCTTCATCGCCGAGTACGCCCCGGACAAGAAGCGCGGCTTCTTCGGCAGCTGGCTGGAGTTCGGCACGCTGGCCGGCTACATCGGCGGCGCCGGTCTGGTGACCCTGATGACGGCCCTGCTCTCCTCCGACGACCTGACCGCCTGGGGCTGGCGGATCCCGTTCCTGATCGCGGGCCCGATGGGCATCATCGGCCTCTACCTGCGGATGCGGCTTGAGGAGACCCCGGCGTTCGCCGCGGAGGTGGCGAAGTCCGAGCGGTCCCGCCCCAAGGTCCCCCTGCGCGAGATGATCACCGGCCAGTGGCGGGCCCTGCTCCTCTGCATGGCCCTGGTCCTGGTCTTCAACGTCACGGACTACATGCTGCTGTCGTACATGCCCAGCTACCTGACGAGCGAGCTGAAGTACGACGAGACGCACGGCCTCCTCGTCGTCCTCGGCGTGATGGCGCTGATGATGATCGTCCAGCCGTTCGCGGGCGCCCTGACCGACCGCGTCGGCCGCCGCCCGGTGATCGCCGCGGGCTGCGCGGGCTTCCTCTTCCTCTCCGTCCCCGCGCTCCTCCTCATCCGAGACGGCAGCCTCCTCGCGGTCGCCCTCGGCATGGGCGCCCTCGGCCTCCTCCTGGTCTGCTTCACCGCAGCCATGCCCGCCGCCCTCCCCGCCCTCTTCCCCACCCGCGTCCGCTACGGCTCCCTCTCCATCGGCTTCAACATCTCCGTCTCCCTCTTCGGCGGCACGACCCCCCTCGTCGTCACAGCCCTCATCGGAGCAACCGGAAACATGATGATGCCCGCCTACTACATGATGGCCGCCGCAGTGATCGGCGGCTTCGCGGCCTGGCGCATGACGGAGACGGCGGGCAAGCCCCTTCCGGGCTCGGCGCCTTCCGTGGAAGCGGCTTGACAGGAGCGCCCCAAAGGGGCGCGGGGCTGTACCGACGTGCGGCTCCGCCGCGCGGGCGCGACCAGCCACCCGCACCCGACCACCGACCACAAGCCCCCGGCACATACCCACCTGCGCCTTCGAACCAACCGACCGCCCCGTCCGTACCGTCGGTAGACAGACGGTGGCTGTCCGGAACGGCGACTGGTACCACGCCCTCCGCTATACCGTCTGAAGTCCTGATCGACGGTAGGGCGGAGGGCATCGGTTCATGAGCGGCCAGCGGCGACGCAGACACTTACTCGCGGTCCTCCTCATCCTCGCCGCCCTCCAGCTCGGCAGCCTCGCCGCCCCGGCGTACGCCTGCGCCTGCGGCGCCCTCGTCCCCGACGCCGACCGGCAGGTCGCCGTCGGCCGCGAGGAGTCGCTCCTGCGCTGGGACGGCACCCGCGAACAGATCGTGATGCGGCTGACGGTGACCGGCGACGCCGACCGCGCCGCCTGGATCATGCCCGTCCCGCACCGCGCCACCGTCGCCCTCGCCGACCCCGCCCTCTTCGACCAGCTGCACACCCTCACCGCCCCGGCGCACCGCACCCGCCACCACTTCTGGCCCCAGGACGGCGACTGGCCTTTGACCACCGGCAGCGGCTCACCCCCCGGCCCGCCCCGCGCCACCCAGCCCCCCGGCGTCGGCGTGGTCGACCGCCGGCGGCTCGGCCCGTTCGACGTGGCCCAGCTGACCGCCACCGATTCCACCGCCCTGGACGGCTGGCTGCGCAGCAACGGCTTCCCCGTCCCGCCCCGCCTGAGCGCCGCCCTCAAGCCGTACGTCCAGCACCGCTGGGAGTACGTGGCGGTCAAGCTCGCCCCTCAGACCGCGGACACCGCGCTGAACGGCGCCCTCGACCCGCTCCACCTCTCCTTCGCCAGCGACCGGCCGGTCTACCCGATGCGGCTGTCCCGGCTCGCGGCCACCCCGCAGTCGCTCGGCCTGTACGTCCTCGCCGCCCACCGCATGGAGCCGACCGCGGCGATCGGCGGCGAGCGTCCGAGGGTCGTCTTCGCCGGCCGCCTCAGCCACCCGTCCGGCGACCTGCGCGAGCTCGCCGCCGGCACCCCGTACCTGACGGCGATCGGCCAGGAGTTCCCGCAGCCGTCCCGGATCTCCGCCGACCACGTGCTGCGGCGGGCGTCCTCGGACACCCCCTTCCGGCAGGTCGTCTACGCGGACCGGCTGCGCGAGGTGGCCGGGATCCCGGCCTGGCTGCTGACGGTCGGCGGTGCGCTGCTGCTCGTCGGCACGGCCGTCTCGCTGGCCGCCGTACGCCGCTCCCGCCGCCCGGCCGGACCGCCCCCACCGCCGACAGCGCCCCCGCCCCCCACACAACCGCCGACCCCGCCCATGCCACCCGCGCCGCCCGCGCCGCCCGAGCCGCCTGCGCCGATCGGCTGAGTTCCGTCCGGCACCGGGGCGATGGATCACCGGTGCGTCCGCCGCCTCAGTAGTGCTATCCAGGTAGCTGTGACCGGACAGCTACCCGGACAGGCGAAAGGCAGCGGACGCATGAGCGGCTCTCAGCTCTGGGACGACGTCGACTTCTACTTCACCAGCCACCTCTCACCGGACGACGAGGCGCTCCAGGCGGCCCTGCGCGAGAGCGAGGCCAACGAACTCCCGCACGCCAACGTCACCGCCAACCAGGGCAAGCTGCTCCAGCTCCTCGCGCAGATCCAGGACGCGCGGAACATCCTGGAGATCGGCACCCTGGGCGGCTACAGCACCATCTGGCTGGCCCGTGCCCTGCCCGCCGACGGCAGGCTGATCTCGCTGGAGTACAGCGCCCGGCACGCCGAGGTCGCGGTCCGCAACCTCGCCCGCGCGGGCCTGGAGCGGGTGGTCGAGGTGCGGGTCGGGCCCGCCCTGGAGTCGCTGCCCAAGCTCGCCGACGAGAACCCGGCCCCCTTCGACCTGGTCTTCATCGACGCCGACAAGGCCAACAACCCGCACTACGTGGAGTGGGCGCTGCGGCTCACCCGCACCGGCAGCCTGATCGTCGTCGACAACGTGGTGCGCGGCGGCCGGGTCGTCGACGCCGAGAGCGCCGAGCCGGACGTGGTCGGCACCCGCGCCGCGATCGAGCTGATCGCCGCCCACCCGAGGCTGACCGGGACGGCGATCCAGACGGTCGGCAGCAAGGGCTACGACGGTTTCGCGCTGGCCCGGGTGCTCGACTGAGCGGCGTCTCGCGGGGTGCGGCTCAACCCTCGTGGTAGAAGCCCACGTTGACGCTGCGCGGGGCGGTGCGGTCCCGGACGACGATCTCGCCGGAGCCGCCCCGGGGCAGCGCCACCGTGCCGCCGTAGGTGAGGGTCTGGGCGTACTCGCCGACCTTCAGCAGCACCTCGGAGGAGGGTTCGGTCTGGGAGCCGCGCAGCCAGGTGACCTGCCAGCCGCCCTCGGGCCCGCACAGGAACTCCAGGTGCACCCGGGAGACGAACAGCCAGTCGTCCGGCGTGGTGAGCCGGCAGACCGAGGCGTCGCGGCCCACCCGCAGCACGGCGCCCGGGTCGCTGGGCGCGTCGGCCATGAGCATTCCGGCCGTCTCGCCCGTCTCCCCGGATACGGAGGCCATGGTGAGTTCGAGCACGTGCGTTCCCCCTGCGCGGTTCCTGGGTCTTTCCTGAGATCCGTCCTGGATCTCGGCCGCATGATAAAACGCCCGGCGGGATCACGTCCGGCACAATGGAGTCATGACCGAGCGAAAGCCACCCGGGGTGCCGTTCGAGTCCTGGGTCGACAAGCAGATCCACGACGCGCAGCGGCGCGGTGAGTTCGATCAACTACCGGGCGCGGGCGAGCCGTTGCCGGCCGTCCTGGACGCGCCGTACGACGAGATGTGGTGGGTCAAGCGGAAGCTGGCCCGGGAGGGCCTCGCGCTGCTGCCGCCGACGCTCGCGCTGCGCAAGGAGGCCGAGGACGCTCTGGCGGCCGCCTACACGGCTCCCTCGGAGCGGATCGTCCGCACGATCATCACCGAGGTCAACGTCAAGATCCGCGACATGATGTTGAAGCCGCCGCCCGGCCCCCCGCTGGGCAAGAAGCCGTACGACGTCGAGGAGGTCGTACGGGAGTGGCGGGAGCGCCGGACGGCGGCGGGTGCGGGTGCGGTGGACGCAGGGGACCCGCAGTCCCCGCGGTCCCCTGAGTCACAGGCTTAGCAGCCGGTCCGCCAGTTCGCGGTAGTCGCGCAGGGCCAGCCGGAGCTGTTCGGTGTCGGCCGCCGCGCCGGAGCCGTCCGCCCCGCCGGACCGCCAGCTGCCGCGCAGGGTGCGGCGGCGGCGCTCGACGGCCTCGGTGACGCGGGCGCCGAGTTCCTCGACGGCCCGGTCGGCCTCCTCGACGGCGGCGCGCGGCTCGTCGACGAACCCGCTGACCGCGTGCCGCAGGCGCCGCTCCAGCCGTCCGCACTCCTCGTGCGGCAGCAGCCGTCCCCCGCGCCCCGCGTCCGCCCCCTCGTGGCCGGGGCCGTCCCCGGCCACGAGCACCGCCGTCCCGGGCGCCTCCCGGCCGCCCCCGCGCGACGACTCCTCCGGCCCCGCCGGGACGTCGCCCCGGCCGGTCGCCGACCCCCCACGTCCCGCCAGCACGCCACCGCCGGAGCCCGAGGCATCGTCACCCCGGCCGGTCGCCGACCCCCCACGTCCCGCCAGCACGCCACCGCCGGAGCCCGAGGCATCGTCACCCCGGCCGGTCGCCGACCCCCCACGTCCCGCCAGCACGCCACCGCCGGAGCCCGAGGCATCGTCACCCCGGCCGGTCGCCGACCCCCCACGTCCCGGCAGCGCGGCGCCGTCGGGGTCCGTGGCGTCGTCGGCCGGGCGGCGGGCGGGTCCTGTCCTCGCATCGGTCATGTCGGTCAACTCTCCTTCGGACGGCCCCGGTCGGCGGACCGGGGTGCTGGGCCACCGGTGTCGGCGCCGACGGCGGCGCGGTGGCGGGCGTGTTCGCGGGACGACGAGGTCGACGGGGTGACCAGGTCGTCGAAGAGGAGGCGGGCCTCGATCAGGGCGGTCCGCATCTCCTCGGTGCCGGCCCGGCTCTGCGGGCTGCCGCCCACGGGCGCCGCCGCGGCGCGGTGGACGCGGCGGTAGCCGTCGACGTGGTCGGCGTGGTGCACCGAGAGCGCGGCCACCTGGTCCTCGTACTCGGCACCGGCCGGGAAGCCGCGGGCGGCCGCCAGTTCGGCGAGCAGCCGGTCGATCTCGGTCACCGACTCGCGGGGCGAGTCGACGAAGTGTTCCTGCGCGGCCGTCCAGCGGGCGGCGAAGCGTTCGCGCTCCGCCGGTTCCAGGGGCCTCTCGTGCAGGCCGCCGTGGCGGTCCAGCCGCCCGGCGAGCTCCCGCTCGGCCGCCTGGGTGTCACCGCCGTGCTGGGCGACGGCACGCTCGTACTCGGGCCCGAAGCGCCGCTTCAGACCGCCCGGGCCGCGGCCCCTGGCGCGCGCGGACAGTACGGCCGCGACGACGACCACGGCGGCCACGATCACGATCGCGATGATCAAGCCTGGGGACATGGGTGCCCTCCGGTGTCTCGGCCCGACGGGCCGGCTCGCCCTCCGGGTGACCCGCGCGGCCGCCCGCAAACCGCCGACGGGCGATCCCGGCAACCGCCAACGGGCCTTCCCTGCCCGCATATCCGGTTGCGCGGGCACCCCGGACCGGCCTGGAATCAGGGCCCATGACCTCCTGGACCGTCACCCCCGAACGCCCCGACTCGCCCGTCGCGCTCGCCCTGTGGCGGGCGTACTACACCGAGGTCAGCGACCGCTGGTACCTGCTCCACGAGGGCCGCCGCACCGACCCGGCCGAGCTGGAGCGCGAGGTCGCCGCCCGGACCGGTGCCGAACTCGCCCCGCCCACCGGGCGGTTGCTGATCGCGCGGTACGACGGCGAGCCGGCCGGCAGCGCGGGCGTACGGCTCCTGGACCCGGCCACCGCCGAACTCACCCGGGTCTTCGTGCGCGAGGAGCGGCGCGGCAGGGGCGGTGCCCCGCTCCTGGTCGCGGCGGCGGAGGACGCGGCCCGTGCGCTGGGCGCCCGGCGGATCGTCCTGGACACCCGCTCCGACCTGGTGGAGGCGCGCGCCCTGTACGCGCGGCTCGGCTACACGGAGACGGGCCCGCACAACGACGACGTCTACGCCGAGCACTGGTTCCGCAAGGAGCTGACGCTCACCTGACCGTGCCCGCCGAGGGGTGCTGCGGCTGCTCACGTTCGGTGCCGCACAGCTCGTCGGTCAGTTCCCGCACCAGGCGGTCCAGGTCGGTGGAGCGGTCCGGGCCCCACCAGTCGCCCAGCAGATCGGCCAGGGACTCCTCGCGGGCCTTCGCGAGCCGTTCGGCGACCCCGCGGCCCTGCTCGGTCAACGTCAGGTCGAGGCCCAGGCGTTCGGCGAGGTGCCGCTCCTCCAGCTGGCGGGCGCCCTCCAGGACGACGGTCATCGGGACGGGGCCGCGCTCGGCGAGCTGCCCGGGCTCCACCGAGCCGTACTTGCGGATCCGCAGCAGCAGCCAGCCGGCGGCGGGCAGCAGGTCCACCCCGGCCCGCTCGTTGATCTTCCGGTAGACCTCCCGGCGCCCCTCGCGGGTGCCGAGCAAGGACAGCGCCCGGCAGCACTCGTCGTAGGAGGACCGCTGGACCGGGTTGGGCGGGATGGTCTCCGAGGCGTCGGGCGCGGTGACCGAGCCGCGCAGCCGGTCCTCCTTGAGGAACCAGGCGAGGACGAAGCCGAGGGCGGCGACCGGGGCGGCGTACAGGAAGACGTCGGTGATCGAGGACGCGTACGCCTGCAGGGCCGCCGGGCGCAGCGCGGGCGGCAGGGCGGCGATGCCGCGCGGGTCGGCCTGGAGGGCGCCCGGGGTGGCGCCGGGCGGGAGGCGGACGCCCCGGAAGGCGTCGGCCAGCTTGTCGGCGAGCCGGCTCGCGAAGACGGAACCGAAGACGGCCACGCCGAAGGAGGCCCCGATGGAGCGGAAGAAGGTCGCGCCCGAGGTGGCGACGCCGAGATCCTCGTACGAGACGGAGTTCTGCACGATCAGCACCAGCACCTGCATGACCAGCCCGAGCCCGAGCCCGAAGACGAAGAAGTAGCCGCTCATCTCGGCGGTGGAGCTGTGTTCGTCGAGCTGGTGCAGGAGCAGCAGGCCGAGGGCGGTCACGGCGGTGCCGGTGACGGGGAACGCCTTCCAGCGGCCGGTGCGGCTGACGATCTGGCCGGAGAGGGTGGAGGACAGCAGCAGGCCGATCACCATCGGCAGCATGTGCACGCCCGACAGGGTCGGCGAGATGCCGTGCACGACCTGGAGGAAGGTCGGGAGATAGGTCATCGCGCCGAACATCGCGAAGCCGACGATGAAGCTGATCACGGCGGCGAGGGTGAAGGTGCGGATGCCGAAGAGCTTCAGCGGGAGGACCGGTTCGGCGGCCCGGCGCTCGACGGCCACGAAGGCGACGGCGAGCAGCACCCCGAGCACCGCGAGCCCGATGATCTGCGGCGAGCCCCAGCGCCAGGTCGTGCCGCCCAGCGAGGCCACCAGCACCAGGCAGGTGGCGACGGCGGCGATCAGGAAGGTGCCGAGGTAGTCGATGACGTGGTGGGCCCGGCGGCGCGGGATGTGCAGCGCGGCGGCGATCACGGCGAGCGCGACGACGCCCACGGGCAGGTTGATGTAGAACACCCAGCGCCAGCTCAGCTGCTCGGTGACGACCCCGCCGAGCAGCGGCCCGAGCACACTGGTGGCGCCGAACACGGCACCGAACAGCCCCTGGTAGCGGCCTCGTTCGCGGGGTGGCACGAGGTCGCCGACGATCGCCATCGACAGCACGATCAGCCCGCCGCCGCCCAGCCCCTGCACCGCGCGGAAGGCGATCAGCTGGCCCATGTCCTGGGCCGTCCCGCACAGCGCGGACCCGATGAGGAAGATCACGACCGCGATCTGGAAGAGCCGCTTGCGTCCGTACTGGTCGCCGAGCTTGCCCCACAGCGGGGTGGCGGCGGTGGAGGCCAGCAGATAGGCGGTGACCACCCACGACAGATGTTCAAGCCCGCCCAGGTCGCTGACGATCGTCGGCAGCGCCGTCGCCACGATCGTCTGGTCGAGCGCGGCCAGCAGCAGGCCGAGCAGCAGCGCGCCGATCGGGACGAGCACGTTGCCGGGGACGCGCTCCGCGTCCTTCGCCGTCGGGTGCGTCGTGTCCAGGGCCATGGAGACCTCCCGGGGGTACGGCCGACCACCTTCCATCGTGGACGGTGTCACCCGTTATGGCCCGTCGAGTCCCCTTCACGGCCCCTGAAACATGGGGTTCCTGCGAACGTACGTGTGGGTGCTCCGCATAGTCTGTGGAGTTCGTGAGATGCGTGACAGGGGTGGGACGAACACCGTGACGGATACGACCGGGGGCCATCAGTGCCCGGAGTGCGGGGCGCCGAAGGAACCGGACGGCTCGCCCTCCTGCGACTGCAACCAGCGGGCGTCCGACGCGCTGCGGGACGCGCGGACGGCCGAGCAGGCCGCCGCGGAGGACTTCGATCCGCTGCGGATACGGCCGTACATCGACATCGAGACCGGCGCGGGAGCGGGCGCCGACGGCGGGGAGACCGAGCCGCTGCCGGTGGTGGCACAGCCGACGGTGCCGTTGCGGGCGGTGCCGGAGCCGGCTCCGGGACCGGCGACGGACGCCCCCGACGGCTCCCCGTCCGCGGCCGAGGAGCCGCGGCGACGGCCCCGGCGGGCCCTGCTCCTGGCGGCGGCAGCGGCGGCGGTCGTGGCCGTCGTGGCGGCAGCGGGCCTGGTGAGCGGCGCCTTCTCGCACGCCACGCCGACGCGGGACACGGCGGGACCCGAGGACGTACGGCAGAGCATCCCGGACGTGACCCCGAGTACGGCGTCCCCCTCGGCCGCGACGCCGAGCACCTCGTCCTCGCCCTCGTCCTCGCCGTCCCCCTCCACCAGTGCGAGCGAGTCGCCGAGCACGTCCTCCTCGCCGTCGAGCGCGGCCCCCTCCCGGACGGCGTCCCGCTCGGCGACCCCGTCCGCCTCGGCGTCGGCGATGGGCACGGGCGAGTCCGCGCAGCCCACCTCGGGCGGGGTCCTGCGCCCCGGCGACACCGGCGCGGAGGTCACCGAGCTCCAGCTCCGGCTGGCCCAGCTGAACCTCTACTCGGGGAAGGCCACCGGCCACTACGACCAGAAGACCGAGGACGCGGTGCGGACGTACCAACTGGCGCGGGGGATCGTGACCGACGAGTCGGGGGTGTACGGGGCGGCCACGCGGGCGTCGCTGGAGTCGGAGACGACAGAGCCGTAGGGGGCGGGCCGACAGGGGGTGGTCCGGTGCGTGGTCGGGCTGCGGGTGGGTGGGGGCTGGTCGCGCCCACGCGGCGGAGCCGCACATCGATACAGCACCGCGCCCCTTACGGGGCACGTCGTAGCTGCGGGCATGCGTGCCTCCCCCAGCGCCTCAAGGGCCTGGGAGGTGCCCCCATGGGGCGGCACGGGGGGGGCGATGGGGGTCCCCCCGCCCGAGCGAAGCCGAGAGTGGGAGAGGCACCCTGCCGGCGCCGGTGAGCGTGACCCCGGCACCCCGGCCTCAGCCGACGTGCACCTGGATCAGCCCGGCGCCGACACCTTCCACCCGTACCCCCGTCAGGTCCCGCACCACCGCGTCCGGCCCGTGCACGGCGGCCCGGGCCCCGACCCCCACCACGCGCATCCCCGCCGCCCGTCCCGCCGCGATGCCCGCGCCGGAGTCCTCGAAGACCACGCAGTCCGCCGGGGCGACGCCCAGCTCGGCCGCGCCCTTGAGGAAGCCCTCGGGGTCCGGCTTGCTCGCGCCGACCGACTCCGCCGTGATCCGTACGGTGGGCAGCGGGAGGCCGGCCGCGGCCATCCGGGCCGTGGACAGCGGCACGTCCGCCGAGGTGACCAGCGCGTGCGGCAGGCCGCTCAGCGAGGCGAGGAAGGCCGCCGCGCCCGGCACCTCCACCACGCCCTCCATGTCGGCGGTCTCCTCGGCCAGCATCCGTGCGTTGTCCGCGAGGTTCTGCTGCACCGGCCGGTCCGGCAGCAGTACGGCCATCGAGGCGTGCCCCTGGCGCCCGTGGACGACCTTCATGACCTCGTCGCCGTCCAGCCCGTGCCGCTCGGACCAGCGCCGCCAGATGCGTTCGACGACGGCGTCGGAGTTGACGAGGGTGCCGTCCATGTCGAGCAGGAGGACGCGGGCGGTGAGAACGACGGTGGCCGGCATCGGCAGCTCCTAAACGGGCCGGGCGGAGAACAAGGCGGCCCCGCCCGCCGGTCAGGGAAAACGGGCGGGAGCCACTTTGTTTCTCTACGGTACAAAACAGAGGGGTGATCCCGCCAGCGCCTTCGCCGACCGTTCACCCACTCTTCAGCCCGCGATCGCCTCCCACAGGCTCCACACGCCCAGCGCCAGCATCAGCACGGCGGCGATCTGCGTGATCAACCGCAGCGGCACCTTCTTCATCAGCGCCTTGCCGCCGACGATGCCGAGACCGGCCACCGCCCACAGGCCCAGCACGGCACCCAGGCCCACCGAGAGCGGGTCGTCGTAGCGGGCCGCGAGGTTCGCCGTCATGATCTGCGTGAGGTCGCCGAACTCGGCGACCAGGATGAGCATGAACCCGGTGCCGGCGACCTTCCAGAAGGACTGGTCGGCCGGCTTGCGGATCTCCTCGTCCTCCTCGCCCTTCTTCAGCAGCAGCACGGCCGCGCCGCCGAGGAAGAGCACGCCGGTGAGCGCGTGCACGGTCTGCCGCGGGAGCAGGGTCAGCACGCTGCCCGCCGCGACGGCGAGCACGACATGCAGGAGGAAGGCCGCGGCGACACCGGCGAAGACGTACGACGCCCGGTAGCGCGTACCCAGGACGAGGCCGGCGAGGGCGGTCTTGTCGGGGAGTTCGGCGAGGAAGATGACGCCGAAGACGAGCGCCGTCACGGTGATGCTGATCAAGGGTCCTCAATCGGTAGGGGCCGCCCCACCGAGAGTGCTGCACTTCGCATGTGACACACGACACTTCGGCACGGCAGCACACACGGTCCACCCGTGCCGCGTACGGCACAGGCGTGCACTGCTTGCCGAAGGTCTCGCTGGCGACCCCTGATCGAGGTCCGCCTCCGGGCGCCGGCTCAGACGGGCTGAGCAGTATGTCGACGGTCCGGCGAAGAGCTACTCCCCTTCAACGCCGTCCACGATACGTGACCCGGCCATCGATCCCAAGGCCGGAGCTCCCACCTGTGAGTCACGTCGCACACCTTGTCGTGTCATGGACACGTCATTAGTTTCTTACCGAACGCTCACCCATCGGCAACACGGCGGCGCGAGCATTCCCTCACTCGCGCTCCAACACCCCACCCCCACCAGGGAGTTCGCATGCCGAAGTTCTACGCGCGTCGACGAGTCAGCATACTCGCCGCTCTTACCGGACTCATAGCTTCTGCCGCACTCTTCAACTCCCCGAGCGCCTCCGCCGCCCTCCCCACGCCGGTCAGCGCGTCCACCGCCCGCACCTACCTCGCCTCGCTCACCGTGGCGACCGAGGACCGCACCGGCTACGACCGCGACCTGTTCCCGACCTGGATCACCATCAGCGGCACCTGCAACACCCGTGAGTACATCCTCAAGCGGGACGGTACGAACGTCGTCACCAACTCCGCCTGCACCGCCACCAGCGGCAGCTGGTACTCCCCCTACGACGGCGCCACCTGGACCGCCGCCTCCGACCTCGACATCGACCACCTGGTCCCGCTCGCCGAGGCCTGGGACTCCGGCGCCAGCGACTGGACCACCGCCCAGCGCCAGGCGTTCGCGAACGACATCACCCGCCCGCAGCTCCTCGCCGTCACGGACAACGTGAACCAGTCCAAGAGCGACCAGGACCCGGCCGAGTGGATGCCCTCGCTCACGTCCTACCGCTGCACGTACGTCCGCGCCTGGGTCCAGGTGAAGTACTACTACGACCTGTCCGTGGACTCCGCCGAGAAGAGCGCGCTCACCAGCTACCTCGCCAGCTGCTGAGACCCGGAACCTCCCCGCCGGCCTCCGTCGTTCCGTACCGTACGGGGCGACGACCGAGGTGAGCCGAAGGGGCGCGCCCCGCAGGCGAGCCGACCGAGGAAAAGGGGCGGGGACTGTGGCAGGACTGCGCCTGGGACCGCTGCTGAGGTACACCGACGGCTCGTCGGCGACCGTCTGGGTCGAGGCGAGCCGTCCGTGCACCGCCGAGGTGCGCTGCCCGGACGGCGCCGGCGGCACCGCGCGCACCTTCCAGGTGGCGGGCCACCACTACGCCCTCGTCCCGGTCACCGGGCTGACCCCGGGCACCTCACCGCCGTACGAGGTGATCCTGGACGGCACCCCGGTGTGGCCGCTGCCCGACTCCCGGTTCCCGCCCTCGGTGATCCGCGTCCCGGCGGAGGGCGACCGCCTCGACGTGGTCTTCGGCTCCTGCCGCTGGGCCGCGCCCCCGGCCGACGGCCACGACCCGGTCGGCCCCGACGCCCTCGACAGCCTCGCCGCGCGCCTCGCCGCCGGCGGTGAACGGCCCGACGTGCTGCTGCTGTTGGGCGACCAGGTGTACGCCGACGAGACCTCGGAGGCGACCCGCCGCTGGCTGGCCGCCCGCCGCGGCCTCGCGGACCCGCCCGGCGCCGAGGTCGCGGACTACGAGGAGTACACCCGCCTCTACTACGAGTCCTGGCTCGACCCCGAGGTGCGCTGGCTGCTCTCCACGGTGCCCAGCTGCATGATCTTCGACGACCACGACGTGATCGACGACTGGAACACCTCCGCCGCCTGGCTCGCCGACATGCGGACCACCCCCTGGTGGCAGGAGCGGCTGCTGAGCGGGCTGATGTCGTACTGGGTGCACCAGCACCTCGGCAACCTCTCCCCGGCCGAACTGGCCGCCGACCCGCTGTACGCCGCCGTGCTCGACTCCCCGGACGGCACCGACGCGTTGCGCGCCTTCGCCGCCAAGGCGGACGCCGACCCTGCCTCGGTGCGCTGGAGCTACCGGCGGGACTTCGGGCGGGTGCGGCTGCTGATGGTGGACACCCGGGCGGCCCGGGTGCTGGACGAGCGGAACCGTTCCATGCTCGACCCCGGCGAGGCCGAGTGGCTGCGCGCCCAGGCGCTGGCCGACCGGGAGTCGTACGACCATCTCCTGGTCGGCACCTCGCTGCCCTGGCTGCTGCCGCACCTCGTCCACGACGTCGAGACCTGGGACGCGGCGCTGTGCCGGGGTGAACGGGGCGCCCGCTGGGCGGAGTTCGGGGAGCGGCTGCGCCGGGCGGCGGACCTGGAGCACTGGGCGGCCTTCCCGGCGTCCTTCGCCGAACTGGCCGACCTGTTCGGCCGCACCGGTTCGGGTCCCGAGGCGCCCGCGACCATCTGCGTGCTCTCCGGGGACGTCCATCACGCGTACATCGCCGAACCCTCGTGGCCCGCCGGAACCCCGCTCGACTCCCGTGTGCTGCAACTCACGTGCTCCCCCGTGCACAACTCCGTGCCGGCGACCATAAGGGCCGGCTTCCGGTTCGGCTGGAGCGCCCTGGCCCGGCTCCTCGGGCGCCGGTTCGCCCGGCACGGGCGCTGTCCGCGACCGCCGGTGACATGGCGGAAGAGGGGCGGGCCGTGGTTCGGCAACCAGCTCATGACGCTGACGCTGCACGGCCGTTCGGCCCGGCTGCGGCTGGAGCGGGCCCGCCGCGACGGCGGTCTGGAGACCGTGGAGGAGTCCACCCTCACCACCTCATGAGGGACAACTGCGGCGTGTGGGACGCGCGTTGGCTTCTGTTAACCGCAACGGCATGATGAGGCGGACCGTCCGCTTCCGATGTCGGCGGATTCCTCGTGGGCGCGGGATGTCCCGTGTCCGCGGATGTCCCGCGGCCATCGGTGCGGGGACGGTCTTCCTGCCCTGCGCACACCACAGTCCGGGAGTCACGTCCTTGTCCTCCTCGCCCCAGGAATCCGTGCCGGTCTCCGTCGCCCTGGTCGGCGCCGGCCCGCGCGGCACCAGCGTCCTGGAACGCCTCTGCGCCTCCGCCCCCGAGCTGCTGCCTCCGGGGCGGCACCTCACGGTCCATGTGATCGACCCCGCGCCGCCCGGCCCGGGCCGGGTCTGGCGCACGGCGCAGTCGGCGGAGCTGCTGATGAACACCGTGGCGAGCCAGGTCACCCTGTTCACCGACGACAGCGTGGACTGCTCGGGCCCGATCCGGCCCGGCCCCAGCCTGCACGCGTGGGCGGGCGGCGAGCTGGGCCCCGACGACTACCCGACCCGCGCCCACTACGGCCGCTACCTGGAGTGGGTGTTCACGAGCACGGCGGCGCGCGCACCGGAGACGGTCCGGGTGCGGACGCATCGCGGCCGGGCCGTACGCCTCCGCGACGACCCCGACGGCCGCCAGACGCTCACCCTCGACGACGGCCGCGCCCTGCCCGGCCTGGCGGCGGTGGTCCTTGCCCAGGGCCACCTCCCGGCGACCGCGTCCCCCGAGGAACGCCTCGTGTCCGCCCACGCCGCCCGGCACGGCCTGCGCCACATCCCGCCCGCCAACCCGGCCGACGTCGACCTCACCCCGATCGCGCCCGGCGAACCGGTACTGCTGCGCGGCCTCGGCCTCAACTTCTTCGACCACCTGGCCCTGTTGACCACCGGCCGGGGCGGCCGTTTCGCCCGCACCCCCGACGGCGGTCTGCGCTACACCCCCTCCGGCCGCGAGCCCCGGCTGTACGCGGGCTCCCGGCGGGGCGTCCCGTACCAGGCGCGCGGCGACAACGCCAAGGGCCCGTACGGCCGTCACACCCCGCTCCTGCTCACCCCCGAGGCGATCGCGGGCTTCCGCAAACGCGCGGACTCCGGCGAGGCACCCGACTTCCTCGCGGAGGTCTGGCCGCTGGTGGCGAAGGAGGTGGAGACGGTCTACTACACCGCCCTGACCGGCGACCCGGAGTTCACCGAGCGCTTCCTCGGCGCCGACGGCCGGCGCGCGGAGGCGGCCGTGCTCGACGCGGCCGGCGTTCCGGAGGCCGTCCGCTGGTCCTGGGAGCGCCTCCAGCACCCTTACGGGGAGCGAGGGTTCGCGGATCCCGCGCAGTGGCGCGGCTGGCTCCTCGGCCATCTGCGCGAGGACGCGGCACAGGCCGCCCTCGGCAATGTGCGCGGCCCGCTGAAGGCCGCCCTGGACGTGCTGCGGGACCTGCGCAACGAGATACGGCTGATCGTCGACCACGGCGGCCTGACCGGCACCTCCCGCCGCGCCCACCTGGACGGCTGGTACACCCCGCTCAACGCGTTCCTGTCCATCGGCCCGCCCCGCCGCCGTATCGAGGAGCTGACCGCGCTGCTGGAGGCGGGCGTGGTGGACGTGCTGGGCCCGGGCCTGGAGGTCGGCCACGAGGACGGCGCCTGGGTCGCGCGCTCGGCGGAGGTGCCCGGCTCGGCGGTACGGGTGACCACGCTCATAGAGGCCCGCCTCCCGGAGCCGGACCTGCGCCGCACGGCGGACGAACTGCTGGCCGCGCTGGTGCGCGAGGGCGCCTGCCGCCCGCACACGGTCGACGGCCACGAGACCGGCGGCCTGGACGTGACGGCACGCCCCTACCACCTGATCGACCGCCAGGGCCTGCCGCACCCCCGGCGGCTGGCCTTCGGCGTCCCCACCGAGGGGGTGCACTGGGTGACCGCGGCCGGGGCCCGTCCGGGCGTGGACTCGGTGACGCTGTCGGACGCCGACGCGATCGCCCGGGCGGTACTGCGCACGGCCGCGGCGGAAGCGGGGACACGGGCGGGGAGGGGCGGGCGCAACACGCCGGTTTCCGTATAACCCTTTGCCGAACTCAAGTGCCCCCCGTGACACTCCTGTCACACCCCCGGCGTACGCTGTATGGCTGTCGTCGGGGGGCGCAACAGGACAATCACGGGGGAACCGTCGTGTGGGAAAGCATGGGGTCGCTGGAGGCCGGGCCCTGGATGTACGCCATGGTGGCGCTCTCCGTGCTGCTTGATGTGTTCCTGCCGATCCTGCCCAGCGGCGTGCTGGTCATCACCGCGGCCACGGCAGCGGCGGCGGGCACCGGCGCCTCGGCCGGACAGGTCCCGCACGTCGTACCCGACATCCTGGCGCTGACCTTCTGCGCGGCCGCCGCGTCGGTCCTCGGCGACCTGGTCGCCTACCGGCTGGCCTGGCGCGGCGGGGCCCGCCTGGACCGCGCGATCGCCCGCTCCCGGCGGCTGAGCAAGGCACAGGAACGTCTCGGCGATGCCCTGGCCCGGGGCGGCGGCGCCCTGGTCGTGCTGGCCCGCTTCGCCCCGGCGGGCCGCTCGCTCGTCTCCCTCGGCGCCGGCGCCACCCACCGCAGCGTCCGCGACTTCCTCCCCTGGTCCGCCCTGGCGGGCCTGACCTGGGCGGTCTACAGCGTCGCCCTCGGCTACCTGGGCGCGCAGTGGCTGGGCGCGACCTGGGTGGCGACCGCGGTGTCGGTGGCGGCGCTGTTCGCGGCGGGCGCGGGCGCCGGGTACCTGATGCGAAGACGCCGGCCGGCCTAGGCCGCGCCCTCGTCCGCGGCTCCCCGCACCGCCTGCCCCCGCACCTCCAGCCCGTCCAGCAACGCGGCGGTGGCCTCGGCGATCGCCTCCACCGCCCGCTCGAACACCTCCCGGTTGTGGGCGGCCGGTGCCCGGAACCCGGACACCTTCCGTACGTACTGCAACGCGGCGGCACGGATCTCCTCCTCCGTGGCCTCCTCGGGCAGCTGGGGCGGACGCAGGGTCTTGATACTCCGGCACATGTCCCCAGTCTCCCGCAGCCCCCCTTCCTCCTGCGAGGATCTTCCCGAGGCGGCCACCGCTCCCGGGGCCGACCGACGAGAGGACAACTCCATGACGCACGAGTCGAACTCACCGCACCCGCCGCGCACACCGAGCCCCCGGCTCACCGTCGCCGTCCTGGGCCCCGGCGGCGTCGGCGGCCTGCTCGCCGCCCTGCTCTCCCGCGCCGGCCACCGCGTCCTCTGCCTGGCCGGCGAGGAGACGGCGCACACCCTGCGCACCGGCGGAATCCAGGTCCGCAGCACCCCGTACGGCGACTTCACGGCCCCCGTCGAGGCCGACACGACCCTCCGTGAACCGGTCGACGCCTGCCTGATCACCGTCAAGGCCACCGCCCTGGACGCGGCGCTCACCCGGATCCCGCCCGCGGCCCTCGGCGACGCCCTGCTCGTGCCGTTCCTGAACGGTGTCGAACACCCCGCGCTGCTGCGCGCCCGCTACGCCGAGGACCGGGTGGCGCCGTCCGTGATCCGCGTCGAGTCGACCCGCGTGGCCCCGGGCCTGATCGAACACACCAGCCCCTTCGCGGAGATCGACCTGACCGGCGCCAAGGTCCCCCGCCCCCGTCTGGACGCCCTCGCCGAGGCCCTCACCGCCGCCGGCCCGACCGTCCGCGTCCTGGAGGACGAGACCACGGCCCTCTGGGCGAAGATGTCCTTCCTGGCCCCCCTCGCCCTCCTCACCACCCGTTACGCCCTCCCCCTCGGCGAGGCCCGCACCCGGCACCGCGAGGAACTGGCCTCGCTCGTCGCGGAGACCGCCGCGGTCAGCCGCGCCTGCGGCGCCCCCGTCGACCCGGCCCAGGCCCTGGCCCGCTACGACGCCTTCCCGCCCACCATGAAGTCCTCGATGCAGCGCGACGCGGAGGCCGACCGCCCCCTCGAACTCGACGCCATCGGCGGCGCCTTGCTCCGCGCGGCGGACCGGCACGGCGTCCCCGTACCGGTGACGGCCCGGATCGTACGGGAATTGCGCGAAGCCGGGCGTTAGGCGGTGTGCCGCCCGGGGGTCCGGGCAGCCGCGACGAAGGCGGCCATCTTCTCGCGGCTCTTGACCCCCGGTGCGGTCTCGACGCTGCTGGAGACGTCCACGCCGTAGGGGCCGAACTCCTCGATCACCCAAGCCACGTTGTGCTCGTCGAGGCCGCCGGCGATCACGACCCGTCCGGGCAGCTCCCCGACCCAGGCGGGGATGTCCGCGAACACGCCGCTGCCCGCGCTGGCGTCGTAGAAGAAGTACTGCAGGGCCTCCGGCTTCTCGGGCGGGCTGCCGGAGGCGAGGGCGAGGTTCGGGATGTCGGCCGTCTCGTAGATCTGGACGGTGTCGACGTGCTCGGCGACCCCGGCCGTCTCGGCGTGGGTCAAGGCCACGGCGAAGACCGGGATCCGCCCCCGGGCGTATCCGGCGAGTTGCACGGCGCGCTCGGGCGGGCAGTACCGCTTGCTCTTCGGGGTCACGACGATCCCGATCGCGTCGTACCCCAGCTCCACGGCCCAGTCGATCTGCTGCTCCTGGGTGAGCCCGCACACCTTCACGAACGTCGGCTGCTGCCCGGTCATCCTTCTCCCTGCTCCGTTCTCCCGCGTCGCGGGCTCAAGGCGCGTACCCACGCAGCAGGAACGCGACCGTGTCGTCCAGGCTCTGTTCGATCTGCTCCGGGGGCAGCGCGCCGGTGGTGGCGAGGGTGCCGAGGCCCTGCAGCGCGGCCGTCAGCGGCAGGGCGACGCGCTCCACGGGCCCCTCGCGGACCTCGCCCCGGCGCTGCCCGTGCTCGATCAGCCCCGAGGCCACGGCCGACAGCCGCCGGGTGGCCGCGATCAGTTCACCGGAGGCGTCGGCGTCGTACTTCGTCGTGTACATCAGGTCCAGCAGGGCCGCGTTGTCGGCGGTGAAGGCGAGGTAGCCACGGGCGAGCGCGGCGAGCCGGTCCGCGAACGCCTCGCCGGCCCGCTCCACCGCCCCCGCCAGCACGGCCGTGAGCCGGTCGAACCCCTCCAGCGCCAGCGCGTCCAGCAGCGCCTGCCTGTTCCGGAAGTGCCGGCTCGGCGCCCCCGGGCTGACCCCGGCCTCACGGGCCAGCTCCCGGAGCGACAGTGCCCCCAGCCCCTTCTCGCGCAGCCCCTGCTCGGCGTGGTTCAGCAGCGCGGCACGGAGGTCTCCGTGGTGGTAGGGGCGGGTCCTCATGCGGATCACCCTACCTCTATGTGATCGATACCTACATTGTATTCATTGACTACATTGTATTCACTGAATACATTGACGCCACGACCAAGCCTCCGAACACCACCGCCCTCCCGGATCTCCCCGACCTGACCGGCCGCACCGCCGTGGGCACCGCCGCCGGCTCCCCGGTCCGCGCCCTGGCCGCACACCCCGGCCACGCCACCACCGGCCTCCAGCGCCACGACCGCAGCCCCGGCCGCCGCATCCTCATGCGGGCGATGAACCGGATCGTCGGCCAGGACGGCACGGCGGGCGCCGCCAAGACCCTGTACGCCGCGACCCAGGACCTCCCCGGCGCCTCCTACGTCGGCCCCGACGGCCTCGGCGAGCAACGCGGCGCCCCCACCCTCGTCGGCCGCTCCGCGGCGGCCGGCGACCCCGACACCGCCCGCCGCCTCTGGACGGTCTCCGAGGAACTGACCGGCGTGCCCTTCCCCGAACGGCTCCGCACGCCCAGGACCCACGCCTGACCGCACGCCGCGACCGCCACCGCCGCCCTCACGACCGCCGCGCCACCCCGGCGACGGGGCGTATTCGGGGGATCAGCGCCGGGACGCGGGCGCGGTAGGCGTCGTACGAGGCCCCGAACAGCCCGGCCATCAGCCCGTCCTCGGTCCGGACCCGGCACAGCAGCCACGGCACGGCGACCAGCAGGACGGCCGTCCAGACGCCGAAGCCGCAGGCCAGCATGGCGCCGACGACCAGCCCGAGCAGCCCGGTGTAGATGGGGTGGCGGACCAGCCGGTACGGCCCGTCCGTGCGCAGCTCGTGGTGCTCCTGGACCGTCGGGACGCTGGCCCACATCGCGCCCAGCACCCACCGGGCCCACAGCAGCAGCCCGGTGGAGGCGACGGCTGTCAGGGCGCCCAGCAGCGCCAGCTCCGGCTGCCAGTACCGCAGATGACGCCAGAACCCCTCGGACCGTCCGACCGCCCACGAGAACAGCCACGCGCCCGCCACCAGCAGCACCCGCCGCGGCAGGGTGCGGCGCAGCCCACGCACCCAGCCGCGCACACCGGCCGGGCTCTTCACGCCGAAGTAGACGGCACCCGCGATCCAGGCCACGACGAAGACCAGCACGCAGACAGAGGTGACGGCGACGAGCGCCGAGTGGAGTGAACCCATGCCCCCAAGGCTCCTCCGCGCCCCCAACCGATCACCAGCACCCACGGGTTGATGGAGAACCCTCCACCCACGGATGGAGACCCCCGACGACCGGCGCCCCCGAGTCTCGAACACATGAACCCCACGAACGAGCTCGCCACCCAAATTCGAACAGGCGTACCATTGCCGCGTGGCTGCGACCTATGACTTTCCGAGTGACCTCCTCGCCGGTCAGGAGGAGCTGCATCAGGTCCGGGCCGAGCTGTCGGCCCTGCTGAAGCGGCTCCCCTGGTCGGTCGAGCCGCTGGACGGATTCAGCGACAAGGGCGGCTGGCGCAAGGTGGAGCGCCCCGCCTCCCCGGGCTGGACCGACGACGAACAGGCCGAGGTGGAGAAGCTGCGCCGCCGCGAACACGAACTCGCCGTGTTCGTCAGCGGCCACCGCTTCTGGGCGGAGGTCACGGCACCGGACCGCATGGACGCCCGAAGCCGCCTCAAGCACGCGCACAAGGAGGACTGACAACACGAGAAGACCCCGGCCGCGACGGCCGGGGTCTTCTCGTCGTCTTCCTGACGTGGGCGCGGACGGTTTCGAACCGCCGACATGCTGCTTGTAAGGCAGCCGCTCTACCCCTGAGCTACGCACCCGGGACGAGTCGACAGCCTACATTGCCCGGGGCACTGTCCCGCAAACACGTATCCGGGCCGTTCTGTTCTCACAAACCGCGAACTGACCGGCCCGTGTGTTCGTCTTTCCCGGGTGGGACAATGTCATCACCGCCAGAACACTGGGCGCACCGCGGCACGGGAGAGGGAAGTGACGGCGACATCGGCGACACCCGGGCAGTCGTATTCGCCTCCCCCACGCTCCAGGCCGCTCCGGGACTCCCTCACCCTCGTCGCCCTGCCGCTGCTGGCGGTCCTCGTGGTCCCCGGCGCGTTCGCCGGTGGGGGGACGCGGCGGTGGTTCGGGGGGCGGGCCGAGGGGCAGCGGGTGGAGGCGCAGGCGGCGAAGGACGCGGCGGCGGCCGCGTTCTACGAGCTGGACAGCGCCCAGCGGGATCTGCGGATCTCCATAGAGACCATCTCCGCCGTCGACGACTCGCCGGCCGCCCGTCGCGCCGTGTCCGACTTCGGGGCGCTGGGGCAGCGGATCGACGAGGTCAGCAATCGGTACATCCAGGCGATCGACGCCTATGACCTGGACCGGGACGACCTGGAGGCGTCGACGGCGTCCCGGGCGCGGGGAGAGCTGAACCGGGCCAAGGACGAGCTGGTCGGGGTCAAGCGGGAGCTGGACCGGTTCGGGGAGTCGCTGGGGCCGCTGCTCGGCAAGGCCGAGACGCAGCTGGCGCGGCTGGCGCCGGCCGTGGAGCGGGCCCGGCAGGCGCTGCTGGCGGCCAGCAACGCGCTGGACGCCGTGCGGGAGACCCGGCTCAGGGCCGATGACCTGGCGGCCCGGCTGGCTGCGCTGTCGCCGGAGCTGACGAAGCTGAACCAGGGGGCCGGGCAGCACGGTGTGCAGGCGACGCTGGAGCGGGCCGGGCGGGTGCAGCGGGAGGCCGAGGCGATCCGGGTCGAGGCCGAGCGGCTGCCGGAGCGGGCCGCCGAGATCGATCACCGGCTGGTGAGTCTGCGGACCCGGGCGCAGGCGCTGACGACCCGCGCCGGGCAGGTCGATCCGGTGCTGAGCGAGCTGCGGCGGCGGTTCTCGGCGGCCTGCTGGCAGGATCTGCAGCAGGTGCCCCGGCAGGCCGTGGAGAACGTCCGGCAGGCCGAGCTGAAGCTGACGGAGGCGCAGGCGGCGCGGGACGCGCAGAAGTGGGCGGACGCCACGTCGCTGCTGTCCACCGTGCGGGCGCTGCTCAACGGTACGGACGAGGCGGTGTCCGCGGCCGGTGACCGGCTGGGGCGGCTGAACGCCGTACAGAAGGATCCGCAGGCGGAGATCGACCGGACCCGGTTCGCGATCCGGGACGCGCAGCGGCTGGCGATGGCCGGGCGGACCAGTCCCGATCCGCGGCACGCGCGGCCGCTGGACGACGCGGTGGCGCGGCTGGACCGGGCGGTCGGGACGCTGGAGGGGCGGCACCCCGACTACTGGCACTTCCTGACGGAGACGGAAGCGGTGCGGCAGAGCGTGGCGCGGGTGGTCGGGCAGATCCGGGAGGACCGGGGCACCGGTCATCCGTGAGCCGTTGCCGAGCGGTCGGCGCGGGCGGATATTGGGTAGGCGACCCGCACTCGACAGCAGGAGGCGGACATGGCCTCACACGTGACACACCCGGGGACGCGGCGGCGGAAGATCGATTTCGACGAGGCGTTGCCCGTCGATCACCGCCTGAACCTGGTCTACCGGATCGGGGCGGGCCTGATGGGCCTGTTCCTGCTGGCCTTCGGGATCCTCGGACTCACCGACAACATCGGCTTCTTCGACACGGGCGGGAACACCGCGATCGGCCTGAACACCAACGGTTCGCTGAGCGTGCTGTCGATCTGTGTCGGGCTGCTGCTGTTCGTCGGGATGGTGATCGGCGGGAACTTCGCGTCGACGCTGAACATGGTCCTGGGGGTGCTGTTCATCCTGAACGGCTTCCTGTTCCTGGGCCTGCTCGGCACGGACTCGAACTTCCTGGCGTTCAGGATCCAGAACGTGCTGTTCAGCTTTGTGGTGGGGCTGGTGCTGATGGTGTTCGGGATGTACGGCAGGGTCAGTACGAACCTGCCGCACGACAACCCGTACTGGCGGGCCCGCCACCCCGAGGCGGAGCAGCGGGCCGAGATCACCGGTGATCAGGTGCGGTAGGCGTAGTAGTACGCGTTCGGGTACGACGCGATGAGGCTCGCCAGCGACCTGCGGTAGGTGTTGTTGGAGTGGTACGTGACGTACGGGATGCCGTTGGTCTTGTACGTCACGATCATCGTGTGGTCCTTCGAGCCGTCCCGGTCGAAGTCCACCTGGATGACGTCGCCGACCTCGGCCTGGTAGACGTTGGCGAGCGGGGTGGTCCGCTTGGAGTTCTGGGCGAACCAGGACCACTCGTTGACGCCGACGAACGAGTCCGACTGGATGTCGGCGTTGCCGAACCACTTGGTGTAGTCGTAGACGTAGCCCGGGACGTGCTTCCAGCCGCCGGCCTTCAGGGACTGGCTGACGAAGTTGGTGCAGTCGCCGCCCGCTCCGTGACCGTTGAAGTCCGGGTAGTCCGTGTTGTAGTTGTTCCAGTACTTCTCGGCGTAGGTGGCCATCGCCTTGTAGTCGTACGTGCCGCCGGTCAGCGTCTTCGGTACGGCCACCGGGTTGCGGGTGGTGGCGGCGCGCGGGGCGTCCGGCGTGGTGTTGCCGTCGTCGCCGGTGGCGGGCGCCTTGACCGCGGGCTTGGACAGGGTGTTGACGGCGAGGCCGCCGTCGTCCGTGTCCTTGATGGTGGTCAGCTGCCAGGTGCCCCGCTGGTCGGCCTTGAAGGTCAGCTCGTGGTGGGCCTGGAAGCCGGTGGTCTTCGGCTCGCTGCCGGTGGCCTTCGCGTAGGTCAGCGTCGTGGTCTCGGTGACGTCGGCCTTGGCGGTGCGGCCGGTGACCCGGGTCGCGTCGAGCGTGACCTTGGTGCTGCCGGCGCGGTACGTCTCGCCGGCCTTGGCGATGCGGCTCTGGCGGCCGCGCAGCTGGGTCAGCGCGGAGTCCTCGTCGCGCGACTGGGTGCTGGAGAGCCGGACGTCGCCGGAGAAGCGGGACGTCTGCTGCTTCTTCGAAGCCCCCTGCACCAGGGCCTGGGTGCGGTCGGTGAAGACCGCGTCGGCCAGCTTCTGGAAGGTCGCCTTGGTCGCGGCGTCCACGGTCGGGTCGTCGACGACGGCCGCGCCCGCACTCCAGTTGGGCACGAGGGCGACGCCGGCGACGACCGAGGCAGCCGCCGCCGTGACTATGGCCGTACGGCTCCGCTTACGGCTCAGTTTTCTGGATTTCAATGGTGTTCCCCTCTACGCCGGTACGCCTACCGGGCGACGGCATCTTCGCACGGCGTGTGTGACTCCTGTGAAGGGGGTTGCAGAACTGGAATCAGCCCTCCGCGCGCCTCACTTGACGATCGAGGACCAGTCCGCCGGGGCCTGCGCCGGGTCCAGGGTGCGCAGCCGGGCCAGGGTCTCCGGGTCCTGGGCGTCGAGCCAGTCGGAGAGCTCCTTGAAGGACACGCACTTGACGCCCTTCTTGGTGCATATCTTCGGGACGACCTGGTCGATGGCCTTCATGTAGATGCCGCCGTTCCAGTCCTCGAAGTGGTTGCCGATGAACAGCGGGGCGCGGCTGCCGTAGTAGACCCGGTTGAAGCCGTTCATGTAGGCGTCGACGGTCTGCTGTTCCCAGGTGGCGTACTGGGAGGGGTCGCCGTCGGTCTCGCCGTTGGACTGGTTGTAGAGGAAGTTGAAGTCCATCGAGAGTGACTGGATCTTGTCGCCGTACGGCACCATCTGCAGCGGGAAGTTCCAGAGGCCGTCCTTCTTGGAGGGCCATATCTGGAGGTCGCCGGGGGAGCTGGCGTCGTACTTCCAGTTGTAGCCGTACTTCTGGAGGGCCTTGAGCAGGTTGGGCTGGCCCTCCAGGCAGGGGGCGCGGCCGCCGACGACCTCCTGCTTGAAGTCGAAGGGCAGGGCGGGGATGTCCTTGAAACCGGTGTTGGTCTTCCAGTTCTCGGTGAGCTCGAAGAACTGGTCGATCTCGCTCTTCCACTGGGCGACGCTCCAGTCGCCGCCGCCCTTGGCCTCGCAGAAGTGGCCGTTGAAGTGGCTGCCGATCTCGTTGCCCTGGTCGTACGCCTCGCGCAGCTGCTCCAGGGTGGTGCGGATGTGCTCGTCGGTGGCGTAGTCGATGGCGGCGTCGCCGGGCTGGTGCATGGGGCCGGTGTAGAGGGTCTTCTTGCTCTTGGGCAGCAGGTAGATGCCGGTGAGGAAGAAGGTCATGTGGGCGTTGTACTCCTTGGCCATCTCCCGGTAGTGCGAGAAGAGATGGTCGTCGCCCTGCAGGGCGCCGTCCCAGGAGAAGACGACGAACTGGGGCGGCTTCTCCCCCGGCTTGAGCTTCTCGGGCTTCAACTGGTCCTTCTGCGGCCCGGTGTAGGAGGTGGAGCCGTCGCCGAGGATCTTGGTCTTCCCGTCCCACTGGGGCGAGGCCGACGCCGAGGGGCTGGCCTTCCTGGTGCCGGAGGCGGTGGGGGCGGTGTCGTCCTGCTTGGTCAGCACCAGGTAGCCCGCGACGAGGGAGGCGACGACCAGGAAGGCGGCCAGGGTCAGGAACTCCGGGCGGGCTGGACGGCGGTCGCGGGCGGGCGCCTTGCGGCGGCGGCCGCCGGTTGTCGACTTCGTGCGGGGCTTCATGCGCGGCTCATTCTGCGGGTGGGTGGCGTGGGGAG
Source organism: Streptomyces sp. NPDC007901 (assembly GCF_042959465.1). Taxonomy (NCBI): domain Bacteria; kingdom Bacillati; phylum Actinomycetota; class Actinomycetes; order Kitasatosporales; family Streptomycetaceae; genus Streptomyces; species Streptomyces sp. NPDC007901. The sequence continues at coordinate 160,831 of NZ_JBIBKW010000002.1, read as the reverse complement.
CGTCGGGGCCTTGGTGGTCAGTCAAGGCCCATGGCCTGTGCCCAGACCGTGTACGGGACGTTGTCGGTGCCGGTTCCGGCCAGTCCCTTGAGCGGGAGCGGCTCCAGGGACTTGTTCAGGTCGATGCGGTAGACGACGACCGACGTCGTCACCTTCGAGACCGTGCCGGTGTACCAGGAGGCGGTGTCCTTGTCACTGGTGGCAAGGGTGTTGCCCGCCTTCCCGGCCGCCGTGCTGGTGAGCGCGGTGGTCGGATGGGCCAGGCGGAACGATTCGGTGAGGGCCTGCTCGACGTCCTCGGCCACGTCGTCGCGGACCGCGCGGGTCGGCTGCGGGGTGTCCAGGGCGACCCGGTGGCCATTGCGGGTGATCTTGGAGACGGAGTACGGCTCGGTGTGGGTGCCGCCGGCCGCGAACGTGGCGTAGCCGCCCGCCATGCGGATCGCGCTGGGCGTGGAGCTGCCCATGGAGAGGGCAGGCACCTGGGCTCCGATGCTGTCGGAGAGCAGCCCGGAGGCCACCGCGGTGGAGCGCACCTTGTCGAGCCCGGTGTCCACGCCGAGCTGCATGAAGGGGGTGTTCACGGACTGCGCGAGGGCCTTGCCCAGGCTGATCTGCCCGTAGGACGTGCCGTTGTCGTTGTTCGCGTAGACCTTCTTGCCGCTGCGGTCCCAGTACGGCCCGTCCGGGGTGGTGACCGGGACCTTGTCGTCGCCGTCGTAGAGCGTCTCGGGTGTGACCTCGGTGGCGGATCCGCCGCGCTCCTTGTGGACGCCGTTCTGGAGGCCGGCGGCGTAGACGAAGGGCAGGAAGGAGGTGCCCGCCGGGACGGAGGTGGAGTTGGACTCGTTGTAGCCCTGTTTACGGTGGTCGGGTCCGCCGTACACGGCGACGATCCGTCCGTCGTCCGAGACCGAGGCGGCTCCGTAGTGGGCGGCCTCGGCCAGCTTGGAGTCGCTCTCCTTGGCCGCCTTGCGCGCCTTGGTGACGGCCTTGGTGAGCGTGTCCTCCTTCTTGCGGTCGAAGGTCGTGTAGATCTGGTAGCCGCCGAGGTCGAACTGCTTGTCCGAGATGTGGGCGGACTTCTTGGCGTACTGCTGGGCCAGTTCCACCAGGTAGTCGCTCTGGCTTCCGGTGTCGTAGACCTTGTTGGTCTCGATCGGTTCGGGGAACTTCGTGTACTTGGCCCGCTCGGTCGGCGACAGTTTGCCGATCTTGACCATCCGGTCCAGGATCCAGGACCAGCGTTCCACCGCCCGCTGGTGGTTGGCCTTGCTGAGCGTCGGGTCGTAGAGCCCGGCCCCCTTGAGCAGCGAGGCGAGCACGGCGGCCTCGCTGGCGTTCAACTGGCCGACGTCCTTGCCGTAGTAGGCCTGGGCGGCGCGCTGGATGCCGTACGTCCCCCGGCCGAACCAGCTGGTGTTGAGATATCCCTCCAGGATCTGGTCCTTGCTCATCTTGTTGTCGAGCTTGAGGGAGATCATCGCTTCGGTGAATTTACGGCTTACGGTCTGGTTCTGCGTCAGATATACGTTCTTCACGTATTGCTGGGTAATGGTGGAACCGCCCTCGGTGTCCCCTTCGCCGACGGTGCGATACAAGGCCCGGGCTATGCCTTTGACCGAGATACCGGGGTCGGAGTAGAAGCTCTGGTTCTCCGCCGCGAGCACCGCCCAGCGCACATCCACGGGTATGTCCTTGAGCGGCATGTCCTGCCGCTGCACCCAGCCGGTCCGGGCCATCGGCGTCCCGTCGGACCAGAAGTAGACGTTGTCCTGCTGGGTGGCGTACGTGTTGAGGTTGGACGGTATGTCCGTGGTCGCGTAGGCGACGACGAGGAACAGCCCGGTCAGGCCGATGCTCCCGAAAAAGCCTCCCACCCACTGCCGCCAGGACGGCACCCAGCGCCGCCAGCCGGCCCGGCCGGGCCGCGGGTAGAGCGGGCGCAGCTTGCGCGCGTACGGCGCCAGGGGCGCGAGTCGGGGCCCCACGAGAGCCCGGATCGCCGCCACCGCCGCCAGCACCCGCTCCCGGGGCGAGAGGCGGGCGCTGCGACGCCGCTCGGCACGGCCGCCGGAGGCCGCCGACTCCTGCTCCGGCTGCCGCTGTTCGGGCACCCGGATCTGCATCGTGGCGTCCGCCCGCAGGGCGGCCACGTTCAGATGCAGGGTCTCGTCATGGGTCGGCGGATCCGACTTCTTGCGCGGCGCACCCTTGCTCGCCCCCGCCTTCGCGGCGTCGGCCTTCGCGGCATCGGCCTTCGCGGCCCGCTGGGCGTGCAGCTCGTTCCACAGAGCCTCCGCCTTCTGCCGTGCGACCTCCTGCGCACGCTGAGCGTCGTCGCCCTTCTGCCACAGAGCATGCTCCGCACGCAGGCCGTCGACCTTCAGGTGCAGCGTCGCGTCCGGCTCGAACGGCTTCTTCTTCCCGGGGCCGGCCTGGTCATGGCCGTCCTCCGGGTCGCCCGTCCGCTCCGTTGCGTCCGTCACGACTGCGTCTCCCCTCGCACTCGGTCTTGCGCGCGCGGTTAGACAGGTCGGGTGGACAGGGCCGCGGCAGGCGCGGCGCTATGAGCCCCCTCTTCCCCCGGTCTTTTGGCTCCTCGCGGCCAGCTCAAATTATCAGCGATCTTTTCAAAATCTCCGCACAAGTATCGGACAGAAAGGAACACTCATGAAATTCTGAGGTGAAGTGATGCCCGTCACTCCCGCATCACCGGCGTTAGCCTGTTCCCATGCCCCGCTACGAGTACCGCTGCCGCACCTGCGGCGACACCTTCGAACTCTCCCGCCCGATGGCCGAGTCGTCGGCCCCCGCAGCATGCCCTGACGGGCATGAAGACACGGTAAAGCTCTTGTCGGCGGTGGCCGTCGGGGGGACCGCGTCCGCGGCCCCCGCCGGCTCCGGCGGGGGCTGCTGCGGCGGCGGTTGCTGCGGCTAGCCCGCCGTACGAACCGCCTTCAGGAATTCCCGCAGGATTCGCTCTCCGGCGAGGACTCCCCGCTCCGGCAGCGCGGTAATGGCCGGCCCGGCCCATCCGGCGTCGGCCAACTCCCCGTGCCCCGGCCGCCATCCGCGGTCCGCGGCCAGCAGCAGGTCCGCGTCCAGCAGGGAGTCCCCCGCGGCCAGCGTCAGGCCGGCCCCGGTCCTGCGCGCCAGCTCCCGCATCGCCGCGCTCTTGGTCAGCGGCTTCGGTACGGCGTAGATCTTCCGGCCCTGGAGCGACACCGTCCAGCCACGGTTCTCGGCCCACACCGCGAGGCTCTTCACCCACTCCTCGGGCAGCAGCTCCCGCTCCACGACCAGGTAGGCGAAGAGGTCCTCGGCGACCCGGTGCTTGCGCAGCCACACCGGGTCGGCGTGCTCCGTCAGGTACGCCCGCACCTCGTCCAGCGGCGCGCACTCGTCGGCCAGCCGCGCCAGTACCTGCCCGTGCCAGTCCCCGTCGGACACCCCGTCCACCAGCAGATGCCCGCCGTTGGCACAGATGGCGTACTTCGGGGCGGGCCCCGGCAGGTTGATCCGCTGGTACTGCTTGCGGGTGCGGGTCGTGGTCGGCACGAAGACCGCCGCGTCCCCCAGCTCGGTCAGCAGCCGCGCGGCCGTCTCCGTCAGGTACGACAGCGGCCTGGCCTCGTGCACCTCCACGCAGAGCAGCCGGGGCGCCCGCGCGTCGGGCATGGTCAGCGCCAGCGCGCCCGAGGAGTAGATGAGGGTACGGTCCAGGTCGCTCGCGACGAGCACCGCCATCAGAGGTTCACCGCCTTGCCGTCGGCGCCGGTCGCCCCGCGCGTGTACTTGGGGTGGATCAGCCCGACACAGGTGTACGGCAGGTCGCCGACCTCCTCCACCGGTACCCCTCTCTGCTCCGCAAGCAGCCGCACGTGGTCCAGGTCGGCCCCGGCCCCGGCCCGCGCCAGGATCTTCCAGGGCACCCGGCGCAGCAGCACCCGGGTGGTCTCCCCCACGCCCGGCTTCACGAGGTTCACGTCGTGGATGCCGTACTCCTCGCTGATCCGCTCGACGGCCGCCCAGCCCTCCCAGCTCGGCGTGCGGTCCGCCACGGCCAGCTCCTTCACGGCGCCGTCCACCGCGTCCACGACCTCCCCGAACCGCGCCACGACCGCGTCCAGGAAGGCCACCGACACATCGGCGCCGGCCAGCTCGCGGTAGAACTTCGCGCCGTGGAAGTCGTTCGGCCCCACCAGGTCGGCCCGCAGCACGGTCCGCGAGATCAGCCCGGAGACGGTCGAGTTGAGGCAGGCGGAGGGGATCAGGAAGTCCTCGCGGGTGCCGTACGTCCGCACGCACGACCCCGGGTCGGCGAGCACCGCGATCTCCGGATCGAAGCCGCTCACCCCCTCCCGCTCCTCGAACTCCTCGATCGCGTCGGCGAGTTCCCGGGTGATGGCGCCCTTTCCGGTCCAGCCGTCCACGAAGACCACGTCCCGCGGGTCGTGGTGCGCGGCCAGCCAGCGCAGCGCGTTGGCGTCGATGCCCCGGCCGCGCACGATCGACACGGCGTAGTGCGGCAGGTCCAGGCCGTACCGGAACTGCGCCCAGCGGCGCATCAGCACGCCCACGGGCGTCCCGGCGCGGGCCAGCGACACCAGCACCGGCCGCGGCGACCGCTCGGCCAGCACGGTCTCGGTGACGACGCCGACGGCCTGCGCGATCCGGGCGGCCGAGGTCTCCAGGGCCGCGTGGAAGAGCGTCTGGTACTGCTCGCTCGGCTGGTACTCCACCGGCAGCGACTCCGCGTAGTGCGCGCCGCCGCTCTGGATCGCCTCCTCGCGCTCCTCGGTCGGCGCCTCCAGCGTCACGTCCGAGAGGTCCTGGAGCAGCCAGCCGACGTCCTCCGGCGGGTACGAGGAGAAGGCGGGGCCGCGAAGGGGCTCGGGCAGCATGGCGGGGCTCTCTTCGGTCAGCGCGGGGACGTACGACGGTACAACCGCGAGCAGGACGTGCGGGACATACGCGCCGAGCCGGGCCGGCAGGCCGTCCGGGGCGTGCAGTTCGGGGGTGTCGCCGGCCGAGTCGACGAACAGGACGACGGCGTCGAAGCCGCCGCCCGCCACGTTGTACGCGTAGCGGTCGCCGGGGCCGTCGGCGGGGTTGTCGTGGGCCGGGAAGACGAGGCGGCTGCGGATGGCGTAGCCGGGGTCGTCGACAGCCAGCACGGGCGAGCGGGTGGTGGTCGAGTACCGCACCTCGGCGGCCACCAGCGCCTCCAGCTCACGGGCGACCCTGAGGGGGGCGTACATCAGCTCCTCGAAGCCGAGGGTCAGTACGCGGTGGGCGTCCGGGGGCAGGGCTTCGGCGAGCCTCGCGGCCATGAGGGGGAGGGCCGACTCCAGGCGTGCCCGGTGAGCGGGCGTGAAGCCGTGCCGTCCGCCGTCGGGGAGGCCGGGGGGCCAGTGCAGGTCGACGCGGGTGAGGTGGGGGGTGGCGGTGCGGTTGTCGGCCGGGTGCGGGTGGGTGGGGGCTGAGCGCGCCCACGCGGCGGCAGCCGCAGATTCAGCACAGCCCCGCGCCCCTAGGGGGTTGCGCTGGAAGTCGGCTTGAGCGGCAACGTCGGCACTCTCTTCGTACCGAGCCACCAGTTCCTGGCCCTTTTCCAGGACCCCCTCGGGCAGCTTCACGGTCCCCGACGCCGCCGCCACCAGGTCCACCCGCGCGTTGATCTCCTCGGCGAACGACGTCAGTCGCCCCGCGTCCGCGGGCGAGCGCATATCGACCAGAGCGACCACGACGTAACGTTTCCGCGGATAACGGGCGTGGAGGTCCCGGATCGTGTTGAGGACCGTGTTGCCGGTGGAGAACTCGTCGTCGACCAGGACCAGGGGGCCGTCGGTGGCGAGCAGGGCGGGGTCCTTTGGCAGGAGCAGGTGCGAGGTGGCGTGGGAGTGGGACTCCTCGAAGCCGCCCGCCGGGATCACCCCCGGCACCGGGCGGCGCGTGGAGTGGAGGTAGGGGGCGAGGCCGATGCCGTCGGCGACGGAGTGGCCGAGGCCGGTCGCCGTCTCGGCGTAACCGACGACCACCGCCCGCGCCGCCTCACCCTCACCGAGCAGGTCCCGTACCCGGCGGCCGAGGGCGAAGCCGTGCCCGTACACCACCGACGGCGACTGCGGGACGTGCTTGCCAAGGACGTTGGAGACCAGCAGGTGGGCCCGCTTCGGGTTGCGGCGCAGGGCGAGGCCGAGGAGGGCCCTCAGGCCGTCGTCGCCCACGAGTTCGACGCCGAGCCGTTCGGCGACCCAGCTGCCGGACCAGTCCCCGTCGTTCGCTGCGATGTTCATGCGTTCCTTGTGTCGTCCCCTGGGGCCCGTCACCCGGGTATTCCGGCGGCGAGCAGCTCCACGAAGCCGACGTCCTCGTTGGCGACGCCGAACACCTCGGCACGGAGCATGGTCCGCTCGGCCCAGGCGCGGTGAGGCTTCACCTCGTTCATCTTGTTGGTGTAGGCCGAGCGAAGTACACCCCCGCCGCCCCGTTCCGGCCGCAGGATGTCCTGGGCGTCGGAGAACTCCTCGTGACTGACGACGGACAGCGCGTGCACGGGGATGACATGGGACGGGTGGATGCAGGTCTTGCCGAGCAGGCCGTTGGCCTGGTCGAGGGAGATCTCTCTCAGCAGGCCGTCCATGGCGTGCTCGATGAGCCGCTCGCGCAGTTCCACGGCCTGCTCCGCCAGGAAGGGGCTCTGCCGCAGCATCGGCTTGAACATGCGCTCGGGGACCCGGAAGTACTCCCAGACCGGTCCGGTCACCGTGAACCCGGTGCCGTCGGCCCGCCCCAGCATGTTCACCACGTCGGCGATGACGGAGGCGATGATCTGGACGTCGTAGGCGGTCATGTCGGGCGCCCGCCGCAACCCGTAGGAGGAGCAGAAGTCGGTGACGCCCAGGCGCAGCGCGAGCACCTTGTCGCGGTACTTGTCGACGGCGCGGGCGATGCCCTCCAGGGCGTCCACGCGCGTCTCCCGGTACATCAGCTCGGGCGTCTCCAGGACGGGCATCCCGAAGAGCCGGCGCCCGCTGCGCGTCGAGGCGCCGTCTAGGGCCTGCAGGAAGGGGATGCCGCGTTCCTCGGTGAACTTCGGGAACACGAATCCGGACAGCAGCGACACGCTGCCGCCGAGCCGTCGTACAAGATCGGGGATCTGCTCGGGCTCGCGCACCCGGATGAAGAGCAGCGGCAGCTCCACGCCCGCGCGCTCGCGCTCGGCCAGGTCGGCGAACTGCCGGACCAGGTTCTCCTCGCCCGCCGGCACGTCCTCGTCGCCGATGGAGTCCTCCAGGCACAGCACCATCGAGACCACGCCGAGCCCCGCCTGCTTGACGATGTCGTCGGCGAGCCGCGGCCGGGTGGCCGGGCTGTACAGGGTGGCGCCCAGGGCCGCGGAGAGCAGCCGGGCCGGGGAGTCGGCGGTGAACCCGCACGGCTCCTGGTGGAAGAGGCGCTGTCGCACCTCTGGTGCGATGTGCCCGAAATGACGCATAGAACTCCCCCGTGGCGTGGGCCTTGCCTGTGAAATGGGTAAAGGGTGGCCGGTAATAGTACGTACAAAGCCATGTCGGGGGTTCCCGCAGGGCATGAATTTCAGGTAACCCGCCTGTGTCGGTCGCGAGGCCCCCCGCGTTGTCGTGACCAGGACCGAGAGGGCAGGATGACCGCATGACGCACGCGATGTTGAAGGGGTCGAACGTCCCGGTGGAAACGGGCACGGTCCGGGCCGTGCTGCGCTGGACACCCGGGCAGGGAGTTCCGGACGTCGACGCCTCGGCGCTGCTCCTCGGCCCCGACGGTCGTGTGCGCTCCGACGAGGACTTCGTCTTCTACAACCAGCCCCGGCACCCCTCCGGGAAGGTCTGGCGGCTCGGCAAGAAGCGGGTGGCCGAGGGCCTCACCGACACCATCCAGACAGATCTGCCCGGTGTCGAGCCCAATGTCGGCCGAATCCTCCTGGTCGCATCGGCGGACGGCATCCCGTTCGAACACGTACCCGCCCTGCGCATCCTGCTGTACGACGCCACGGCCCCGGACGCCGAACCGCTGGCCCATTTCGACATCAAGCCGGAGACCGGCGCCGAGACGGCCCTGATCTGCGGGGAGCTGTACCGCAGGGGCGAGGGCTGGAAGTTCCGCGCGCTGGGCGAGGGCTACAGCAACGGCCTCAAGGGCCTGGCCACGGACTTCGGCATCTCGGTGGACGAGTCGGAGGCGATGGAGGAGCCGTCGGCCTCCATGCCGCTGCCCCCCGAGCAGCCGACCACGGTCCCGACCCAGCCCGCCTACGGCTACCCCCAGCCCACCTCACCGGCCCAGCCCCCGGCCTACGGCTACCCCCAGCCCGCCTACACCCAGCAACAGCCCCAGTCGGGCTACGGCTACCCCCCACCGGCCCCCATCCCGGTAGCCACGGTCCCCAACACGGACTTCCGTCTGCCGCCACAGGGCCCACAATTCATCGGCCGATGACTTTCCCTGGGTAGGGGCGCGGGGCCGCATCAATGTGCGGCTCCGCCGCGTGGGCTACCTCTCCGCCTTCGCCTTGTAACCCCGCCCCCACTGCAGTCCCCACCCGTACAACCGGTCCAGCTCCCCCTGGAACCCGTACACGAACTTCACCTCGCGCCGGACGACCAGCTCCCCCTTCACGTTCTCGATCATCACCACCGCACACGACCGCGCCTGCGGATGCCGCTCGTCGAGGCCTATCTCGATCCGCGGCCCGTTGCTCGGGTACAGCGTGACGACCGCGTGGGTCCGGTCGAACGCCGGCGTCTGGTCGTAGATGTACACGAACACCAGCAGCCGCTTGATGTCGTCCCGATGATCAAGGTTGACGTACATCGTCTCGCCGGACGCGGACCCGAACCGGTCGTCGCCGCTGAGCTTGACGTACGGCGGTGCGTTCACGTCCCCGAGCAGGCCGCCGAGCGGCTGGACGACCCCCTTGGACCCGTCGGCCAGCTCGTACAGCGCCCCGAGGTCGAGGTCGACGTTGACCATGCTCTGCCCGTGCCCGACCACCTCCGGCGGCCTGAGCGCCTTGAAGGGGTGCCTGAAAAGACTCGTCTTCTGCTCGCTGTCGAAGTCGGACGTCCGCATCCGCCAGCTCAGGTTGACCCGCAGGTTGCCGGTGGCCGCGCCCTGCTTCGTGAGGGACACCTGCTGATGCCGTTTGGTGAGCTCGATGGAGTTGGACGCGGCGCTGCCCGAGTCGAACTCGGCCGCCCTGCCGCCCAGCAGTCCGTCGAAGAAACCCATTCCCGCCCCCAGAGACTCCTGCCGACGCCCGGGGGCGGCCGACCCGGTCGGCCGCCCCCATCAGAGCGTTCCTCGTCCAGAAGGGTGTCACACCCTCCTTTTCGGCCTGTCAGACGCCGGACGAGACCTCAGTCTTCTCGTCCGCCCCCGCTTTTCCCTCGGCGGCCGCCAGCCGCTGGTTGCGGCGTACGGAGGACCAGAAGGACCAGCCGATCAGGACGACGCCGACGAGACCGGTGATGACCTCGTTGATCTGGTACTGGATGGTGACCATCAGGATGACGGCCAGGGCGCCGATGGCGTAGTGGGCGCCGTGCTCCAGGTAGACGTAGTCGTCCAGGGTGCCCTGACGGACCAGGTAGACGGTGAGCGAGCGGACGTACATGGCGCCGATGCCCAGGCCGAGGGCCATCAGGACGATGTCGTTGGTGATCGCGAACGCGCCGATGACGCCGTCGAAGGAGAACGACGCGTCCAGGACCTCCAGGTAGAGGAACATGAAGAACGCGGCCTGGCCGGCCAGCACCACCGCCGACTTCTTCTTCCCGGTGCGTTCGGCCTCCTCCTCTTCCTCGTGCTCGCGTTCCTCCTCGGCCTCCAGACGGTCCTCGAAGAACCCGGAGAGACCGCCGACGATCATGTAGGTGATCAGGCCGGCGATGCCGGCGATCAGGACGGTCTGTGCCTTGTCGGTGTGGCCGCCGCCGTGCTGGTGGGCGTGGGTGGCGAAGGTGAAGGCGGTGATGAGCAGGACGATCAGGGCGATGCAGACCGCCAGCATGTCGACCTTGCCGAGCTTGGCCAGCGGGCGCTCGATCCAGCGCAGCCACTGGATGTCGCGGTCCTCGAAGATGAAGTCGAGGAAGATCATCAGCAGGAACATGCCGCCGAAGGCGGCGATCGCCGGGTGGGCGTCGGTGACCAGTTCCTGGTAGCGGTCCTTGTTGTTGAGCGCGAGGTCGACGGCCTCGATGGGGCCCATCTTGGCGGTGACCGCGACGATCACGACGGGGAAGACCAGCCGCATGCCGAAGACCGCGATGAGCACGCCGACGGTGAGGAAGATCTTCTGCCAGAAGGCATTCATCTTCTTCAGGATTCCGGCGTTGACGACCGCGTTGTCGAACGACAGGGAGATCTCGAGGACAGCGAGGATCGCCACGATGCCGAAGGCCTCCCACCCCCCGTAGAAGACCGCGGCGACCAGGCCGAGAGCTGTGATCGCGAACGACCAGCCGAAGGTTTTCAGAAGCACTGGCTACCCAATCGTTGATGTACGGGTCTCCCCCGCGCCGTACTCGGCTTTACCTACTGTTGACCACGAAGTCTAGAGGGCACCGGTGTCCTACGGGTGGGGCGGGCCCCACATCCGGACTGTGAAAGTGCTACGAGACGTTCACGCCGAAGTCGAGGGCGATGCCGCGCAGGCCGGAGGCGTAGCCCTGGCCGACGGCCCGGAACTTCCACTCGCCCTGGTAGCGGTAGAGCTCGCCGAAGATCATGGCGGTCTCGGTGGAGGCGTCCTCGCTGAGGTCGTAGCGGGCGAGCTCCTGGTTGTCGGCCTGGTTGACCACGCGGATGAACGCGTTGGAGACCTGGCCGAAGGTCTGGCCGCGCTCGTCGGCCATGTGGATCGAGACCGGGAAGATGATCTTCTCGACGTTGGCCGGCACCTTCGGCAGGTCGACCAGAATCGATTCGTCGTCGCCCTCGCCCTCACCGGTGAGGTTGTCGCCGGTGTGCTCGACCGAGCCGTCGGGGCTCTTGAGCTGGTTGTAGAAGACGAACCACTCGTCGCCGAGGACCCGGTTCCCGGCGTCGCACAGCAGCGCGCTGGCGTCCAGGTCGAAGGGGGCGCCGGTGGTGGAGCGGGCGTCCCAGCCGAGTCCGATCATGACGTTGGTGAGGTTCGGTGCGGCCTTGGAGAGGGAGACATTGCCTCCCTTGGCGAGCGTGACGCCCATGGTGATGGTCCTCCCCTAGCGGTGTTTCTCCGGTTGTCCTGCGCGTCCGGCGCCGACCGTAAACGGTGCGGCGCCGGACAGAGCGGACTTTCGAACGCCTCCGGGCGTTCGGCTGGCTCAGACGTTGACGCCGAAGTCCTGGGCGATGCCGCGCAGGCCGGAGGCGTAGCCCTGGCCGATGGCGCGGAACTTCCACTCGGCGCCGTTGCGGTACAGCTCGCCGAAGACCATCGCGGTCTCGGTCGAGGCGTCCTCGGACAGGTCGTAACGGGCGATCTCGGCGCCGCCGGCCTGGTTGACGACGCGGATGAACGCGTTGCGGACCTGGCCGAAGGACTGCTGGCGGTTGTCGGCGTCGTAGATCGACACCGGGAACACGATCTTGTCGACGTCGGCCGGGACACCGGCCAGGTTGACCTTGATCACCTCGTCGTCGCCCTCGCCCTCACCGGTGAGGTTGTCGCCGGTGTGCTCGACCGAGCCGTCGGGGCTCTTGAGGTTGTTGAAGAAGACGAAGTTCTGGTCGCTGGCGACCTTGCCCGCCGTGTCCAGCAGCAGCGCGCTGGCGTCCAGGTCGAAGTCGGTGCCGGTGGTGGTCCGGACGTCCCACCCGAGACCGACGAGGACCGCGGTCAGGCCGGGGGCCTCCTTCGTCAGCGATACGTTGCCGCCCTTGCTGAGGCTGACTCCCACGAGTCCTCCCATGTCGTGTCAGGGGCGGGGAGCCCCCGTCGTGCGTCGGATACCGGATCAACGTCTCGATCCTAGTGACGGGTTCCCGCCCCTCGCAGGCCCTGGACCCCGAAGAATTACCGGGTGTCGGCCGTCCCGACCCCTAGGGGTTCGCTCGGGGCCTCATGGGCCGGGCGGTTCAGAGCGCGTCCAGCGCCGTCACGTACTCGTCGAGGTCGCGGGCGTCCGGCAGACCGTTGACCACGGTCCAGCGCACGACGCCCTCCTTGTCGATGACGAAGGTGCCGCGGACGGCGCAGCCCTTGCCCTCGTCGAAGACGCCGTAGGCGCGCGAGGTCTCGCCGTGCGGCCAGAAGTCGCTCAGCAGCGGGTACTCCAGGCCCTCCTGCTCGGCGAAGACGCGCAGGGTGTGGATGGAGTCGTTGGAGACGGCGAGCAGCTGGGTGTCGCGGTCCTCGAACCTCGGCAGGTTGTCGCGCAGCTCGCACAGCTCGCCGGTGCACACACCGGTGAAGGCGAACGGGTAGAACAGCAGCACCACGTTCTTCTCGCCGCGGAAGTCGGACAGCTTCACGGCCCGGCCGTGGTTGTCCTTGAGCTCGAAGTCGGGCGCCTTGTCGCCGACCTGGATCGCCATCGCTGCATCCCTTCGTAAGGGGCTGTTGGGGTGAGGACACCCTATGCGGCGACCTTCGCGCGGCGATCACGGCAGGCCGGTGGACGGGCCGGCGACCGGTCCGTCCACCGGCGGAGTTCAGCGCTTCTTGGCGGCACCCTTCGGCGTGTTCAGCCGGCTGCCGTTCCAGTCCTTGCCCACGCTGACGCTCTTGGTCTGCGAGAGGCCGGCGGTCGTGACCGCCTCGCCGATGTCGCTCGGCTCGACGTAGCCGTCGCGGCCGGTCTTCGGCGTCAGCAGCAGGATCGAGCCACCCTCTTCGAGGTAGCCGAGGGCGTCGACCAGTGCGTCCGTCAGGTCGCCGTCATCCTCACGGAACCAGAGCACCACGGCGTCTGCCACGTCGTCGTAGTCCTCGTCCATCAGCTCGCTGCCGATGGTCTCTTCGATGGACTCGCGGAGCTCCTGGTCGACGTCGTCGTCGAAGCCGATCTCCTGGACCACCTGGTCTGGCTGGAACCCCAGCCTGACGGCAGGGGTGGTCCGCTCCTCCGCGTGGTCCGCGGTCGCGCTCACGGGTTGCCTCCTGATCATGTCTTGGTGATGAACTCAGCCACGCGCGTGCGCGAAGCATTGGCCGTAGTCCACACGGGCGGGACCGATCGCGCAAGTACCCGGCCGTTCAGACCGCCGAAACGGTGACGATCCCGGCCGTGTCGCCGCAACTCCCGGCACCGTATCGCGGACGGCTGCGGCTCACACCACTCCCTTTTGCCCGCTATGCACCTTTCGGAATCATCCTCACATGCGGCGGTCGAACGAGTTTGCCAAGCACGTCACACCCCGGGCGTATCGTTGCGTTTTGGCCGTGCCCGAGTTACCTCGCGGTAGAGATGACGTGCGCTGCCCCGGGGTGGACGATGGACAGCGGTGCAGGCAGAACGCAGGGAAAACAGGAAAAAATCAGGGAATCAGTGCCCCTCTGACAGGTAAGGAACAGCGTGGCTTCCGGATCCGATCGCAACCCGATCATCATTGGCGGCCTTCCGAGTCAGGTTCCTGACTTCGATCCCGAGGAAACCCAGGAGTGGCTCGACTCGCTCGACGCCGCCGTGGACGAGCGCGGCCGGGAGCGGGCCCGCTACCTGATGCTCCGCCTGATCGAGCGGGCGCGCGAGCGGCGGGTGGCCGTACCCGAGATGCGCAGCACGGACTACGTCAACACGATCCCCACCCGGGCCGAGCCGTTCTTCCCGGGCAACGAGGAGATCGAGCGCAGGGTCCTGAACGCCACCCGCTGGAACGCGGCGGTGATGGTCTCCCGCGCGCAGCGCCCGGGCATCGGGGTCGGCGGCCACATCGCCACCTTCGCCTCCTCCGCGTCCCTCTACGACGTCGGCTTCAACCACTTCTTCCGGGGCAAGGACGACGGCCTCGGCGGCGACCAGGTCTTCTTCCAGGGCCACGCCTCCCCCGGCATCTACGCCCGCGCGTTCCTGCTCGACCGGCTCAGCGAGGCGCAGCTCGACGGCTTCCGCCAGGAGAAGTCGAAGTACCCGGACGGCCTCTCCAGCTACCCGCACCCGCGCTCCATGCCGGACTTCTGGGAGTTCCCGACCGTCTCGATGGGCCTCGGCCCGATCGGCGCGATCTACCAGGCGCGGATGAACCGCTACATGCACGCGCGCGGGATCGCCGACACCTCGAAGTCGCACGTCTGGGCGTTCCTCGGCGACGGCGAGATGGACGAGCCGGAGTCGCTCGGCCAGCTGTCCATCGCCGCCCGCGAGGGCCTGGACAACCTCACCTTCGTCGTCAACTGCAACCTGCAGCGGCTCGACGGCCCGGTGCGCGGCAACGGCAAGATCATCCAGGAGCTGGAGTCGGTCTTCCGGGGGGCCGGCTGGAACGTGATCAAGCTGGTCTGGGACCGCACCTGGGACCCGCTGCTCGCCCAGGACCGCGACGGCGTGCTCGTCAACAAGATGAACACGACCCCCGACGGTCAGTTCCAGACCTACGCCACCGAGTCCGGCGCGTACATCCGCGACCACTTCTTCGGTGACGACCAGCGGCTGCGCGCCATGGTCCAGCACATGACCGACGACCAGATCCTGCACCTGGGCCGCGGCGGCCACGACCACCGCAAGATCTACGCGGCGTTCAAGGCGGCCACCGAGCACCGGGGCCAGCCGACGGTCATCCTGGCCAAGACGATCAAGGGCTGGACGCTGGGCCCGAACTTCGAGGGCCGCAACGCCACGCACCAGATGAAGAAGCTGACGGTCGCCGACCTCAAGGGCTTCCGGGACCGCCTGCACCTGCCGATCTCCGACAAGGAGCTGGAGTCCGGCCTGCCGCCGTACTACCACCCCGGCCGGAACTCGGAGGAGATCCAGTACATGCACGACCGGCGCAAGGGCCTGGGCGGCTACGTCCCGACCCGCGTCGTACGCTCCAAGCCCCTCGCCCTCCCGGACGACAAGACGTACGCGACCGTGAAGAAGGGCACCGGCCAGCAGTCCATCGCGACCACCATGGCCTTCGTCCGTCTCCTCAAGGACCTCATGCGGGACAAGGAGCTCGGCCGTCGCTTCGTACTGATCGCGCCGGACGAGTACCGCACCTTCGGCATGGACTCCTTCTTCCCGAGCGCGAAGATCTACAACCCGCTCGGCCAGCAGTACGAGGCGGTCGACCGCGACCTGCTGCTCGCCTACAAGGAGTCGCCGACCGGCCAGATGCTGCACGACGGCATCTCGGAAGCGGGCTGTACGGCCTCCCTGATCGCGGCGGGCTCGGCCTACGCCACGCACGGCGAGCCGCTCATCCCGGTCTACGTCTTCTACTCGATGTTCGGTTTCCAGCGCACCGGCGACCAGTTCTGGCAGATGGCCGACCAGCTGGCGCGCGGTTTCGTCCTGGGCGCGACCGCCGGCCGTACGACCCTGACCGGTGAGGGCCTCCAGCACGCGGACGGCCACTCCCAGCTGCTGGCCTCGACGAACCCCGGGTGCGTGGCCTACGACCCGGCGTACTCGTACGAGATCGCGCACATCGTCCAGGACGGCCTGCGCCGCATGTACGGCGGGGACGCCGAGCACCCGCACGGCGAGGACGTCTTCTACTACCTGACCGTCTACAACGAGCCGATCCAGCACCCGGCCGAGCCGGCCGACGTGGACGTCGAGGGCATCCTCAAGGGCGTCCACCGGATCAGCGCGGGCACGGCGGGCACGGTCCCGGCGCAGATCATGGCCTCCGGTGTGGCGGTCCCCTGGGCGATCGAGGCCCAGCGGATCCTCGCCGCGGACTGGAACATCAAGGCCGACGTCTGGTCCGCCACCTCCTGGAACGAGCTGCGGCGCGAGGCCGTGGCCTGCGAGCAGCACAACCTGCTGCACCCGGAGGAGGAGCAGCGGGTGCCGTGGGTGACGCAGAAGCTGAGCGGCGCCGAGGGTCCGTTCGTGGCCGTGTCCGACTGGATGCGATCGGTTCCGGACCAGATCGCGCGCTGGGTGCCGGGCACGTACCAGTCGCTGGGCGCCGACGGCTTCGGCTTCGCCGACACGCGGGGCGCGGCGCGGCGCTTCTTCCACATCGACGCGCAGTCGATCGTGGTCGCGGTGCTGACCGAGCTGGCCCGTGAGGGCAGGCTCGACCGCTCGGTCCTCAAGCAGGCCATCGACCGCTACCAGCTGCTGGACGTCACGGCGGCGGACCCGGGCGCGGCGGGCGGCGACGCGTAGCGTCCGACCGGCGGAGCGTTCGAGGGCGGCGGGGCCATGGTCCCCGCCGCCCTTGCTCTTTCTTTACGATGCGCACATGAAGGAACAGTCCGCGCAGGCACGTTGGGAGCAGATCACCCAACGGCCGTTGCTGGCACTCGCGGTGGCCTTCGCCGTCGCCTACGCGCTGCCGATCGTGGACAGTTCCGCAGGGCACGTCCTCACCGCCGTGTGCACGGTGGCCGAGTGGGCGGTGTGGGGTTCCTTCGCCCTGGACTACCTGGTCCGGCTGGGCCTGTCGCCCCGCCGCAAGGAGTTCGTGCGGACGCACTGGATAGACCTGTGCGCGGTGGTGCTGCCGCTGCTCCAGCCGCTGCGGCTGCTACGGCTCGTCGCGACGCTGATGCTGGTGGGGCGGCGGGCCCGGATGGCCTCGCAGATCCGGCTGACGACGTACGTGGTGGGCGCGGTCGTCGGACTGCTGATGTTCGGGTCGCTGGCCGTGCTCTCGGTGGAGCGCGACTCGCCGAACGGGAACATCCGCACGCTGGGTGACGCGTTGTGGTGGTCGTTCACGACGATGACGACGGTGGGGTACGGGGACCACGCGCCCACGACCGGGCTGGGCCGGATGATCGCGGTCGGCCTGATGCTCTCGGGCATCGCCCTGCTGGGTGTGGTGACGGCGAACATCGCCACGTGGTTCATCGCCCGCTTCGAGAAGGACGACGTGGAGGAGCGGCGGCAGACGGAGGCGATCGCCGCGTTGACCGAGGAGGTACGGGCACTGCGGGCCGAAGTCACGGCGTTGCGCTCACCGGCGCCGGCGGGGTGCCGCTGCGCCCACCCGTGCCGCCCCAGCAGCACTGCCGCCCGCAGTTGAGACGGGCCCCGTAAGGGGCGCGGGGAGCTGTGCGACCAAACCCCACCGGCCCGCACGCTAGAGCGATACCCCACCCAGCCACAGCAGCGCCAGCAGCGTGTCGATCGCTCCCAGCACCACCGCCACCAGCGCCGGTACGGAACTCTTCGGGTTCCATGCCCGGCCCATGGAGAGCCAGCCGCACACAACGGCCACCGGCCCCAGCACGATCCCCAGCGCGAAGAGGCCGACAACGGCACAGATCGTGCCGATGATTCCCAGCGTGTCGCGGTCCAGCCCGCCCCGTGGACCTGTGCGGCCACGTGAACGGGGGTACCCGCGTGTTCGTTGCCCGAAGCTCGCCATCATCAACTCCTCGGTCCTCATGACCTGTTCGGGTTGATGAGCGGGTACCCCTGTTCCGCGTCCGCAGACCTGCGCGCGCTGCCCCCCTCCAGCAGCGCGCCGCAGCTCGGACAGGTCCCCCTATCCCCTGCGGAGGACCTGACCCACTGTGACCTGCGGCGCCTGCCGAGGGCGAGGGATCTTTAGCGGAGTCACCCTGATAGGTGAACTCCGCCCGAAGATGCGTCAGATGTGGCCGACACCCGCGTCGGCGCCCGCGTTCTCGCCGCGCTTGGTGAGCAGCGCGACCAGGATCGCGACCGCGGCCACGCCCGCCGCGACCAGCGAGGCGAGGCTCATGCCGGAGATGAACGTGTCGTGGGCGACGTCGGTGATCTTCGCGGCGATCGCCTCGGGCGTGCCCTTGGCGACCGGCGCGACCCCGACCTGGACCGCCTCGGAGGCCTGGGCCAGCTGCGCCGGGGTCAGCTTCGGCAGCCCCGCGTCGGCCCAGTTGCCCGCCAGGTCGCCGTCGACCTTGGAGGCCATCACGGCGCCGAGCACGGCCGTACCCAGGCTGCCGCCGATCTGCATCGCGGCCTGCTGGAGACCGCCGGCCACGCCGGAGAGCTCCATCGGCGCGTTGCCGACGATGACCTCGGTGGCGCCGACCATGACCGGCGCGAGGCCGAGGCCCAGCAGGGCGAACCAGACGGCCATGATCCCGCTGCCGGTGTCCGCCTTGAGGGTGGACATGCCGTACATGGCGATCGCGGTGGCCGCCATGCCGCCGGCCAGCGGGATGCGCGGGCCGAGCTTGGTGATCGCGGCGCCGGCCAGCGGCGAGCCGACGATCATCATGCCGGTGAGCGGGAGCAGGTGGAGGCCGGCGTCGACCGGATCCATGCCGTGCACGTTCTGGAGGTAGAACGTCACGAAGAACAGGCCGCCCATGAAGGCGATGGCCATGAGGACCATCAGCACCACGCCCGCGGCGAGCGGGACCGAGCGGAACAGGCCGAGCGGGATCAGCGGCTCCTTGACCCGGGTCTCCCAGAAGGAGAAGAGGGCAAAGCCGAGGACGGACGCGGCGATGAAGGCCCACGTCTTGCCGTCGCCCCAGCCCCAGGCCGGCGCCTTGATGAGCGCCCACACCAGGCAGAACATCGCGCCGGAGAGCAGCGCGATGCCGGGCAGGTCGAAGGAGCGCGGGGCGTTCTCCGCGCGGTGGTCGAGCAGCATCACGATGCCGAGGGCCAGGGCGATCGCACCGACCGGCACGTTGATGAAGAACACCGACTGCCAGCTGACGTGCTGCACCAGCACACCGCCGAGGATCGGGCCGCCCGCGGTGGAGGCGCCGATGACCATGCCCCAGATGCCGATCGCCATGTTGAGCTTCTCGGCCGGGAAGGTGGCCCGCAGCAGGCCGAGCGCGGCCGGCATCAGAAGCGCGCCGAACAGGCCCTGGAAGACCCGGAAGGTGACGACCGCGCCGATGCTGCTGGAGAGGCCGATGGCCCCGGACGCGGCGGCGAAGCCGACCACGCCGACGAGGAAGGTCTGCCGGTGGCCGAAGCGGTCGCCGAGCTTGCCCGCGGTGATCAGGGAGACCGCGAGGGCGAGGAAGTAGCCGTTGGTGATCCACTGCACCTGGGCGAAGGTGGCGCCGAGGTCCTTCTGGATCGCGGGGTTGGCGATGGCCACGATGGTGCCGTCGAGGGCCACCATCATGACCCCGACGGCGACGGTTATCAGGGTGAACCAGGGGTGGCCGCGCAGGCCGGCGGCCGGCGGCCGGTCCGCCGGGGCCGCGGGTGCCGCGTCCCCCGGTCCCGCCGCGTCGATCGTGGTCTGACTAGTCATGTGCGCGAGGCTAGTGACAGCCACTGACAGTTGACAAACAAATTCACTAGTCAGTAACTGTCAGGTATGGAAACGCTGCGCGAACGCAAGAAACAGCGCACCCGGGACACGCTGCTGCGGTCCGCGCTCGAGCTGTTCGTGACCCAGGGGTACGAGCGCACCACCGTCGACGAGATCGCCGAGTCCGTCGACGTCTCGCAGCGCACCTTCTTCCGCTACTTCGCGAGCAAGGAGGAGGTGGCCTTCTTCGTGCCGCGGATCACCGAGGCGCACTACGTCGAGGCGGTGCGCGGCCGCCCGGCCGAGGAGACCCCGCTGGAGGCGCTGCGCCGGTCGGTCATGGACAGCTGGGACACCATCGGGGAGGCCATCGAGCGGTACGTCCCGGTCGAACTGCTCATGCGCACCTACAAGATGATCGAGGCGACCCCGGCCCTGTTCGCCGCCCATCTGCGGCGCCAGTCGGAGACCGAGGAGGAGATCGCGCGGATCATCGCCGAACGGGAGGGCGTCGACTTCGCCACCGACCCGAGGCCCCGGCTGGTGGTGGCGCTCTTCGGCGCGGTCATCCGGGTCACCCAGCGGGAGTGGTCGGTCGGTGACGACTTCAGCGTCACGGCGATCCGCGAACTCACCGCGTCCTACCTCGATCAGGTGGGACCGGCGCTCACCGGGAACTGGCGGACGGGCTGAGTCCCGCCACACGGGCCTGAGATGGGGCTCACGTTTGCCGAAACGTGATAACTGTCACTCCGTTACCGCGAGACCCTCTCGTTCTCCTAGTGTGTCCTCCCAGTGACTTCCTTCGACACCTCCCCGCCACTCAACGTCTGGCGCGCGCTCCTCGCCCTGGCCGTGGTGTTCGTGATGCTCGCGACCACCGGCTGGACGGCCCTGCGCGCCCACCGCGAGACCACCGCCCTGCAGACCTCCCTCGACAAGTGGGAGCACGGCAGCGTCCATGGTCTCCACTTGCCGGACCCGGAGGCGTCGCCCGCGCGGCTCACCCGTTTCTTCGCGTCGCTCACCGCACAGGAGCGCGACCGGCTCGTCCACCGCTACCCGCTCGCGGTCGGCAACATGAACGGCGCCCCGGTCGGACTGCGTTACCGCGCCAACCACATCGCCCTCGGCCAGCAGCGCGCCGTCGAGAAGAAACGCATGCACGACCCCCGGCTCACCGCGGCCGGGCAACAGGACGCGGGCCGTCGTATGCACCGCTACGAGGCGCTGCTGGCGAACGGCCGGCAGATCCTCGCCTTCGACCCGGACGGCAGCGGCCGGGTCGCCGAGGTGTTCGGCGACCTCACCAGGGCCGAGCGGATCTCCGTCGTCGTCCCCGGCGTCGACACCGACCTGCTCACCTTCCAGAAGACGAACCGCCAGTACACCGCGCCGGTCGGCATGGCCAGGGCGCTCTACAAGGCGGAGCACACCGCGCGCCCCACGACCCGCACGGCGGTGATCGCCTGGGCCGACTACACCGCGCCCGACGGGCTCGGGGTGGACGCGGCGACCGGCATGGCCGCCGAGCAGGGCGCCGTACGCCTCAACGCACTGCTGCGGGCCCTGCCGGGCGAGGCGCCGGTGTCGATGTTCTGCCACAGCTACGGCTCGGTGGTCTGCGGGGTCGCCGCGCACGCCATGCCGGACCGGGTGGCCGACATAGCGGTGGCCGCGAGCCCCGGGATGCGGGTCGAGAAGGCCTCGCACCTGGACACCTCGGCCCGGGTGTGGGCGATGCGGGACGCCACCGACTGGATCCAGGACGTCCCCTATCTGGAGTTCGGCGGACTCGGCCACGGCGCCGACCCGGTCTCCTCCTCCTTCGGGGCGCGGGTGCTGTCGGCACACGACGCACAGGGCCACGCCGGCTACTTCGAGCCGGGCACCGACAGCCTGCGCAACCTCGCCGACATCGGGGTTGGCGCGTACGGCGCGGTCACCTGTGCCCACGACGATGACGGGTGCCGGGCGGGTTTGTCCGGCACCTCGACGGCCGGACGCGCGTAGAGACAGCAGGAAGTGCGGTATGCGCGGGGATGGGACGGGGAAGCACGTGCCGCATACGATGAGCCGCATGGGTGACGTACTGGCCGGATTTCATGCCGCCTGGGAGTTCGAGTCCGACTCCGTGCTCATCCGCTACGAACGGGGGATTCGAACACCCAAGCTGTTCCAGGCCCTGGGCGAACGCCGGGTGCCGCTGGCCGCGCTGGAGCGGGTGACGGTGTCGCCGGGCAAACGGGGCACGGTCGTACTGCGGGCCGAGCCGCGCCCCGGTGCGGATCCGCTGATCGAGGCGGCGGCCGGACAGCTGAAGGACGGCAGCGACCCGTACCGGTTGGTGCTCCCCGCCGAGCGGGAGACCCTCGCGGAGTACTACGCCGACGAACTGCGGCCGCTGCTCGCCGGGTCCGGACCGGCCGAAAGGTTTCTGGTCGCCGCGCCCGAGGCGCCCCGGCAGTTCAAGGCGTACGACGGGAAGGCCAGCTTCGACGGCAGAGCCGTGCACTTCCGGTGGTCCTGGACGGGCGCCTCCACCGCGAAGTGGAAGGCCGGCGACCAGAGCTTCGCGGTGACCGATCTGGCGGGTGTGGAGTGGCGGTCGCCCGAGGTCTTCGAGGGGCATCTGCGGCTGCTGCGCCGCAGCCACACGGGGGCGGCGGTACCGGCGGACCAGGATCCCGCGACCGTGGTGTTCGGGCTGGGGTACGGGCCCGTGCACGAGTCGCTGCCGTTCGCGGCGGCGGTGCTGGAGACGGTGCGGGCGAAGGGGGCCGCAGCGGTGCCGGTGCAGGCGGGGCGGCGGGACCCCGCCGACATCGCCGAGCGGATTCGTCATCTGGGGGAGCTGCATTCGGCGGGGTTGATCACCGACGAGGAGTTCTCCGTGAAGAAGGCGGAGTTGTTGGCGGAGCTGTGAGGGCTTGTCGCGCCCACGCGGCGGTAGCCGCACATCGATACGGCCCCGCGCCCCTGAAGGGGCGCTTCAGTCGCCGCCCTTTTCATAGAAGCTGATCTTGCGGTCCAGTACCGACAGGGTGTCGTGCAGTTCGGCGATCCTCGAGACGACGTCCCTGCGCGTCTGTTCCAGGAGCTCGCGGCGCTCGGGGTAGGTCGTCTCGCCCTCCCTCACCAGCTCCGCGTATCGCACCATGTCGGCCACCGGCATGCCGGTCAGGCGGAGCTTGGTCACGAAGTCCAGCCAGTCGAGGTCGCGGTTGGTGTAGCGGCGCTGGCCGGTGTGGGAGCGGTCGATGTGGGACATCAGGCCGATGCGCTCGTACCAGCGCAGGGTGTGGGCGGTCAGGCCGGTGACGGCGACGACCTCGCTGATCGTGTAGCGGTCCTGGCCCTCGGGGCGCGGGTGCCGCACGGGGGCGGCGGTACAGCTGTCGGCGAGAGTGCCGGATCCCTGGTCGGCGGGGGCCGCGGTCGTGGTCTGCATCACCGTCATACGCCCACGCTATGACCTTCGAGTGGGCTCGAAGCAAGTGGATTCGGTAAGAAATACGCACGACGCGCGGGCCGGGTGGTGGCTAGCGTGCCCGGCATGAGTCTCGTACGCCGTGCCGGGCCCGAGGACGCGCCGGAAGTGCTGCGCCTGCGCCAGGTCATGATCGATTCCATGTTCGAGGCGGACGGCCCCACGGAGTGGCACGCCGAGTCGCTGCCGACGCTCCGAGCCCGGCTCGGCGCGGCCGACGGGGACTTCGCCGCGTTCGTCGTCGATCATCCGGAGCGGCCGGGGGCGCTGGCCGCACTGGTCGTGGGGACACTGGAGTACCGGATCGGCCGGGCCGGCAATCCGCACGGGCGGGTGGGACACGTCTTCAGCGTGGCGACCGACCCGGACGCCCGGCGCCGGGGGTACGCCCGGGCGTGCATGGCGGAGCTGCTGGAGTGGTTTCGGGAGCGGGGCGCCGCACAGGTCGACCTGAACGCGTCGGCCCAGGCGGAGCCGCTGTACGCCTCGCTGGGCTTCGTCCGCAAGCCGGACCCCTCGATGCGGCTGACGCTCTGAGCCGCTTAGGCTCGGGGCCATGTCGTCCTTGAACAGCCTCGCGTCCATCGAGAACTGGCCCGTGCCCACCGCCGCGGCGGGTGCGGTACGGGCCGACGGGACGGTCCTGGGCACCCACGGGCCGGCCGGGCACCGCTTCCCGCTGGCCTCCGTCACCAAGCCGCTCGCGGCGTACGCGGTGCTCGTGGCGTACGAGGAGGGGGCCCTCGACCTCGACGAGCCGGCGGGGCCGGACGGAGCGACGGTACGGCATCTGCTCGCGCACACCTCGGGGCTGGCCTTCGACGAACACCGGGTGACGGCGCCGCCCGGGGAGCGGCGGCTGTACTCCAACGCCGGGTTCGAGGTGCTCGGCGACCATGTCGCCAAGGCCACGGAGATCCCGTTCGCGGAGTATCTGCGGCAGGCGGTGCTGGAGCCCCTGGGCATGACGTCGACCTCGCTGGAGGGCTCACCGGCCAAGGACGGCGTCTCGTCGGTGTCCGACCTGCTGCGCTTCGCGGCGGAGCTGCAGGCACCGCGGCTGCTGGACCCGCGGACGGTGGCGGAGGCGACGCTGACCGTCCAATACCCCGGCACGAAGGGCGTGTTGCCGGGCTACGGCCATCAGAACCCCAACGACTGGGGGCTGGGCTTCGAGATCCGCGACGGCAAGGCGCCGCACTGGACGGGGAGTTCGTCCTCGCCCCGGACGTTCGGCCACTTCGGCCAGTCGGGCACGTTCCTGTGGGTGGACCCGGCGGCCGGGGTGGCGTGCGTCGCCCTCACGGATCGGGCCTTCGGCCCCTGGGCAGTTGAAGCATGGCCGGTGTTCACGGACTCGGTGCTGGCGGAGTCGCGCGGCTGAGGTGGGTGGGGGAGGGACGCTTACCGGCGCCGGCAGGGTGCCGCCCGCGCCCACCCTCGCCGCCCTGCGGCACGCCTGCCCGCGGCTGAATGAATGAGAGACGCGGCTGTGCAGCGCCCCGTCAGGGGCGCGGGGCCCTGTCGATTTTCGGCTCCGCCGCGTGGGCGCGACCAGCCCCCACCGGCCCGCAGGCGCACGACGGCGGCGACTACCCCGCCATCTCCCACATCAGCAGTTCAGCCGGCGTCAGCCCCTCCGCCTCCAACCCCTCCGCCCCCACGACCCGCGCCGAATCCCCGGGCCCCAACGGCTCTCCCCCCAGCCGCACTTCCCCCCGCACCACATACACATACACATACGCCCCGTCCGGCACCGCGGTCCGCTCCCCCGCAACCAGCCTGCGGACGTGCAGCATCGCGCCTGCCTCCGGGACGGCGTACGGCGTCGAGTCGGCGATGCCGCGGACGATCTCGTACGACGGCTCGCCGCCGGGGCGTACCGGGGCCAGCCACATCTGGACGAAGATCAGCGGCTCCGCGCCGTCGTTGCGCTCGACGTGGCGGACGCCCCCCGCCGAGCTGAGCCGCTGGACGTCACCGCGGCGGACCACCGTCTCGTTGCCCTCGGAGTCGCGGTGGGTGAGCTCGCCCTCGACCACCCACGTCACGATCTCGGTGTGGCTGTGCGGGTGCTCGTCGAAGCCCGCGCCCGGCGCCAGCCGCTCCTCGTTGCAGGCGATGACCGCGCCGAAGCGGAGGTTGTCGGGGTCGTAGTGCGGGCCGAAGGAGAAGGCGTGCCGGGACTCGATCCCGGTCGCCGGGTCACCTCCGGGATAGCGCTCCGCCGCGCGCCTGACGTCCATCACGGCACCACGGTAGACCGCTGCCGGCACCCGGCGGCGCATGCTCCCGTCCGGATAAGGCAGTCTTGTCCACGTGCCCGAACCCGTAACGCGCAAGTCCGATCCCCTGGCTCATCCGGTCCACCCGCACTCCGCGACCCTGAAGCGGCTGGAGAAGTCGTCCGGCAGCCTCGCCGCCCAGGCCATCGCACGCATGGACGAGAGCCTGTCGTGGTACCGGGCCATGCCCCCGGAGAACCGCTCCTGGATCGGGCTCGTCGCCCAGGCGGGCATCGCGGCCTTCACCGAGTGGTTCCGGCATCCCGACGCCCCGCAGGCGATCTCCACGGACGTGTTCGGGACCGCGCCGCGCGAGCTGACCCGGGCGATCACGCTGCGGCAGACCGTGGAGATGGTCCGGACGACCATCGAGGTCATGGAGTCCGCCATCGACGAGGTGGCGGCGCCCGGCGACGAGAGGGTGCTGCGCGAGGCGCTGCTCGTCTACGCCCGGGAGATCGCCTTCGCCACCGCCCAGGTGTACGCCCAGGCCGCCGAGGCACGGGGTGCCTGGGACGCGCGGCTGGAGTCGCTGGTCGTGAACGCGGTGCTGAGCGGGGAGGCCGACGAGGGCGCGGTGAGCAGGGCCGCGGCGCTCGGGTGGAACTCGCCGGACAACGTGTGCGTCGTGCTCGGGACCGCGCCCGACG
The DNA here is from genome assembly GCF_042959465.1 of Streptomyces sp. NPDC007901. Lineage (NCBI taxonomy): Bacteria > Bacillati > Actinomycetota > Actinomycetes > Kitasatosporales > Streptomycetaceae > Streptomyces > Streptomyces sp. NPDC007901. Next base: position 135,056 of record NZ_JBIBKW010000002.1, on the reverse strand, counting down.
GGGACAGCGAGCTGACCGTCGAGGCCATCCGGCGGGCCGCCCGGCACGCCAAGCTGCAGGTGCTGACGGGTGTGCTCGGGGACCGGCTGGTCGTCATCGCGGGCGGCAACGACAACCCGCTGGCCGTCGCCAAGTCGCTGATCGGCCCTTATGCCGCCGGGCCGGTCGTCGCGGGTCCTGTGGTGCCGGACCTGCTGGCGGCCACCCGGTCCGCGCAGGCCGCCGCCGCGGGCCTCAAGGCCTGCTCCGCCTGGCAGGACGCGCCGCGGCCCGTGCTGGCGGACGATCTGCTCCCGGAGCGCGCCATCGCGGGCGATCCGAGCGCCCGTGAGCAGTTGGTGGAGGAGATCTACAGACCGCTGGAAGAAGCCGGTTCGGCGCTGCTGGAAACACTGAGCGTCTATCTGGAACAGGCGAGCAGCCTGGAGGGCGCGGCCCGGATGCTCTTCGTCCACCCGAACACCGTGCGCTACCGGCTCCGACGTGTGACTGACGTCACCGGATGGTCGCCATCCGATGTACGATCCGCCTTCACGCTGCGGATCGCGCTGATCCTGGGGCGTCTGGTCGATGGAGATCCCCAACCATAGGATTTTGTCGGGGCCCCACAAAACCCCTTCGTGTTCTTCGTCCTTGTCCCCACGGGCGGCCGTGGCCGTCAACAAGAGAGAGTGTGAGAGTGCTCGTACTCGTCGCTCCCGGCCAGGGCGCCCAGACGCCCGGCTTCCTGACCCCCTGGCTCGACCTCCCCGGTGTGGAGGCCCGTCTGCGTGCCTGGTCCGAGGTGATCGGCCTCGATCTGGTGCACTACGGCACGGACGCCGACGCGGACGAGATCCGGGACACCGCGGTGGCCCAGCCGCTGCTCGTCGCCGCCGGACTGGTGTCCGCCGTGGCACTCAGTGCCTATGCATCTGCCGCTGACGCGGCGGGCGCCCCGGGTGCGGTCGCCGGGCACAGCGTCGGGGAGATCACCGCCGCCGCCGTCGCCGGTGTGCTGAGCGAGGACGAGGCGCTGACCCTCGTACGCAAGCGCGGGCTGGCGATGGCCGAGGCCGCCGCGATCACCGCGACCGGTATGTCGGCGCTGCTCGGCGGCGACCCGGACGTCTCGGTCGCGCACCTGGAGAAGCTGGGCCTGACCCCGGCGAACATCAACGGCGCGGGGCAGATCGTCGCGGCCGGCACCCTGGAGCAGCTCGCGGCGCTCGCCGAGGACAAGCCCGAGGGGGTCCGCAAGGTCATCGCCCTCAAGGTCGCCGGCGCCTTCCACACGCACCACATGGGCCCCGCGGTCGACAAGCTGGCCGAGGCCGCCAAGGAACTCTCGCCCGCCGACCCGAAGCTGACCTACGTCTCCAACAAGGACGGGCGGACCGTCGCCTCCGGCGGCGAGGTCGTGGACCGGCTGGTCGGCCAGGTCGCCAACCCGGTCCGCTGGGACCTGTGCATGGAGACCTTCCAGGAGCTCGGCGTCACCGCCCTCCTGGAGCTGTGCCCCGGCGGCACCCTGACCGGCCTGGCCAAGCGTGCCCTCCCCGGCGTCAAGACGCTCGCCCTGAAGACCCCCGACGACCTCGACGCGGCCCGCGAGCTCATCGCCGAGCACAGCTGAATTAGGAGCGCACTGCGATGTCGAAGATCAAGCCCAGCAAGGGTGCCCCGTACGCGCGCATCCTCGGCGTCGGCGGCTACCGCCCGACCCGCGTGGTGCCGAACGAGGTGATCCTCGAGAAGATCGACTCCTCCGACGAGTGGATCCGGTCGCGCTCCGGCATCGAGACCCGGCACTGGGCGGGCCCCGAGGAGACGGTCGCCGCGATGTCGATCGAGGCCGCCGGCAAGGCGATCGCGGACGCGGGCATCTCCGCCGAGCAGATCGGCGCCGTGGTCGTCTCGACCGTCTCGCACTTCAGCCAGACCCCGGCCGTCGCCACCGAGATCGCCGACAAGCTCGGCACCGACAAGGCCGCCGCCTTCGACATCTCGGCCGGCTGCGCGGGCTTCGGCTACGGCCTCACCCTCGCCAAGGGCATGATCGTGGAAGGCTCCGCCCAACACGTGCTCGTCATCGGCGTGGAGCGGCTCAGCGACCTCACCGACCTGGAGGACCGGGCCACCGCCTTCCTGTTCGGCGACGGCGCGGGCGCGGTCGTGGTCGGCCCCTCGCAGGAGCCGGCGATCGGCCCGACGGTGTGGGGGTCGGAGGGCGACAAGTCCGAGACCATCAAGCAGACCGTGCCCTGGGACAAGTTCCACGTCGGCGACGTCACGAACCTGCCCCTGGACAGCGAGGGGAACATCAAGTTCCCGGCGATCACGCAGGAGGGCCAGGCGGTGTTCCGCTGGGCCGTGTTCGAGATGGCGAAGGTCGCTCAGCAGGCGCTGGACGCGGCCGGGATCAGCGCGGACGACCTGGACGTCTTCATCCCGCACCAGGCCAATGTGCGCATCATCGACTCGATGGTGAAGACTCTCAAGCTGCCGGAGCACGTCACGGTCGCCCGTGACATCCGCACCACCGGCAACACGTCGGCCGCCTCGATCCCGCTCGCGATGGAGCGGCTCCTGGCGACCGGCGAGGCGAAGAGCGGCGACACCGCGCTCGTCATCGGGTTCGGGGCGGGTCTCGTCTACGCCGCCACTGTCGTTACCCTCCCCTAGGCACTCCGTGCCGGATCATGCATCCGGTACGGGAACGCCGTCAGCACCACCGCAGCAACCGTCTGGAACATCTAAGAAGGAGCGCCTGACATGGCCGCCACTCAGGAAGAGATCGTCGAAGGTCTCGCCGAGATCGTGAACGAGATCGCCGGCATCCCGGTTGAGGACGTCCAGCTGGACAAGTCCTTCACCGACGACTTGGACGTCGACTCGCTGTCCATGGTCGAGGTCGTCGTCGCCGCCGAAGAGCGCTTCGACGTCAAGATCCCGGACGAGGACGTCAAGAACCTCAAGACCGTCGGCGACGCCACCGACTACATCCTCAAGCACCAGGCCTGAGGCCCTTAGCCGGTCTCCGGCTGCAATGCCCCGCCACCCGGCGGTGGCGCCGTCGAATCCCGTATCCGTTGGAGAAAGAATTCCCGATGAGCCCGACCAATCGCACCGTGGTCGTCACCGGTATCGGCGCAACCACACCGCTGGGTGGCGACGCAGCTTCGTTCTGGGAGGCCCTGGTCGCCGGCAAGTCCGGCGTCCGCCTTCTGGAGCAGGACTGGGCGGCCGAGCTGCCCGTCCGGATCGCGGCGCAGATCGCCGTCGAACCGAGCGAGATCATCCCGCGCCCGCAGGCCCGCAAGCTGGACCGGTCCGCGCAGTTCGCGCTGATCGCCGCCCAAGAGGCCTGGAAGGACGCCGGCTTCACCGCGAAGGCCGGTGAGGACCAGTCCGCCAACCCCGACCGGGTCGGCGCCGTCATCGCCTCCGGCATCGGCGGTGTGACGACCCTGCTGGACCAGTACGACGTGCTCAAGGAGAAGGGCGTACGCCGTGTCTCCCCGCACACCGTGCCGATGCTGATGCCCAACTCGCCGGCCGCCAACGTCGGTATCGAGCTGGGTGCGCGGGCCGGTGTGCACACCCCCGTGTCGGCCTGCGCCTCCGGCGCCGAGGCCATCGGCTACGCCATCGAGATGATCCGCACCGGGCGTGCGGACATCGTCGTGGCCGGCGGTACGGAGGCGGCGATCCACCCGCTGCCGATCGCCGCGTTCGGCAACATGATGGCGATGTCCAAGAACAACGACGACCCCGAGGGCGCGTCGCGTCCCTACGACTCCGGCCGTGACGGCTTCGTGCTCGGTGAGGGCGCGGGCGTGATCGTCCTGGAGTCCGAGGAGCACGCGAAGGCGCGCGGGGCCCGGATCTACGTCGAGGCGGTCGGCCAGGGCATCTCGGCCGACGCGCACCACATCACGCAGCCGGAGCCCTCGGGCAACGGCATCGCACACGCGCTGCAGAACCTGCTCGACAGCTCGGACCTGAAGCCGGCGGAGATCGTGCACGTCAACGCGCACGCCACGTCGACCCCGCAGGGTGATGTGGCCGAGATCAAGGCGCTGCGGAAGGTGTTCGGCGACGACGTCGACCACATGGCCATCTCGGCGACCAAGTCGATGACCGGTCATCTGCTGGGCGGTGCCGGTGGTATCGAGACCGTCGCGTCGATCCTGGCGCTGGTGAACCGGACGGCTCCGCCGACCATCAACCTCGACGAGCTCGATCCCGAGGTCAACGCGGACGTGGTGCGCGGTGAGGCCCGGCAGCTGCCCGAGGGCCGGATCGCCGTGCTGAACGACTCGTTCGGCTTCGGGGGCCACAACGTGGTCCTTGCGTTCCGGACCGTGTGAGAAACGCTGTTCCAAGGCCTGTGGCCCAAGCTCCGGTGACGGAGTTTGGGCCACAGTGCGTTTCGTTGTCGGCAGACGGCGTGTCAGACCACCTGGTGGAGCCACCTCACCGGCGCGCCCTCGCCCGCGTAGCGGAAGGGCTCCAGTTCGTCGTCCCAGGGCTTGCCGAGGAGCTTGGCGATCTCGGCCTCGAGGTCGGTCTCGCCGCGCTGTGAGCGGGTCATGGCGGCCCGCAGGCGGTCCTCGGGGATGAGGATGTCGCCGTGGATTCCGGTGACGGCGTGGAAGATGCCCAGGTCGGGAGTGCAGCTGTAGCGCTCGCCCTCGGCCTTCGCGCAGGGTTCGGCCGTGACCTCGAAGCGGAGCAGGTGCCAGCCGCGCAGCGCGGACGCCAGTTTGGAGGCCGTGCCGACCTCGCCCTGCCAGGAGAACTCGGAGCGCCAGGTGCCGGGGGCCGCCGGCTGCCGGATCCAGTCGAGGTTGACGCGCGTGCCGAGCACCCCGGCGACGGCCCACTCGACGTGCGGGCACAGCGCGCGCGGCGCGGAGTGCACGTACAGAACTCCACGTGTCGTCACCGGGACCTCCGGGCAGAGCGGGACATCTTGCTGGCTGGCTGGCGGCTGTGGCACGACGGCCGCGTTGATGGCGAGGCTACCGTGCGGGGGCGCAAGGAGTGTGACGTACCGTCGGTCCCACAGCCAGGAAACCCCTGCCATTCACCCAGGGGGACGCTTGTACGGGGGTGGACCGTTGCAGGGCGCGGGCCGGGAACTCCGGTGCGTTGTCATTACGGGGGACGAACAGGCCGACGGAGAGGACCACCGGGGAATGCGCAAGCAGCGACGTCGGCGTTCGCGTGCCCTGGTGGGAGCCGTCGCCGCCACCGCCGCGCTGGGGGTGGCCGGGTGCGATGTGGTCGGCGGTTCGTCGGCCTCGCCGGACGGCGGCCGGACCCGGGCCGCCCGGACCGTGCAGGTGTGGGACCGCAGTCCGGCCTCGATCGCGGCCGTCGGCGACTCCATCACGCGGGGATTCGACGCGTGCACGGTGCTCTCGGACTGCCCGGAGGTGTCCTGGGCGACCGGCACCAGCGACCAGGTGGACAGCCTGGCGGTACGGCTGCTGGGGCGGGCGAAGGCGGCCGACCACAGCTGGAACTACGCGGAGACCGGCGCCCGGATGGCCGACCTGTCGGGGCAACTGGCCGACGCGGTGGTGCGCAGGCCCCAGTTGGTGACGGTGATGGTGGGGGCGAACGACGCCTGCCGTACCTCGGTGCGGGCGATGACCTCGGTGGCCGCCTTCCGCGCCCAGTTCGAGGACGCGCTGGGCACCCTGCGCAAGTCGCTGCCGAAGACGCAGGTGTACGTGGCGAGCGTGCCGAACCTGAAGCGGCTGTGGTCCGAGGGGCGGACCAATCCGCTGGGCAAGCAGGTGTGGAAGCTGGGCATCTGCCCGTCCATGCTCTCCGACGCGGACGACCTGACCAGCGCGGCGACCGTGCGCCGGGACAAGGTCCAGCAGCGGGTCGAGGACTACAACAAGGTGCTGGAGCAGGTCTGCGCCAAGGACCGGCGGTGCCGTTTCGACGGCGGGGCGGTGTACGCGTACCGGTTCGGGACCGATCAGCTGAGTCACTGGGACTGGTTCCATCCGAGCACCGACGGCCAGTCCAGGCTCGCCGCGATCGCCTACCGGGCCATCACCGCCAAGGACCCGGTGGACTAGACCCTTGGCTTAGGGTTTCCCCATGAGCGAACTTTTCGGCACACTTTCCGACGGCACCGAGGTGCACCGCTGGACGCTGGAGCGTGCGGGGACCCGGGTGCGGATCCTCTCGTACGGCGGGATCGTGCAGTCGGTCGAGGTCCCGGACCGGGACGGGCGGGCGGCGGACGTGGTGCTGGGGTTCGCCGCTCTGGACGGCTATCTGGAGCACCCGGGCCCGTACTTCGGCGCCCTGGTCGGCCGGTACGCCAACCGGATCGCGCACGCCCGCTTCCCGCTGGACGGCGTGACCTACGCCCTGGAGCCCAACAACGCCCCCAACTCCCTGCACGGCGGCGCCCACGGCTTCGACAAGCGGGTGTGGGAGGTGGCGGGCGTCGAGCACGGGGTGCGGCTCACGCGCGTCAGCCCGCACGGCGAGGAGGGCTTCCCGGGGCGGCTGGAGGTCGCCGTGACCTACACGCTGGACCCCTCCGGGGCGCTGCGCATCTCCTACGAGGCGGTCACCGACGCGCCGACCGTCGTGAACCTCACCAACCACAGCTACTTCAACCTGGCGGGCTCCGGCAACGCGGGCGGTCACGAGCTGCGGATCGCCGCCTCCCGCTACACGCCCGTCGACGGCGACCTGATCCCGACCGGGGCCCTGGAGGACGTCTCCGGCTCCCGGTTCGACTTCCGTACGGCCCGCAAGGTCGGTTCCGGCTACGACCACAACCTGGTCCTCGACAAGGGCGTCACGGCCGCCGCGGAGGAGATCGCCGAACTGCACGATCCGGCGTCCGGCCGCACCCTCTCGGTGTCCACCACCGAACCGGGCGTCCAGCTCTACACCGCCGAGCACCTGACCGGCCCCTTCGCCCCCGGCGACGGTGTCGCCCTGGAGACCCAGCACTTCCCGGACTCCCCCAACCGGCCGGAGTTCCCGAGCACCCGCCTCGACCCGGGCGCGGTGTACCGCTCGGAGACGGTGTACGCCTTCGGGGTCCGCTGACAGCCGCAAGCCCCGGTCCAGGGGTCAGGTCCCGGACCGGGGCTGCTCAAGGGGGGCGTGGCCCGCTCCCGACCTTAGCCGTGGCTGTGAGCCGGCGGCCGGTGATCGGGCGCCCCGCCGCGAACTCGTACGAACCCTTCACAAACACCCGCGACCCGGCCCGCGACCGGCCGCGGCCTCAGCCGGCCACCGCCGCCACCACCTCGATCTCGACGAGGGCCTCGGGCCGGAACAGCCGGGGCACCTCGAAGGTCATGCTCGTCGGCGGGGTGCCGGTGAGGAACTCGCGGCGTACGGCGCCGTATTCGGCGAGCCGCGAGATGTCGGTCAGATACGTGCGGATGTTGATGACGTCCGCCAGGGTCGCCCCGTGCGCGCGCAGCAGCGCGCCGAGGCCCTCGAAGACGCCCCGGCTCTGCTCCGCGAGGGTCGCGCCCTCGGCGATCTGGCCGGAGACGAACAACAGGGCGCTGCCGTCCGCGTGTTCGACCCGGGCGACCTGGGAGTAGTAGGGGCTGGCGGGCCGCGGGGCGTCGGCCGGGTTGTCCAGGGTGACCTTCACGGGGCTCCTTCCGTGTCCGTGCGGTCGACGCTAGGCGGGGACGAAGGATGCGACAAGCGAATGTCTAGCATGGCCACCATGCCGAATCCGCATCCCTTGCGACCCGCGCAATCCACGCAACCCGCGCACCCACCCCTCCCCGACGTCTCCAGCGTCTGGCTGCGGGTGTTCCTGGACGTCGCGCGGCACGGTTCGTTCACCGTGGCCGCGCGATCGCTCGGATGGACGCAGTCGGCGGTGTCCCGGCAGATCTCCTCGCTGGAGGCGGCGCTGGGCGGCGGCCCGCTCTTCGACCGGCTGCCGCGCGGGGTACGGCTCACGGAGGCCGGCCGGGTGCTCGTCCCGCACGCCGAGGCGGTCGCCGAGGCCCTGCACGGCGCCGCGCGGGAGCTGACCGCGCTGCGCGAGGTGGCGGCCGGGCGGCTCCGGTTCGGGGCGTTCGCCACCGCCGACGCGGCGCTGGTGCCGCACGCCCTGGCCGCGTTCCGGGCCCGGCACCCGGGTGTGCGGCTGTCCCGCGAGGAGGGGCTCACCTCCCGGCTCCTGGACCGCCTGACCGCCGGCCATCTGGACCTCGCGGTGGTCTCGACGACGGGCCGCGCCCCGCTGGAGCCGTACGAACTCCACCACCTCCTCGACGAGTCGCTGTACGTCGCCGTCCCGGCCGGCCACCCGCTGGCGGGCTCCGCGGGCCCGGTCCGGCTCGGCCTGCTCGCCGACGCCGACTGGATCTCCGGCAGCTCCGGCGTCGAGGGCACCCTTCTGGAGGCGGCCCTGCGCCAGGGATTCCGTCCTCGGGTGGCCCATGTGGTCGGCGAGTGGACCGCGAAGCAGGGCTATGTCGCCGCGGGCCTCGGTGTGACCCTGGTCCCGGCGCTCGCCGCCGAGTCGGTGCGCCCGGACGTCGCCCTGCTGCCGGTGCTCGACGAGGGCGCCCCGGCCCGGGCGGTGTACGCGGCGACCGTCCGGGGCCGCTCCCTGACCCCGGCCGCCGAGTCCTTCCTCGGGGCGCTGCGGGAGGCGGCCGCCCGCGTCCCGCACGGGGCACCCGGGGGCACCATGGCGTAGACCAGTTCCCGCAAGCGATACTGCGGCCGTCCGGCACCACGCACCCCACTGCGACGGAAGGCCAACTCCCTTGACATCCCTGCGCGTTCGGATCGGTGTTCTCGGAATCGCCCTGTTCGCCGGGGCACTCGCCCCGACGTCCGCCCATGCCACGACCGCCGCCCCCTCCCCCACCGTCGAGGAGCAACGGCTCGACAAGGCGGTGCCGCAGGAGATACTCCGGCGGTCCGGGTTCGACGACGTGGCGCCGGAGTTCACCCGGGCGCTGGGCGGCGCGCACTCCTACGCGCAGGCCCGGCGGATCGTCGTACGCGAGGGGTCGGCGCTGTGGCGGCGGGCCGTGGACCGGGCGCAGGGGCGGGGGCCGGCCGAATCAAGAAGGCGCGAAGCGCTTCCTCTTAAGGGTGGTGGTGGGCGACGGGTGGGCCTGAGCCGGGACGACGACCGGCCGCTGTACTGGGCGCGGCTCGGGATGACCCGGGAAGTGCGGACCTGGGAGCCGGGGTTCGGGGTGAACGACACCCAACGCGGCGCGCTGCTGGACGTGCTGGAGCGGACCTCGCGCGGGCAGAGGGACCTCCGCTTTCCCGGCGGGCACATGAAGCGCATCCTTCTCACCGGGTTCGACCCGTTCACGCTCGACCGCGACATCCGGATCTCCAATCCCTCCGGGGCGAGCGCCCTGGCCCTCGACGGGACGGTCATACAGACCGACGAGGGGCCGGCCCGGGTCGAGACGGCCGTCTTCCCGGTGCGCTGGGACGACTTCGAGCAGGGCACCGTGGAGCGGACCCTGCGGCCGTATCTGCCGAAGGTGGACCTGTTCACGACCGTGAGCCAGGGGCGCATCGGGCGGTTCGACGTGGAGCGGACCAACGGGGCCTGGCGGGGCGGCTACCCGGACAACGAGAACCTGAGCCGGACCGGGACCGTCCCGGTCACCGACCCGGCCTCGCTGCCGCAGTGGACGACCACGACCCTGCCGTACGCCGCGATCGTGGCGGCGAGCACGGGCCGGTTCCCGGTGTACGACCACACCGAGGTCACCGAGATCCCGGCGGGAGGGACCGATCCCGTCGTGCGGGCGGACGGGCCGACCGCCGGGTCGACGGCGCGGGCCGGCGGGGGCGGGAACTACCTCTCCAACGAGATCGCCTACCGCGCCACCCTGCTGCGGGACCGGCTCGGCCTGCACGACACGCTGCCCGGCGGCCATGTGCACACACCGGTGCTGGAGTTCGGCGCCGGCAACACCACCGAGGTGACCGACCCGGACTTCGTGCGGAACCGGGTGGACATCATCGACCAGGTGCGGGCGATCGTGACCGTGGCGGCCGACGCGAGCTTCAGGGACTGACCGGTTCGCCGGTCTCCGCGTCCTCCTGTGCCGTCTCCTCGCCCAGCAGGTCGCGGGCGAGGAGGGTGGCGCCCGCGACCGCGCCCGGCATCAGGAACACCGCGACGAACGGCACCAGGAAGGCCAGGCCCAGGGGCGTGCCGAAGCCCCACACCAGGGTCTTGCGGGAACGCAGCAGGGTGAGCCGGGTGCGCAGGTCGATCCCCCGGCGCTGGAGGGCGACGGCGGCGAGTTCCTCGGTGAGGAAGAACCCGGTCACGAAGAAGCCAAGGACCGGTACGGCGGTCTGCCCGACGAAGGGGAGGAAGCCGAGGGCGAAGAGCAGCAGGCCCCAGAGCGCGGCGCGGACCAGGATGCGCAGGCTGTCGCGGGCCGAGATCCACAGCTCGCGCCAGAACGGCAGCCCGGACTCGGGCGCGGTGCCGTCGGGCGAGACGTCCTCGTCGACCTTCTCGGAGAGGTTCTCGTAGAACGGCTGGCCGACCAGCAGCGTCACGGCGGTGAAGGTCAGGACGGCCCCGAGGAGGCCGAGGGCGAAGAGGACGGCGGTGAGGAAGCCCCGGAAGAGGCCGAGCCAGGGGCTGGACCAGTCGTCGGCGAACGGGGTGGCCCAGGCGACGAAGTCCGCTCCCCATATCGCCAGGGAGACGAGGGCCGCCGCGTACAGGACGAGGGTGATCAGGCCGGGCAGCAGCCCGAAGCCGAACTGCCTGCCGTGCCGGCCGACCCATCGCTGGCCCTTGAGGAGATATCCGAAACCGACACCGAGATCACGCATGGCGAAAACTTTACCGGGGCCCCGCCGGGGCACAGTGGGCGGACGCCGGCGCGAAGAGCTGCTCGTCCCTGTTGAGTCGAACGGGTACATGTCGACGTACCGATCTCAGGGGAGGGCGTTGTTCACAGTGGGAGCTGCTTGCGGCGGCTCGGGTGAGGAGAGCGGATGACGCAGGAGATCACCGTCCAGGGCACGGTCGCGGAGGGCTTCGAGGCGGTGCGCGAGGAGTTCGCCGCCTTCGTCGCCGGCGAACCGGCCGACTACGAGGGACAGTTGTGCGCGTACGTCCACGGCCGGCGGGTTGTCGACCTGTGGGCCGGCGAGGGGGCCGACGGGAACTTTCTGTACGGCGTGTTCTCGTCCACCAAGGGCGCGGCCCATCTCGTCGTGGCGATGCTGGTGCAGGACGGCACACTGGAGCTGGACCGTAAAGTCACCTACTACTGGCCGGAGTTCGGCGCCGAGGGCAAGGGCACGCTGACCCTGCGGGACCTGATCGCGCACCGGGCGGGCCTGATCGGCACCGACACCGGGTTCAGCCCGCAGGAGCTGACCGACGACCGGGCGATGGCCGAACGCCTCGCCGACCAGCGGCCGTTCTGGCGCCCCGGCACCGCCTTCGGCTACCACGCGCTCGTCATCGGGGCGCTCACCGGCGAGGTGGTACGGCGCGCGACGGGCCGTACGCTCCAGGACGTGTACGAGGAGCGGGTGCGGGCGCCGTACGGCCTGGACTTCTTCCTGGGTCTGCCGACCGCCCACGAGCCGCGTTTCCGCACCACCCTGCCCCTGCTCCCGACAGCCGAGCAGCAGGCGTTGCTGGACTCCCTCCCGTCCGGTCCGCAGACCCTCGCCGGGATCGCCTTCAACGAGCACACGGCCGAGCCCACGGACCTGCAGTCCCTGCCCAACGACCGCCTGGTGCGGGCCAAGGGCCCGGCCTCGTTCGGCGGGGTGGCCTCGGCGCGCGGTCTGGCCGGGATGTACGCGGCCCTGCTCAGCGAGGTCGACGACAAGGCCCCGCTGCTGAAGGAGGACACGGTGGCCGAGTTCGGTCAGATCCACTCGGTCGGCTACGACCTGGTGGCCCGCACCCACAAGTCCTACGGCCTCGGCTTCCAGGCCATCGCCGACACCTGGCACCCCTTCCTGGGCGCCGGCACCATCGGCCACAGCGGCGCCGCCGGCTCCCAGGCCTTCGCCGACCCGAGAAGCGGGGTCGCCTACGGCTACACGAGGCGCCGCTTCGCGTTCCCGGGCAGCGCGGCCCCGGAGAACGACCGGCTGGCAAAGGCCGTGCACAAAGCAGCACTTGAAACACGCTGAGCGCAACCAACCCAAGGGGCGCTGGGGGTACCCCCGGCCGAAGGCTGGGGGAGGAACTGCGCGACCAGCCACGACGCACCCGCACCCGGCAGACGAGAGGCCGCACCCCACGTCCAAGGGTGCGGCCTCCGCACATCACCAACGACAACCGTCAGACCAGCGTCACGCTGATGTTCCCGCGCGTCGCCTTCGAGTACGGGCAGACCCCGTGCGCCTTCTCGACGAGGTCACGGGCAACCCCCGCCTCGACGCCCGGAATCTCCGCCGAGATCGTCACGATGAGGCCGAACCCGTCGTCGTTCCTCCCGAGCCCCACCCTCGTGGTGACGGTCGAGCCGGAGATGTCGACCCCGGCCTGCCGGGCGACGACCCCGAGCGCCCCCTGGAAGCACGCGCTGTACCCCGCGGCGAACAGCTGCTCCGGGTTGGTCCCGGCCCCGCTGCCGCCCATCTCCTTCGGCGGGTTGACGACGACGTCGAGCCGGCCGTCGTCGGTGGCGACCCGGCCGTCACGGCCGTTCTCGGCGGTGGCGACGGCGGTGTACAGGACGTCGGACTGCTGAATGGGCATGCGGTTTCTTCTCTCCTCGGTCCGCCGCGACTCGCGCCCACGATCGACGACGGTTTCGGAAAGAAGTTACCGCATGCCGGAAATCAGAGACAGCCCTACAGCTTGACGATCATCTTGCCGGTGTTGTCGCCGCGCAGGACCCCGAGGAACGCCTCCACGTTGTTCTCGATGCCCTCGACGACCGTCTCGCGGTACTTGAGCTGCCCGGAGGCCACCCACGGGCCGACCTCGGCGACGAACTGCGGCTGCAGGTCGTAGTGGTCGCCGACCAGGAAGCCCTCGATCCGGCCGCGGGTCTGGATGAGACGCGCGAGGTTCTTCGGGCCGGGGACGGGCTCGGTGCTGTTGTAGACGGAGATCATGCCGCAGACCGCGATCCGGCCGTCCCGGTTGAGCTGGCCGATGGCGGCCTCCAGGTGGTCGCCGCCGACGTTGTCGAAGTAGACGTCCACGCCGTCGGGCGCGGCGGCCCGCAGCTGCTCGCCGACCGGGCCGTTCTTGTAGTTGAACGCCGCGTCGAAGCCGTACTCCTCGACCAGCAGCTTGACCTTCTCGTCGGAGCCGGCCGAGCCGATCACCCGCGAGGCGCCCTTGAGCTTGGCGATCTGGCCGACCTGGCTGCCGACCGCGCCGGCCGCGCCGGAGACGAAGACGGAGTCGCCCTCCTTGAAGGAGGCGGTGCGCAGCAGGCCCGCGTAGGCGGTGAGGCCGGTCATGCCGAGGACGCCGAGGTACGTCGACAGCGGCGCGGCCTCGGGGTCGACCTTGACCGCGTTCTTCGCGTCCACGACCGCGTACTCGCGCCAGCCGAGGAAGTGCAGGACGTGGTCGCCGGCCGCGATGCCCTCGGCGTTCGACTCGACGACCTCGCCGACCGCACCGCCCTGCATGACCTTGCCCAGCTCGAAGGGGGCGACGTACGACTTGGCGGCACTCATCCGGCCGCGCATGTACGGGTCGACGGAGAGGTACTTGTTCCGTACCAGCACCTGTCCCTCACCCGGCGTGGGGACCTCCGCCTCCACCAGGGCGAAGTCCTCGGGCTTCGGCCAGCCGACGGGACGGCTGAGCAGGTGCCACTCGCGGTTGATCATGACGTGCGCCTTTCCGGAATACTTCAGTACCTGAAACAACCATGCTCCTGAATATTTCAGGATGTCAAGTAACCGGGTACCCTGGAGCGCATGTCCACCCCACAGTCCAGCCCAGCGAAGACCCGCCGACCCGACGCCCTGACCCTGGAGGTCGTCGAGCTCATCGGGGACGTCGTGGCCCGTTTCTACGCGGACTACGAGGAGGCGGCGGGCGAGCACACGCTCACCGGGGCGCAGGCGCGGCTGCTCAGCCTGCTGTCGCTGGAGCCGCTGCCGATGCGGAAGCTGGCGCTGAAGCTGAAGTGCGAGCCGTCCAACGTGACGGGGATCGTGGACCGGCTGGAGGCGCGCGGGCTCGTGGAGCGGCGGCCCGATCCGGCCGACCGCCGGGTGAAGCTGGCCGCGGCGACGGACGAGGGCCGCCGGGTCGCCCGCGACCTGCGGGACGGGTTGCGGTTCGCGCGCGAGCCGCTGGCGGGGCTGTCGGAGGAGGAGCGGCTGTCCCTGCGGGGCCTGCTCCGCCGCATGCTGGAGGCGTGAACGCCGAGGGTCAGGCGAACTGGCCCGGACGGTAGTCGCCCGCCGGCTGCTGGAAGATGACGTTCAGCCGGTTGTAGGCGTTGATCACGGCGATCGTCGCCACCAGCGCGACGAGCTCGTCCTCGGTGTAGTGCTTGGCCGCGTTGTCCCACACCTCGGCGGGGACCCCGCCCGCCGCGTCGGCGATCCGGGTGCCCTGCTCGGCGAGCTCCAGGGCGGCGCGCTCGGCGTCGGTGAAGACGGTCGCCTCGCGCCAGGCGCCGACCATGTGGAGGCGCTGCTGGGTCTCGCCGGCCTCGGCCGCGTCCTTGGTGTGCATGTCGAGGCAGAAGCCGCAGCCGTTGATCTGGCTGGCGCGGATCTTGACGAGTTCCAGGGTGGCGGCGGGGATCGAGGTCCCCTCGGCGGCCTTGCCCACGCCGTTGAAGGCCTTGATCAGCTTGTTGGCGACGGGGTTGGCGAAGAGGTTCAGACGGGCTTCCATGGTGTGCTCCCTGTGGGGTGTGGCTCAGTGGGTTGCACACCTATGACGGGGGGCGTCGGCCGTATGTGACATGTTTGCTGGATTTGCTTTGGTGGTTGTTCGGGTGAGCGCCGGTGGGGGCTGATCACACCCACGCGGCGGAGCCGCACATCGATACAGACCCGCGCCCCTGTCGGGGCGCTGCGGTCACGAACACCACCACAGGAACCGCGTGCACGTGTCGCTCGGGGACGGGCTCGGGGACGGGTCCGAGGTCGTGGGGTCGGACGTCGGGGTCGAGCCTGCCGTGCTCGTCGCCGTGGCTGTCGGTGCCGTCGGGTGCGGTCCCGTGGTCGCGGACTGGGCCGAGGTGTCCTTGGGGGTCGCCGACGGGGAGTCCGAGGCCTTGTCCTTCGACGTGGAGGGGGACGGGGAGGCGGAGGGGTCGGCGCTGGCGGAGTTCGCCGGGCCGGTGGCGCCGGAGGTGTCGCCGAGGGGCTCGGCCGTGGTGTCCGGGGACGAGGTGGAGGTGCCGCCGTCGGTGGTGTCGCCGCCCGCCGAGGCCGGGCCGGGGGTCGTGAACGGTATGGCGTCCGTGCCGAGTTCGGCGAGGCTCAGGCCGCCGGCCGCCAGGACGCAGGCCGCGCTGACCAACAGGATCCTGCGGCGCCGCCGGCGATGGGCCGCCGCCTTGCGGTCGCGACGGCTGCCGTCGGCCGTGACGGGCTCCTCGGGGGCGTCGGCGGGGTCGTCGGCGGGACGGCCGCGGCCGCCGCGTCCACGGGCCGCCCGGCGCCGTTCCGCCCGGCCGCCCGCCGGCGGTTCGTCGGCCTCGGCCTCGTACCCCTCGGCCCCGTGGCCGTCGACGTCGGCGCCGTACCCGTCCGATGCGAACTCCGGCTCCGCGTACCGCGCTTCACCGGCCGTGTGCGGGTGCGGTGCGATCGCTTCCCGCGCGGACGCGCGTAGCGTTTCGATCGGGGTGCCGCACCCCGGGCAGGCGAGGGCGCCGTTGAGGTGCCGTCGGCACGGGAGGCAGTAGTCCATGACGCGGGAAGACTAAGTTCCCCACGGGTCACTTAACTAGCCGGGCCTGTGAAGGTTCTGTGCGGGACCGAAAAAATTATCGAAAGCCTTGTCGAAACCGTTACCTGTTCGACCCATTGACACCTAGACCGCCCCGTCCTTACTGTCACGCCAGCATTTCGAACGTGTGACGAAATCTCGAACAGCTGAGGGGCAACTGCCGTGCGCATCACCGGAATCAGCACACACGTGGTCGGGACGCCGTGGCGCAACCTGACGTACGTCCAGGTGCACACCGACGACGGGATCACCGGAGTCGGCGAGACCCGGATGCTCGGTCACACCGACGCGCTGATCGGCTACCTGCGAGAGGCCGAGGCCAATCACATTCTGGGCTCCGACCCGTTCGCCGTGGAAGACCTGGTGCGCCGGATGAAGTACGGCGACTACGGCCGGGCGGGCGAGATCGTCATGTCCGGCATCGCCGTCATCGAGATGGCCTGCTGGGACATCAAGGGCAAGGCGCTGGGCGTGCCGGTGTGGCAGCTGCTCGGCGGGAAGGTGACCGACAAGGTCAAGGCGTACGCCAACGGGTGGTACACGACCGAGCGAACGCCGGAGGCGTACCACAAGGCAGCCCAGGGAGTGATCGAGCGCGGGTACAAGGCGCTGAAGATCGACCCCTTCGGCACCGGGCACTTCGAGCTGGACCACGAGCAGACGCTGTACTCGGTGTCGCTGATCGAAGCCGTGCGAGACGCCATCGGGCCCGACGCCGAGCTGATGCTGGAGATGCACGGCCGCTTCTCCCCCGCCACCGCCGTCCGGCTGGCCCGCGAGCTCGCGCCCTTCAAGCCGGCCTGGCTGGAGGAGCCCTGCCCGCCGGAGAACCTGAAGGCGCTGGAGAAGGTCGCCGCCAA
The DNA here is from genome assembly GCF_042959465.1 of Streptomyces sp. NPDC007901. Lineage (NCBI taxonomy): Bacteria > Bacillati > Actinomycetota > Actinomycetes > Kitasatosporales > Streptomycetaceae > Streptomyces > Streptomyces sp. NPDC007901. The sequence continues at coordinate 118,274 of NZ_JBIBKW010000002.1, read as the reverse complement.
GGTGGACATCCCGGTCGCCACCGGTGAGCGCATCCACGACCGCATCGAGTTCCGCGAGCTCTTCGAGAGCCAGGCCGTCGACATCATCCAGCCGGACGTCGGCCATATCGGTGGAATCTGGGAGACCCGGAAGCTCGCCGCCACCGCCGAGACGCACTACGTGCTGGTCGCCCCGCACAACGTCGGCGGGTCCGTGCTGACCGCCGCCTCCCTCCAGGTCGGGTTCACCTCCCCGAACTTCAAGATCCTGGAGCACTTCAACGACTTCGCCGACGCCGAGATCAAGAAGGTCGTCAAGGGCGCGCCTCAGGTCGTGGACGGGTACTTCCACCTGTCCGAGGAGCCCGGTCTCGGGGTCGAGTTCGACGCCGACGCGGCCGCCGAGTTCCCGCAGCAGCAGGCCCGTTTCGACCTCTGGGCCGACGGCTGGGAGCAGCGCAAGCCGAAGGGGACGTCGAAGTGAGCTCCCAGGTCGTCGTCGAGGCGCCGGGCGTCCAGCGGGTCGAGGAGCACACGCCCCGCGAGCCCGGTCCGGGCGAGGCGCTGGTCGCCGTGCACGCGGTCGGGATTTGCGGAAGCGACCGCGAGGTGTTCCAGGGGAACCGGCCCGAGGGGTACGTGCGCTACCCGCTGACCCCGGGCCACGAGTGGTCGGGGACGGTACGGGCGGTGGGCGCCGGCGTGCCCGGCGGTCTGGTCGGCCGCAAGGTCGTCGGCGAGGGCTTCCGCAACTGCCAGGTCTGCGACCGCTGCCACGCCGGCGAGACCACCCTGTGCACCGACGGCTACGAGGAGACCGGCTTCACCCAGCCGGGCGCCATGGCCGCCACCCTGACCCTGCCGGCCCGGCTGCTGCACGTCCTCCCGGACGACGCGGATCTCACCGCCGCGGCCCTCCTGGAGCCCGCCGCCTGCATCGCGGCCGCCGCCCTGAAGGGCAACGCCCAGCCGGGCGAGCGGGTCGCGGTGGTCGGTACCGGGACGCTGGGCATGTTCGCCGTGCAGTTCCTGCGGGCGATCTCGCCGGGCGAGCTGCTGGTCGTCGGGACCCGCAACGACAGGGAGGCGCTCTCCCGGCAGTTCGGGGCGACCGACTTCCGTACCAAGAACGCCGAAAGTCCAGCGCTCCCGGACGACTTCGACGTCGTCATCGAGACCGCCGGGTCCGCGTCCGCCGCGCGCACCGCCGCCTCCCTGCTCAGGCGCGGCGGACGCCTGGTCCTGACCGGTATCCCGGCCGCGGGTGCCGACGGCCTGGACCCGACCGACCTCGTCGTACGGCAGCTGGAGGTGCACACCGTCTTCGGTGCGCCGCCGGACGCCTGGGCGCATACGGTGCGGGTCTTCGGGGCCGGTCTCCTCGACCCGCTGCCGCTGGTCACGCACGAGCTGCCGCTGACCGAGTTCCCGCACGCCATCGAGCTGGTGGGGGCCGGTGATCCGAAGGTGGGCAAGGTGCTGCTCCGCCCCTAGTCGTACGTCGGCCGCGGCGTGCCCTGACCTCGCCGTGGCCGGCGTACCACCAAGCCTTATCGCTACCCCGAGCCGCGAACCTTGTCCGAAATACCGAACACGAAGGACAGCTTGTGACGACCGACGCTTCCGTTACGGCGGCCCGCCGACCCGGTGAGCAGGCGCTCACCGCCCTCGGTCTGGGTGCGCCCGCCCTCGACCCCGCCGACGCCTCCGCCCACAGCTTCCCCGGCGGCGGCAAGTGGCGCACCGAGATCCCCTCCTGCGAGGGTCCCGAGGCGCTGGCCGTCGTCCTCAAGGAGTCCTCCCGCCTGGACGTGCCGATCCACCGGATCAGCCAGGGCAGCGGCGTGTGGATGCTCACCGACGCCGAGATCACCGAGATGGTCGAGGCAACCGGCGAACGGGACATCGAGCTCTGCCTGTTCACCGGCCCGCGTGGCACCTGGGACATCGGCGGCTCGGTGCGCTCCGACTCGCGGGGGGCCGGACTGCGCGCCCGCGGCCACGATGCCGTCGCGGGGTGCGTCGAGGACGCGGTCCGGGCCACCGAACTGGGCGTCAAGTGCCTGCTGGTCGCCGACGAGGGCGTGCTGTGGACGCTGCACCGGGCGCGTGAGACCGGGATCATCCCGGCGGACACCACGCTGAAGGTGTCGGCGCTGATCGGCCCGGTCAACCCGGCGTCCTATGCGGTGTACGAGCGTCTCGGCGCCGACTCGCTCAACGTGCCCAGCGACCTGACGCTCGATCACCTCACCGAGATCCGCCGGGTCTCCGGCGCCCCCATGGACATGTACATCGAGGCCCCCGACGACCTCGGCGGCTACATCCGGATGTACGAGGTCGCCGAGCTGATCCGGCGCGGCGCACCGCTCTACCTGAAGTTCGGCCTGTCCAAGGCTCCCGGCATCTACCCGTGGGGCACCCACCTGCGGGACGTGACCCTGGACACCGCCCGGGAGCGGGTGCGGCGCGGCCGCCTCGCCCTGGACCTGCTCGCCCGGCACGGCGCGGACGGCGACATGGCGCCGCTCGGTTCCCGGCTGCCCGGCCCGCTCAACCGCTTCCCCGCCGACGCCTGAACCGCCGACGGACCAGACCCAGCACAGCCCCTCTCAACGACGAGACGAACAGGACTGATCACATGCGCAACCGCAGAGCTGCACTGACCGCCATAGCCGGGGCCGCCTCCCTCGCTCTGACCCTGTCCGCATGCGGCCAGAGCAGCGAGGGCGGCAGCAAGGAGGACAGCGGCAGCGCCAAGGGCGGCACGATCGGCATCGCGATGCCGACGAAGTCGTCCGAGCGCTGGATCGCGGACGGCAAGAACGTCGTCAAGAACCTGGAGTCCAAGGGCTACAAGACCAAGCTGGTCTACGGCGAGGACAACCCGGACACCCAGGTCTCCCAGATCGAGAACCTGATCACGCAGGGCGTCAAGGGCCTGATCATCGCGGCCATCGACAACAAGTCCCTGAACAACGTGCTCCAGGAGGCCGCGGACGCCAACATCCCGGTCATCGCCTACGACCGGCTGATCCTCGGCACCAAGAACGTCGACTACTACGCGTCCTTCGACAACGAGAAGGTCGGCGTCGAGCAGGGCACGTACATCGTGCACAAGCTGGGCCTGGACAGCGGCAAGAAGGGCCCGTTCAACATCGAGCTGTTCGCCGGCTCGAACGACGACAACAACACCAAGTACTTCTTCAACGGCGCGATGAGCGTGCTCCAGCCGTACATCGACAAGAAGCAGCTGGTGGTCAAGTCGGGCCAGACCGCGCTGAACAAGGTCACCACGCTGCGCTGGGACGGCGCGACCGCGCAGTCGCGCATGGAGGACATCCTCACTTCCTCCTACAAGTCCGCCAAGGTCGACGCGGTGCTCTCGCCCTACGACGGCATCTCGATCGGCATCATCGCCGCGCTGAAGTCGGACGGCTACGGCTCCGGCAGCCAGCCGCTGCCCGTCATCACCGGCCAGGACGCCGAGCTGGCCTCGGTGAAGTCGATCATCGCAGGTGAGCAGACGCAGACCGTCTACAAGGACACCCGGCAGCTCGCCAAGGTCGCCGCGACCATGGTCGACGACGTCCTGAACAAGAAGACCCCCCAGGTCAACGACACCAAGACGTACGACAACGGGTCCAAGGTCGTCCCCGCCTACCTGCTGCAGCCGGTGAGCGTCGACAAGACCAACTACGAGGACGTCCTGGTCAAGGGCGGCTACTACACGGACGCCGAGCTCAAGTAATCCGCCGACCCTGATCGACAAGCACTGATTGGAAGGCAGACCATGGCGGGACCCGTCCTGGAAATGCGCTCGATCGTCAAGACCTTTCCCGGCGTCAAGGCACTGTCGGACGTCACACTGACCGTCCGCCAGGGCGAGGTCCACGCCATCTGCGGGGAGAACGGCGCCGGCAAGTCGACCCTGATGAAGGTCCTCTCCGGCGTCCATCCGCACGGCAGTTACGAGGGCGAGATCCTCTTCGAGGGCGAGCCGTGCGCGTTCGGTGACATCCGGGCGAGCGAGCAGCGCGGCATCGTGATCATCCACCAGGAGCTGGCGCTGTCGCCGTACCTCTCCCTGGCGGAGAACATCTTCCTCGGCAACGAGCACGCCAAGGGCGGGTTCATCGACTGGCGGGAGACCCTGCGGCACGCCACCGAGCTGCTGCGCCGGGTGGGTCTGGAAGACCACCCGGAGACCCGCGTCACCGACATCGGCGTGGGCAAGCAGCAGCTGGTGGAGATCGCGAAGGCGCTGTCGAAGAAGGTGAAGCTGCTCATCCTCGACGAGCCGACCGCGGCTCTGAACGACGAGGACAGCGGCAAACTCCTGGATCTGATACTGGAGTTGAAGAACCAGGGCATCACCTCGATCATCATCTCCCACAAGCTCAACGAGATCCGCCGGGTCGCCGACTCGGTGACGATCATCCGCGACGGCCACTCCATCGAGACCCTCGACGTGAAGTCGAAGGAGACGACCGAGGAGCGGATCATCTCGGGCATGGTCGGCCGCGACCTCGACCACCGCTTCCCCGAGCGCACTCCCTACGAGGGCGAAGAGGACGCGGCCCCGGCCCTGGAGATCCGCGACTGGACCGTGCGGCACCCGATCGACCAGGAGCGCAAGGTCGTCGACGACGTGTCGATCCACGTCCGGCGCGGCGAGATCGTCGGCATCGCGGGCCTGATGGGCGCCGGCCGCACCGAGCTCGCGATGAACGTCTTCGGGCGGACCTACGGCCGTTACGACGGCGGCACGGTCCTCAAGGACGGCACGGAGATCCGTACCAAGTCGGTCGCCGAGGCGGTCGGACACGGCATCGCGTACGTCACCGAGGACCGCAAGCACTACGGCCTCAACCTCATCGACACCATCAACCGCAACATCTCGCTGACCGCGCTCAAGAAGGTCGCCCGGCGCGGGATCGTGGACGAGCACGAGGAGCGGCAGGTCTCCGAGGGCTATCGCAAGTCCATGAACATCAAGGCGCCGACGGTCTTCGAGCCGGTCGGCAAGCTGTCGGGCGGCAACCAGCAGAAGGTCGTCCTCAGCAAGTGGATCTTCGCGGGTCCTGACGTGCTGATCCTGGACGAGCCGACCCGCGGCATCGACGTGGGCGCCAAGTACGAGATCTACACGGTCATCGACCAGCTCGCCGCCCAGGGCAAGGCGGTCGTCTTCATCTCCTCCGAGCTGCCCGAACTGCTCGGCATGTGCGACCGCATCTACACCATGGCCGCGGGCCGTCTGACCGGTGAGGTGCCCAGGGCCGAGGCCACGCAGGAAGTGCTGATGCGCCATATGACGAAGGACAAAGAGGTAACGCGATGAGCACGGATGTCACCGCCAAGAGCCCGGCGCCCGCGCCGCCGGGCAAGAGCGGATCGGCCGCCGACGGGAACCTGCTCCAGCTGGTCCTCGACGGGCTGCGCCGCAACATGCGCCAGTACGGCATGCTGATCGCGCTCGGTCTGATCGTCGCCCTGTTCGCCGTGTGGACCAACGGGGACCTGCTGCTGCCGCGCAACGTCTCCAACCTGGTGCTGCAGAACAGCTACATCCTGATCCTGGCCATCGGCATGATGATGGTGATCATCGCCGGGCACATCGACCTGTCGGTCGGCTCGCTGACGGCGTTCGTGGGCGCGTTCGCGGCCGTGCTGACGGTCAATCACGGAATAGCCTGGCCGGTCGCGCTGGTCATGTGTCTGGTGATGGGTGCCGTCGCGGGCGCCGCCCAGGGTGTGTTGATCGCCTACTTCGGCATACCGTCGTTCATCGTCACCCTCGCCGGGATGCTGCTCTTCCGCGGTCTCACCGAGATCCTGCTCCAGGGCCAGACCATCGGCCCGTTCCCGAACGGTCTGCAGAACCTGGGCAACGGCTTCCTCCCCGAGGTGGGCCCGCACACCAACTACCACAACATCACCCTGCTCCTGGGCATCGTGCTGATCGCCGCCGTGGTCTGGCAGGAGTTCCGCGACCGGCGCCGCCAGCAGGAGTTCGCCCTCGACGTGCCGCCCACCCGGCTGTTCCTGCTGAAGCTGACCGCGCTGGTCGCCGCGATCCTCGTCCTCACCATGCTGCTCGCCAGCTACAAGGGTGCCCCGATCGTCCTGATCGTGCTGGGCGCGCTGGTCGTCGGCTACGGCTACGTGATGCGCAACGCGGTCTTCGGCCGGCACATCTACGCGATCGGCGGCAACCTGCCGGCAGCCAAGCTGTCCGGCGTCAAGGACAAGAAGGTCACCTTCTACGTCTTCCTGAACATGGGCGTGCTCGCGGCCCTGGCCGGCCTGGTGGTAGCGGCCCGGCTGAACGCGGCCTCGCCGAAGGCGGGCGACGGCTTCGAACTGGAGGCGATCGCCTCCTCGTTCATCGGCGGCGCCTCCATGAGCGGCGGTGTCGGCACCATTCTCGGCGCCATCATCGGCGGTCTCGTCCTCGGCGTGCTGAACAACGGCATGAACCTCCTCAGCGTCGGCACCGACTGGCAACAGGTCATCAAGGGCCTCGCCCTTCTCGCGGCGGTCGGGTTCGACGTGTGGAACAAGCGCAAGTCCGGTTCGTAGTCAGCCCGGGCCCCGCCGGAAGGCGGGGCCCCTCCTATTCGCAGGAGCCGCACATGGAACTGAACAGACGCACGGTCATCGCAGGAGCCGCGGCGGCGGGCATCGCCGCCACCACCCTCGGCACAGGGACCGCCGAGGCCGCCTCGGGAGGCAGGAAGCCGGTGAAGGAGTCCTTCGGGAAGCTCGCCGACGGCACGAAGATCTACCGCTGGTCGCTGGAGAACGGCGGCACCCGGCTGAAGGTCCTCAACTGGGGCGGTGTCGTCCAGAGCCTGGAGATCCCGGACCGGCGCGGCCGCTACGCCAACGTCTCGCTGGGCTTCGACAACATCGACGACTACGTCGCGAAGACCCCGTACTTCGGCGCCCTCATCGGCCGCTACGGCAACCGCATCGCCAAGGGCCAGTTCACCCTGGACGGCAAGTCCTACCAGCTGTCCGTCAACGACGGCGTGAACAGCCTGCACGGCGGCACCCAGGGCTTCGACAAGCACGTCTGGGACGTCGAGCCGTTCACCAAGGGCTCGGACGTCGGCCTGCACCTGCACTACACCAGCGTCGACGGCCAGATGGGCTACCCGGGCACGCTCAAGGCGAAGGTGACGTACACCCTCACCAAGCGCGGCGAGTGGATCATCGACTACGAGGCCACCACCGACAAGGCCACGGTCGTCAACCTCACCAGCCACGTCTACTGGAACCTGGGCGGCGAGGGCAGCGGCACGATCGAGAACCACGAGCTGACGATCGCCGCGGGCAAGTACACGCCGACGGACACCGGGCTGATCCCCACCGGTGAACTGGCCACCGTCCACGGCACGCCGTTCGACTTCCGCGAGACGAAGACGATCGGCCGGGACATCCGCGCCGCGCACGTCCAGCAGGTGCAGGCCAAGGGCTACGACCACAACTGGGTCCTCGACAAGGGGATCACGGCCAAGCCCGAGCACGTGGCGACGCTGCGCGAGCCGCGCTCCGGCCGCACGCTGAAGATAGCGACCGACCAGCCGGGGCTGCAGTTCTACTCCGGCAACTTCCTCGACGGGACACTGACCGGCACCGGTGGGAAGACCTACCGCCAGGGTGACGCGCTGTGCCTGGAGACGCAGCACTTCCCGGACTCGCCGAACCATGCGAACTTCCCGTCCACCGTGTTGCGGCCGGGGCAGGTTTACAAGACGCGGACGATTCACACTTTCGACGCGTGAGGTTGTGGGGAACTGTGCGGCCGGTAAGGGGCTGGTCGCGCAGTTCCCCGCGCCCCTGACGGGGCGCCGCACAGCCGGGTGACAAGAAGAAACGTAAACTCACACTTCTTTCACACCCGTTGAACAGAGGATCAGCTGTCTCCGTACTAAGGGGTGGCCCGTGCTCCCCCGCGCGGGCCACCCAGGACGACGGGCCCGGACGTCCCCAACGGGCCCGCCTCATACGGAGGTTCAATGGCCGGCAACGTCACCTCGTTGTTCCGCAGCGGTGCGCACAGCCCGTCGATGGCGGCGCTGGCACGCGAAGGAGGCGACGGGACCGGGCCGGTTGACTTCTGCATCCCCTGCAACCCCTACTTCCCCACCCCGGCCATGATGGAAACGATGGCCGCCCGGCTGAAGGACATCATCACCTTCTACCCCTCCAGCGCCGACACCATCACCGCCGAGCTCTGCAACCTCCTCCAGCTCCCGCCGCAGGCCGTGGCCATGGGCAACGGCTCCACCGAGCTGATCACATGGATCGACCACCTGCTGGTCCGCGAGTCCCTCGCCATCCCCGTCCCCACCTTCGGCCGCTGGACCGACCAGCCGATGGAGACCGGCAAGCGCGTCGACATGTTCCCGCTCCAGGAGTCCAACGGCTTCGCGCTGGACCTCGCGCAGTACGCCGACTTCATCCGCAAGCGGGGCACCAAGGTCGCGGTCATCTGCAACCCCAACAACCCCGACGGCGGCTTCATCCACAAGCAGACCCTCGTGCAGTTCATGGACGCCATGGCCGACCTGGACCTGATCGTCATCGACGAGTCGTTCCTGGAGTTCGCCGACGCCGAGGCCGAGCCCAGCGTCGTCCAGGAGGCGATGCTCCGCCCGAACGTCATAGTCCTGCGCAGCCTCGGCAAGAACTTCGGCCTGCACGGCATCCGCTTCGGCTACATGGTGGCCAACCCCTCGCTGGCCGGCAAGGTCCGCTCGATGCTCCCGAAGTGGAACCTCAACGCGTTCGCCGAGTACGTCGTCTTCATGCTCAAGGAGCACGGCGCCGAGTACGCCCAGAGCCTGCTGCAGATCCGCAGGGACCGGCTGGAGATGGCCAGCCAGCTCTCCTCGCTGCCCGGGCTGACCGTGTACCCCTCGCAGGGCAACTTCCTCTTCGTGCGCCTTCCCGTCGGCGCCGAGGGCACCGTGGTCCGGGACCGGATGCTCACCGAGCACCGGATCCTGGTCCGCGAGTGCGGCAACAAGATCGGTTCGTCCAGCCGCTTCCTGCGTCTCGTGGTGCGCCCCGAAGTGGACGTACGTCGCCTGGTGTCCGCCATGGAACAGGTGCTCTACGGGACCAGGAGGGGAGCCGCCGTGCCCGAGCTGGGCAATGGGACCAGCTACAGCTCGGGTACGGCGGCGGTGGACCGGCTGGTGAGCGAGACCAACGGGGCCGGGATGCAGCTCGCGCAGGCCGTGGGCGCGATGCCCGGCCCGGGTCTGGCCGCGGCTCCCCCCATGGCGCCGGCCATGGCCCCCGCCATGGGGCCGGGGCTCGCCGCGGCTCCGGCCGCCGGTGTCGGCATGCCGCTCCCCGTCGGCGGTCAGCCGGTCGGGATGCCGATGCCGGCGGCGGCCGCGCCGATGATGCAGCAGGTGCCGCAGCCGATGATGGCGCCGGCGCCCGCTCCGGCGCCGCCCATGCAGATGCCGATGGCTCCGCAGGCCGGGCCGACTCCGCCCGGGGTACCGGCGCGGGGCGGGCTGACCGCCGCGCAGGTACGAGGCGCCACCGCCCCCGCCCCCGCCCAGGCGCCCGGGTTGTCGCCTGCGGCGGCCACCGGGTGGCCGAACGCGCAGAGCTGGCCCAATGCGGCGGGGATGGGACAGGCCGGCTGACGCCGAGCGCCGTAGGGGTTCCGTGCGCGGCCGGGTGCGGGTTGTCCGTGGCTGGTCGCGCCCACGCGGCGGTAGCCGCACATTCACTGCAGCCCCGCGCCCTTTCAGGGACGCTCACCACATCTCGGACATAAACGGCCGAAATGGATTAATTACCCCTAAAGGGTTTCTGTTCGAGGCGAAGATCGATAACGCGGGTGCGGGCCCGGGCCCGGGTGCGGGCCAAACAGCACGGTGCCCGTCCGCTGAGAACGCGGACAGGCACCGGATCGAGCGCCGGGCAGGCCTTGCACCTGCATTTCCCCGCAGGAAGCGGGGCGTCTTTCCTTGGACCACCAACGCAGCACCAGCCACCGGAAGTTACGGCGACCAGCTCTGAAACGATCATACCGTATCCGGCGTGCCCTCCTGCTCCCCGTCGAGCCGGCGCACCAGGCCGCGCAGCACGGGCCCGTACTCGGGGTGGGCGAGGGCGAAGGCCATCTGGGCGACGAGGTAGTCGGCCGGGTTGCCGGTGTCGTACCAGCGGCCCTGGATGACCTGCCCGTACACGGCCCGGCTGGTGGCGTAGGCGTTGATGGCGTCGGTCAGGTACACCTCGCCGGTGCGGCGCTCGTACCAGCGGCGGGTCTGTTCGCGCAGCTCGTCGATGATGCCGGGGGTGACGACATAGCCGCCGATGGCCGCGTACGGGGAGGGCGCGTCGGCCGGGGCGGGCTTCTCGACCAGGCCGGTGATGCGCAGCTGGCCGTCGCCGAGGTCCTCCTTGACGATGGGCACGCCGTAGCGCTGGGAGTCTGCGGGGTCCATGGGCAGCAGGGCCAGGACCGGGCAGCCGGTCTGCTCGTAGGCGCGGATCAGCTGCTGGGCGCGGGGGACCTCGGCGACGAACACGTCGTCCGGCCAGAGCACCAGGACCGGCTCGTCGCCGAAGGAGCGGGCGGCGTTCAGCACGGGGGTGCCGTTGCCGTACGGGCCGTACTGGTCGAGGTAGGTGATGTGGCCCTTGCGGGCCAGCTCGGCGACCTCCTCGACGGCGTCCGCGTAGGCGGTCTTGCCGTCGGCGCGCAGCTGGTCCACGAGCCCGGGGTTGGGCCGGAAGTGGTCCTGGATCAGGCTCTTGCCGCCCGAGACGACGATGGTGATGTCGGTGATCCCGGAGTCCACCAGCTCGCGCACGGTGTGCTCGATCACCGGTTTGTCGCCGACCGGGAGCATCTCCTTCGGCGTGGCCTTGGTCAGCGGCAGCAGGCGGGAGCCCAGTCCGGCGGCGGGGATCACGGCCCTGCGGATCGTCGGCGACATCAGGTCTCTCTCGGTCGGACGGCACGGTGTCCGCCGACGCTACCAACGGCCCCTGTGCCGCCCGGCGAACAGGGGCCGACGGGAAGCCGTCCCCCGGATGCCTTCCCGGCGAAGCCGGGACGTCGTCCCGGGTCCCGGCTTCGCCGGATGCCCTCAGTAGGCCACCGGCCAGCCCGTGCTCCAGTCCAGCAGGTTGATGCCGAGCTTGGGTGTGCCGCTGTCGTTGCCGTCGTAGTAGTGGTAGACGATCAGGTCGCCGTCCGTGTCGTTCATGATCGACTCGCCGCCGGGGCCGATGACCGTGCCGTGCGACTCCAGGACGGCCGTGCCGCCGTTGCCGGTCATGGCGACGCCGCTCTTGTCGTAGTACGGGCCGGTGACCGAGGTCGCGCGCCCCACCTTGACCTTGTAGGTGCTGCTGGTGCCCTGGCAGCACAGGTCGTAGGAGGCGAAGAGGTAGTAGTAGCCGTTGCGTTTGACGACGTACGGCGCCTCGACCGCCTTGCTGCCCGTGGGGCGGGCGGCGAGGGAGTAGCGGGTGGTGTCACCCGAGTACTGCTTCCCGGTCGACGGGTCGACGCGGATCATCTTGATACCGGTCCACCAACTCCCGAACGACAGCCACCACTTGCCGTCGTCGTCCACGAACAGGTTGGGGTCGATGGCGTTGTAGTCGCTGGCGGACGTCGAGGTGTAGACGGTGCCGTAGTCCGACCAGGAGCCCGGCAGGCCCGTTGTGGAACCGGCCAATCCGATGGCCGAGGTGTTGGAGCCGAAGGTGGAGACGGCGTAGTACATCAGGTACTTGCCACCGTGGTACGAGATGTCCGGCGCCCACGCCTCCGTCGCGTACGCCGACCACCAGCTCGGCTTCGTGGTGAACGCGTCGGAGCCCGCCGTGAAGGCCACGCGGTTCGTGGACGTCTTGTACGCGAGGCCGCCGCCGGTGGAATACAGCAGGTAGCGGCCGGCGGAGGTACGGATCATCGTCGGGTCGTGGACGACGACGTCACCGGTGACCGTGCCCGGGTTGGGGTACGCCGACGCGCTCGTCGGGACCAGGGCGAGCAGGATCGCGGCGGGGAGGGCGAGGAGTGCGGTGCGAGTGCGGCTCACGCGAAGCCTCCTTCGTAAATTGTCCGAGGTGTCGAACAGCGATCGCCAATTCGGACGGACCGTAGAATCGAATCGTTTCGCCGTCAACGGTTCTCACAGGGGTCACGTGTCAACTCACCTGTCTCAACAGAAGACTTGACTGAAGCTCACTTTGCCCAACTGACAGCTCGCGAACAGAAACCGTTCCTACGGTGCCGTGTCCATGACAGACACCTCAGAGGGCGCCCGCTCCGTCGGACGCCGTACCGTACTCGTCGCCACCGGGACGACCGCCGCTGCCCTGGCCGTAGGCGCAGCGGTCTCGACCGAGGCCCCCGCGGCAGTCGCCGCCCCCGACCTCCAGCCGGCCGCCGCCGCGGTCTGCACGCTCACGGAGGAGATGACCGAAGGCCCCTACTACCTCGACGGCGCACTGGTCCGCACCGACGTCACCGAGGGGAAGCCGGGCATCTCCCTCAAGCTCGCCCTCACCGTCGTCAACTCCGCCTGCACGGTGATCCCCAACGCGCTGGTGGAGGTCTGGCACTGCGACGCCCTCGGCGAGTATTCCGGGTACGTCGGCAACAACGGCCACAACGAGTCCGACGACGGCACCTTCCTGCGCGGTGGCGTGCTCACCAACTCCAGCGGCGTCGCCAACATCACGACGATCTACCCGGGCTGGTACCGGGGCCGCTGCGTCCACATCCACGTGAAGGTCCACACCGGCGTCACCCTGACCTCCGACGGCTCCTTCACCGGCGGGTCGACCCTGCACACCGGCCAGCTCTTCATCAACGAGTCCATCACGACCGCGGTCGCGGCGGTCTCGCCCTACTCGACCAACACGGTCACCCGCACCACGCTCTCCCAGGACGGGATCTACGACGACGGAGGCGCCTCCTCGGGCCTCATGACCGTCACCGGCTCCACCTCCGCCGGCTACACCGGCACCCTCACCCTCGGCGTCTCCAGCTGACGTCACGGGCCCCGGGGAAGGTGCGTCCCCCGGGGCCCGGCTCACGGTCTCCGCCGCAGCGGCAGGTCCACCTCGGCCCGTACGGTCTTGCCCGGTGCGCCACCGCAGTCCCGCTCCACCACCTCCCAGCGGTCGGCCAGCGCGTCCACCAGCACCAGCCCGCGCCCGCCGTCGTCCAGCACCCCACGCGGTGCTACGACCCCGGGTGCGGGCGGCCGCCGTTCCGCCCGGGTGTCGGTGACCTCCACCCGCACGCTCCCCGTCACCACCGACACCCGCAACTCGAAGTCCCGCCCCGGCACCCGCCCGTGCGTCACCGCGTTCGCGGCCAGCTCCGCGACGATGACGGACACCTTGTCGACGACGTCGGGTGCCGCGAACACCCCTCCCCACGCGTGCAGTTGGGCGACGGCAAGGTGCCGGGCGAGCCGGGCACCCCGTGGGGTGGCACTGAGCCGCTGGGCGAGTGTTCGACTGACGGTGACGGTGGCGGGGGGTGCGTCCATGCCCCCAATCTGGCCTCCGGAACGGGCACTTCTCCAGGTGGGAGCCGCGTACGCCGGTGGCGCGTACGCGGTCACCGACTGGACCGTACTGGTCACGGGCCGTCACCATGGGGGCGGGAGGTGGCCTACGTGAGCGATGGAGTCGAGCCGGAGTCGTCGGACAGTCTGCGGACTTTCGGGGCGGTGGTCCAGGCACTGCGGGAGCATGCGGGGCTGAGCCGCGAGGAGTTCGGAGAGCAGGTGCGGTTCTCCAAACACACGGTGGCATCGGTGGAGTTGGGGAGGCGGATGCCGGACGAGTCCTTCGTGGAGGCGGCGGAGGAGGCCCTGGGCAACACGGGGGCCTTACGGCGGGCTGCGGGGTATGTGGCGCGGCAGCCGGGACTGGCGGCTTGGTTTCGGCGGTGGGCGCGGATGGAGGCGACGGCGGTCACCCTCTACACCTACGAATGCCGTCTGCTTCCGGGGCTGTTGCAGACGGAGGCATACGCACGGACGCTGTTCACCCAGCAACTGCCGCCCCTGGACGACGGCCAGATCGAGGCGCAGTGGCTGGCTCGCGCGGACCGGCAACGACTGCTGCGCGAGCGCCCCAACACGGCGTTCAGCTTCATCCTGGAGGAGGGGGTCTTCCTGCGCCGGACCGGCGGCACGGAGGTCACCCGGGAACTCATCGACCACGTGCTGCAACTCGCCGAACTGCGGAATGTCGAGGTGCAGGTCATGCCGCAGGTGCAGGCATCGCACGCAGGACTCGACGGTCCGTTACAACTCCTGGAGACCCCGGAGAACAAGTGGTTCTCGTACTGCGAGGGACAGCGAGGCGGCCTGCTGATCTCCGACCCCAAAGAGGTCAGCATTCTCCAGCAGCGCTATGCCAGGATGCGGTCACAGGCTCATACGCTGGAAGACTCCTGGAGCCTGTTGCAGCGGATGCGAGGGGACTTATGAGCACCACGGAACTGGTCTGGTTCAAGAGCAGCTACAGCAGCGGCGGCGACGGCGACTGCGTCGAAGTCGCCCTCTCCTGGCACAAGTCCAGCTACAGCAGCGGCGGTTCCGGCGACTGCGTCGAAGTCGCCGCCTGTCCCGCCACCATCCACATCCGCGACTCCAAGGACCGGAACGGCCCCCAGCTGACCCTCTCCCCCACCACCTGGGCCAACTTCCTCACGCACGCCGGGAAGCGGCTGCCCTGACCTGCTTGAACCAGGCATCCGACACGCTCTTCGGAACCGTGCCGGTCAGGCCGCCCTCCTTGGTGAAGGCGAGCGCCCCGCTGTAGGCGCCGCCGCCACAGCCGTCGGGCTGGCGGCTGAGCCTCTTGTCGGTGGACGCGTCGATAAAGGGCTTGGTGCTGCCCTTGCGGGTGACCCGGAAGCGTACCGTGCCGAGGTCGGGGCCGATGTCGTCCGGCAGCGGCAGATGGACGCTCGTGACGTCCTCGGCCGGTATCCGGTCCTCGACGCACCGGTCGTGCGCGCAGAGCCGGACGGAGGCGCCGGCGAGACCGTCGTAGCCGTCCTGCGCGAAGAGCACCCTGACCTGGGTCACCACACCGACACCGGCGCAGGGTTCCGCCTTCCCCGCGCACCCGGACAAGCCGACGAGGAGCGCGACGGCACCGCCGGACACCCGCGCGTACCGGACCGGATTCACCACTGCGTCCCGCCTTGCCACCTGCCCATCATCGCCCACATCGGCGGTGCGATGATCGCCGCATGAGACATGGAAGACGGGCGTTGCTCGCCCTCCTCACGACCGGCCTCCTCGCCTCGTGCTCCGGCGGCGGGGACACGGCCCTGGACGGCAGTTCGCAAGCGTCCGGCGTCGCCGGGTACGACCACGCCCAGGTCGGCGACGAGTACTGGGTGGCGATGCCGCCGTTGTCGAACAGGTCGGGGAAGCCGCTCACCGTCGTCGACGCGAAGATCGTCCATGTGCCGGCCGGGCTGCGCATCACGGGTTACCGGGTGTTCAGTGCCGGAGGGGGCGGCTACCTCATCGGGCCGTCACCCGTCGCCGCCACGGACGACGTGAAGGACGGTCCGATCCGGGTCGCGGCGCACGACCAGTCGGACCAGTACTACGAGGCCCGGGTCAAGGTGACCGGAGCCGTGCACGGGGACCTCACCGACTGCCGCTTCACCTACCGGCAGGGCTCCACCACGCACCATCAGGACCTCGGCTGCGACACCCGGATCCGGCTGGGCAAGCCTCTCTGACGCACATAGACGGTGACGCGCGCCCCGTTGACATGGGTCGTCCCGGACGCGCGGAAGTGGCGCCGCAGGGTGCTTGTCTTCGCTTCCTCCTGCGGGTCGGTGGGCGCGTGCGCACCCGCCGGGTCGCGGACCACGACGATCCGGTCGAACTCCAGCATGCGTGCCGCGATTTCGTGGGCGGGAAGCTCGACGCCCGCAAGCGTGTCCGACGAAACGGGGTCCTGTGCCAGGGCGAGATCCGTCAGAGCACGGGTGTCCTCGGGGTCGGCCGCGGTCCAGGCCCGGTACCGGCCGGGGAGATAGAGCAACCCGTCGCCGGGACGGCCTTCCCTGCGTACGGCGGCGCCGATGGCGGTGACGTCGTTGCTCCGGCTCTGGGGCGTCCGCAGCGCAAGGCTCGGCGGGACGAGCGCGGCCAGTACGGCGACCGCCGCGATCCACGCGGTGCCGGAAGACCGCCACAGCCGGTGGAAGTGATCCAGCCAGGCCCCCAGCAGCAAGGCGATTCCGATATTGCCGTAGAGCACATACCGGTCGACGAAAAGGGGCTTGGCCAGTGAGGCGATCAGCAGCAGAAGGCCCGGCAGCACGAGAATCGGCACAGCCAGCGCGGAAAGCCGCACGGGCCCCCTCGTCCCCAGGGGCGCTCGGGCACACACCACGCCACGACCGCCACGACCAGGAAATAGCGAAGCCGCACCGGTCCGCTGATCCAGGGCACCTGCTCCGACTGCCCCGCACTGCGGATCGCCAGCGGCAACAGCCCGGCCACAACGCCCGCGGCAGCCGCACTCCACGCCCTCAGCACCGGTCGTGGAACACGGGAGACGAGCAGGGTGACGCCGTGCGCGACCAGGGCGAGGACCGCGAACTCATGGAGCAGACAGGCCAGCAGCATGATGGAGCCGTAGACCGCCCACCGCCACCGGGTGCGATGCGGGACGCCGGCCACGAGCGCGTACGTGGCCCAGGTGACCAGGGCGCAGACCATGGCGTACGAGCGGCCTTCCTGCGTGTACTTCTGTACCTGGAGGAGGAGCGGGAACACCAGCCCGGCCAGCAGCCCGGCCCGGGGTCCCGCCAGGCGCAGCCCCAGCAGCCCGACTCCGCTCGCCGCCACGGACATCGCCAGCACGGACGGCAGCCGCAGCGTGAGCAGCCCTCCGCCGAAGAGACCGAAGATCTCGTGCATCACGGCGTAGTAGAGGGCATGGACCAGATCGACATGCCGGGCGGTGTGCCATATCTGCGCAAGATCGCGGTGCGCGAGCTGATAGGTGACGGACTCGTCCCCCCACAGGGTGTTCTGCCTGCGGATACCCCAGAGCCCCAGAGCGATGGTCAGCGACAAGGGCGCGATGACGACAACGGCTCGGGCCGGACTCGGTGATGGTCGGCGGGCGGATACGGGAGGGGAAACCGTCCTGGCCACGGCGGGACCACGTTCGGCAACAGACATCGGCGACAGGGCCTTTCGACAGCGGCGAAGAAACCCCGCCACCGTGCCGGGACCTCGTTGACCGGACGCTGACCCGACCTGACCGGCCGATCAGGAAGGCGGGCCGGCGCTGTGCGAGGCTGCACCGCATGCGCATCCTGGTGGTCGAAGACGAGGTGGACCTGGCCCGGACCCTGCACACCGGTCTGACCGCCGAGGGCTACAGCGTGGACCTCGCCCATGACGGCAGGCAGGGACTGTGGATGGCCCGGACCGGTGAATACGCCCTGGTCGTACTGGACTTGATGCTGCCCGGACTCAACGGCTACAAGGTCTGCGCCCAGTTGCGCCGGGAGGGCAACGCGACCCCCATCCTGGTACTCACCGCCAAGGACGGGGACTGGGACCAGGCAGAGGCCCTGGACACGGGGGCCGACGACTACCTGGCCAAACCCTTCTCCTACCCGGTGCTCGTCGCACGGCTGCGGGCCCTGGTCAGACGAGCCGCCACGGTCGCCCCGCCGGTCCTTGCCGTGGGCGACCTCTCGCTGGACGTCGCCGGCCGGGTCTGCCGCCGGGCCGGGACCCGGGTGGACCTCACGCCCCGGGAGTTCGCCGTCCTCGAACTGCTGGCCCGCCGGGCGGGCCAGGCGGTCTCCAAAGCGGATCTGCTGTACCACGCCTGGCCCGACGAGGCATGGGATCCCAACCTGGTGGAGGCGCGCGTCAGCGCCCTCCGCAAGAAGGTGGACGCCGCGTTCGACCGGAAGTCCCTGCAGACCGTACGGGGTTCCGGCTACCGGCTGGTGGACGACCGTGACCGCGACTGAGCCGCGACGCCGCTGGTGGCCGCGTTCGGTACGAGCCCGCACGGCGCTGGCCGCCGCCTCGACCGCCGCCGTCATTCTGCTCGGCATCGGCTGGTGGCTGCACCACGATCTCTACCGCCAGAGCACGCAGATCGCCGAGGACCAGGCCAAGGCACAGCTCTGGTCTCTCTGCGATCAGTTGCGCCAGGGTGTCGTCCCCGACTCCACCAGCACCGTGCCGTACGAGGTCGTCGCCACCGGCCGGCGCACCGCTGTCGCCTACGGCGGAGGCATGGACGACTTCGATCCCGGCACCCACCACGTGATGCCCGCCCCGCCGAAAGCCCAGCGGGTCGAGATCATCACCACCGTCCGCCTGCCCGCGAACCCCGACTACGACCCCAGTGACAAACTCTCCGTGGCCGGCGGGACCCATCAGGTCGTCACGGCCGACATCTGGGCCGATGAGCTGAGCAGCGCCCAAGCCGCCGCTCTGGGCGTCACCGCCGACGCCGAGCTGCGGGTCTATGTGGTGGTGCTCCCGAACACCGCCGAGGCCATCGCCAGGACCACCGACCAGCTGCTGCTGCGGGCCGGGCTCGTCAGCCTCGTACTGATCGCCGCCGCCACCTACTTCGCCGTCCGCGTCGCGCTGCGGCCGGTCGAGGCCATCCGCGTCCTCACCGCCTCGGTCACCGCGCACGACCCCCGCGAACGCGTCACCGTCCCCGCCACGGGCCACGAGATCACCGCCCTGGCCACCACCATCAACACCACCCTCCAACGCCTCGACGACGCGGCCGCCCGGCAACGCCGCTTCGTCGCGGACGCCGCCCACGAACTGCGCAGCCCCCTCACCACCCTGCTGGCCAGCCTGGAGGTCGCGCTCGCCTACCCGGACCGCACCGACTGGCCCGCCGCGGCCACCACCGCCGCACGCCAGACCCGCCGCCTCCAGGCCCTCGCCGAAGACCTGCTGCTCCTGGCCCGCCTCGACACCCGCACCCCCGCAGCCGACGCCGAACTCGTCGACCTGACCGCCCTCGCCACCCGGCTGACCGAGCAATACCCCCTCGCCGACAGACCGTTGACCCTCACCTGCGACAGCACCGCCCCCGCACACGCACACGGGAACCCCGACGCGTACGAACGGCTGCTGCGCAACCTCGTCGACAACGCCGCCCGCCACGCCGCCCACCGCATCCAGATCACCGTCCGCAACCAGGACGCCTGGATCGTCCTCACGGTGCACGACGACGGACCGGGCGTGCCCGCCGAGGACGCCGAGCGCATCTTCGAACGCTTCGTCCGACTCGACGACGCCCGCTCCCGCGACCAAGGCGGCACCGGCCTGGGCCTCGCCATCGCCCGCGACCTGGCCCACCGCCACCGAGGCACCCTCACCCTCGTCCCCCGCACCCTCGGTGCCTGCTTCCAGCTACGCCTTCCCCGAGCCCCCGCCCCGGCCGGGACATGACGCGCCGGCCTCCGGCTGATGCCGGAGGCCGGTTCGCTGCCGCTTGGCACGGGTCGGCTCAGCCGAGGGTGTTGCCGCCCGAGCCGACGGTGATCACGTCGGTGTCCCAGAGGTTGTCGATGCCGGGCAGTGCGGTGAGCTCCAGCACGTCCACCGACCTCCACCCCGGCTCGGGATGCGGAGGGCGTCGACCTCGGCGACCGGTTTACCGAGGAGAGCCCCGGCCGCGTAGGGGCACCGTTCGATGGCAGGATAGGCCGTGAGCGATAGAATCGTGCCATGTCCGCCGACATCGACTTCCTGCCCGCCCGCCCCCACCGGGTCGTCGTCCTCGCCCTCGACGGGGTCTACCCCTTCGAGCTGGGCATCCCGAACCGGGTCTTCCCCTGCGTGCCCGGCGCCTACGACGTGGTGACGTGCGCGGCGACCGAGGACCGTACGGTGGCGACCAACGCCGACTTCTCGATCACGGTCGGGCACGGGCCGGAGGCGCTGGAGAGCGCGGACACGGTGGTCGTACCGCCGTACGACATGGCGCGGATCGCGCAGGAGCTGCCCGAGCCCGTCGCCGCCGCACTGGCACGGATCCGGCCCGGGGCCCGCATCGTCTCCATCTGCACGGGGGCGTTCGCGCTGGCGGCGGCCGGGCTGCTGGACGGGCGGCCCGCGACGACCCACTGGGCGCTGGCGCCCCGGTTCCGGCGGATGTTCCCGCAGGTCGCCCTTGACCCCGACGTGCTGTTCATCGACGACGGCGATGTGCTGACCTCGGCGGGGGCGGCGTCCGGGGTCGACGTGTGCCTGCACGTCGTGCGCGCCGACCACGGCAGCGCGGTCGCCAACAGCGTGGCCCGGCAGTGCGTCGTACCGCCGTGGCGGGACGGCGGACAGGCGCAGTACATCGAACAGCCGGTGCCGGACGAGGGCGCCACCGGTACGGCGGCCACCCGGGCCTGGGCCCTGGAGAACCTCGAACGACCCCTCGCGCTGCAGGAGTTGGCCGAGCACGCCCGGATGAGCCGGCGCACCTTCGCGCGCCGCTTCCAGGAGGAGACCGGCGTCAGCCCGGGCCGCTGGCTGATCCAGCAGCGGGTGCACCGGGCCCGCCACCTCCTGGAGACCAGCGACCTGCCCGTCGACCGCATCGCCACCGAGGTCGGCTTCGCCACCGGCACCTCCCTGCGCCAGCACCTGCACGCGGCCATCGGCGTCTCCCCACAGACGTACCGGAACACGTTCCGGACCACAGCGGCAGGCAAGGCATGAGCGGCCTCGCTGCTAGCTTGCCGGGCGTGGATCTCTTCTCGCAGGCGTGGACGGCGTTGCGGACCGCGGTGGCCGGGCTGCCGGACGAGGACTTCGGCCGTCCCTCCGGCTGTACGGGGTGGCTGGTCCGGGACCTGGTCTGCCACCTGGTCATCGACGCCCAGGACGTCCTGATCACCCTGGCCACACCGGCCGAGGCGGAGCCGACGCGGACCGCGGTGACGTACTGGGAGGTCAGCCGGGAGCGGCCGACGGGCGAGGACCCGCTCGACGCGCTGACGGTCCGGCTCGCCGCGGCCTACGAGGACCCGGGGCTGCTGAAGTTCCACCTGGACGACGTGGGTTCGGCGGCGGGGCGGGCGGCCCGGCTGGCCGATCCGGCCGCCCGGGTGGGCACCCGCGACCAGGTGCTCACGGTGGCCGACTACCTCTCGGCGTACGTCCTGGAGTGGACCCTGCACCACCTGGACCTGGTCGCCCACCTGCCGTCCGCGCCCCGGCCACCGGCACAGACCCTCGCCGCGGCCCGGGCGATGCTGGAGGAGATCGCGGGTGCGGCCTTCCCCGCGTCGCTGTCCGACCCGGACGCGCTGCTGACCGGCACCGGCCGGCGAGCGCCGACGGACGCGGAGAAGGCCGCACTGGGCGGACTCGCGGCGGACATCCCGTTGTTCCTGGGCTAGCCGCGGCCGCCGTCCATCGCCGTCTACTTGCCCGGACACTCCTTCCAGGCCATGTGATAGACGGTGCTGATGTCACCGTCGGTGGAGTCCATGGTCATGAAGCTGACCTTGCCGGGGTTGGCGCTCCCGGCGTTCACGCGCAGCTCGGTGTTGATGTTGAAGTTGCGCTGGACCCCGCAGGGCGCCCAGACCAGCTGGGCCCAGTCGGTGGTGTCGGTGGCCTGCCAGTTGTCGTCGTAGGGGCCGCTGAAGGGGTGGCTGGCGGCGGCCGTGTTGGACGAACCCTGGAAGTAGTACGAGGCACGCTGGGTGCCGGTGGCGCCCGACTGCAGGGACGCGAAGCCGCGGTAGTCGGCGCTGGCGATCGCGTACGTGAAGCCCTGCGGCACATGCACGACCAGGTTGAGCTGGCAGTTGCGCCGGAAGGCAGTGGGGTCGGAGTTGCCGCCCGCCTGCGCGAGGTAGGCGCTGTAGGTGACGGTGAAGGCGGTGTTGTCCTCCGAGACGGCCACGGCGGTGGTGCCCGCCGGGCACCCGGAGCCGTTGACCGTGGCTATGTTGATCACGATCTTGTCCGGCGGCGGGTCGTCGAACACGGGCGACGAGGAGGCACGGGCCTGAGCGGGCAGCCCGGCGGCGAGCAGCGCGGTGAGCGCCCCGCCGAGCAGGAGTCCACGTCTCATGGTTTCTCCAGTTCGGTGATCGAGTGGGGGGTGACACCCACGGCCGTCACGCACGACCCACACGGTTCATCTGGTTCATCTTTGAAGAACCTGTGAGTTTTCTGTGAAGGCCGGGGCGCTCGAATCGTAGGAACCCCCACGCGCACCGGTCAGGGCGAACTCCGGCCATTCACATCACCGGATTTCACAGCCCGTCCTCGCAAGCCGCCGCCCGGGGCTTCTACGGGTTCTCCCAGGCCGCCGGTTCCGCCGCCAGGGCCCGGACCGGCTCCGGGAGCGCGTCCGCCGCGATGTCCGCGACCGTGACGCCTTCGAGGATCTTGCGGACGTTGGCGCGCAGGGCGATCCACAGGGGCAGCAGGGGCTGGGCGGTGCCGGTGTAGGCCAGGCCCGTCGGGCGTTCGCCGCGTACGGACACGATCGGGCCGTCCACCGCGCGGATCAGGTCCGCCACGGTGATCGCGGAGGCCTCCCTGGCCAGCCGGTAGCCGCCGCCCCCGCCACGCCGGCTGTCGACGATCCCGGCGCGCCGGAGGTCACCCAGAATGCCCTCCAGGAACTTGTGCGGGATGTCCTGGGTGGCGGCGATCTCCTCCGCCTTCACCGGGCCGCCGTCCTGCCGTACGGCGAGCTCCAGTACCGCCCGTACCGCGTAATCCGCCCGTGCCGAGATCCTCATGGGTCCATTGTGGGGCGTCCGCCCGTGCAGAATGACCGGACCCGCGCCCCGTAAGATCGCCCGGGAGGATCCCTTGGCGCTCAGCAGACGTACCTTCAGTGCCCTCGCCGGCTCGGCCGCGCTCGGTTTCGCCCTGGGCGGCAGCGGCGGCCCCGGGGCGCCCTCGGCGTACGCCGCGCGCAGCGTGCCCACCGGCCCGGCCCCCGCCCCGCCGGGCGCGGACGGCGAGCGGCACACCATCGGCTACGACCACTACTCCCTCGTCGTCGACGGCAGACGGCTGGTCGTCTGGTCCGGCGAGCTGCACCCCTTCCGCCTCCCGAGCCCGTCCCTGTGGCGGGACGTCCTGGAGAAGATGCGGGCGCACGGCTACAACACGGTCAGCATCTACGTGGCGTGGAACTACCACTCCCCCGCGCCCGGCCGCTACGACTTCACCGGCGTCCGCGACCTCGACCTGTTCCTGCGCACGGCCGCCGAGACCGGGCTGTACGTCATCCTGCGCCCCGGCCCGTACATCAACGCCGAGGTCGACGCCGGCGGCTTCCCCGGCTGGCTCACCGCCACCGAGGGCACCGCCCGCACCACCGACCCGACCTACCTCGGCCACGTCGACCAGTGGCTGACGGCCGTCAACCGCATCGTGCGCCGCCACCAGCTCACCGACGGCGGCGGCTCCGTCCTGCTCTACCAGATCGAGAACGAGTACGACGGCCACGTCGCCGACCCGAGCGGCCCCGCCTACATGTCCCACCTGTACAAGAAGGTGCGGGCCGACGGCATCGACGTCCCCCTCTTCCACAACGACAAGGGCCGCAACGGCTACTGGATCCCCGGCTCCTTCGACACCGGCGGCGAGTCCGGGAAGTGGCTGTACGGCTTCGACGGCTACCCCTCGCCCTCCCAGACCCCGCCGGACTGGGGCGACTTCGGGATCGGCGGCCTCAAGGGCGGCGCGACCGCCAGCCCCCGCACCCCCGGGTTCGTGCCCGAGTTCGGGGGCGGCTGGTTCGATCCCTGGGGCGGGGTCGAGTTCGGCGGCAAGGGGTACGCCGAGTCCCGGCGCACCCGCGACGCGGCCTACGAACGCCGCTTCTACCTCACCAACCTCGCCAACGGCCTCACCCTCCACAACGTCTACATGACGTACGGCGGCACCACCTGGGGCTGGCTCCCGGCACCGGTCGTCTACACGTCGTACGACTACGGCGCGGCCATCGACGAGGCCCGCAACGTCACCCCGAAGATCGCGCCGATGCACCAGCTCGGCCACCTCCTCCAGCGGGTCCCGGACTTCGCGAAACTGGACCGCGCGGCGGACGTCCACGTCGACGGGCTCAAGGCGTACCACCTCACCAACCCCGACACCCAGGCGCACGTCTACGTGCTGCGCAACGACGGCGCGAGCGAGGTGGCCTCCACCGTGCGGGCGGTGGTCGCCGACGGACACGACGACATCGAGGTCACCGTCCCGGCCCACGACGCCCGGCTCATCACCACCGGGCTCTCGCTCGGCAAGCGGAAGCTGCGGTACGCCACCGCCCAGCCGATGTTCGTCCTCACCGCCGGCCGCCAGGACGTCGCCCTGTTCACCGGCCGGTACGGCGAGATGGCCCACCTCGTCCTGGAGTGCCCGGCCGAGCCGTACGTCACCCGCCTCGACGCCGAGGCGGCCTGGGTCTACGAGCAGGGCGTCCTGCACGTGACCGCTCCGCTCGGGCAGGGCGGCCTCACCCGCGTCCTCGTCGAGCGCGGCGAGTCCGACACCCCGCTGCTGCTGCTCTTCGCCGACGACGCGACGTCCCTGCGGCTGTTCCCGTACGACACCCCGTCCGGCACGCTCCTCGTCTACGGCCCGGCGCTGCTGCGCCACGCGAGGCTCGACGGGTCGACCGTCCGGCTCACCGGGGACACGGTCGCCCCGACCGGCCTGGAGGTCTGGGGGCCGCGCGGGATCACCTCGGTCACCTGGAACGGGCAGCCGGTACGGACGCGGGTGAGCGTCTCCGGGAGCCTGGTCGCCCTGTCGGACATGGCGGGGGCGCCGAAGCCGGCGCTGCCGGTGCTGGGCGGCTGGCGCCGGAGCGCCGAGAACCCCGAGTCGGCGGTCTCCTTCGACGACTCCCAGTGGACGGTCGCGGACCGCAAGACGTCGTTCAGCACGACGCCCGTGCCGGACGGGCAGCCGGTGCTGTTCGCCGACGACTACGGCTTCCACTACGGGGACGTCTGGTACCGGGGCCGGGTGGACGGCGATCTGTCGGACCTGGAGTCGGTCTCCCTCGCCTACAGCACGGGCACCCAGGGCATGCTGATGGCCTGGCTGGACGGCAAGCCGCTGGGGTCGCACCGGATGCCGGTGCCGGACGCGAAGTCGGTCCGGCAGGGGAGTTGGACCGCCACGGCCGCGTTCCCCGTCGCCGGGCCGAAGTCGAAGGAGGAGCGGGAGAAGGAGAAGGAGAAGCGGTCGCATGTGCTGTCCGTGCTGGTGCGGCGGATGCAGCACGACATGGACGGCAAGTCCGTGGACACCCAGAAGGCGGCACGCGGATTGACCGCCGTGACCTTCAAAGGCACTTCCCCCAAGGTGAGTTGGCGGCTTCAGGGCCCTGTCGCCCCGGATCCCGTGCGCGGACCCCAGAACAACGGCGGGCTGTACGGCGAACGGGAGGGCTGGCATCTGCCCGGGTTCGCGGACGGTGGGTGGGAGGCGGCCGAACTTCCGCGCGCGGACAAGGGAATGGGTGTCACCTGGTACCGGACCGGGTTCCGGCTGGCCGTACCGGACGGGGTCGACGCGTCGGTGGGGCTGGTCCTGGAGGACGACCCGGGGCGGGCGTACCGGGTGCAGATCTTCCTGAACGGCTGGAATCTCGGGCAGTACATCAACGACGTGGGACCGCAGCACACGTTCGTCCTGCCGAACGGGATCCTGCGGACTCGGGGTTCGAATACGTTGGCGCTGGCGGTGCTGGGCGACGGGACGACGGAGATCGGTCCTGGGTCGGTACGGCTTGAGTTGCTGGGGAGTGCGGCCGGAGGAGTGCCGGTGGTGGGGGTGGACTCCCCCGGCCGTTGAGTGCGGGTTGTGGGGGGGGCTCGCGCCCCTGGAAGAAGGGGCGCTGGCCCTTACGCCAGTCGGATCATGTTCCAGGACAACGGCTCCAGTACGGCCTTGAGCGTGCCGTCGGTCAGGGTTGTGCCCTCGGCCGGGTGGGGGGTCACGCGGTCCGGGGTCTCCAGGGTGTTGCGGGCGTCGGGGTCCTGGTCGGCGAGGACGCTGTGCTCGGTGACCTGGGTGAGGTCGAAGCCGCTCAGGGCGATGTCGAGGGGCAGGGCTTGCGTCCGGCTGCGGTTGACGGCGAAGACGGTGACCGTGCCGTCGTCGGCCCTGACCGCTGTGGCGTGCAGGAGGTGCGTCTCGCCGTACTTCTTCGTCTCGTGGGTCGGTGAGTCCACGCGGACGTCCAGGACCTGGCCCCTGCCGTACCGGGAGGCCTGGGCGAAGGGGAAGAAGGTCGTCTGGCGCCAGGCCGGGCCGCCGGGCTCCGTCATGATCGGGGCGATGACGTTGACCAGCTGGGCCAGGCAGGCGACCGTGACGCGGTCCGCGTGGCGGAGCAGGGCGATGAGGAGGGAGCCGAAGACCACCGCGTCCAGGACGCTGTAGTTGTCCTCCAGGAGGCGGGGGGCCTCGGGCCAGTCCCGCGCGTCGGAGTTCTCGATCTCGTGCCACTTCGAGGTGTACCAGACGTTCCACTCGTCGAAGGAGAGGTTGATCTTCTTCTGGGACTTCAGCCTGGCGCCCACGTGGTCACAGGTGGCGACCACGTTCTCGATGAAGGACTCCATGTCGACGGCGGAGGCCAGGAAGGAGTCGAGATCGCCGTCCTGGGGCTCGTAGTAGGCGTGCAGGGAGATGTAGTCGACCAGGTCGTACGTCTCCGCGAGGACCGTCGCCTCCCACTCGGCGAAGGTCGGCATGGACTGGCTGGAGGAACCGCAGGCGACCAGTTCCACGGACGGGTCCATCTGGCGCATGGCGCGGGCCGTCTCGGCGGCGATACGGCCGTACTCCTCCGCCGTCTTGTGGCCGGTCTGCCAGGGGCCGTCCATCTCGTTGCCCAGGCACCAGACCTTGATGCCGAAGGGGTCCTTGTCGCCGTGCGCGGCCCGGAGGTCGGAGAGGGCGGTGCCGGAGGGGTGGTTGGCGTACTCCTGGAGTTCCAGGGCCTCCGCCACGCCCCGCGTGCCGAGGTTGATCGCCATCATGGGCTCGGCCTGCGGGCCGACCTTCTTCAGGAAGGAGATGTACTCGCCGAGTCCGAAGCGGTTGGTCTCCGTCGACCGCCAGGCGAGGTCGAGGCGGCGGGGGCGGTCCTCGACGGGGCCGACGGAGTCCTCCCAGCGGTAGCCGGAGACGAAGTTGCCACCGGGGTAGCGGAGGGTGGTGACGCCGAGTTCGCGGACGAGGTCGAGGACGTCCTGGCGGAGGCCTTCGGCATCGGCTGTGGGGTGGGTGGGCTCGAAGATGCCGGTGTAGACGCAGCGGCCCAGGTGCTCGACGAAGGAGCCGAAGAGGCGGGGGTTGACTTCGCCGATGGTGAAGGCGGGGTCGAGGGTGAAGCGGGCGGTGCGCAATTTTCGCCTTTCGGGGAGGGGGGTTCTGTTTCGTGGGCGGGTGCGGGTGGTCCGTGGCTGGTCGCGCCCACGCGGCGGAGCCGCAAATGGACACAGTCCCGCGCCCCTAACGCAAGCTGGGCCAGCCGTCTTTTGTCCAGCTCAGGGGGTTCAGCCCCAGCTTCGGGGTGCCGTTGTCCTCGGCGTCGTAGTAGTGGTAGGCCAGCCAGGTCTTGCCGTGGGTGCGGAAGGTGGACTCTCCGCCCGTGCCGATGTAGCGGCCGTGGCCTGCCAGGAGCAGGTCTCCGCCGCCGTTCAGCATCGGTGTGCCCGTGCTGTCGGTGTACGGGCCCGTCACCTTTGTCGAGCGGCCCACTCTGATCTTGTAGGTGGAGTTCACGCCGGCGCAACAGGCGTCGTAGGACGCGAAGAGGTAGTAGTAGCGGCCGTGGTGGAGGATCGAGGCGCCTTCGACGGCGTAGGGGGCGTCGGGGCGGGTGGCCAGGTGGGCGACGGGGGCTCCCTGGATCGCCTTGCCGGTCCTCCGGTCGAGTTCGACCAGGCGGATGCCGGTCCAGTAGGAGCCGAAGGCCATCCACAGCTTGCCGTCGGCGCGGACGATCGCCGGGTCGATGGCGTTCCAGGAGTCGGACGTCTCGGAGGAGAAGGCCTTGCCCTGGTCCGTCCACGTGCCCGGGAGGCCCGACCGGGAGGTCGCCACGCCGATCGCGGAGTGGTTGGTGCCCCAGGAGGAGACTGCGTAGTAGAGCCAGTAGCGGCCGTCGCGGTAGGAGAGGTCGGGGGCCCAGGGGTCGGCGGTGGAGTTGTAGTCGTACCACCAGGTCGGGGGTGTGGTGAAGGCGTTGCCCGCGTCGGTCCAGTCGTGGAGGTTCGTGGAGAGGCGGGCGCCGATGATGCCGCCGGTGGAGTAGGCGACGTACCAGCCGGACGCGAGTCGGTGGACCGTGGGGTCGTGGATGATCTGCTGGCCGGTGAGGGGGAGGGGGTCGGGGTAGGTGGGGTCCGCGGAGGCGGTGGTGGGGAGGAGGGCGATGGTCGCGGCCGCGAGGAGGGCCGTGAGTCGGGGGAAGCGCTTCAACGCTCGGCTCCTCACTGGCCGGCCAGGCCCGTGTGGGCTACGCCCGCCACGATCTGGCGCTGGAAGAAGACGAACACGATGATTAGCGGGAGGCCCGCCATGAGGCCGCCGGCCATGAGCTGGGCCCACTGGATGCCGTAGGAGTTCATGACGGTCGCGATGCCGTTCGGCATGGTCATCAGGTCGGGGTTGTTGGTCACCATGTAGGGCCAGAGGAAGTTGTTCCAGGAGGCGATGAAGGTGAAGATGCCGACCGCCGCGAGGGAGGGGCGGGAGAGCGGGAGGACGATGGTGAAGAAGACCCGCCAGCGGCCCGCGCCGTCGATGAAGGCGGCCTCTTCCAGTTCGCGCGGGATGCCCTGGAAGAACTTGTAGAGGATGTAGACCATGGCGGCGGGGGCGCACTGGGGAAGGATCATGCCCCAGTAGGTGTCGACCATGCCCATCTGCTGGACGGTGGTGAAGAGCGGGACGCCGAGGACCGCCGGGGAGACCATCAGGCCGGACATGACCAGGCCCATCAGGGCGCCCTTGCCGCGGAACTCGGTGCGGGCGAAGCCGTATCCGGCGAGGGCGCTGACCAGGACGACGACGGAGGTCACGCAGACGGAGACGACCAGGGAGTTCACGAACCAGTCGGTGATGTTGCCGGTGTCGAAGAGCGCCTTCCAGGCCTGGCCGGTCCAGTGCTTCGGGAGCCAGTGCGGCGGTACCTCGACGGCCTCGGTCTCCGACTTGAGGGAGGTGAACAGGCCCCAGAAGAGGGGGGCGAGGAAGACCGCGGAGACGGCCGTGCCGAGGAGGGTGAGGATTATCTGGCTGGGGGTCCAGGTTCTGCGGGGCTTCACGGGTACGGCGGTCGTCATCGGGTGGCCTCCTCGGTGCGGTTGCGCAGCAGCCACATGCGCGCGAGGGCCACGGCGGCGATGATCACGAAGAAGATGACGGAGATCGCGGAGGCGTAGCCCACGCGGTAGCTGGTGAAGCCCTCTTCGAGGGTGTACTGGACGAAGGTGCGGGTGGAGCTCTCGGGGCCGGGGCCGAAGTCCATCATGACCACGGCCTGGTCGAAGATCTGCAGGGACGCGAGGATCTGGAGCGCTATCACCAGGCCCGTGATGTTGCGGAGCATGGGGAGGGTGATGTGGACGGCGCGGTGCCAGGCGTTGGCGCCGTCCAGCTTCGCGGCCTCGTAGAGGTGGGCGGGGATGGACTGGAGGGCTGCCAGGTAGAGCAGGAAGCTGAAGCCGACGGTCCACCACAGGGTCTCGATGACGATGGCGAGCATCGCGTACGACTTGTCGGTCAGCCAGGGGGTGTTGCCGCCGAAGACGTGGTTGATCATTCCGGTGCCGGGGTTGAACAGCCACTGCCAGAGGTTGCCGGCGACCGTGGAGGGGAGCAGGAAGGGTGCGAAGAAACAGAGGCGCCAGAGCCACTTCCCGCGCTCGATGTGGTGGGCGAGCATCGCGAGGAGGAAGGCGAGGACCGTGATGCAGGGGACCACCAGGAGGGTGAAGTACGCGCTGTGGCCCAGCGCGTCCCACATCAGCGGGTCCTTGAGTGCCTCGCGGTAGTTGTCGAGGCCGACGAAGTCGGCGTCGGCGCCGGTGATGTTGGCGTCGGTGAGGCTGAGGTAGACACCACGCAGCAGCGGCCAGATCACGAAGAGCGTGAAGAGGAGGAGGAAGGGCGCCACGAACCAGCCGCCGTGCTGGAAGCCCTGCTTGCGGCGGAGGGTGGCGCTGACGGCGGCGGCTCTGGTGCGGGCCGGTGCGAAAACGGTCTCGGCGGTCGTCATGCGGCCGTACCTCCCTGCGCGGCGGTCTTGCCGTCCATGGGGTTCTTCATCGCGAGCAGCGTGGCGAGTTCCTTCTTCATCCGGCCGGCCGCGGCGTCGGGTTTCGCCGAGCCCACGGTCGAGGAGACGACGATCGGGCCGACGCGCTGGGCGAGGATGCCGGTGGAGCCCGCGAACCACACCTTGGGCTCGTTGGCCTGGTGGTCCATCGCCGACACGTACTCGTTCTGCGGGTAGAGCTTCTGGTACGCGGGGGTGGACAGGGTGGGTTTGTAGGCGGGGATGTGGCCGCCGGCCGCCCACTGCTGGGCGTGGGTGACGACGTAGGCGGCGAGCTGGTGGGCGGCCTCGTCGGTGGCGCCGCCGCGGTCGGACTGGTGGGGCAGTACGAAGGAGTGCGACTCGGCGTGGGTGGCCTGGGTGCCGAAGACGGGCGGGAGGGGGATGGCTCCGTAGTCGAGCTTGGCGCCGGAGTAGACCGGCACCGACCAGTTGCCCTCCCAGGCGAAGGGGGCGCCGTTGATGAACTGTTCGGCGTTGACGGAGCCCATGGCCGGGTCGGCGTAGCCTTCGCTGACGTGCCGGCGCAGGAACTCCAGGACCTGGGTGGCCTTGTCGGTGTCGAAGGTGACCTCGGTGCGCTCGTCGTTGAACCAGGTGCCGCCGAGCTGGGTGTAGAAGGCGACGAAGAACCACCACTGGAAGTTCTGGTCGTTGATCCACAGGCCGATGGTCTGCAGGCCCTTCTTGGTGGCCTTCTTGGCCTCCTTGAGGACGCCGAACCAGTCGTCCACCGAGGTGACGGGCACGATCCGGTCGTCGCTGCCGAGCAGTCCGGCCTTCTTCAGCACGTCCTTGCGGTAGAAGCAGAGCTGGACGTGGATGTCGAGCGGGAGGGCGTAGAGCTTGCCGTCGATGACGCCGCGCTGCCACAGCCTGGGGTTGTAGTCCTGTTCGCGCAGGCCGTACTTGGCGAGCAGGTCGACGTCCCAGGCGTCCAGGAGGCGGCCCGGCGCGAAGCCGTCGACCCGGCCGATGTGCATGACGCCGAGGTCCGGGGCGCGGTTGCCGGCGGCGGCCATGGCGAGCTTGGTGTAGAAGGGGTTGCCCCACTGGAGGGTGGAGTCCTTCACCGCGATGTCGGGGTGCGCCTTACGGAAGGCGTCCAGCATCGCGATCATGTTGGAGCCGTCGCCGCCGCTGAAGAGGTTCCAGTAGCGCACCCGGGTGCGCGCGGTGGAGGCGAGCGCGTCGGCGCCGGTGCCGAGGGCCGCGAAGCCGAAGCTTCCTGCCACCGCCAACCCTCCTGCCGTGCCCAGTAGTTGCCTGCGACTGAGGCCAGGTCGTCCCATTGCCTGCCCTTACACTCGTTCGACATTTCGGATTACGCTCGTAACTTCGAACGGGACCGTAAAATCGAAGCGCTTGCGCGTCAATGGGTCCGGCGTGACTTTCCTGTATCGGGCAGTCGTCCTCATGTGAACCACCGGAGTCGGAACCCATGACGCGGGCACTTCGGGACGCGTAATCTCGGACCGGCCGACGCAGCGCGGCGACCGCCGTGGGGGCGGTGCGAAGGGGGAGCGATGGACTTGGCCGGCGCGCGGCACCGGTGGGCCCGGATCGCCGCGAGGCTGCGTCCCTGGCGCTCCCGGACGAACGCGGGGATGCGTGTCCTCGCCGCCGACCTCGCCGCCGCCGTCCGCGCCCGGCCGCACCCGCCCGCCGGGGTGGGCGAGCTGTGCCGGGCGCTGTGCGAGGAGATGGCCGTGCGGCGCGCGGGGCGTCCGGTGGAGCTGCGGTTCGAGCGGTTCCCGGACGAGATCGAGGTCACCGGGCTGTGGGTGGAGTTCCAGGACTTCGACCTGGTCATCGTCGAGGAGCGGGCCGAGGCCGTGCAGCAACTGGTCATCCTCGGCCATGAACTGTGGCATCTGCACGCCGGGCACCGGCACCAGCACGGGGTCGGCCCGGCGGCGGCGCGGGCACTGGCGGACCAGCCCGGCTGGCGGGAGCGGGCGCTGACGGTGGCCGCGCGCAACGGCTCCCGGGAGAGCGACGAGGCCGAGGCCGACGACTTCGGGTACCGGCTGGCGACCGCCTTCCGGCCGTACGTCGAGAAGCCGGACCGCACCCCGCCCGACCCCGTCCAGCGGTCCCTCGGCTATCGCGGGCGCGGTGGGGCGGCACGGTGACGACCGCCTCGCCGGCGCTGAACCCCTCGCGGTTCCTCAGCGAGTTCTACATCTCCTTCTGGATCCCGACCGCTGTGCTGACCACCGCCCTGGTGATCAAGCTGCCCAGCATCGTCCGGCTCTGGCGCGATCCGCTGCTGCGCGCGGTCGGCGGACTGCTGCTGCTCGGCTGCGCGGTGTTCGTGTTCTGCAGCCCCTCGACGATCACCGCCGTGAACCGGTGGGCCGGCGTGCCCAACATCTCGGCGCCCTGGTGCTATTCGCTGCTCACCGCGGTCGGCGCCTCCTGTCTGCTGCTGATCATCGCCTGGCGCAACGGCCTCTCCGACCGCTCGGCGCCCACCCGGCGCGCGATCCGCTGGGTGATCTCCGGCTACGCCGGGGTGATCGCCGCGCTGTGGCTGCTGTTCGCGCTCGCCGACGTGCCGGTGGAGCGGCCCCGGGACCTCGACACCTACTACGCCACCACCCCGTTCATGGGCGCGGAGATCCTGCTCTACCTCGTCGCCCACTGCCTGGCCTGCGTCATCACCTCACGGCTGATCTGGAACTGGGTGCGCACCGAGGGCCTCGACGCCTGGCTGCGCTGGGGGCTGAAGCTGCTCGGCGTCGGCTACCTGCTCAACCTGATCTTCGACGCGGCCAAGCTGGTCGCGGTCGGCGCCCGCTGGTCCGGCGCGGACCTGGACTGGCTCAGCACCGACCTGGCCCCGCCCGTCGCCGCCCTCGCCGCCATCCTCATCGCCGTCGGCTTCATCCTCCCCCACGCCGGCCAGTACCTGCACGACCGCTGGCGGATCCGGCTCGCCCACCGCGAGCTGCGGCCGCTGTACCGGCTGACCCGGACCGTGCACGGCGACGGCGTCCCCTTCGTCCTGCGCGCCACCCCCGAACTGCGCCTCACCCGCCGCGAGACCTTCATCCGCGACGTCCTCCTCCCCCTCACCCGCCGCATCGACACCGACCTCGACCGCCGCTCCTACGACGCGGCCCTCGGCCTCGGCCACCCACCCGACCGGGCCCGCGCACTGGCGTCGGCGGTGAGCATCCTGGACGCCGTCGACACCTGGGGGCGTGGCATCGAGCCCACCGACCGCGGTCCGGACACCGCCCGCCTCCTCCAGGAGATCGGGGCGGTGTCCCGGGTCCTGCGACACCCCGAGGAGATCGAGGCGGTACGGACCCGGGTGACGAGGGCCGGACAGCGCCCCGTCAGGGGCGCGGGGCCGCATCGATCAGCGGCTCCGCCGCGGAGCGCGACCAGCCCCCGCCCACCCGCAGCCGAACGCGAAGCCAAACCGGCGTCTATCCCGCGAACGCCGGTTGGGCCACGCCCTTCCCGGCGCCCGGAATCACCAGCAGCGAACCCGCCGTCGGATGCGGCCGCTCCAGGCCGACCCGGGCCGTCGTGACGTACAGGTCCGTCAGATCCGCGCCGCCGAACGCGCAGGCCGTCGTACGCGGGGTCGGCAGCGTGATGACCCGGTCCAGTTCACCCGTCGGCGTGTAGCGGCGCACCGCTCCCCCGTCCCACAGCGCCACCCACACACAGCCGTCCGCGTCGACCGTCAGGCCGTCGGGGAAGCCGGCGCCCTCCTCGATGGTCACCAACGGGCGGCGGTTGGAGGGGAGTTCGCCGTCGTAGTCGAAGACGTCCACCCGGTGGGTCGGGGTGTCGATGTAGTAGACGTGCCGGCCGTCCGGGCTCCAGCCCGTGCCGTTGCTGACCGTGACGTCCGCCAGCAGCGTCGTCGCCGTGCCGTCGGCCGTCACCCGCGACAGGGTGCCCCCGCCCGACGCCTCGTCGTAGCGCATGGTGCCGGCCCAGAGGGAGCCGTCGGGGGCGACGGCCGCGTCGTTGGCCCGGCGGCCGGGGACCGGCTCGCGGTGGAGCCAGCGGAGCGTGTCGTCGGGGTCGAGGAGGGCGACACCGTCCCGGAGGTTGAGGACCAGACCGCCCCCGGCGCGCGGCTTGACCGCACCGACGTGCTGGTCCG
Organism: Streptomyces sp. NPDC007901; assembly: GCF_042959465.1. Taxonomy (NCBI): domain Bacteria; kingdom Bacillati; phylum Actinomycetota; class Actinomycetes; order Kitasatosporales; family Streptomycetaceae; genus Streptomyces; species Streptomyces sp. NPDC007901. Next base: position 83,761 of record NZ_JBIBKW010000002.1, on the reverse strand, counting down.
TGGTGCGGACCGTACGGCGGCCCGTCGCCGGGTCGTAGGTGTGCACGCGGGAGCCGAGTATGTCGATCCAGAGGAGACGGCCGGTGGCCGGGTCCCAGGTCGGACCCTCGCCGAGGGTCGCCTCCGCAGCCACCGCGACCTCGTACGCCGTCGTCGTCATGCCACGCTCCGGTGGCCGAGGCGCTCGGAGAGTTCGGCGGCGCCCTTGGCCGCGAGCTGCTCCAGCTCGCCCCGCCGCTCGTCGCTCCAGCGGATCATCGGGACGGAGATGGAGAGCGCCGCGACGACCTGGCCGGTGCGGTCCCGGACCGGCGCGGCGACACAGGAGACGTCCGGGTTGGACTCGCGGCTCTCCACGGCGATGCCGCGCGCGCGGATCTCGGCGAGGGCCTCGCGCAGGGCGTCCGGCTCGGTGATGCTGTTCGGGGTCATCCGGACCAGGTCGGCGTCGTCCGGGATGCGCGCGGACAGCTCCGGCTCCGGCAGCGAGGCCAGCAGCATCTTGCCGACCGAGGTGCAGTGGGCGGGCAGCCGGCGGCCGGCGGCGGAGACCATGCGGACGGCGTGCGTGGAGTCGACCTTGGCGATGTAGATGACGTCGGTGCCTTCGAGGATCGCCACATGGACGGTCTCGTCGCAGGTCTCGGCGACCGACCGGGCGACCTGCTGGCCCTCGGCGGCGAGGTCGAGCTGCTCGGCGTACCGGCTGCCGAGCTGGTACGGACGGACTCCGAGCCGGTAACGTCCGGGCTGTCCGGGTACGGGCACGATGTACGAGCGGGCGGAGAGCGTGGTCACCAGCTCGTGCACGGTGGTTCGCGGCAGCTGGAGTTTGCGCACTATGTCGGGGGCGGAGAGGGTCCCGTCCCCGTCCAGGAAGAGCTCAAGAATGTCGAGAGCCCGGGTCACGGCAGGCACAAGGCGTCCCACGTCCGGCCCCCTCCCTTGGGTAAGCGCCAGATCTCGTCGGAGCGGCGGAGCCGTTCGAGATATCAACAGGCGATCGGCATGACGAACACAGGCTAACCACCGAGGATTCCCCGGGCAATGGCCGGGAACGAGCCGGGCACGCGCATGTGCACCATGGGTCCCATGCAACTGGACTTCCAGCTGGTGCTCCTGCGCCGCATGGCCGACCACAATCCGGACCTGGTCGAGGACGCCCGCCGCGCCCTGGGCGCCTCGCTCGCGGACATGCGGGAGGCCAACAAGCGCTGGCAGGCGATGGTCCGCTCGCCCCGCTCCCGGTCGGCGGCGGCCCGCTACCTCTCGGTCCTCGGCCCACCGGACGCGGAGAGCAAACGCACGGTCGGCGACCTGGAATGCGCGGTCTGGCAGTGGCCGCTCCCCCTCTGGCCCACCCTCCGCTTCGAGGTCCTGGTCGGGGCCGGCGGCGCGGTGTGGAACGAATGGCTGGTCCGCGCCCCCGGCGCCCCGGCCCCGAGACTGGAGACCTTCGAGGACCTCACCCCCTGGTCCTGCACCCTCGACGAGGCCGCCCGCGCCTTCGCCCCCGCCCGCCCCCTGGAGGGCACCGCCCCCACTCGCTGGGGCCTGGCCCTCACCCTCCCCGACGGACGTCAGGCGGTCGCGGAGTTCACCTGGGGGCTGCTGCAGCGCACCGCCGTCATCGACGACGTGCCGCGCCGATGATCGCCGCCACCACCGCGTCCACCGAACCGGGGTGCAGGAACAGGAACAGGTTCGGCTCGATCAGCTCCAGCTCCATCACCCGCGGCCGCCCGTCCTCCCCGTCGACCAGGTCCACCCGCGCGTACAGCAGCTCGGAAGCCTCCGGTACGGCGGCCAACGCGTGGTCCGCGACGGCGAGTTCGGCCGGGGTCGGGGTCCACGGCTCCAGGTCGGGGTGGGCGACCTTCTCCGCGTCGTACGCCGTGCCCCGGGTGAGCACGGCCCGCTTGCGGCTGGCGTGCAGCAGCCGCCCGCCGAAGAACTGCAGCGCCCGCTCCCCGCTGACGTCGATCCCGGAGACGTACGGCTGCACCATCGCGGTCAGGCCCTCGTCGAGCATCCGGGCGAGGTGCCGTACGGCCGTCCCGTACTCGGCGGGCGTGTAGCGGGCGGCGAACCGGGCGCCGGCGCCGAAGGTGGGCTTGACGACGAAGTCGCGGTCGGCCGGGAGATCGGCGAGCCCGGCCGGGTCCCCCGGTGCCACATACCGGGTCGGCACGACGGGCACCCCGGCCGCCGCGAGGTCGCCGAGATACCGCTTGTCGGTGTTCCACCGGAGCACCGCGGCCGGGTTGAGGATCCTCGTCGCCTTCCCCACCCCCTCCACCCACGCCACGAACTCGTCCGCACGCCAGCTGTAGTCCCAGGTCGAGCGGACGACGACCAGGTCGTAGCCGCCCCACTCCACCTCCGGGTCGTCCCACGGGTGCGCGACGGCGTCCACCCCGGCGGCGGCCAGCGCGCGCAGCAGCACCGGCAGGTCCTGGTCCTTGCTCGGCTCGGTGCCGGGGTCGTAGGTGGCGAGGGCTATGCGGGACACGGCGGGGGCTCCCTTGGCTGACGGCGGCTGCGCTCCTGCGCTCTTGCGTTCTTGCGCTCTTCGGCGCTTGCGTTCTTCGGCAGGCTAGCCGTTGACCCGTTGACCTTCACCTTCGGTGAAGCCCCAGCATCGATGGCGGACGTCGAGGAACGCGAGGCAGCGCATGCAGTGGATGACCATCGGAGCGTTCGCGAAGGCCTGCCGGCTGTCGCCGAAGGCACTGCGGCTCTACGACGAGCTGGACCTGCTGCGGCCCGCCCGGGTCGACCCGGACACCGGCTACCGGTACTACACCGCCGCACAGCTGGAACGCGCGCGGCTGGTGGCCTGGCTGCGGCGGCTGGGGATGCCGTTGGCGCTGATCCGCGAGGTGTGCGGGCTGCCGGCGGGCCGGGCCGCCCAGGAGATACGGGCGTACTGGGCGCGTGTCGAGGCGGAGACCGTCGTACGGCGGGATCTGGCCGCGTTTCTCGTCGACCACCTGTCGGGAGAAGAGGCGCGAAGGGACACCACGACCATGCTCGAACTGCGTTATGCCGCCCACTCGGACCGGGGGCTCGTCCGGCCGGCCAACCAGGACACCGCGTACGCGGGGCGGCGGCTGCTGGCCGTCGCCGACGGGACGGGAGCGGCCGGGGCGCGGGCCAGTGCCGCCGCCGTGGAGGCGCTGAAGTTCCTGGAGGACGAGGAGCTCCCGGCGGGCAGCGTGCTGAACCTCCTGGAGGACGCGGTGCGTTCGGCCGGTGCGGCCGTGCGGGAGGTGGCCGGGGGCAGCGCGGACGTCGGTACGACGCTCACCGCGCTGCTGTGGACCGGGTCCCGGCTGGCCCTCGTGCACATCGGGGACTCGCGGGCGTATCTCCTGCGGGACGGGGAGCTGTTCCGGATCACGCACGACCACACCGTCGTGCAGTCGCTGATCGACGAGGGGCGGCTGACACCGGAGGAGGCGGACAGCCACCCGCAGCGGATGCTGCTGGCCAAGGCGCTGTCGGGAGGCGCGGAGGCGGTCCCGGACCTGAAGCTGCACGAGGCCCGGGGCGGGGACCGGTACCTGCTGTGCTCGGACGGGCTGAGCAGGGCGGTTCCCGACGAGCGGATCCGGGAGCTGCTGGAGGGCGGGGCGGAGCCGGGGGGCGCGGTGCGGGTGCTGGTCGAGGAGGCGAACGCGGTCGGCGGGGCGGACAACGTGAGCTGCGTCGTGGCCGACGTGGTGGCCGACGTGGTGGCGCAGACCGGCCCATCCGTCCCGGCCGGATAAGAGGCGCCGGGAACCGCGTGGTCTCGGGACCTGGTGTAGGAAGGGGCTGTCGAGGTTCCGACCTGGGTGTCCGATGTGAGGAGTCGTCGCGTGTCCCTTCTGTTTCCGGCGTTGGTGGACGGTCCGGGCGAGCGCAGCGAGATGGGGGTCCCCCCGGACGGAGCCCGGGGGAAGGTGGCCCTGCGGTTCGGCGCGAGGTCGTTGACGTACGGGGAGGTCGCCGCCGCGGCGGGGGCCGTCGCCGCCCGGGTCCGGGACGCCGAGCGGGTCGCCGTGTGGACGACCCCGGAACTGGAGACGGCCGTCGCCGTCGTCGGTGTGCTGCTCGCCGGCCGGGCCGCCGTACCGCTCAACCCCAGGTCGGGTGAGAAGGAACTCGCGCACATCCTCACCGACAGCGCGCCCTCCGCGGTGCTGGCGGCCCCGGGTGCCGTCCTCCCGCCGGCCGTGGCCGCTCTGCCCCGGATCGACGTCGACGTGCGGGCCGCCGGCCCGGTGCCCGAGGACCGTACCGCCGAGGACGACCCCGCCCTCGTCGTCTACACCTCCGGTACCACCGGCCCGCCCAAGGGCGCCGTCGTCCCGCGCCGCGCGCTGGTCGCGACCCTGGACGCACTGGCCGACGCCTGGCAGTGGACCGGCGAGGACACCCTCGTGCACGGCCTTCCGCTCTTCCATGTGCACGGGCTCGTGCTGGGGATCCTCGGGCCGCTGCGGCGCGGCGGTTCCGTGCGGCACCTCGGGCGGTTCGACACCGCCGGGGTCACCCGGGAGCTGAACGACGGCGGGACCATGATGTTCGGCGTCCCGACCATGTACCACCGCATCGCCGAGGCCCTGCCCGACGACCCCGAACTGGCCAAGGCGCTCGGCCGGGCCCGGCTGCTGGTCTCCGGCTCGGCGGCGCTGCCCCTGCACGACCACGAGCGGATCGCGGCCGCGACCGGACGGCGGGTCATCGAGCGCTACGGGATGACCGAGACGCTGATGAACACCAGCATGCGGGCGGACCGGGAGGCGCCGGCCGGAACGGTGGGCGTCCCCCTGCCGGGTGTGGAGCTGCGGCTGGTGGAGGAGGACGGGACGGCGATCGCGGACCTCGACGGGGAGACCGTCGGGGAGATCCAGGTGCGCGGCCCGAACCTGTTCACCGAGTACCTCAACCGGCCGGACGCCACGGCCGCCGCGTTCACCGCCGACGGCTGGTTCCGCACCGGGGACATGGCCGTGCGCGAGCCGGACGGCTCGGTGCGGATCGTCGGACGCAAGGCCACCGACCTGATCAAGAGCGGGGGTTACAAGATCGGGGCCGGTGAGATCGAGAACGCGCTCCTGGAGCATCCGGGGGTGCTGGAGGCCGCCGTCACCGGGGAGCCGGACGCGGACCTGGGCGAGCGGGTCGTCGCCTGGATCGTCCCGGCGGATCCGCAGGCGCCGCCGTCGCTGCCGGAGTTGGCGGACCATGTCGCCGCCCGGCTCGCCCCGCACAAGCGGCCCCGCGTCGTCCACCACCTGGACGCCCTCCCCCGCAACGACATGGGGAAGATCATGAAGCGGGCCCTGGGTGCCTGAGGAGACGGTCGGACGGCTCTCCGCCCGGCGGATCCTCGGCCTCGTCACCGACCCGGACACCTTCACCGAACTCCTGCCCCCGGTACGGCGGTCCCGCCCCGACGGCCCCCTCGCCTGGCAGGGGTACGACGCCTCGCGCGCCCGCGCCGCCGAGCGCACCGGCGAGGAGGAGTCCGTCGTCGTCGGGACCGCGCGCGTCGAGGGCACCGAAGCCGTGCTGATCGCCTTCGAGTTCGGGTTCCTCGGCGGCTCGCTGGGCGAGCGGACCGGGGACCGGCTGGAGGCGGCGTACGTCCATGCCCGCGCCCACCGGCTGCCGGTGGTGCCGCTGGTGGCGACCGGCGGCAGCCGGATGCAGGAGGGCATGCTCGCCCTCTCCCAACTCCAGCGGGTGGCACGGCAGTCGGCGCTCACCCGGGAGGCGGGGCTGCCGCAGATCGCCGTCCTGCGCGATCCGACGACCGGGGGCGGCTGGGCCACCCTCGGCGCCGGCGCGGACGTCGTCCTGGCCCTGCCCGGCGCGCAGGTCGGCTTCGCGGGCTCCCGGGTCCGCCCGCCGGACGCCGACCCGGCCGCGTACACGGCGGAGGCCCAGGTCGCGGCGGGGTCGGCGGACGCCGTGGTGGCCGTCGAGGAGCTGAAGCAGGTGCTGGGGCTGTGGCTGCGGCTGCTGACCGCACCGGCCACGGCCCCCGCCGACCCGCCTACCGCCCTCGGTGACAGCGGGCTGCCCGCCACCGGCTGGGAGGCCGTCCTGCGGGCCCGCTCCCCGCGCCGCCCGCGCGCCGAGGCCTACCTGGACGCCTGCTTCACCCGCCGGGTCGCCCTGTCCGGCGACCGGTGCGGCGGCGCGGATCCGGACGGGATGCTGTGCGGGTTCGGCGAGCGCGACGGCCGTGGCGTGGCCTTCGCCGCGCAGACCGGCACGGCGACCCGGCCCGCCGGGTACCGGACCGCCGCCCGGCTGATACGGCTCGCGGACCGGCTCGGCATCCCCGTGCTGACCCTCGTCGACACCCCGGGCGCCGCCCATGACGCCGAGGCGGAACGGCAGGGCGCGGGAGCGGCGATCGCCGAGCTGTTCGCCGAGGTGGCGGCGGCCCGCACTCCGATCACCACCCTCGTCATCGGCGAGGGCGGCTCCGGCGGGGCGCTGGCCCTGGCCGCACCCCGCAACACCTGGGCCACGCCCGACAGTTACTTCTCCGTCATCGCCCCCGAACTGGCGGCGGCGATCCTCAAACGCCCCCTGGAGGAGACCGAGGCCACCGCCGACCAGCTCCGCATCCGGCCCCAGGACCTGGTGGAGCTCGGGGTGATCCGCGGGATCGTGGACCACCCCGGAACCGACCTCACCGCACCGCCACCGCCCGGACCACCTCCTGGGTGACCTTGCCGCCCCGGTCGTCGCTCGCCGAGGCCTCGGCCGACCAGCGCACGGGGACCGTCTTCTCGCGAAGGGCGTCACGGTGCTTGTGGTGCCCGGGTGCCGGGCGGCGGTGGCGGGAAGGCGCCCGGGCGGGGCCCCGCCCGGGGAGGGAGGCGGCAGGGGGGGCGCCGTCCACCGCGGCGGGGCCGCCGTGCGCCACTCCGGACCGCGAAACCCCCCATTCAGCCGCGCCCCGCCCGGCCCCCTCCCGAAGGCGCGCCGTCCTGATCGCCCGGAGGATGCGAAGCAGGCCGCCGACCGGCGGTGTCAGCCCACACGGCCCGCGCACTCGGGAGGATCTGCCGTGACCGTCAGTCTGGAGCAGTTGCGCCGCTGCCATTTCGCCGTCGATCTGGGGGCCGCCCGCACCCGGGTGTATGTGAAGGGCATGGGCCTGGTCGTCGACCAGCCTTCCGTCGCCGCCGTGAACACCCGTACCGGCGCCCTGATCGCCGTCGGCGAGTTCGCGGAGAAGATGACGGGCCGTACGCCCGACTACATCCGTGTCGTGCGCCCCATCTCCGGCGGCACCATCGTCGACATCGAGATGGCCCAGCGGATGCTGCGGCATCTGCTCGGCGACAAGATCCGCCGGATGCTGCGCCGCAAGCCCCGGCTGCGCGCGGCGGCCTGCACCCCGCACGACGCCGATCCGCTGGCCCAGCGGGCGACCATCGAGACGCTGGTGGGGCTGGGGGCGCGGCGGGTGGAGCTGGTCGACACGCTGATCGCCGCCGCCGTGGGGTGCGGGATGCCCGTGGAGCGGCCCGAGGCGACCATGATCCTGGTGTGCGGGGCCGCCGCGACGCAGGTCGCCGTGTTGTCCCTGGGGTCCATCGTGTGCGCCGAGCGGCTGCCGGTCGGCGGCGAGTCCGTGGACCACGCGATCGTGCAGCACCTGCGGCACGAGCACGAGCTGATGCTGCCGAGCCAGTCGGTACGGCCATTGCAGCTCGCCCTGTCCGGCAACGGGCTCACCCCGCAGGGGCCGGCGTCGACGGAGATCCACGGCCGGGACGTGGTCACCGGGCTCGCCCGCAGCGTGCAGGTGGACACCGCGGCCGTCCGGGACGCCATCCAGACCCCGCTGACGGCCGTGCTCGACGGGATCGGGAAGGTGCTGCGGGACTGCCCGCCCGACCTGGTCGCCGATCTCGCCGACCGCGGAATCATGATGGTCGGCGGCTCGGCGCTGCTGCCCGGCTTCGACCAACTGCTGCGAGAGGCCACCGGGATGCCGGTGCACATCGCGGAACGGCCGGACGTGTGTGTGGTCCAGGGCATCGGGGCGATGCTGGAAGGCCGGATCGAGCCGCTGGTGCTGGATCCGCTGGCCGCCTAGGGCGTACGGGATGTGAGTCGATGCGCCCCCTGCGCACCTTGTCGTGTCTGGATTAGGCTGTACTCACCGATGGTGACGGGAGGGGACGTTCCGTGACAGCCGAACTCACCGAGTACCTCGCCGGGGCGGCAGCGGTCACCCGCCTCGCCGTCACCCGTGTCGGAGTGACCGGGCACCGTTCGATCCCGCCGTCCGTCCTGCCGTTCGTCCGCTCCGAGCTACGGCGTCAGTTGAGCCGTACGGACGTGGAGCTGGAGGCCCTCAGCTGCCTCGCGGCCGGCGCCGACCAGTTGTTCGCGGACATCGCCCTGGCCCACGGCGTCCCGGTGACGGCCGTGATCCCGGGCATGGACTACGAGGCCCATCTGGGCGACGAGGAAGCGCGGGCGACGTACCGCAGGATCCTGAGATCCTGTACGACCCGTGTCGACCTGCCCCTCCAACCGACGCACGAACAGGCGTACTTCGCGGCGGGCTGCTGGGTCGTGGAACACTCCGACCACCTGATCGCCGTATGGGACGGCCGGCCCGCGCGCGGCCCGGGCGGCACCGGCGACGTGGTGGCCTACGCCCGGCGCCTCGGGGTGCCGGTGACGGTGCTGTGGCAGCCGGGGGTACGGCGGGAGTGACGCCGGGCCGTCCCGGACACCACCCCACTGACGGCACCTCAGTTGCCGAAGCGCACCAGCCACTCCGTGTGCGCCGGGGACATCAGGCGTTCGGCCTCCTCCACCGCCTCGGCCCAGCCCGCCTCCGTCACCGTGGTGGACATGGCGATGCGGGTGGTCTCCAGGTCCTGTTCGATGAGGGAGTGAGCCTGGGTCAGCGGGCCGTGCCGCCGTACCTCCTGCCAGGCGACACCGGCCGCGGCTGCCGCGCTGAGCAGCCCCGCGAGGTCCGCGCCGCCGAGCAGGCCGACGGTCCGCAGCAGGGCGGCGGCCAGGGCGAACAGCGTCAGGCCCGCGGTGACGCTCGACCAGCGCGCGGCGGCGCGGTGCGCGCGCGTGGCCCGGTTCTTGTACCAGACCGTCTGCTCCAGGAGCCGGTCGCGCAGATAGAGGTCCCGGCGCGCCGGGTACGACTTGGCCCGCTCCGCGCGCATCCGCGGCGTGATCTGCCCCTTGCCGCGCTCCCCGACCCCGTCGCGGGAGTCCTCCCAGCCGCACTTGCGCAGCTCGCGCAGGCGGTCCTCGAGGCGCTCCGCGAACACCGCGTCCGGGTCGGCGACATCGGAGTGGAAGGGCCCGCCGTGCACCATGTACTGCCAGGCCAGCGTCTTCGTCAGCTCGGCGGCCGCCCGGTGCGCCTGCCAGTGAGCGCGGGAACGGCGGCGCGAGGTGCTCAGACCGAGGGCTATCGTCAGCCCGTACAGCACCGCGGCCAGCACCGTCATGACGTGCCCGGACGCCTGTTCGGTCAACACGGCGGCCGCGGTGGCCAGAAGCAGCAGGAGCAGATGCGTACGCACCGCTCGGAACGAGTCACTCTGATGACGTAACGCCCACTGATCACTCGAACGGAACAGCGGCGGCAGATCCTGATCGTCCAGCGTGGTGCTCGGAACCGGAGTGGTTGCAGCCCCCATGACGCCCCCCGAATGCCGTGCGCGCCCCCGTAGGCTTTCGCGCGCCCCCGAAAAACCGGCCTGAGAAGTCAATGAGTACGGAAAGCAGGTCCGTGCACAAGAGGTTCGCGGGGCATTCCTGGTATAAGGTCCGCAGCATCGGGACCAGTCTCGGTTCCGCGCACCCGAACCGGAGCGACGAAACAATCATGACGCCCAACGCGACGCACTCCCCCACCTCCGCGCCGGCCGCCCGGCACACCCGCCTGGAGGACATCAACCCGAACGCGGCCTCCGCGGCGCGCGACGCGGGCCGCGTGACCGACGTCCCCGAGCACCGTTCGAGCCGGTCGGTCACCTTCAACTCGGCCGCCTGAGCGACAACGACTCAAGAACAGCACCCGGACGTGGGTACACCGGCGCACGACCGCGCCGCTCGTACCCACGTCAGTGCGCTGACAACGCGTCAATGTTTCTCGCAGTAATGCGGTTTGGGGCATCGCGGGAGTGGGAAGTCTGCAACACTGCTTCCGGTGACGCCCCAGTCGCCCGACAGCCCACCCCTGAGACAGCTGGTCCTCAAGATCCACAGTAGGTGCGATCTGCTCTGCGACCACTGTTACGTGTACCAGCACGCCGACCAGAGCTGGCGCTCCCGCCCTACCTTCATCCGGCCGGAGACCGTGCGTTCCGTCGCCGACCGGCTGGCCGAGTACGCGGAGACACGGGCGCTGGAGTCCGTCTCGGTGATCCTGCACGGCGGCGAGCCGCTGCTGGTGGGCCCGGCCCGGTTATGGGACATCTGTGCGCAGCTCACCCGCACGCTCTCCCCGCTGACCGCCCTCGACCTGCGGATGCACACCAACGCGGTCACCCTGAACCGGCGTCATCTGGACGTCTGCCGGGAGTTCGGAGTGCGGGTCAGCGTGTCCCTGGACGGCGACCGCGAGGCCAACGACCGGCACCGGCTGGACCGCAGGGGACGCAGCAGCCACGACCGCGTGGTGCGCGGCATCCGGCTGCTGCAGGAACCCGAGTACCGTCACCTGTTCAGCGGGATCCTGTGCACGGTCGACGTGGCCAACGACCCCGTCGCGGTGCACGACGCCCTCACCGAGCTCGCCCCGCCGCGGATCGACTACCTGCTTCCGCACTCCACCTGGGACAGCCCGCCGCCCAACCCGGCCCAGGCCGCCACGCCCTACGCCGACTGGCTGCTCGCGGTCTTCGACCGCTGGGAGGAACAGGGCCGCCCGATGCCGGTGCGGACCTTCGACTCCGTGCTCAGCACCCTGCGGGGCGGACCGCCCCTGACCGAGGCGATGGGGCTGGCGCCCAGCGACCTCGCCGTGATCGAGACGGACGGCACCTTCGAACAGGCCGACTGGCTGAAGACCGCCTACGCGGGCGCTCCCGAGACCGGGTACGACGTCTTCCGGCACGGTTTCGCGGAGTTCGCCACGCACCCCGGTGTGCGGGCCCGACAGGCGGGCGTCGACGGGATCAGCGACACCTGCCGCCGCTGCCCGGTCCTGCGGTCCTGCGGCGGCGGCCTGTACGGACACCGGTACCGCTCGGAGAACGGCTTCGACAACCCCAGCGTCTTCTGCGCCGATCTGCGCTCCCTGGTCGACGGCATCGCCGACCGGGTGACCGACCGCTCCTTCGCGCCGGCGGTGCTGGGGACCGACCGGCTCGTCTGGGCCCACCTGGAGCTGGACCGGCTGCTGCTGCGCCGGACCCGGCAGCAGCTGGCGGCCGAGCCGGACGCGGCGGACGCCTGGCGGCTGCTGCTGGCCCTGGACGCCGACCCCGAGGCCGCCCCGCACCTGGACGAGGTGCTGGCCCACCCCTATGTGCGCACCGGCCTGCACCGCTCCCTGCGCGGCCCCGCCGACACGGCCCGGTTCATGTCGCTGACCGCCGCCGCGGCCCTGCGCGCGGGGGTACCGGCCACGCTCTCCTGGGACCAGCCCGGCACCCGGCTGCACCTGCCCACCTGGGGCACCTACCAACTGGACGCCCCCGGCCGGATCGAGGTCACCGTGGCCCCGGACGCCTTCCGGGTGCGCGCGGCCGGACCCGGCGCGGACCGTGAGGGGACCTGGGTCCCGGTCGACGAGGTCCCCGCCCCCGCGCGCTGGCACCCGCTCGGCCGGCTGCTGGCCCAGGGCGGCCCGCTCGTCGACGACGCCGACCCCTACCGCGACTGCTACCCGGTCCCCGTGGCCCCGCCGCTGGCCTGCGGCGAGTTCGTCGAGCGGCTCAGCCGGGCCTACGAGCTGCTGGACAAGGACACACCGGACCGGCGCACCGACCCGGACGCGTTCCGCCCGACCGTGCTCACCCCGCTGGAGGCGGGCAGCGGTCTGGTGCTCGGCGCGCACGGGTTCGGGGCGCTGGGTGTGGCGGTGGACGTGACCCCGGAGGAGTTCGCCCGGGACCTCCCGCGCCTCGGCCGCCGGGCCAGGCTCACGGCCCTGCGCGAGACCGCCGACCTGCATCCGCCGGTCGGCCCGGCGGGTGCCCTGCTGGACGTGGCGGACGACGCACTGGGCCGGGCGGCGTACGAGGAGGCGGCCCGCGCGCTCACGGCGCTCACCCTGCTGCCGGAGCCCGAACTGACCGTGACCGGGGCCGTGTTGGTGGCCCGCATGTGGTCGCAGTGGGCGGGTCGCCGTGGCTGACCGACCGGGCGTACCCGAACCGCCCCACGCCAGCGCCGCGTCCACCGCCACCGCATCCGCCATTGCCGCATCCGCCACCGCCGCGTCCACCGCATCCGTCACCGCCGCATCCGCCATCGCGACCGCCGCGTCCGCCACCGCCGCGTCGACCGCATCCGTCACCACCGCATCCGCCATCGCGACCGCCGCGTCCGCCACCGCCGCGCCCACCGCATCCGTCACCATCGCATCCGCCATCGCGACCGCCGCGTCCGCATCCGCGCCCGCCACCGTCACCGCGGCGACCGGCCCGATCACCGCGGCCGGCGTGGCGCGGAAGGCCGAACTGGACCGACTGGCCGAACTCTTCCGGTCGTTGGGCGTCCGCCGGGGCGGTGTGCTGATGGTGCACGCCTCGCTGAGCGGTACCGGAGTCGCCCCGGAGCTGGTCCGGGACGCGCTGCTGGCCGTGCTCGGCCCCGCGGGCACGCTGATCGTGCCCGCCTTCACGCCCGAGAACTCCGACACCTCCCGGGCCTACAAGGAGGCCGTCGCGGAGCTGAGCGGGCCGGAGGCGGCCGAGTACCGCAGGGGGATGCCGCCGTTCGAGCCGGACGCCACCGCGTGCCCGACGATGGGGGCGCTCGCCGAGTGCGTACGGTCGACGCCCGGCGCCGTACGCAGCGCGCATCCGCAGACCTCGCTGGCCGGACTCGGGGCGCGGGCAGGGAAGTTGCTGCGTCGGCACCCGCTGCGCAGCCACCTCGGCCGGCTCTCCCCGATGGCGCGGCTGTACCGCGCCGACGCCCAGATCCTGCTGCTGCGGGTCGGGTTCGAGGTGTGCAGCGCGTTCCACTACGCCGAGTACCTGATGCGCCCCAGGCCGTCCCGGCGCACCTACCGGTGCGTGGTGGGCGGGAAGGGGAACTGGGTCGAGTACCGGGATCTCGAACTGGACGACAGCGACTTCGGGGTGATCGGCTCCCGGCTGCCGCGCCGGCTGCTCGCGGAGACCGAATGGGCGTCCGGGACGGTCGTCCTGTGCGGCATGCGGGACGTCGTGGGCGACGCCAAACGTCAGATGTCTCGATATCGCCGGGCTTTGGCCTGAAAACGGTGAACCGGAAAGGGGGTCCGTCGGGCACATTGTTGAGTCCGGCTCGGGCACCGGCGACGGGGGCGGTCCAGCGGCTTGCCGACGGGCAGGGGGACGTGCGGACATGGGGGAACGGGTGCAGGAGCGGGTTCCGGACAACCGGCCCTATTTCTTCCTGTCGTACGCCCACACTCCGCCGTGGGGGCCGGACAGCGGAGACCCGGACCACTGGGTGCGGGCCCTCTTCAACGACCTGTGCAGTCACATCATGGCGCTCACCGACCTGCCCGCCGGATCGATGGCCGGCTTCATGGACAGCCAGATGCGGTCCGGGGAGGGCTGGCCCGAGAAGCTGAGCGAGAACCTCGCCACCTGCCGGGTGTTCGTGCCGCTGTTCTCGCAGCGCTACTTCTCCAGCGAGATGTGCGGCCGGGAGTGGTACGCGTTCCACGAGCGGATGCTGCACGCCAAGACCACCGGGACGGCGACCGCCTCGGCCATCGTGCCCGCCCTGTGGACCCGTTTCGACCTGCGTGAACTCCCGGACTCCGTACGGCACATCCACGTCGAGAACTCCTCGTCCGGCGGCCGGTACCTCAACAACGGGATCTACGGGCTGATCAAGCTCAGCCGGCTGCGCGACGAGTACGACGAGACCGTGTTCGGGCTCGCCGAGCGCATCGTGCAGGCGGCCCACGAGTCCCGGCTGCCCGTGGGGCGCCCCCGGGACTACGAGAGCACGCCGAGCGCCTTCAAACCGCGCGGCAGCGGGCCCCGGCACATCCGGCTGACCGTGGCCGCCCCCACCGAGGACTCGGTCCCGGCGCACCGCGACAGCGGGCCCTACGGCGACGACGCGCTGGACTGGAATCCGTACCAGACCGAGTCGACCCGGGCGCTGTCCACCCATGCCGAGGAACTGATCCGCTCCCTGGACTACCGGGTGACGGTCGTCGCCTTCGACGACGAGAACCCCGGCGAGGAACCCCAGGAGTCCGGGGACGGGCAGCCCGGGATCCTGCTGGTGGACCAGTGGGCGCTGAGCGACGAGGAACGCCGCGGCCGGCTGAAGACGTTCGACGCGTATGCCCGCCCGTGGGTGAGCGCGATCGTGCCGCGCTGCCGTACCGACCTGCAGAACCACAGCACGGAAGGCCGCAGGCTCGCCGAGGAGCTGGAGCGGGTGATGCCGACGATCCTGGAGCGGGCGCGGCGCGGCGACACCCGGGCCGCCGTCAACGGCGTGCCCACGCTCAAGTCCTTCAACCGGGTGCTGCCCGACGTGGTCGCGTACACGACCCGGCAGTTCCTGAAGAACGCGGAGGTCCGACTGCCGCCGGGCCCGCACATCCCCAGACCCCGTCTGGCGGATCCCTACTCATCGTCCGACCCGGACACGGGAGACGACCCCGGAGGAGAGGCATGACGGCCGCAAGGGACGGACGCATCATCACCTTCTACTCGTACAAGGGCGGCACCGGACGGACGATGGCGCTGGCCAACACGGCCTGGATCCTCGCCGCCAACGGCAATCGGGTCCTCGCCGTGGACTGGGACCTCGAAGCCCCGGGGCTGGATCGCTTCTTCCACCCGTTCCTGGACCCCAACGTGCTCACCGCCACCGGGGGTGTCCTCAACATCCTGCAGGACTACGCCTGGGCGGCGACGGACGGCGTCACCCGCACCGGGCCCTGGCACCTGGAGTTCGCGGACGTGGAGCAGCACGCCGTCTCCCTCTCCCCCGAGCGGCAGGGGCTCGGCTTCGAGAACGGCGGCTCGCTCGACTTCCTCTCCGCGGGCCGCCAGTTCCGCGCCTACTCCGGCACGGCGTCCTCCCTGGAGTGGGACAACTTCTACGACCGCCTGGGCGGCGGCATGTTCCTGGAGGCGCTGCGCGACAGCATGAAGCGGTCGTACGACTACGTCCTGATCGACTCGCGCACCGGGCGGTCGGACACCGCGGACATCTGCACCCTGCAGATGCCCGACGTCCTCGTCGACTGCTTCACCTTCAGCGACCAGGCCCTGGACGGCGCCGCCGAGGTGGCGTACAGCGTCGCCGACGAGCACCGCAAGCGGCAGATCCGGGTGCTGCCGGTGCCGATGCGGGTCGACGACGGCGAGAAGGACAAGGTGGAGGCGGGCCGTGCGGTGGCCCGGCAGAAGTTCGCCGGACTGCCGAAGGGGCCGGGCGGTCAGCGGCTGAGCGCCGACGAGGTCAACGCGTACTGGGGCAGCGTCGAAATACCGTACAAACCGTACTACGCCTATGAGGAGACCCTCGCCGTCGTCGGGGACAAGAAGGGCGATCCCAAGTCGCTGCTGTCCGCCTTCGAACGGCTCACCGCGTTCGTGTCCGACAACGAGGTCCGCTCGCTGCCGCAGATCCCCGAACCGGTGCGGCTGCACTGCCGGGACGCGTTCATCCGGCGCCGGCCGCAGACCACCGCGGTGCACGTGGTGATCGCGTACCTGGCGGAGAACCGGATGTGGGCCGACTGGGTGGAGTCGCTGCTGAAGCGGGCGGGCTGCACCGTCACCCTGCACGACCTGGCCACCGGACCGCTCGGCGGTCCCGCCCCCGGCACCCGCACCCTGGCGCTGTGGTCCAAGGCGCTGCACGGCTCCCGGCACGCCGAGGCCCTGCTGGGCCCGGCGGCCGGTGCCGACGGCTCCCCGGGATCGCTGCTGCCGGTGCAGATCGACGAGGCCCGGCCGCCGGAGACGTACCCGGACCAGGCCGACCTCGTCGTCGACCTGCACGGACTCGACGGGGCGGGCTGCGAGGCCGCGCTGCTCGGCGCGCTCGAACTGCCCGGGCAGCTGCCGAAGGCCGGACCGGCGGCACCCCGGTTCCCCGGCCACGAGCCCGACCACTGGAACGTGCCGCAGCGCAACACCACCTTCACCGGCCGGGGTTACATCCTGGACAAGGTGCGGGAGGAGCTGCGCGGCGGCATGACGGCCGTACTGCCCCAGCACCAGGCGCTGTTCGGGCTCGGCGGGGTCGGCAAGACCCAGATCGCGCTGGAGTACGTGCACCGGTTCAGCGCCGACTACGACCTGGTGTGGTGGGTGCCGTCCGAGAACGTCGACAACGTGGTGGCCTCGCTGGCCGAACTGGGCGCCCGCATCGGCGCGCCCGGCGGCGAGGACATGGCTCTGGCCAGCAAGGAAACCGTCCGGATGCTCTCCCGGGGCACCCCCACCAAGCGCTGGATCCTCGTCTTCGACAACGCCGACGACCCGGAGGACCTCGCCGGCTACATCCCCACCACCGGCGGCGGCCACATCCTGGTCACCTCCCGGAACCAGGCGTGGGCGGACAAGGGCGCGACCCTGCCGGTCGACGTCTTCCAGCGCCAGGAGAGCGTCGAGCACCTGTCCCGGCGCGCCCCGGGCCTCACCGGGGACGAGGCCGACCAGGTCGCCGAGGCCGTGGGCGACCTGCCGCTCGCGGTGGAGCAGGCCGGCGCCTGGCTGGCGGAGACCGCCATGCCGACGGCCGAGTACCTGCGCCGCCTCACCGAGGAGACCGCCGCGGTGATGGGGCTCAACCAGCCCGCCGACTACCCCGAGACGGTCGCCGCCACCTGGAACATCTCCATCGAACGGCTGAAGGAACGTTCGCCCGCCTCGGTACGGCTGCTGCAGCTGTGCGCGTTCCTCGCCGCCGAGCCGATCTCCTCGAAACTGCTCTACGACAGCGACGAGATGCTCGCCGCGCTGCGCCCCTTCGACCCCACCCTGACGGAGAGCCTGCTGATCGGCCGGGTGGTGCGGGAGATCCGCCAGCTCGCCCTCGCCAAGGTCGACCAGATCTCCCGCTCGATCCAGGTGCACCGGCTCGTCCAGGCGGTGATCCGCTCCCAGATGACCGAGGAGGACCGGCGCGTGGCCCGGCACACCGTGCACGAGGTCCTCAGGGGAGCCCGCCCCAAGGGCGACGAGCCCACCGACAACCGGGAGAACTGGCCGCAGTTCGACATCATCTGGCCGCACCTGTCCGCCTCGGACATCCGCAACTGCACCGAGGCCGAGCCGCGCCGGCTGCTCATCGACCGCGTCCGCTACCTCTGGAAGCGCGGCGAGTTCCCCCGCGCCCAGCGCCTCGCCGAGGAACTCCTCCTGCACTGGAGGGAACCCCTCGGCGAGGACGAGGAGCAGTACCTGTACCTGCGCTGCCAGCTCGCCAACGTGCTGCGCTCGCAGGGGCTGTACGTCGAGGCGCGGAGGATGGACGACGACGTGCTGAAGCGGCAGCGCCGGCTTCTCGGCAGCCGGCACCCGCACACCTTCGTCACCACCTCCGGCCTCTCCAGCGACCTCGCGGCGCTCGGCGAGTACACCAAGGCGGTGGAGCTGGCGCGGGAGGCGCACGAGGGCTTCAGCGACATCTTCAACGAGGCCCACCCGCGCACCCTGAACGCGGCCAACAACCTCGCCCTGGCGCTGCGCATGGTCGGCAGGTACGGCGACGCGCGGGAGATCGACGAGCTCACCCTCGCCCGCCGCACCCAGGTCCACGGCGCCGACCACATCTACACCCTGTCGTCCGCCGAGAACCTCGGCCGCGACCTGCGTGAGGTCGGCCGGTACACCGAGTCGGTGACCGTGCTGTCGAAGGCGTACGAACAGCACAAGCGCGTCCTCGGCAAGGAGTTCCCGGGCACGCTGCGGTGCGCGAAGTCGCTCGCCGTGTCGCTGCGCAGGGCGGGCGAACTGGAGGACGCCCGGCGGCTGACGGCCGCGACCCTGGAGCAGTACCGGGCGCAGTACACGGCCTCCACCCCGGACCTCCTCGCCTGCGAACTGAACCAGGCCGCGGACCTGTTCGCGGCCGAGGACCGGGAGGGCGCGCGCGACGTCGCCCTGAAGGTGCTCGCCGAGTACGTGAAGAAGCCGGGCGAGGCCCACCCCTACACCCAGGCCGCGATGAACAACCTCGGCATCTTCCACTGGGGCTGCGGTGACGAGGAGCAGGCCGAGGAGGTCTTCCGGAAGGTGCTGGAGCGCATGGCCGAGGTGCTCGGCGTCCATCACCCGCACACCCAGTTCTGCTCCGCCAACTACGCCATCCTGCTCGCGGAGAGCGGCCGGCTGGAGGAGGCCTGGGAGCGGGAGCGGCGCAGCATCGACACCCTGCGCGCCGACCTCGGCCCGCAGCACCCGGAGACCCTGGCCGTCGTCGGCAACGGCGCCCTCACCCTGGCCGCCCTCGGGCGCACGGAGGAGGCCCGCGCCCAGCGCGAGGAGGTCGTCAGGAGGCTGAAGGGGCTGCGCCAGCAACTCGGCGAGACCAACGGCATCACCCGGCTCGTGCTCGCGGACCGGAGGGTGTACCGGGACCTGGAGCCGCTGGCGGTGTGAGCGCGCGGACGGCCCGGTGTCAGTCCCGGGGCGTCCCCGCCAGCAGCCAGTCCAGTACGTCCGGCAGGGCGCGCAGCGACGCGAAGTGGGCCGCCTTCGGCTCCAGGACGGCCCTGGCCCGCGGAATGTGCGCGGCCAGCCAGGAGTGGTGGGCGGCGGGCGAGAACACGTCCATCGCACCGTGCCACAGCAGCACCGGCACCCCGATGTGCGCCGGGTCGAAGCCCCAGGGGCTGGTCAGCGCGATCGAGTCGTCGATCCAGCCGTACGGCGAGGTGCGCAGCGCCTCGTGGTAGGTGCGCAGCAGCATCGACCGGATGTTGGTGTCGGAGACGATCAGCCGGTCCTCCTCGGTCAGGTCCGAGCGCAGGTCCTCCAGCATCCGCGCCGGGTTGCTGCGGATCACGGCCGAGCGCGGGATGATCCGGGCCGCGTACCGCTCCGGGTCGGTGACGGCGGTGTGGAACTCCAGGACGTTGTACGGCGCCATCCCGGCGAACCAGTCGAGCCCCTCGGCGTCCCGGGGCGCGAGGGCCACCATGGCGGCGGCCCGGGTCACCCGGCCCGGCAGCAGCGCTGCGCAGGCGAGGGCGTGCGGTCCCCCGCCGGACCGGCCGGCCACCGCGAACCGGTCGAGACCGAGGGCGTCGGCCACGGCCGCCACGTCCTCGACGACGTCCACGACCCGGCGCCCCGGCCGGCGGTCCGAACCGCCGTACCCCGGGCGGTCGAAGCTGATCAGCCGGGCGCCGCGCTGGTAGAGGAACATGGGCCGGGGCCGTGGGCCCACCCGGCTGCCGGGTGTGCCGTGCATGAGGAACACCGGTCGGCCCCGGGGATCCCCCGACACCTCCACCCGCAACCGTCGCCCGCCAGCCGTCCGCACCAGGTCAGGCACCCCCGCGTCCCCCTCCCGCGCCCGTGACCGGGACCACGTTGCCCCACAATTGCCCGCAGAGCCAGCCCGTGAAACGAACGTGCAGGTCAACCGGCTTGTACTCGGGGAGGGTTCGGGGACCGGTCAGCGGTGAGCGCAGGAGCGAACCGGGGCCGGCCGTCCGGCGGCGGCCAGGCCTCCCGGTGCCTTCGCCGCCTGACCGGTGCCTCAGCTGCCTTCCGGCGTCCGGTGTCCGGCTAGTACGGCAGGATGCGCCCGGAAGGCGTCCTGCGGTCGATCTCCTGCTGACGAGGAGCGGGCCGACGAACAACGCGCACGCGGATCCGACCGTCCATGACGCCCTCCTCTTGCCGAGCACTGCCCGCACCTGCTGTCCGGTAGGAGGGCTCTGCCCCGCACGTGGCAGGTCCAAGCCTCGTGCGGGGCAGCAAAGTTGGCGGCGTCAGCTCAGGCCGAGGCTGGACAGGGCCGTCGTCCAGTCGGTCACGATGGCGTCCTGGGCGTCGGAAAGGCTGACGGTGCCCGCGCAGACGGCCTTCTTGAGCTTGTTCTCGACGGTGTCCTTGTTGGCGGCGGTCTTGGTGCCGTACTCCGGCTCGGGCCAGAGGTTCAGCTCACTCTTGGGGGCGCCGCCGAGCTCCAGCGGCACGAAGTGGTCCTCCTCGTAGTCGGAGGTGCTGGTGTCGGTGTAGCCGTACTCGACGATCTGCTTCTTCTTCAGCGCGGTGGTGTAGGAACTGGACGGCCGTACGGTCGCGGTCCAGCCGGAGACGCAGATGGTGGAGTCGATGGTGCTCTGGGTGACGTCGGGGTTGAAGTCACCGGGCTGGCAGCTGGGGTCGGGGAGCGGAAGGTAGGCCTGGCTGCAGGACTGGGCGTGTGCCGTCCCGGTGGTGATGGTGAGGCCCGCGACGGTGAGGGCGAGAGCGGAGAGGGTCGTGACGAGGGGGCGCTGTATTCGGGACATGTGGGGGTCTCCCGGTGAGGTGCCCGGCACGTTTCCGGGCAGTCGTGGGCATGACAGCACCGGGCGCTCTATGCGGGTAGACCTCTTTACTCGGGAGGGGAGTTGCTTAATTGAAGATTGAACGCTGAGCGGGCAACCGTAAGCCAAGTCATGGCCAGGACTTGGTTGTCGGCACAACGGCCCACTTCAACGCACCACCGAGAGCCGGAAGTTCGGCCATCCGTCATGTTCGACCAGTCGGACATTGTTCGAAAGCTCTTGACGGCCAGATGTACAGCGTTTGACACTCTCGCAGCGCGACGTCATCCGCATGTAACGACAAGGGACTTGACAGGGAGCCCCCATGACAGCCGTCATGCCGCACACCGCACGACCCCGTGGCCGCGTGAGACGCCGGGCGGGTCACCTCGCCGCTCTGGTCGCCGCCTCGACGCTCCTCGCCCTCGCCGGACCGGCGCTCCCCGCCCAAGCCACCGCACAAGCCGCACAAGCCGCCCAGGCCACCGCCTCCGCCGACGGTCCCACCGACGGCCTCGCCCTCTGGTACCCCCTCGACTCCGCCGACGGAGCCTCCGACGCCTCCGGCAACGGACGCGACGGCACGGTCAACGGCACCGCCGACTGGTCGGCCGCCGGCCAGGGCCTCGGCTTCAACGGCTCGGACACCTACGTCAAGGTCCCGGACGACGTCATGAAGGGCATGGACGCCATCACGGTGTCCCTGGACGTGCGGATCGACTCCGCCCAGTCCACCCCGTACTTCCTCTACGGCTTCGGCAACTCCAGCGGCAGCAGCGGCAACGGCTACCTCTTCACCACCGGCAACTCCTTCCGCACCTCCCTGGCCACCGGCAACTGGTCGACCGAGCAGACGACCAAGCCGTCCGACTCCCACAACCTCACCCGCGCGGTGTGGAAGCACATCGCCTACACCCAGACCGGCACCACGGGTGTGCTCTACGAGGACGGCGTCGAGGTCGGCCGCAACACCTCGGTCACCGTCACCCCCGGCGCCATCGGGTCGGGCAGCACCGTCGCCAACTACATAGGCAGGTCCGTCTACTCCGGCGACAAGCTCTTCAAGGGCCGCATCCGCGACTTCCGCGTATACGACCGGGCACTCGGCTCCTCCGAGGTCGGGCAGCTCGCCCTCCCCGTCGACACCCAGGGCGTCGCCGACGACAAGGCGGCCCTGAGCCTCGGCGACACCGGTGCCGTGACCGCCGACCTGGACCTGCCGAAGACCGGTACGGCGGGCGGTTCGGCCATCAGCTGGTCCAGCGACGACCCCGACGTGGTCTCGGACTCCGGCAAGGTGACCCGGCCCGCAGCCGGCTCCCCCGACGCCCACGCGACGCTCACCGCGACCCTCACCAAGGGCACGGTCACCGACACCAGGACCTTCGACATCACCGTGCTCGCCGACTTCGACGACGCCACCGCCACCGAACAGGCCGCCGACGCCCTCACCGTCCACAACGTCGACGACGTCCGCGGCAACCTCACCCTCCCCGCCGACGGGGCCTACGGCACCGCCGTCACCTGGTCCTCCGCCGACCCGGACGTCATCGCCGCCGACGGCACGGTCCACCGCCCGGCGCACGGCGCGGGAGCCACCACCGTCGACCTGACCGCGACGGTCACCAGGGGCGAGGCGCACAGCACCCGCACCTTCACCGCCCGCGTCCCCGAACTCCCCGCCAGGGAACCCCTCAAGGGCTACATGTTCAGCTACTTCACCGGCGAGGGCACCGCCGACGGCGAGCAGCTCTACGCCGCCCTCAGCAAGGGCGACGACCCGCTGAACTGGCGGGAGTTGAACGACCGCAAGCCGGTCCTGACCTCCACGCTCGGCGAGAAGGGCGTGCGCGACCCGTTCATCATCCGCTCCCCCGAGGGCGACAAGTTCTACCAGATCGCCACCGACCTCAGGATCTACGGCAACGGCGACTGGGACGCCGCCCAGCGCACCGGCAGCAAGTCCATCATGGTCTGGGAGTCCACCGACCTCGTCCACTGGACGAACCAGCGGCTGGTGAAGGTCGCCCCGGACAGCGCGGGCAACACCTGGGCGCCCGAGGCCTTCTACGACGCGAAGCTCGGCGAGTACGTCGTCTTCTGGGCGTCGAAGCTGTACGACAACGAGGCGCACTCCGGCGACACGTACAACCGCATGATGTACGCCACCACCCGGGACTTCTACACCTTCAGCGAGCCCAAGGTGTGGATCGACCGCGGCTGGTCGGTCATCGACTCCACGATGATCCAGAAAGACGGCACCTACTACCGCCTGTCCAAGGACGAGCGGAACAACACCTCCTCCACCCCCAACAGCAAGTTCATCTTCGAGGAGAAGAGCGACTCGATCCGCAGCACCGACTGGACGCCGGTCGCGGAGGGCATCGGCAGGGGCGCGATGAGCGCGGCCGAGGGGCCGTTGGTCTTCAAGTCCAACACGCAGGACAAGTGGTACGCGTTTCTGGATGAGTTCGGAGGGCGTGGGTACATCCCGTTCGAGACCGATGATCTCGACTCCGGGGTCTGGACGCCGGTCACCGACTACGACCTTCCGGCCAAGCCCCGCCATGGCACCGTGCTCCCGGTCACCCAGGCCGAGTACGACCGCCTCCTCCGCGCCTACCAGCCCGACCAGCTGGTGGAGAGCGTCGAGAGCGTGAAGGTGAAGACGAGGACGGGGCAGGCCCCGGTCCTCCCCGCCACCGTCATCGCCTCCTACGCCGACGGCGTCGACCGGCCCGCCGCCGTCACCTGGGACGACGTCCCGGCGTCCGCCTACGCGCAGCCCGGCACCTTCACCGTCACCGGCAGCCTCCCCGACGGCACCGCGATCCCGGTCCAGGCCGAGGTCACCGTGTCGGAGGAGGGCCCCGACGTCCCGGCCGACCTGCTGCTGCACTACGACTTCGACGAGACCGCCGGCAACATCGCCGTCGACTCCAGCGGGCACGGCTATCACGGCACGTACGTCCGCACGCCCGAGTTCGGCACGGGGGTGAAGGGCGGCTCCTTCAAGATGTCCGGGGACGCCACGAGTTCGCCGTACGTGAAGATCCCGAACGGGGTGCTGAAGAACGCCGACAGCGTCACCGTGTCGACGTACGCGAAGTGGAAGGGCGGCGACAGCTTCCAGTGGCTGTTCGGGCTGGGCCCGGACAGCGACAAGTATCTCTTCGCCACCCCGTCCAACGGCGGCTCCAGCCTCTACTCGGCCATCACCAAGGCGAGTTGGTCGGCGGAGTCCAAACTGACGGCCGGCTCGCAGCTCACACCGGGGCAGTGGCGGCACGTCACCGTCACCCTCGACGGCACCACCGGCACGATGGTCCTCTACGTCGACGGCGTCGAGGCGGCCCGCACCACGACCACCATCAAGCCGTCCGAGCTGTACGACGCGAGCAAGGACCACACCGGCTACATCGGCCGCTCCCTGTACTCGGCCGACCCGTACTTCGGCGGCGAGGTCGACGACTTCCGCATCTACGACCGGGCGTTGTCGGCCGCCGAGGTGATGGAGCTCAGCGGCAACACGGCGGGAATCGCCAAGGCGACCCAGACCGGTCTGAAGGTCGACGCCATCGTCGACGACGCGGACAGCAGGATCACGCTGCCGATGACCGAGGGCTCCGATCTCACCTCCCTGGCACCGGAGTTCACCCTCGCCCACGGCGCCGCCATCAGCCCGGCCTCCGGAAGCGTGCACGACTTCAGCAAGCCGGTGACGTACGAGGTGACGGGGTCCGACGGCAGGAAGCGCACCTGGACGGTCTCGGCTCTGATCATGAAGAGCCCGGTGCTGCCGGGGCTGAACGCCGACCCGAACATCGTCCGCTTCGGCGACACCTTCTACCTCTACCCGACCACCGACGGCTACGACGGCTGGAGCGGCACCCGGTTCAAGGCGTACTCCTCCACCGACCTCGTCCACTGGACGGACCACGGCGTCATCCTCGACCTGGGTCCCGACGTCAGCTGGGCGGACAGCAGGGCCTGGGCGCCGACGATCGCAGAGAAGGACGGCAAGTACTACTTCTACTTCTGTGCCGACGCGAACATCGGGGTGGCGGTCTCCGACTCGCCGACCGGACCCTTCAAGGACGCCCTCGGCAAACCGCTCCTCAAGGCCGGTGACTTCAGCGGCCAGATGATCGACCCGGCCGTCTTCACGGACGACGACGGGCAGTCGTACCTCTACTTCGGCAACGGTCACGCCTACGTGGTGCCGCTGAACGCCGACATGACGTCCATCGGCACGGCGAAGGTCAAGGACATCACGCCGAGCGGGTACAACGAGGGCTCGTTCGTCATCAAGCGCAACGGCACCTACTACTTCATGTGGTCCGAGAACGACACCCGCGACGAGAACTACCGCGTCGCCTACGCCACCGGCCCCTCCCCCACCGGCCCCTGGACCAAGCGGGGCGTGATCCTGTCCAAGGACCTCTCCCTGGGAGTCAAGGGGACCGGTCACCACAGCGTCGTGCACGTCCCGAACACCGACGACTGGTACATCGCCTACCACCGTTTCGCCATCCCGGGCGGTGACGGCACCCACCGCGAAACCACCATCGACAAGCTGGAGTTCGACGCGGACGGGTTGATCAAGCCGGTCGTGCCGACGCTGACGAGCATCGATCCGGTGACCGTCGTACACGCGGGACCGGACGCCACCGGGACGGAGGGGGACGCGATTCCGCTCGCCGGCACGGTGTCGGGGGCCGGTCCCGCCGAGTGGACCGTCCCCGCGGGTGCCCCCTGCACGGTCGTGGACCCCGGATCGGCCGCCACCACCGTCACCTGCACCGACAACGGCACCTTCACTCTCACCCTGACCGGCGGCCGCGGCACCGACACCGCCACCGTGACCGTCGCCAACGCCCCGCCGGCGATCACCGACGCCCGCGGCCACGGCGACCGGCACCTGAGCGTCACGGTCCGCTTCACCGACCCGGGCGCCTCCGACACCCACACCTGCGTCGTCGACTGGAAGGACGGCACCCGCCCGACGCGGGGCACGGTCCGTGGCCCCGTCTGCCGGGCCGAGCACCTGTACCGGAGGCCGGGCGGGCACCGGCCGGTGGTCACCGTCAGCGACGACGACGGGGGGACGGCCACCGTCGTCGTACCCCTCCCGCCACGGCACTCCGGGAAAGCACGGTCGCGTAACACGTGAATCACAGGAGGTGCCCTTAGGTTCCCGTGACCATGACAGTCAACAAGCACAGGAACCGCCGGGCACCCCGCATCCTGGCCTACGGAGCGGCCGGTGCCCTGACGGTCGCGGCCGGGATGGCCGCCGTCGCGTCGGCGAGTCAGCCGGTCGCGAAGACGGCCGCCACCTGCTCCTTCACCAAGTCCGCCAGTTCGGCGAGCACCGGCGACAACCCCCGGCACGTGGTGACCGGCGATCTCGACGGCGACGGGAACGCCGACGTGGTCGCCGCGGACAACGACGCCGACACCGTCTCGGTGCTGCTGGGCAACGGCGACGGCACCTTCGGCACGGCCACGGACTACGCCGTGGGCGACAAGCCGTACCAGACCGTCATCGCCGACTTCGACGCCGACGGCAACCCGGACCTCGCCACCGCCGACTTCGACGGCGGCACGGTGAGCGTCCTGCTCGGCCACGGCGACGGCACCTTCGGGACCGCCACCCCGTACACGGTCGGCTCCGGCGCCCGTTCGCTGGTCGCCGGGGACGTCGACGGGGACGGCGATCTGGACATCGCGGTGGCCGAGGAGTCCGCCGGGCGGGTCAACCTGCTGCTGGGCGACGGTGAAGGTGCGTTCACCGTCTCCTCGCAGACGGTGACCGTGACCCGGCCGCACGGCCTCGTCCTCACCGACTTCGACGGCGACGGCAACCTGGACGTCGCCACCGCCGGCGTCGCCACCGCGGGCGGGATCAGCGTGGCCCTCGGCAACGGTGACGGGACCTTCGGGGACGTCACCGACTACAGCAGCGTGGCCCGGCTCTACTCGCTCACCCAGGGCGACTTCGACGGGGACGGGACGACCGACCTTGCCACGATCAGCAACGGCTCCGACACCCTGGAGGTCTACGCCGGGAACGGCGACGGCACCTTCCAGGACCCCGTCGACCACACCACGTCCGCCCTGCCGGTCGCCGTCAACTCGGCCGACGTCAACGGCGACGACATCCCGGACATCCTGGTGTCGTCCCTCAACGGCGGCTCGGTCAGCGTCTACACGGGTACCTCGGGCGGCTCGCTGACCGAGCTGACCGAGCTGTCGGCGGACGGCGCCTACGAGGCGGCCGCCGCCGACGTCACGTCCGACGGCACCCAGGACCTGGTGGTCGCGAGCAGCAGCGACGACGCGGTGGACGTGTTCACCGGCTCGTGCGGCTGAGTCAGCCCAGGGCCAGCGTGATCGACCCGCTGTAGTCCCCGCCCGGCTCGATGGCGGCCGGCTCCCCGTCGACCGTCATCGAGAGGTCTCCCCGGCCGCCGCGGTCGCCGGCACCACCAGGGCCCGCACCCGGTCCCTCATCGACGGCTCGTACGCACTGCTGCCTGTTGCCATGGAGGACTCCTCCGCGGTCACGGCTTGCCTACGGACGGTTCAGGATCGCGGTGCAGTCCGCCCCGACAGCCGGGAAACTGTCGACACTCGTCGGCGGGGGTCGAGGGACGGTCTAAGGTCGTCCGGTGACGAACAGCAGCGCGACGCGTTCCCACGACCTCGACGGCATACGCCCGGCGACGGCGCCCCCCGGCCGGCTGGAGCGCCTGCGCCGCTTCGGATACGTCGGTCCCTCACGTTCCCCGGGCGCCGGTGTCGGTGTCCGGGAGCGCCTGGTGCCGCCCTTCCCCGAACCGGGCACCCGGGTATGGCAGTTGCTGGGCGTCGGCCCGGACCGGGCGTACCGCCTCGCGCGGGCGACGGCGTGGCTGGGTCCGCTGCTCGTCGCCGCCGTGGCCGGTGCCATCCGCTTCTGGCGTCTGGGGCGGCCGCGGGCGATCATCTTCGACGAGACGTACTACGCCAAGGACGCCTGGGCGCTGCTGCACCTCGGCTACGAGGGCACCTGGCCGGACCGCAAGGTCGCCGACCCGGAGATCCTGGCGCACCCGCAGGTGATCCCGCTCTCCGACACCGGCTCCTTCGTCGCGCACCCGCCGACCGGCAAGTGGGTGATCTCGGTCGGCGAGTGGCTGTTCGGGCTCGACCCCGTCGGCTGGCGCTTCATGACGGCGCTGCTCGGCACCCTGTCGGTGCTGATGCTGTGCCGGATCGGCCGCCGGCTGTTCCGTTCGACGTTCCTGGGCTGCCTGGCGGGCGCGCTGCTGGCGGTGGACGGTCTGCATGTGGTGATGAGCCGTACCGCGCTGCTGGACCTCGTCGTGATGTTCTTCGCGCTGGCGGCGTTCGGCTGTCTGCTGATCGACCGGGACCGGGCGCGGGCCCGGCTCGCGGCGGCCCTGCCCACCGGCGCGGACGGCCGGGTGCGCCCGGACGCGGACACCGGTGACCGGGCCGGGACGGGAGCGCGGCCCTGGCGGCTCGCGGCCGGGGTCCTGCTGGGCCTCGCCGCCTCGACCAAGTGGAACGGCCTGTACATCCTGGTCTTCTTCGTGGTCCTGACGCTGCTGTGGGACGTCGGCGCCCGCCGGGTCGCCGGGGCCCGCCACCCGTACCGGGCCGTGCTGCGCAGGGACCTGGGCGGGTCGGTGCTCGCCCTCGTCCCGACGGCCCTGCTGACGTATCTGGTGACCTGGACCGGCTGGTTCCTGTCCGACGACGGCTGGGGCCGGCACTGGGCGGACGGCCGCGGCGGCACCTGGTCGTGGATACCGGCCCCGCTGCGCAGCTTCTGGCACTACGAGTACCTCGTGTACCAGTTCAACGTGGGCCTGCACACGCCGCACAAGTACCAGTCGAACCCCTGGAGCTGGCTGGTCATGGGCCGCCCCGTGCTGTTCGCCTACGACTCCCCGCGGCCCGGCAGCTGCGGCGCGGCGTCCGCCTGCACCAGCACGGTCCTCGCCCTGGGCACCCCGCTGCTGTGGTGGTCGGCGTGCTGCGCCCTCGTCTACCTGCTCTACCGCTGGGCCCTGCGCCGCGACTGGCGGGCCGGCGCGATCCTCTGCGCGGTGGCGGCCGGTTACCTCCCCTGGTTCCTCTACCAGGACCGCACGGTCTTCTCCTTCTACGCCGTCGTCTTCGTGCCCTACCTGTGCCTGGCCGTGGCGATGATGCTGGGCGCCGTACTGGGACCGCCGGGGGCGGACCGGCACCGCCGCACCCGGGGCGCGGTGGCGGCCGGTGCCCTGGTCCTGCTCATCGTCTGGAACTTCGTCTACTTCTATCCGCTCTACACCGGGCAGACGATCCCGTACTCCGGCTGGCAGTCCAGGATGTGGCTGGACACCTGGGTCTGAGCCTCACCGGGTGCGGGCAGGGGCCGGGGCGGGGCGGGCCTCGGTCA
Source organism: Streptomyces sp. NPDC007901 (assembly GCF_042959465.1). Taxonomy (NCBI): domain Bacteria; kingdom Bacillati; phylum Actinomycetota; class Actinomycetes; order Kitasatosporales; family Streptomycetaceae; genus Streptomyces; species Streptomyces sp. NPDC007901. Next base: position 54,611 of record NZ_JBIBKW010000002.1, on the reverse strand, counting down.
GGGTCTTCTTCGGGTGGTGGCGGGGGACGACGTCCTGCGGGAAGGTCAGCTGGTCGTTCATCCACTTCAGGGCGGCGGGCATCTCCCGTACCCAGGTGGGGAAGTTGTGGCTGCCGTTCTCGGGGAGGATGGAGACGACCCGCATGGGCGCCTTGACGGCCTTGATGAAGGCCTCGGTCTCCGGGTAGCCCTTCTCGCCGTGCTTGCTGTTGGCGACCAGGACCGAGACCTGCGGGACGGGCAGGTGCTTCAGCCGCCACATCAGGTCGTGGCCGTCGACCCGGGCCTGGCGGCCGGGGCCGCTGCCGAAGAGGTTGCCGGTGGTGGGGTCGTCCTTGACCTCGTAGTCGGGGGACAGGGCGGCGGCCGTGGTGTAGACGCCGGGGTCGCGCATGGTCAGCTGGAGGGCGCAGCTGCCGCCCGAGGAGTACCCCATGACACCCCAGGAACCGGCGTCGTGGCCGGCCCGGTAGACGGACCGGATCGCCTCCGGCAGGTCCTTGGCGAGGAACGTCTCGGTCTGCGGCCCGCCGGGGACGTCCACGCACTCGGTGTCGCGCGGCGGGGCGATGGTGGGCCGGATCATCACCATGATCGTCGGCTGCATCTCGCCCTTGCCCTGCAGTTCCCCGGCGGTCTGCGAGACCCGCAGGTGCTCGGCGAGGTTGAAGATGCTGCCCGGGTAGCCGCTGAGCGCGACGATCACCGGGAAGCGCATGCGGTGGTACGCCTTCTGGAAGTACTGGGGCGGCAGATAGACGAAGGCCGGGTCGACCACGCCGGTACGCCTGCCGATGATCTTGACCGACTCCACCCGCCCGACGGAGGCGGCCGGTCCGTCCGGCAGCCCGCTGACCCGGCTCAGCTGTTCGTCACCGGCGGGCTGCACCAGCGCGCCGCGGACACTGCTTATGCCGTTCACCGAGCCGCCGCCGTTCCCGCCGGCCGCCTGGGTCACGCCGACGGGAGCGGTGTCGACGTGACCGAACAGCTCGCCCCAGGAGCCGAAGAACTGGTACGACGAGTTCACCGCGCATGCGAACGCCGCGACGATCGTCACCTGCGTGACGGCGACGACCCCCAGCCGCCCCAGCACGGACCACAGTCCCGGCCTGGCGAGGCGCGGCCACAGCCAGACCAGCAGCGCCACGCACAGGGCGGCCAGCGCCGCCAGCGCGTATACGGTCGTTCGACTGGTCAAACCCATGTCACTCAGTCCCTGTTGTTCCTGCCCGTGCCTCGTTGCTTCCGCACAGGAGGAGGGCGGAAGAGCCTTCCGCGTTCCGTAACGAGGGATTCAGGAAGAAGACATGACCTGTTGCGCCATGTCGGGCAGGGGGGCGCCATCGCGAGGTGACGGATGTCATTGACACACGGGATCACCGGAGGTTGTCATGAACACATGCAACTGACCGGGCGCCGAGCGCTGCTCGACGCCGCCCGGGTCCAGGCGGCGGCGCGCCCCGGGCTGCTCCTCCACGGTCCCGCCGGCATCGGCAAGTCCACCCTCGTGGCGGCCCTCGCGGCGGACCCGGCCGCCGGGACCGTGCTGCACTGCTCGCCCGCGGCGGCGGACGCCCGGCTGCCCTTCGCCGGGCTCGTCGACCTCTTCGCACGGGTCCCGGAGAGCCACCTGGAGACCCTGCCACCGGAGCCCCGGGCAGCCCTCCGGTCGGCCCTGCTGCGCGGCGGCGGACCGGCGGACGACCGCGGCCTGCTCGCCGTGCGCGTCGCCGTCCTCGACGCACTGCGCGCCCTGGCCGCCGACGGTCCCGTCCTGCTGGTCGTCGACGGCCTGCAGTGGCTCGACGAACCGACCGCCGGGGTCCTCGCCTTCGCCGTACGCCGGCTCGACGCCCCCGGCATCCGGATGCTCGCCGCCGAGCGGGTCACGGACGGCGGCCGGCCCGAGCGGCTGCACTGCTGCCCGCCGGGCACCCTCGAACTCCCGGTGCCACCCCTGACGGACGGCGCGACGGCCCACCTGGTCCGCACCGACCTCGGCGCCGACCTGCCCCCGGCGGTGCTGCGGGCGATCCAGCAGACCGCCGCCGGAAACCCGTACTACGCAAGGGAGTTGGGACGCGCCGCCCGGCACGCCCCAGCACTTGCCGGGTTCGGCGAGCTGCCCCCGGTGCCCCCGGCGCTGCGCACCCGCCTGCTGGAGCAGGCCCGTTCGCTGCCGGAGCCGGCCCTGCGCACCCTCCTCGTCGCGAGCGCCGCCGCCCGCCCCAGCCTCACCCTGCTGCGCGCCACCGGGCTGCCGGACCCGGCCGCGGACCTGGCGGAGGCGGAACGGCTCGGCATCGCGACGGCCGACGCCGACGGGATCGTCCGTTTCCACCACCCCGTGCTGCGGGCGGCCGTGCACGCCGACGCCTCCGAGCACGGGCGGCGGCAGGCGCACGCGCTGCTGGCCCGCGCGGTGGCCGAGCCGGTGGAGCGGGCCCGCCATCTCGCGCTCGCCCACCCGTACGAGGACGAGGGCACGGCCCGCACCCTGATGTCGGCGGCCGGATCCGCGCGCCGCGACGGCGCCCCCTCCACCGCCTTCGAACTGGCCGCCCTCGCCGCCCGCCGCACCCCGGCCCACCACCCGGCCGAGCGTGCCGAACGGCTGCTGGCCGCGGCCGAGTACGCCTGCGACGCCGGGCGCACGGAGGAGGCCGGCGAGGCCGCCGGCACCGTGCTCGCCCGGTCCGGCTCGGCGGCACAGCGGGTGCGGGCCCGGCTGATCCTGCTGCGCGGCGCCGGACAGGCGCTGGAGGGCGCCGAGGACCTGATCGCGGACGGCCTGCGGGACGCGGCCGGCGATCCGCGCGCCGAGGCCCGGCTGCACCACTGGGCCGCCGTCCGGGGCCTGCTGTGCGGGGAGTTGGCGGAGGCGGCCGGGCACGCCCGGCGGGCCGCGCGGCAGGCGGGCGCGGCCGGCGACACCGGGACCAGGATCGACGCGCTCGCCACCCTCGCCCGGGTCCGGTCCCTGGCCGGCGACCCGGTCGCCGCCGACGCCGCACTGACGGAGGCACTGACCCTGCTGGCAGCGCCCCGAAGAGGCGCGAGGCCGTATCCGATATGCGGCTGCGACCACGTGGGCGCGACCAATCACGACGGCGCCGCACCCGAAGTCCGCCCCGGCCCGGCAGCACCCCAAAGGGGCGCGGGCCCGTATCCGATATGCGGCTGCCGCCACGTGCACGCGACCAGCCACGACGGCGCCGCACCCGAAGTCCGCCCCGGCCCGGCAGCACCCCAAAGGGGCGCGGGCCCGTATCCGATATGCGGCTGCCGCCACGTGCACGCG
>NZ_JBIBKW010000002.1:0-51210 GCF_042959465.1 Streptomyces sp. NPDC007901 | reverse complement strand
GACCAGCCACGACGGCGCCGCACCCGAAGTCCGCCCCGGCCCGGCAGCACCCCAAAGGGGCGCGGGCCCGTATCCGATATGCGGCTGCCGCCACGTGGACGCGACCAGCCACGACGGCGCCGCAGTCGACACACGGCATACCGCGGCACTTCCGGACATCGCGGCGCCCCCAGCGGAGCGTTCCCGTGGCCCGGAGGCTCGGCGGCTGATCCGGATGCGGGCGATCCTCGCCCTGGACTCCGACCGGGTGACCGAGGCCCACGACCAGGTCGTCCCGCTGCTCGCCGCGACCGGCGAACCGGCCGGGGCCGAGGAGACCGTGGCGACCCTGGTGGCGCTGACCCGGATCCAGGTGCGTGCCGGGCACTGCCGGGAGGCGCTGCGCACCGCGGCCCGCTGCTCGCGCGCCCTGCCCGAGGCGGCTCCGGCGCTCTACGCGGCGGCCCTCGCCGCGACCACCGGCGGCACCCCCGCGGAGGCCCGGCAACTGGCCGCACAGGCGGTCCGCGCCTCGGAGGCCGACGGCGACCGGCTGTTCCTGCTGCGCGCCCTCGCCGTCCTCGGGCAGGCCGAACTCCTCGGCGGCGATCCGCGCGGGGCGGCGGCCGCCGTCGAGGCGCTGCAACGCGTCAGGGAACTCGGCGAGGCCATGTGCGCCGCCGACCCGCCGCTGCTGCACTGGCACGGCGATCTGGCCGAGGCCCTGGTCGTCCTCGGCGAGACGGAGGCGGCCGGGGCGGTGCTCCACGACGCCCGCGCGCGGGTGCCGGACGGGGCGCCCGGCAGTGTCCTGGCGGCGCTGGACCGGGCGGAGGGGCTGCGCGAGGCGGGGCTCGGCCGGGCCCGGGAGGGCGCGGAACGGCTGCGCACTGCCGTCGAGCGGCTGCGCCCGCTGCCGCTCCCCGTGGAGCTGGTCCGCACCCTGATCGCGCTCGGCGCGGTCGAGCGCCGGGCCCGCCGCCGCAACGCGGCCCGGGAGGCACTCTCCGAGGCTCTGGAGACGGCGACCCGGATCGGCGCGGCCCCGTTCGCGGCCCGCGCCAGGGACGAACTGGCCCGGCTGGCGGCCGGGGAGCGCGGCGCCGAGGCGGGCCCGGGCAGGCCCGACCTCACGCCGACGGAGGCGAGGATCGCCGAACTGGTCGGCGGCGGGGCGACCAACAGGGAGGTCGCCGCCGAGCTGTTCATCAGCGTCAAGACGGTCGAGGGGGCGCTGTCCCGGGTCTACCGCAAGGTCGGCGTCCGCTCGCGCACCGCGCTGGCGCACGCGATGGCGGTCGCCGTCATCGCCGCCGGCGCGGCGGTGGACACCGGCGACGACGACCAACCCGCGCCCACCGCACAGACGGTGACGGTGAGCCAGGCCGGGCGGGTCCGGCTCCCCCGCCCGCTCGACACACGCCGTTGACGTGACACAGGCAGTTAACACACAACGCAAGGGTTCCCCCGCTTACGGGGGTGGGGCCGCAGTTCCTACGGTGATCCCGTTCCGCTTCCGGAACACTCCCCACCCCCCACCCCCGGAGGAATTTCGGTGAAGTCACGCCTGAAACTGCTCGGTCTGGTCGCCGCGCCGGCGCTGATCGCGGCGGTCGTCCCCGCCGCCTACGCGGCCGACGCCCCGCACACCGCCCGGGCCGCCGTCGCCGGGGACGTCCTGCCCGGCCTGAAGCACGACGCGTCCCGCACCGGCGAGGTCGCCTCGGGCAAGCGCATATCGGTGGCGATCAGCCTGACCCCCCGCGGCGGCAGCGCCCTCGACACCTTCATCGCCAAGGTCAGCGACCCGCACTCGGCCTCCTACGGCCACTACCTGACGAAGGGCCAGTTCGCGGCCCGGTTCGGCCGGACCGACGCCGAGGTCAAGCAGCTGAAGGACTACCTGCGTGCGCAGGGCGTCACCGTCGGCAAGGTGCACTCCGGGAACCTGCTGGTCGACGCCAGCGGCACCGCCGCCCAGCTGCGGAAGGCGTTCGGCACCCGGCTGTCGACCTGGAAGGACTCGGCGACGGGCCGCTCCTTCTACGCCAACGACAGCGCGCCGACGCTGCCTTCCTCCCTCGCCGCCATCGTCAGCGACGTGGCCGGCCTCAACAACCGCGTCCAGCTGCACCACCAGGCGACCCCGCACACCGTCTCCCCGCACAACGGCCCCGGCGGCGGCTACACCCCGGCGCAGCTCAAGGGCGGCTACAACGTCTCCGGCACGTACACCGGCAGCGGCCAGAAGATCGCGCTCCTGGAGTTCGACGGCTTCCAGCAGTCCAACATCACCAAGTACGACACCAACTACAGCCTCGGCTCACCCACCCCGACCGTGTCCAAGGTGGACGGCGGCTCCGGTGCGCTCGGCGACGGCCAGGTCGAGGTCGAGCTGGACATCGAGGTCCTGCACGCGATCGCCCCGAAGGCGAACGTGACGGTCTTCGAGGGTCCCAACTCGGACGCCGGTGAGGTCGACACGTACCAGGCCATCGTCGACAGCGGCATCCCGACCACCTCGATCAGCTGGGGCGCGGCCGAGTCCGCCCGCACCACCTCCAACATCAACGCGGTGGACGCGGTCTTCAAGGCGGGCGCCGCCGAGGGCCTCGGCTTCTACGCGGCCTCCGGTGACGACGGCTCCGACGACGCGGGCGACGGCGGCACCTCCGTCGACTACCCGGCCAGCGACCCGTACGTCACGGGCGTCGGCGGCACCAAGCTGACCGTCACCTCAGCCAACGCCTTCAGCAAGGAGGTGGCCTGGTCCGGCGGCGGTGGCGGCAAGTCCTCCGTCTTCAAGATCCCGAGCTGGCAGACGGCCGTCCAGAAGAGCGCGGGCGGCGGCTACCGCCAGGTCCCGGACGTCTCGGCGCACGCCAACCCGAGCCCCGGTGTCTCCATCTACTCGCAGGGCTCGTGGTCCTCGGTCGGCGGCACCAGCGCGGCGGCCCCCGAGTGGGCGGCGTTCGCGGCCCTCTACAACCAGCAGGCCGCGGCGGCCGGCAAGGCCAACCTCGGCTTCGCCAACCCCGCCCTGTACGCGGCGAGCGGCACCGGCTTCCACGACATCACCAGCGGCAGCAACGGCGCCTACTCCGCGGCCACCGGCTGGGACTTCACCACGGGCTGGGGCTCGTACAACGCCTCGACCCTGGCGACGAAGCTCCTCGGCTGACGCCACGCCCCTGAACCACCCGCCCCTGCGCGCACCGGGAACCGCCCGGCCCGCGCGGGGGCGGTCGTGCTCACCGGCCCTCACCGCACGTCGTTCTCACCTGACGTCGACGAAGTCCCCGGCCGCGGTGGCCGGGCCGGTGGTGGCCGTGCCGGCGAAGACGAACCGGAAGTAGCCGTCGGCCTTGGCCTTGGTGGTGGTCCTCAGCGCTCCGGCGCTGCCGCTGGTGACGGTCTTCAGGGTGGTGTAGGTGGAGCCGCCCTTCTTGCGGAACTGCAGCTCGACCGCCTGCCCCCGGTAGCCGGTGTAGCTGCCGCTCTCCCAGTTCGCGCGGCTGAGCTTGCCGGTGACGGTGATGGTCCTGCCCTTCTTCACCGGCTCGGGCGAGGCGTTCACCGTCACCTTGGCCAGCCGCTTGACCCGGGCCGTGCCGGCCTCGTCGATCTCCGTCCAGTCGTCGGTACGGTCCTGGGCCCCGGCGAGCACCTTCCAGGTGCCGGCGAGGCCGTTGTGGCCGAAGTCCCGCGCGGCGTCCACGGCGATGCTCACCTCGCAGGTGGAGGTGGTGGGGTCGGTGGCCGACACGGTGCAGATACCCGTCGGCGGGTACAGCGGCAGGTGGCCGTCCTCGTCGTCGGTGTTCGGTCCGTGCCACAGGTAGGCCCAGGAGGCGGCGACGCCGTCCGGGTCGGTCGCCGTCCAGGTGATGGTGACGGTCTTCTTGGTGGTGAGGCCGAGGACGATGTCCTTGCCGCCGTTGACGACGACGTGCGAGAACACCGTGTCACTGGACGCGGCCCGGTCCGCCGCCCGGGCCGCTGCCGGGAGCACCGACACGGAGAGGGCGGAAAGGCCGGTGGCAAGGGATACGGCGGCGAGGGCCGGGCGGATGCGCATGGGATACCCCTTCGGGATCGACGGCTCGCCGCCTCCGTACGGCGAGTCCTGATGCTGTGTCACACCCGCTAGACATGCGAAGAAGGGCCATGGTTGCCCTGTTGTTCCCTCCGTGTTCACAGAGATCGGACGGGTCCCGCCGCTCCGCCGGGGATCAGGATCCGCGCAGGACCCGGTTGGCCCCGCCACGACCGTGGTCACGAGGACCCAGCCGACGCTGACCAGGACGTCCACCGCCCACCGCAGGGCGCCGTGGGAGCTGTCCGACCGCTCCTGCCCGAAGTCGACCACCGGAAGCAGCAGGTCGAGGGGGTACCCGGCCGGCTGGAAGTCCGGGGGCGTACCGGCGCCGTAGGGCGGTGGCGGCCAGGTCGCAAACAGCGCGGTGCCGACGGTGAGGTCCTGGAGGAGGCAATCCGGGGTTGTTGGCATCCGTGGGCGACAGAGGGGGCTCTGCTCCGGCGGCGGGGACGCCGGTGGTCACCGCGATGCCGGGGCGCCGGAGCCCGCGCCCCCCCTCGGCCCGTGGGCCCGCACCTCCCGCGCATGCCGTGCGGTGCGCGCCGGCCGTGCCCTCCCTCGCCGGCACCGGGCGGTCAGAGCCGGTCGGAATGCGCCCTGTTGACGCCATACGGTGTTCGGCACCGGGCTCGGAGGGGCATCGTGAAGACAAGGCGGTACGGCGGCGGAGCCGTCCCGCGCGACCGTGTGGGCCGGGGGGCGCGAAGGACCTGTCGACTCTTTCAGCAGGCCGGTGTCCGACTTCCGGCGCGGCGTGCGCGCCCCCTACCATCACACCCTGCCCATGGGTGCTGACCCACGGCGGTCGCGCGGCGCTGCGTACGCGCGGTATCGCCGGCCATGCCGGACACCGCGCGGACCGTGACGGAGGGGGGAGAAGGCCATGGTGACAGCGCGGGGCGCCCGCTTACCGCGACCGTTCGGGGCGGTTCCCCCGATCGTCCTCGCCGGCGCCGGGGCACTGGCCGCCGGCACCGTGTGCGGGCTGGTCCTGCAGGTCACGGGCGTCGCGGACACCTCGGCCCTGGTGGACTCCCGCAGCTATGTGTTCGGCGCCGGGCTGCTGCTCGCCGTGGGCCTGTACGGCAGCACGTACGGCATCGACCTGAAGGCGCTCCGCGCCGACCTGCGCGGGGTGGTGGCGGCGGTCACCCTGGGCGTGGTGCTGAAGGCCGCGCTGATCACCGGGACGATGCTGCTGGTCTTCCGCAGGCCGGAAGCGCTGGTTCTGGGGGTCGCGGTGGCCCAGATCGACCCGCTGTCGGTGGCCGCCCTCGGCCGGAACGACCGGATGTCGCCACGGGCACGGTCGCTGCTGACGGCGTGGGCGTCCTTCGACGACCCGATGACCGTCCTGCTCACGCTGTACCTGGCGGGCATGGCCTACCCGTTGACCGGCGGCACGGGCACGCCCGGGATCACCGGCGGCGGCACCGGCGGCTATCTGGCCGGGCTCGGCCTCAACGCCGCGCTGCTGGCCGGTGTGCTGCTGCTGTGGTTCACGGGGCGCCGGCTGGTCTCCCGGGCGCCCGACACCCCGCCGGCCCGGCGGACCGTGGGCGGGGCCGCGGTGCTGCTGGTCGGGGCGCTGCTGGTGCTGGCCGCCGCGCAGCAGCTGATGCTCGCGGTGGCGCTGGCCGGTCTGGTGGTGCGCTCCACCGTCCTCGGCAAGGTGCTCGACCGCGCGGTCGGCGGCGCGTACCTGGCCGCGTTCTCGGCGCTCGGCCTGCTGCTCGCGCACGGGGTGGCGTGGTGGCCGGGACTCGTCCTGGGCGTGGCGGCGTTCGGCGCCCAGGCCGTGGTGGCGCTCACCGTCATGCCGCTGTTCGTCAAGGGGCTGGCGCGCACCGACCGGATCGAGCTGGGCCTCGGCCAGCAGAACGGCATCACGGCCGTCCTCATCGCCCTCACTCTTGAGCGTGATTTTCCGGGCACCGCCGCCACGGTCGGTCCGGCCGTCATCACCGTCAACATCCTTTACGGCGCCGGGCAGGCGCTGCGCTCCCGTCCTCCGCGCCTGCGGCGCGGCGGCGGTGCCGGGGAGGACGCCGGGGAACTCGCCGCGGAGCCCGGGCGTCAGTCCCTGTACGGCCAGGAGACCCGGGGCGAGAACGTGCTGGAGCGGCGGTCGGTCGCGTAGCCGCCGGCACCCGCGAGTCGTACCAACCACCGGACGCCGGTGGCCGAACGGGGAGAGACGCATGACGCAGACGACGGAACGCGGTCGGCACGGGTTATCGGGGCGGGGTGCCCGTGCGCGGGGGGTTCGTGCGCTGGATGCCCGTGCGCCGGATGCCGGGCCCGCGCGGCGGACCGCCGCGTTCCGGCACCGGCCGGGGCTCTCCGCGGTCGCGCTCACCGCGGTCTGCGCCTGCGGGGCCGCGCTGTTGCTGTCGGCCGCCGCCCCGGCGTGGGCCGGGCCTGCCGGGTCCAAGGAGCGGGACGTCCAGCTCGTGTACTGCCTGGACCCCGCCCGCCTCGACAGCCTGGTCGCCGCGGCGGTGCGCCTGCGGCTGCTGCGCGCGGACAGCACGACGGGCCCGGCCGGGGTGCGGCCCGTCGGCTCCGCCGAGCGGCTGACCGCGCAGGAGTGGGCCGACCGGCACGAGGCCGACTTCTCCCGGGCCTGTTCCGCGCTGATGGCCGCCACGTCCGGCTCCCCCGCCACGGCGGCGGGGAAGGACGGAGGCGGCGGGGGCGGCGGCTGGCTGACGGCGCTCTGGCAGGGCGTGCTGCTGTCGGCTGCCGGTGCGCTGCTCACCCTGCTCGGCCAGACCTCGGAACGCGTCTCCGCCGAACGGCGGGAGCTGCGCAGGCGGTTGGCCGCGGAGGAGGCCGCGTTCCGGTCGACGGCGCGCACCTATCTGACGGACTACGAGAGCGATCCCCGGGGCGCCGACCACCCGGCGGTGCGTGCGGCGCGCGAGGCGCTGGCGGCCACGCTGCTGCGGGTGCCGGGCCCCGAGGTCCGGCGGCGCGCCGCACGGCGCCTCGCCGAGGGGCTGCCGCTGCCCCGGCCGCTGCCCGCCGTGCGCAACGGCACGGTGCTCGGCGCGGACGCCCGTACCGGCGAGGCCCGCGGGCCCGGCGAGGCGCTGGACACCCTGCCGGGCGCCGTGTCGGACCTCGACCGCCCGCCCGGCTACTGGAGCCTGCGCGCGGTACGGGAACGGAGCACACGGCACCCACGGAACACACCGCACACACCGCACACACCGGATACGACGCCGGGGGCGGCCGTATGACCCAGTCCGTGGAGACGAACCCCTACGGCGTCCGCGTGCCGGGCGACGGTTCCGGGCTGTGGTGGGCGACCGAACCGCTGGACGACCATCCGCTGGTGGCCTGGGAGGAGGACAGCCATGCCCGGGCGTGGGTGGACGTGGACCACGCCGAGGAGCAGGTGCGCAAGTTCGAGGCGAGCCTCGCCCGGCTGCCCGAGATGATCCTGCCGCAGGTGGACCGCGGGCACGTGGTGGTGGTGACCGGGCCGGTCGGCATGGGGAAGACCACCCTCATCCACCGGTGCGTCCATCTGATGCAGGAGCGGCTGCGGGAGGCCGCCGAGCGGGCCGGGCACAGCCGGCTGGGACCTGACGACATCCGGCCGCCGCGTCCCGTGGTGGTGATGACCGGCGGGTACCGCAACCACCCCGACTCCGTGAGCGTGGACGAGCGGGGCCGCTTCGCCACCACCGAGGGCATCAACAGCGCCATCCGGAAGAAGATCGTGTCCGAGCTCGAACTCCGGTTCACCGACGCCGTCAAGGGCCGGGTACCGGTCGACGGGTCGGTCCTGGACACGTTCGCGGAGATCAGCCGGCTGCTCGCGGAACAGGACGCGATGCTGCTGGCCCTGGTGCCGCACCTGGGCTGGCGTGACGACATGGGCTCGGTGCGCACCGAGTTCCTCAGGAGCTGCCTGAGACACGCGCGCAGCCGGATCGTACTGTTCGTCGAGGTGGGTCACCACGACCCGCACACCGCACACGACGAGGTGATCGCGGTCCTGGGCAGCCAGCCCGCGCTCACCCACCTCTCGCTCGGCAGCCTCAGCCCGGAGGACACCGTGAAGTTCAGCCAGGCGGCGCGCGGGGAGCATCCCGACCCCGACGCCTTACCGTCGACGGCACCGGACGCGCCCCGCGATCCGGAGGCCTGGCGCCGCTCGGACGTACGGGAACTGCGGAAGATCTGCTTCAGCGTCGCCGAGGAACAGCGCAGAAGACACGGCCGGGTGCGGGTCACCGCCTCCGACCTGCCCACGCCCACCCCCGATCTGGCCTCCCTGGCCCGCGTACCGCCGAGGGCGGAGCGGGCGGCGGTGACCGCGGCGGCGGCCCGGCCGTACGGGGCGGCGACACCCGCTCCGCTCCCCGTGCCCCCGCAGCCGGCACCCCCGCCCTCGCCCGGCGCCTGACCGGCCCTTGCCCGGGCCGCCCGCATCCCAGGACCCGGTCCCCACATCCGCCCCCGCCCCGCCGCTCGGAACGCCCGAACCGGACACACGAGGAGTGCCCCCGTGGCCCCAGACAGTGGAGAGATCTGGCACAGGAACCCGTTCCCCCGCAGCCCTGTCGTACGCCTGGGGCCGTCGTCCGATCTGGGGGACGCGGCGGTCCAGGGCGCCGACTCCGGCAACGCCCACATCGACACCCCGCTCGTCGCCGACCTGGAGGGGCTCGTCGACGACTACTTCGCGCCGCCCGCCGCGGGCGGCCGGCGCGGCCTGGCCGTCGCCCTGGTGGGCGGGTTCGGGCTGGGCAAGAGCCACGCGCTGCGCAGGGCGTACCAGAAGGTGCGCACGGACCGCCCCGAGGCGGCGATGTGGACCGTGGACGAACCGGCCCAGGACATGGGGCGGCTCTACCGGGACCGGCTGCGCGGCCCCACCGACCTCCCGCAGGGCCGCCAGGCCTTCGAGGAACTGGTCCGGGACTACTACGCGTACGTGACGGCCGGCTGGGTCGGCGCCCAGGAGGACGACCCGCGCCGCACCGCCCTGCAGGACATCGCGGCCGGTCTGCGCGACCGCACCCTCGACCCGGACAAGGTGGTCTCGGCGCTGCGCTACGACCCCGAGGTGATCCACGCCGATCTCCGCGGCACCCTGGGCGAGGTCACCGAGCACCGCGGGTTCGCCACCGCGCTCGCGCTGCTGCTGGAGCCGCCGTTCAAGCCCATGGTGTGGCAGTGGCTGCGCGGCGGGGAGCCCGCGGAGCCGCTGCGCGAACGCGGGGTCACCGAGCCCATCGGCCCGGCCGCGGACCGCGCGGACACCGTCGCCGGCATCGACCGGGTCTTCGACGCGCTCGCCGTCCAGGGCTTCCTGCACGGCCGGGTCGGCCGGCCGTACGTGCTGCTCATGGACTCCCTGGAGAAGGTGCTGGACTGGCGGGAGGAGCTCCGGCGCACCTTCATGGACGCCTTCGAACGCCTCGTCAACATCTACACCAGCCACGGCGGTCTGCTGGTGTTCTGCACCTCGACGGACGGGCTGCGGGCGCTGCGCCCCAGCGTCCACGAGCGGATGGTGCAGCTGTGGGCGAACGGTCTGGACGAGGACCGCACCCGGCAGCTGGTGGCCCGCTACCTGGCCGCCGGCGAACCGGCGGCCGACGCCGCCCGGCCGGCCACCGGGCCCTTCGACGAGGAGGGGCTGCGGCTGGTGTACGGGCTGGCCGAGGGGGTGCCCCGCCGGGTGCTCAGGATCTGCCGCGAGGCCTGGCAGATCAGCGAGGACGACGACGGGCTGGTGCGCGCGGTGCCGGGGGCGACGGTGCTGACGGCGGCCCGGCGGCTGCACGAGCGGGTGACGTACGAGCAGGTGCTCAGCGATGTCCACGACGCGCTGGACCTGGGCCAGTGGCGGATCGCCTCGCGCGACCCGGTGCCGGTCCGGCTGTCCCGCTCGGCCAACAAGCGGGAGGAGGTCATGTACTGGCTGTCGCCCGCCCCGAACTCGTATCTCGCCGTGATCTACGCCCGGTCGCTCCTGCTGGCCGACGACGCCGAACGGGTCACCGCCCTGGTGCACGGGTTGCGCAGCGCGGTGAGTCCGGGACGGTTCGAGGCGCTGCTGGTCGTCAACGGACTGGTGTCGCAGGCGATGCAGGACCGGCTCTGGCGGTCCATCGGGTCCCGGCCGCTGGTGTACCGGCAGACCGGCTTCCCGCAGAGCGTGCACGAGGCGCTGCTGCATTTGGCGCAGCGGCTGGTGACGGAGCGGCGCGACGGCGACCTCGTCGAACTGGGCGAGCAGCTGCGCCGCGACCTGGACCAGCAGACGGCACGGCTGGAGGAGTTGAGCCGGGCGATGGCCGCGCTGGCCCTGGAGCCGCGCCCGGGTACGCCGGCCACGGCCACGGTGCTGCCGCCCGTCTCCCGGGGCGCCGGCGGCGAGTTCGGGGAGGAGCTGCCGGGACCGGTGGGGCGGCGGTTCCGGGACGCGCTGGTGATGCTGGAGGGGGTCACCCGGCAGGCGGCGGACCGGGCCGTGGCCCGCCGTTCCGCGACGAGCTCGGCGGAGCTGAGCGTCTTCGGCTGCGCCACCCTCGTCCAGGCCCTGACGGAGAAGTTCCGCAGCTCCGTGGCGGTCTGGTCGGCGGCCACCGCGGACACCGCGCCGACCGAGCGTCAGCTCGGCGAACTGCGCCGGATCTGCCGGGAGTACGAGCGGGCGGTCGAGGTACTGCCGGTGCATCTGCTGGACGACACCGACCAGGCGCACGCGCCGGCCCCCGCCGGTACCGTCGAGGGCCTGGCCGAGGAGGTGTGGGGGACGCTCAGCGCGACGGCTGCGGCATGACCTCGGGCACCGCCCGGGCGAGTCCCGCCAGGCGCCGGTCGGCGTGGCCGACCTGCCGCTGGTCGAGGGTGACGCCCAGCATGAAGGAGCGGGGCGAGGTCCACAGCACGTAGACGGCGCCCTCCTGGACGTCGAGGACGATCCGGTCGAGCGGGGCGCGGTCGACGATCGGCGGGCCGACCGGGCCGATCGCGTCGGTGAGGCGGACCAGATGGCCGCGCAGGCTGCGGGACAGGTCACGGTAGGCGGTGCGCCGGGTGCGCACGCTGACGCCGAGGAAGCGCGGGCCGAGGGAGTGCGCCTCGAAGACGTCGCCGACGCAGACCAGGGTCCAGTCCTGGTAGTAGGCGGCGTAGTGCAGGTCGGTGGTGTTCACGTGCTCGCGCCACAGGTCGCGCATCCGCTGCTCGTACGCGGTGTCGGCGGCGGCGGCCGTGCCGAAGTCGATGCGCGGGCTGCCGTCCTCCACCGCCTGCGGGCGCGGCCCGTCCGGATGGGGCTCGGCCGCGGTGTCGCCGCCGAGCAGTTCGTCGGGCAGGGAGTGCACCTCGGTACGGACCCGGGCCACCAGGCGGTTCATCGTGGCATCCATCGCCGGCACGCCGTCGGGGCCGTCCGCGGTGGCCGCCAGGAACTCGCCGGGCCGGGCCCGGCCGCCCCACAGCCCGCCGCGCTGGTTGACGACGACGGTACGCATCAGCTCACCGGTGCCCAACGGGCGCAGCACACCGCCGAGATCCTGCGCGGACAGCAGCAGCCGGCTGCCGGGCAGGGCCTCGTTGCGGGCCTCGTCGCCGGCCTCGGTGACCAGGGAGCTGAGCGGGGCCCTGGGCACGCGCAGGACGGCGAAGTCGAGGATGCCGTTGCTGTAGTGGCAGAGCGACCGCACGGCGGGCGTCGCCGCGACCGCCTCCTCGCACATCTCCGTGATCCGGCCGTGGCCGGCGACGGTCCAGTGGGACTCCTTGAGCGTCTGCGGGTGCCGGTTCGCGGGTGCTGCCACAGGGGGTCGCCTTTCCGTGGGGTGCTGCGCTACCGCCTCGCGCGGGTCACACGCCGGGCAGCTCCAGGTCGATGTCGTAGCCGGAGGTCGGTGCGGGGCGGCCGGTGTCGGTGCCGGCGAGCAGGTCGAGGTGGGCGCGGACCCGCTGCCCGTCGGGCCGGTCCGCCATCCCCAGGTCGCGCAGCCGGTCCAGCGCGGACCTGCCGAACGCGACGGCCTCCCCGGTACGGCCGGCCGCCGCGAGGGTGACGGCGAGGGAGTGCTCCGCCGCCGCGACCCAGGGGTGGCCCCGGCCCACCGCGTGGCCGAGGAGGGCGGCGGCGCCGCGCCCGACCGCCTCGGCCTCGGCCAGTCCCGCCTCGGCGTCCGGCAGGCCCGCCTCGGCCGAGTCCCGCAGGTAGACCCCGTGCCGTACCTGGCACAGCGCGCTGTACGGGTGGCCCAGTCCGAACAGCCGGGCGACGGCCTCCGCGCACTGCCGTGCCTGCTGCTCGGCCTCCTGGGCCTTGCCGAGCGCGTGCAGGTCGGCGGCGTAGCTGAACTGGCAGCGCAGGGTGTCGTAGCGGTCGGCGCCGAACCGGCTCAGGTAGACGTTCAGGGCCTGCTGGTCGCGCTCGTGGGCGAGTTCGTAGCCGTAGCGGGGGTCCTTCACGGCGGGGAAGCCGTCGGCGAAGCGGCGTTCGCTGATCGCGAGGCCCACCTCGGCCCGGAGCCGGACCATGCCGGAGGCGTCGCCGAGCCGGCGCAGCTGGCGGCGCAGCAGGTCGCGGGACTCGCCGTCGCGTCCGACGCAGCGGTAGAGGTAGGCGAGCAGGTCGGCCTGCCCCCAGGCGACCGGGTCGTCGGGGCCGCCGACGGCCTGGCGGTGGCGGAAGCGGTTCTGGACGCGGGCCAGGGCGGGGGCGACCCGCCCGGTGAGTGCCTCGGTGAGGGCGAGGTTGTGCTCCACCTGGATGGTGGCCTGGTGCTTGGGGCCCAGCAGCAGCGTCAGCCCGTCCAGGGCGGGCCGCAGTTCGAGCAGCGCGTCCTCGAACCTGCCGAGGGCGCGCAGGGTGGCGGCGTAGGAGTCGGCGGAGAGCAGGGTGCGCGGGTGGGTGAGGCCGAGCAGCCGGCGGTGGCCGCGCAGGGCCTCCTGGGCGAGTTCCCGGGAGTGTTCGTAGGCGCCGCGCAGCCGGTGCGCGCGGGCGGTGAAGTTGAGCAGGCGCAGGTATTCCGGGGACTGTTCGTCGCCGTCGCGCCGCCACTCCTCGCGGGCCCGGCCGGCGATGTCCAGGAGGCGGTCGAGGTCGGCGGTCTCGGCGCGCCCGCCGAGGGCGCCCAGGTGCCTGAGCAGCGAGCGGCGCACCCGGGGCCGGGGGTCCTCCCACATGCGCAGCGAGTACACCTCGCGGGCCCAGTCGGCGGGCAGGTCCTGGTTCTCCTGCTGGCTGTACTCGGCGAGGACGCCGCGCAGCACCGACTCGATGTGCTCTCGCTCCTCGGGGTCCATGCGGGCGCGGATCAGGTCGCGCAGTCCGTGGTGCTGGGCGAGCGGCTGCTGTCGGCGGTCGAAGTCGACGTCGAGCAGGCCGACCCGGCCGAGCGCCCACAGGGCGACGCTCACCATGTGCTCGTCGGGCAGCTGGACGTCGTCGGGGTGGCGGGGGACGGTCCGGGACCGGCCGTTGCCGGGGTCGGCCTCGTCGTCGCGGCCCAGTTCGGACAGGATGCGCCGGGAGCGGAGCAGTTCCAGGCCCATGCCGCGGCCGGTGAGCAGGGACGCGGCGTCCAGCAGCCACCCCAGGGCGTCCCGGTCGGGGCTCTCGGCGCTCCAGGCGGCGGCGCCCGGGGTGGTCAGGGCGAAACGCCGGGCGACCTGGACCATCACCTCGACGGCGGAGACGGCCGGGACGGTGCGCAGCAACTCGGTCTTGTCTGCGCGGAATTCGGCGACCAGATCCGCGACGGCCGCGCGGACGGCGGCCTCCGGGGTGAGGTGGTCGTCGCTCCGGTGCAGCGCGGTGCGTTCGGCGAGGCAGTGGCCGGCCAGGTTCAGGGCGTGCGGGACGGAGTCGACGACGCCGGCGATCTGGGCGGCCTGCTGTGCGCTGATCTCCGCGACCCGGTCGGTGAGCAGCGCGCGGCTCTCCTGCGCGGTCATCGCGGGCATCGCGAGGGGGGTCAGGTGCGGTGGCCGTTCCTCGGTGTCCGGTGCCTGGTCCGGCAGCACCCGGCTGGTGATCAGGACGTGGCCGTCGCGGTGCGGTACGGGGAGCAGGCCGTGCAGTTCGGCGGGGTCGACGGCACCGTCGTAGACGATGAGCCAGCTGCCCACGTCGCCGTCGGGGCGCGACAGGCGGGTGAGCAGGCGGGAGACGGTGTCGGCGGCCGGGGCGCCGAGCCGGTCCTCGCGGGTGCCGAGGCGTCCGGCCAGCCGGGCCAGCCCGCGTTCCACCCGCAGGAGTTCCCAGGCGCGCACCCACCACACGACGTCGTAGCCGGGGCCCAGACGGTGGCACAGCTCCAGGGCGGCCTCGCTCTTGCCCCAGCCGCTGGGGGCGTGCAGCACCAGGCAGGCGCCGTCGCCGCCGGCCTCGCGCAGCCGCCGGCCGAGGGTGGCGAGGAGTTCGTCGCGGTCGGTGAAGGCGCGGTTGCGGGGGCCCAGGTTGGTGGTCTCCGGCAGCCTCGGGAAGAGGACGGCCGCGGCGGGGACGCCTTCGGCGGTGCCGAGGCCGAGGCCGGCGTAGAGCAGCCGCAGTGCCTCGTCCTCGTCGGCCTGGCGCAGGTCGATGCGCTCGTGGTGGGCGGCCGCGGCGTGCGGGAACGACTCGTCGACCAGGACGATGCGCACATCGGTGTGGGAGAGCGCGCCGATCTGGGCGAGCAGGGTGTCGTCGGCGTCGTCGGGGGCGAGGAACAGCAGGGCCGCGCCGTGTTCGGGCCGTTCGCCGGTGTAGGTGTCGGCGCGGCGCAGTTCGCCGTGCACGCCCTTGGCGGCCAGCCGGTCGCAGAGCCAGGCGGCCCAGGCGGCGTGCCGTACGGAGTGCACGACGGTGACATGGGTGAGGCCCGGGACGCGGCGGGCGCGCAGCCAGTCGGCGAGCCGCTCGTAGTAGGGGCGCAGCCCGGCCACCGTGCCGGCCTCCTCGGCCTCGACGGCCAGGCTGCGGCTGTCCTGGTACAGCGGGTTGTACGGGATCTCCAGGAACGGCGTGTCCCGTTCGCCGACGGCCCGGGCGAACCCGCGGAACCGGCGGCGGGCCCGCTCGCGCGCCTCGCGCAGCCGGTCGTGCACGCCGACGTCGCTCTTCAGGCCGAGGGTGAGCAGCCGTACGGGGCGTCCGGTGCGGTGGGCGGTCAGGTCCTCGGCGAGGGCGGCGGCGCCGTCGATGGACCAGGCGGTCATCGCGAAGCAGAAGACGAGCGCGTCGGCGAACGCGGCCGCGTCGGCGGGTTCCGCCGCCTCGGGCGTGTCCGGTACCGGGGCCTCGACGAGGACGTGGTCGTAGGACCGGGCGACCGGGTCGTCGCCGAGCGCGGCGAGCGCGGTGCCGCCGACGGCGGCGGTGCGCACCTCGCCGGGGACCGGCGGCGGCAGGGGCGGGGCGGCCTCGGGGTCGCCGGCGCGGCCGTCGACGAGCAGGACGCTGCGGCCCGCCTCGGCGAGCACGTCCGCGGTGTTGCGCAGGGTGGTGCTCAGGCCGAGGTTCTCCGAGGTCGCGAGGAAGACAGCGAACGGACCGGGGCTGTCAGGGGAGTTGGCGACGGGCATGACCTCTCCGCTCAGCGCGACACGACAGGGGAAGACGGCAGGGGAGGTGACGGCCGGACAGGATGACCAACACCCCCACCAAGACGGACAAACCGGGCGCGCGATGCCGACAGTACAGGGCGGACGCCACCGCCGGCGGCTCGGCCGCCCCAGGGGGTGCCCGGCGGATCAGGTCGGCGGGAAGCAACGCCGCTGGGGGTACCCCCTATGCGCCCCATGCCTCAGGTGGTGCTCTCTTTGTGTCCGGTGACGAACGGATCGCCCTCGGCACAGCTGTCGTACACCCGGCGCAGGGTCGCGCCCAGCACCGTGTCGGGCAGGGCCGCGACGTCGTCGGGCGACAGGACCGAGAGGTCGAGAACCGCCGACTCGACGTCGAACTCCGGAATCCCGGCGCGCCGGATCCGCGCCTCCTCGCCGACGGCGTCCTCATCCACTGCCATGGTGTCCGCTCCACGGGTCTCGGGGCCTGGGCGGGTCCGCCGTCCCAGCGTAGCTCCGTCAGGCTGTCGACGGCAGGCGTACGGCGCGCCCGACGGTGCGTCAACTGCTTCCGCAAGGGCTTGCGTTGGCTCATTAACGATATTGACGCTGAACACACGGCGAACGAATACTGGTGGCACAGAGTGCGCCGCCGACCGCGTCCGCCGAGGTCCGCGGTGTACGCCGTCGGGGGGAAGCGGATGAGTCGACCGCCACTGCGCCATGCCGAGCCACCCTGGCCGAGGACCGTCGACGTGGCGGAGCGCCGGGCGGCAGGCTGGGTCCCGCGACCGTTCCACTCCTTCGTGCTGAAGGTCCACAGCCGCTGCGACCTGGCCTGCGACTACTGCTACATGTACCGCTCCCACGACCAGAGCTGGCGCGGCCTGCCGCGCGCCATGGCGCCGGCGACCGTACGGCGTGTCGCCGAGCGGATCGCCGAACACCTCTCCGCCCACGGCGTGTCCGAGGCCGGCGTGGTGCTGCACGGGGGCGAGCCCCTCCTCCTGGACGACGAGACACTCGTCCACACCGTCGAGGAGCTGCGCACGGCGGTCGGCGACGGAGTGCGGCTGCGTCTGTCGCTGCAGACCAACGGCATGCGGCTGACGGAGGAACGGCTCGCGCTGTGCGACGCGTTGGGCCTGCGCATAGGGGTGAGCACCGACGGCGGGCGGGCCGCCCACGACCGGCACCGGCGCGGCGCCGACGGACGCGGCAGCCACGCCCGGGTGAACGCGGCGCTCGGACGGCTGGCGAGCGAGCGCCACCGCCATCTGTTCGGCGCCCTGCTGTGCACGGTCGACCTGCGCAACGACCCGGTCCGCACCTACGAGGACCTCCTCGAACACCGCCCGCCGACGCTGGACTTCCTGCTCCCGCTGGGTACCTGGCACACCCCGCCCCCGGGCCTGGACCCGAGCGGCAGACTGACCCCCTACGCGGACTGGCTGTGGGCGGTCTTCGAACGCTGGTACGGCGCACCGGTCAGGGAGACCGGGATACGGCTCCTCGACGACCTGCTGGCCCTGCTGCTGGGCGCCACCCCGCGCACGGAGGCGCTGGGCCTGTCCCCCGTGCGCTACGCGGTGGTCGACACCGACGGCTCCCTCACCCAGGACGACGCGCTGCGCACGGCGTACGACGGGGCCGCGGCCACCGGGCTCGACGTGTGGGGGGCCTCCTTCGACACGCTGCTGCTGCACCCCGGGGTCGCGGCCCGCCAGTGGGGCGCCGACGCGCTGTGCGCGCACTGCCTGGCCTGCCCCCTGCACCGGGTGTGCGGCGGCGGCCACTACGCCACCCGCTACCGGCCCGGCACCGGCTTCGCCAACCCCAGTGTCTACTGCGCCGATCTGGCGGAACTGATCCGGCGGGTACGGCACCGGCTGGGCATGGACCTGGCGCGCGCAGGAGAAAAGACGGAGAGGCTGCGGGGCACGGGGCCCCGGCCTGTGGAGGCGGTATGACGCCGGTGCCGCATGGTATGCCGGGCGTGATGTTCGACGCGGTCGCCGCGGGCGGTGGCGGGGCCGCGGCCCTGGAACTGCTGGCGCGCGCGGAACACAGCAGGCGCCTGGCCTGCGCCTACGCCGTGACGCGCACCGCCGGGGAGCTGGGCGGCGCGGTGGCCGGGGAGGCCGGCCGGGCCTGGGACCTGCTCGACGCCGCCACCCGCGCGGACCCCGTGGCCGCGGCGGCCGTCCTGTCCCATCCGGCGGCGGGCCCCGCGCTGTTCGGCCTGCTGGCGCGGCTGGTGCGCGAGCGGGAGGGAAAGACCGGGGAAGAGACGGTGGAGGGGACCGGGCACGGCGGGCCGCCGATCCGGTGGTTCACCGCGCTGGCCGCCGCGGCGGCGGTCCGGGCGGGGCTGCCCGGGCAGGTGGAGTGGCCGGTGGACGGCGACCGGGTGGCGCTGCCCTCGCTCGGCCGGACCCGCTTCCCCGGCGCCCGCCCCGGCGACCGGGCGCGACTGCGGGTCACCGCGGACGGCCGGTCCCTGCTCTCCCTGACCGACGCGTCCGGGACCGACACGGACGGACCGGTACCGGTGCCCGCGCGGGGGTACGGCGGCACGGGCCGCTGGCAGGGCGCCCGGCTGCTGGACACCCTGGACGGGGGCGCGCCGCTGCTGCTGGACGTCCTGGACCACCCGTACTTCCCGAACGCGGCACCGCACCCCGCGGACCTCGGAGCCGAGGAGACCCGGCACTGGGAGACCGTGGCCCGCGAGGCCTGCGCGCTGCTGCGCGCGGACCTCCCCCAGGCCTACGCGGAGCTGGCCGCCGGCCCCCTGCTCCTGGTGCCGCTGGTGAGCCGCGGCCCCGGGCAGGTCAGCGGCAGCAGCGCGGAGGCGTTCGGCTGCGTGGCGCTGTCCCCTCCGGCCACCGGGACGACGTTCGCGGTGACCCTGGTGCACGAGACACAGCACAACAAACTGGCGGCCCTGCTGCACCTCTTCGACCTCCTCGAACCCAGCGGCGCCGAGCGGTTCTACGCCCCCTGGCGCCCCGACCCCCGGCCACTGCTCGGCCTCTTCCACGGGGCGTACGCGCACCTGGGCGTGGCCCGGTTCTGGAACGCCCGCCGCGCGTCCGAGCCGGACCCGGCGCTGCGCGCCACCGCGCACGTCCTCTTCGCCCGCTGGCGCCTCGCCGCCCGCGAGGCGACGCTCACCGTCCTGGCCTCGAACCGCCTGACCGGGCTGGGCGAGCGCTTCGCCGGGCAGATGCTCACCGCCCTGGACGCCCTGTGCGCCCTACCGGTCCCCGCCGCCGCCCGGCACCGCGCCGAGTCCGCGGCCCAGGCCCACCACACGGCCTGGCGGGCCCGCAACGGCACCACGTTGCGGGTGCCGGCGCGGGAGGGCTGACCGTGCGCGCGGCTGACCGGCCGGTCAGCCCTGGACCAGCACCAGGACTCCGCCCGCCAGCAGGAACAGGCCGCCCGTCAGGGCGATCCCGGCGAGCACGGCGAGCACCGGCGGCCGCAGGATCAAGGATGCGGACGGCGCGGACGGCGCACTCAGCTGCCTGCGGCGCAGCCCGAGGGCCCGGATCCCGGCGAGCACGCCCATGAAACCTATGATCAGATACGACATTCGCATGCCTCCGTTCCCGGTGACGGTGTGCACCAGTGATCGGCCGAGGCACCGGCCTCGGCGAAGCGGTCATCCATCCACGTTCCCCCACCGCGCTTCGAAGTCCGGCGGCCATTCCTGCGAGAAGTCGAAGAGCGCGGGATCGCTTCTCCTCCGTTCGGCCTCTCGCCAGGAGGGCCGCCCGGAGACCACGAAACTCGTCCCTTCGGGATCGATCAGGTAGGTCGACTCGCCGTCCTCCGCGGGGATTCCCGCGACATCCGACACGCGCCGGAACTCCGCGGGCGAAGCCCGGCGAACACGGAGAGACTTGTACGTCGGGCGGAGGAGCATGCATTCGACATGCCCGAAGTAGACCTCCACGCGCGTCGTCGTGCCGTCCAGCCGAGACGGATCACTCCTGATGATCAGCTGTCGATGCGAGGGGTCGTAGCTCCAGACCTGGAACACCCGACCCGTTCTCGCGAATTCGGTCACACTCACAGCCCTCACCATCCGGGATCGTTCAACTCGACTGGCTCCCCGCCCCAGTACCACTCTATGGACGACCACTCCCGGCGCCCCAGGATGACGGCGCGGGCCACGACCCCCAGTTCCCAGGCGGTCTGGTTGCCGCTCTTCTGTGCCCGTTGCCAGTCGGCACCGGCAAGCGCCCGGCCCCGTGGCAGCGTCTTGTCGAACGCCTCCTGTGCGGTGCCGAACTCGTTCCCCTCCTCGTCGAGCAGGCCGTCCAGGGAGAACGTGATCCGCACCCGCGGATTGTTCGCGGCATCGGGAACGGCGTTCATCCAGTTCGGCCGGCCGTTGACGTCGCTCACATCACCCCACGGCTTCTTCCCGTTGAGAGTGAACCGGCTTCCGCCGTCCTGCTCGTTGAGCGTCTTGGCGAGATTGTCCCCGATCTGGTGGGGGCCGTTCACGCCCAGCACGAGGTGGTCTCCGTCCTCGATCTTGGATCCGCAGACGTTGTGCACCAGTACCGGCAGCCCGCCCGCGAGCACGTAGTACGTGTGCAGTTCGCGGACCGTCAGGTTGTAGCGGTAGGCCGCTCCCGGTGTCGCCCGGGTCCGGGCGATCAGGACGTGGTGGCCGTCCTCCGTGAGAAGGGTGTGGCCCGCCACGAGCCCGCCCGCCGGTGTCCAGGCGTGGGCGGTCGCGTCCCAGAAGGGATGCCTGGACGTGGTGTGCAGAGTCGCCGTGCGGCCGTGGCCGAGGCTCAGCGTGACGTCGACCAGGTCCTTGTCGCGGTTGACCAGGGTGGCGACGACCTCACGGGCGCCCTTGTGCCTGCCGTCGGCGGCGTCCGCGGACTCGACCCGGTCCCCGGTCCTGATCTTCCCGATCGCCTTGGTCTTCCCGCCCGCCATGAGGACCTTCGTGTCCGGCGAGAAGCTGCACTGGGTGACCTCCTCGGTGCCCGAGTTGCCGGTACCCGGGTCGTCCGAGGCCGCCGCCGACTTCTGGGCGGCCGCCGCCTCGTGCTGGGCGTCGGCCTTCTTCGGCTTCGCCGCGTTCGAACCCGCGGAGTCGCTCGCGGACTCCTTGCCGGCGCCGGAGGCCGCCGCCGCGTCGCCGGAGCCGCCCGAGCCGCCGGTGGCGTCGTGCGGGGCCGGCTCGGCTGCGGCCTTGGGCGCCGCGTCGCCTCCGCCGCCTGCCGGTGGTGACTCCCCTTCGTCCGCCGCGAACCCGCCGCCCGCGCAGCCCATCGCCGCGCAGTCGGCGCCGTACATGCCCGCGACCATTCCCGCGCCCTCGGCCGCGCCGAGGACACAGGCGGGGGCGGCGACCACGGTTCCGGCGCAGGCGGAGACGACCACCGCGACGGCGACCACGACGACCACGACCGTGACGACGGTCTCGACGACGGGCAGGGCCTTCTTGAAGTAGTGCCCGGCGCAGCCGAAGAAACCGTGGCACCCTCCGCTGTGGTGCTTCTTCTGCCCGCTGGAGGTGCTGGTGTCGGCGTACGCCTTGTCGTTGGCCGCGGCGCACTTGGCGTCGCAGCCGCCTCCCCCGCCACCGTCCATCATCAGCATCAGACCGCTCGGGTCCGAGCCGCTGGACGGGTTGTCCCCAGCGTAGGTGTAGCCGCCCATCTGGTTGGGATCGCCCGGTTCGAAGACCGGGTCGAGGGTGAGGAACCGGCCCAGGACGGGGTCGTAGTCACGGGCGCCGAGCAGGTCGAGGCCGGTCGTGGCGTCGACGGGCTGCCCGAGGAAACCGTGGTTCTCGTCCGGTGCCACCCAGGAAGCCGGCTTGGTGCCGCGCGGGTTGCCCCAGGGGTCGTAGGCACGGCGGGTGACGCCCAGCGAGGAGGCGTCGACGGCCGTGACGGGCGTGCCCTGGCCACCGGCGACCTGGTAGCTGACCGAGCCGCTGCTGGAGCGGGTGACGGTGGTGCCGTCCGGTCCGGTGACGTTGCGCAGGCCGGTCCAGGTCTTGGCGGAGACGTTGAGGGTGATCTGCTCGGCGCCGAAGAGGTAGAGGACGCGCGTCTTGTCGGTGCCGTCGACCGCGGCCGTCTGCTCCAGCAGGTCGCCCTGGGCGTCGTACAGGTACTTGCTGGTGTTCGTGTGGGTGCCGGAGGTGGTGGCGACCGTGGCGGTGCGGCCCTCGGCGTCGTAGGTGAAGGTCTGGCTCTGGCCGGCCGCCACCGCGCCGGTCGCGGCGTTGGTCCAGGTCTGGCCGCTGCCGCCGCAGGTGGCGACGGTCAGCTGGGTGGCGTTGGTGGCGGAGGCGCCCGGGTCGGTCAGGCAGAGCGCGGTGTTGGCGTTGCTGACCAGGGTGCCGGTGGTGGTGAGCTTCCACTTCTGGGTGGCGTCGGTCTTGCAGGTGTCGATCACCACGAGGGTGCCGCTGGTGGTGGCGTTGCCCGTGGTGTCCAGGCACATGCCGAGGACCTTCACCGTGCCGTCGGTGGCGATCGTCCACTTCTGGCCGGTGCCCGTACCGCAGGTGTTGATCTGCACCTTGGCGCCGGCGGTCGTGGAGTTGCCGGCGTCCTCGACGCACTTCTTGCCGCCGCCGGAGAGCGCGAACGCGGTGGACAGCGGGCCGGTCGAGGTGACCTTCCGGCTCACGGTGTCGCCGTCGTCGGCGTTGTTGTACGACGGATCGGTGTACGTGGAGGTGGTGGTGGCGGTTCCGGTGGCGGGGT
Organism: Streptomyces sp. NPDC007901; assembly: GCF_042959465.1. Lineage (NCBI taxonomy): Bacteria > Bacillati > Actinomycetota > Actinomycetes > Kitasatosporales > Streptomycetaceae > Streptomyces > Streptomyces sp. NPDC007901. The sequence goes on along the minus strand of NZ_JBIBKW010000002.1, from coordinate 28,830 downwards.
TGGCCGTGGTGGCCGTGCCCGCCTGGTCGGGCAGGGTCGCCGTCGTCGTGCCGTCCGTGCCGGTGTAACCGACGGTCTGCGTGGTGTCGTCGAGCGCGTTGCCGGTGGTGTCGTGGTTCACCATGCCGGTGCGGTCGCCGAGCTGGTCGTAGGTGTAGGTCTGCCAGTACGGCGCCGGGCCGCCGACCGTCGACGTCTTGATCGGCGATGTGGAGGTGGTCTGCACCCGCGCGGTGGTGCAGCCGCCGACGGCGCCGACCGTCGCCGCGCCCGGGTCGGTGATACCGGCGGTGTCGGTCCAGGCGGCGGTCAGCCGCTGGAAGGAGTCGTAGGTGAAGCACTGGGTGTCGTGCGTGGTGTTGTTCTGCAGGTCGTCGACGGCGGTGAGCTCGCCGGCCTGGTTGTAGCGGAGGTTGACCACGTCCAGGGCGGTGCTGGACGTCTGCAGCATGCTGCTGGCCTGGGTGACCCGGCCGGTGGTGGCGTCGTACTGCGCGAAGGTCGCGAGCTCCTTGCCGCTCGGGCCGTAGTTGGCCTGCAGCACCCGCCCGAAGGCGTCGTGGACGGCGGTGTCCAGATAGGCCGGCGTGTTGGCGGAGTTGATGAAGCCGCCGATGCCGTCGAGGTTGCCCTGCTGGGTGTAGCCGTAGTCGATGTCCTCGGCGGGCAGGTTGCCGTCCGCCTGGTAGTGCGTGGTGGACAGCAGCCCGGTGTTCGGGGTGTAGCGGGACGTCGAGGTGTAGGTGACGGTGCCGGACGCGGGGGCGCTGCTCTGCCCGGCGGCCGCGAAACCGTCGGCGGCCGGGACGGTGACCGTGGTGGCCAGCGGCTGGTAGGCGGTGTCGTAGCCGGTGACCGCCTGGGTGTACGCCTTGCCCGCGGCGCCGCCGACATAGCGGGTGGCGGAGGTCTGGTAGCCCTTCTCCAGCGTGTCGTACACCCGGGAGGCCAGCAGCTTGGTGGAGTCCGGGCTGGCGGACCAGGGGCCGGAGTACTCGGCCGTGGAGCGGTTGTCCCAGTCGTAGGCGAAGGAGAGCACCTGACCGCGCGGGTCGGTGGTCTGCAGCAGATTGCCGGCGACGTCGTACAGGTCGTACGTGGTCTTCCCGGCGTTCGGGTCGGTCTGGGACGTCTTCTGGCCGAGCAGGTTGTAGGTGTACGACCAGCTGTTGCCCGCGGTGTCCTTGATCGAGTCGACCTGCCCGGCGGGGGTGTACGTGTAGCGGGTGGTGGCGTCGGCGGCCGGGACGGCGCCGGCCGTGCCCTGCTTCCACAGCAGCGAGCCGGCGGAGGAGACCACGGCCGCGGTGGAGTCGTTGCGCACCTGGAAGGTGGCGCCGGTGGTGGCCGTGAGGCCCGTGGTCCACAGCTGGGCGGCCGCCGTGCTGTAGAGGACCAGGTTGCCGTCGGTGCCGAACTTGGCCCAGGCGCCCGGGTTCCCGCCGGTCCCGGAGGACCAGACGGTCTTGCCGGTGGCGAGCGCGGACAGCACCAGGTTGCCGTCGGCCTGCATCGTCAGGCGCACGCTGTCGGAGGTCAGCGAGGTGCCGGACGGGATGACGGAGCCACCGGTGAGGGTGACCGTGGACCCGGTGTTCTTCACCACCGTGGCGGTGGTCTGGCCGACGGCGTTGGTGAAGGCGGCGGTGGAGCGGCCTCCGGCCGGTGCCGTGGTGTCGACCTCGTCGGCGCCCGGGTAGGCGGCGGACGTGTGCCACTGCTCGACGGCCTGGTGCCACAGGGTCTGCCGCAGCGGCCGGCCCTCGCCGTCGTAGGTGGTGGTGGTCTCCGACGGGATCTGGTTCTCGTTCGCCGCGTACAACGTGGTCGACGGGGGGTTGGCCGGCTCGGAGTAGCCGGCGTACGACGCGGTCAGCCAGCCGTGCGAGTCGTAGAAGGTGTCCGAGACGATACGGCCGGAGTTGGTGTCGCCCATCGCCGTCGACTGGCTCTGCCGCGGCTGCAGCATGCCGTCGTAGAGGGTGATCGAGGTGGCGTACGTGCCGTCCTCGCGCAGTGTCCTCGTGGTGACCGCGGACGGCGCTCCCGGCTGCGTGATCGTGCCGCCGGGCGCGGGAACGGCGCCCGGGTTGATGGAGTAGTCGAAGGTCTCGTCCGCGCTCTGCCCGGCCGCCTTGTCCCGGCCGGGCAGCCACACCGCGGTGCGCCGGCCGAGCGCGTCGTAGGTCGTGTCGGTCGCCCGGCCGTTGGCGTCGACGCTCTCCAGGGTCAGTCCGCGCAGCGCGTCGAGGGTGGACTTGACCTGCCAGTTCTTGCTGTTGACGGAGGTCTCGGCGGTGGCGTTGGTGTTGCCGCCGGAGCTGCTCCAGGCCGGGGCGAAGTCGGTGTGCGTCTTCTGTCCGGTGGCATCGTAGGCGTCGGTGACGCGGCCGGCGCCGTCGTACGTCATGGCGGACGTGGTCTGCCAGTTCTCGGTGGTGCCGGTGTAACCGGTCGCGGTCTGGGTGCCGGTGACCTGGCCGGCGGCGCTGACCTGCCCGAAGGTGCCCAGGCCGGACGGCGTGCCGTCACCGGCGTAGTAGATCTTCTTGTCCGTCAGCAGGCTGCTCGCGCTCGCCGCGGTGGCGCAGTCGCCGACGACCGAGGTGACCCGGTCCGCGTAGGTCAGCATCATCGTGTTCGACGCGGGCGGGTCGGCGTAGGTCGTGGTGGCGCACTTCTCCTGCTTGGGATCGGTGCCGTCGCCGTGGCCGTCGACCGTCGAGACGCGGCCCTGGCCGTCGTACGCGGTGTCGGTGGTGGTGTGCCGCCAGCTGCCGTCGGCCAGCAGCTGGTACTCCCGGGAGCTGCTGGCCTTGATCCGGTGGGCGGTGAGGTCGGGCAGCGTGGCCAGGCCCGGCTCGGTGTCGCCGGGGTTGTCCTCCTGGGTCCAGTCCGTCCACGGGGTCCGGTTGGCGGAGGCCGTGGTGGTGAAGGTGAACGGGCCGTTGACGCTGGCCGCGTCGACGGTGCCGCCCGCCTTGGTGTACGTCTCGTCCTCCAGCGTGGTGCCGGCGAGCTGGTCGGCGTCGGTGACGCTCAGGACCGTGCTGCCGCCCACCTTGGCGTCGACGCTGACGGAGCGCCGGGTGCCGTCGGCCTTGTAGTCGCCGTCCATGCCCTGCAGATAGGTGGTCGTCTGCTGGGTGACCGGCTCGGGGGCCTGGCCGGTCTGCACGGTGACCGTGCGGAAGCCGCGGAACTGGTCCCAGGTGCGGTACTGGTCGTCGGTCTGCGCCGAGTCGTCGCGGTGCCAGGCCGGGCCGGCGTAGCTGTAGCGGGAGATCTGGGTCTCGGAGCCGGCGGGGCTGTTCTGGGCGTCCGGCTTGTACTGGCCGGCGATGGTCAGGTCGGACACGGCCACACTGTTCACGGTGACCTTGTTGAACCAGTCGGCGATCGGCTTGGAGGCGCCGGGGACCGTCCAGTAGACGGGGTAGCAGGACTCGGTGTTGACGTCGGCCTGCTTGATGTCGAGCGACTTGCCCTGGCAGGGCTGGGAGTTGTACTCGACGGCTATCGACTCACCGGTCTCCGTCTGGATGCTGGAGATCCGGGGCCGGTACAGCGGCGGGGCGGACGGGGAGTCGTCGTTCACCCGGTTGTCGATCTCGGTGCCGGTGAAGGACACCTGGTTCAGTGCAATGTCGCTGTTGCCGTTGTCGTAGGTGTCCTTGCCGGTGTGCCGGATGGACTGCAGCCACATCACGGCCTGCAGCATCCCGGCGTCCTTCGGGTCCACCGTGGTGCCGGTGACCGGGTCGACGGTGCCGCCCGCGTCCGAGTAGACCTGGCCCAGCTTGTAGGTGTCGACCGCGGTGAGCTGGTCGGTTGCCTTCACATGGACCTTGGTGGTGATGGAGTCCAGGCGGGTGGTGCTCCAGAAGCTGGGGCCCGAGGTGACGCACACGTCGTCGGGGACCTTGGTGGCGCCGTCCGGGAGCTTGGTCTTGTCGGTGGAGTCGCAGTGCAGGTCCCACGGCACGTCCGGCCAGTGGGTGGCGGTGGAGTCCTTGAGGTTGCCGGCCGAGCAGTCGGTGAACGTGTCGGTGGTCTGGCAGCGCTGGGCCAGACCGAAGTCCACCTCGGCGGCGGGGGTGCGCCCGGCCTGCTCGTCGGCCAGCTTGTAGCCGTAGGAGATCAGGGTCAGCGCGCCGCCACGGGTGTACGACGTCAGGGTGCCGGTGTCGTCGGGGTCGTCGGTCTCAGCCGCCTGGCCGCCGCCGAGGTCGTAGTAGTTGGACTCCGTGGTGTAGTCGTAGCGCTGCACGAACCCGTTCGGCGCGACCACGAAGTCGAGGTTCCAGCGCCAGCCCTCGGGCTTGTCGCACTGGGACTTCTTGCCGTCGGTGTCGCTGTGGCACGGGTCGGACGACCGCGGGTGCAGCACCGGGACGCCCCAGGCCGAGTGCGTGGAGTCGTCGGCGGGGTTCGCGGACATGGTGGCGTCGGTGCCCGGGCCGCTCGGCGCGTGGTCGGCGCCGAAGTAGGCGGCGGTGCCGTCGGTGGTCAGCACCCGGTAGTAGACGCCGTCGTGCAGGCCGTTGGCCGCACCGGACAGCTCCTGTACGACGGTGCCGTCGTCGCCCTGAATGCGCCACTGCTTGATCTCGCCGGCCACAGCGGAGTCGACGCCGTCGGGCACCAGCACACCGGAGTGCGAGCCGAAGGACAGTGTGGCGTTTTCGCCGCCCCAGCACTCGTCCGCCGAGCCCTTGACGAGCTTCTTGCCGTCGGAGTCGAGGAGCGAGCTGCAACTGCGGTAGCCGCGCTCGACATAGCCGACCTGGTAGCTCCAGCCGTCGCCGACCCACGAGGACTGGGAGTTGCGGGCGGTGGTCTCGCCGTCGACGGACTGGGAGTCGTAGCTCAGGCCCACGGAGGGGGCGTTGCCGCCGAGGGCGGCCGGCACGGAGACCGGGTAGGCGTAGGTGAACGAGCCGGTGGCCGAGGCCTGCCAGGTGCCGGCGGCGGAGAGGGTCGTGGCGCCGTAGTCGCCCTGGGAGCCGGAGGTGCCGGAGGTGACCGCGAGGGCCGTGGTGCCGGCGGCGGCCGTCGCGGCCAGCGGTGCGGTGCGGGCCGACATGGTGGTCGGTCCGTCCGCGCTGTCGGTCGGCCTCGGGGTCGTGGTGCCGGTGGGCTCGGGGGTGGTGGTGCCGGTACCGGTGGGCGACGAGGTGGCGCCGGTGCGGTCGGCCGGACTCGGGGTGGCGCCGCTGTCGCCGGTCGGCTTCGACGTGTCCTTGCCGGGGTGGGCCGGCTCGGTGGCGTCGGTGCCGTCGGTGTCCTGCTTCCCGCCGGACGCGGGAGCCAGGGTGACGGTCGCCGTCAGCTGCTCCGCTGCGGCCCGGTTGGTGAACCGCAGCGGGGTGGCCTTCTGGCACTCCGGCCGTTCCGGGGTGGTCAGCGCGCAGCCGGGCAGCTGCACCAGCCGCAGCCGGGAGCCGTAACCGCCGCCGTACGCCCGGGCGATGGACGAGTAGTCGACGACCACCCGCACCTTGCCGTCGGCGGACGTCGTCCCGGAGGGGGTGATGCCGAGCAGCATGCCGTTGGCGCCGGTCCGCAGCGTCTGGGTGTGGGAGGCGGTCCGTACCTGCACCGCGCCGACCCCGTGCCGCTTGCCGGCGGGCCCCACCCAGACGGGCAGGGCACCTGCCTTGACCGGCTTCGCGGTGCCGTGCGTGCCGAGGTCGACAGTGGCGGTGCCGGCCTTCGGCCACTGGGCGGCCCGCGCCCGGTAGCTGCCCAGCGGCCGGTAGCCCTTGGGGTGCTGCTGCGTCTTCGGCTGCAGGAGGTGTGCCCCTACGGCCGGGGTCGTGGGGAGCTTCTTCGGACGCCAGACGGAACCGTCGAAGGCAAAGCCGCCGTGGTGGCCGAAACCATCGTCGTTCGAGTGGCCCGGGAGGAAGCCGGGCATACCGAACCCCGTGGCGATCGCGACCGGCAGCAGGAGCGCGAGCAGGGCGACCGGGACGGCCCACAGACCCGGTCCGCCCAGAAATCTTCTGTGCCACACGCCCGCGAACCAGCGCCGTCTGCCACTCACGTGTCATCCCCCCAGAACACGACCCTGAGGGGCCGTCACCTCACAGATCACACAGGTGGGTGATCGACCGGAGGCTAGATACGGCCATGATCACGGCTCAAGACCCTTTGCGATTTACTTGAAAAGACCATGCATGAACTTGGCAAGTCCTGTGTAGTTTCTGTGCCGCAATTGATCACTTCTCTGTGGCATCCGGGCTTCCCCCACCCCGCTGCCCGCGACCCGAAGGAAGCCCGCCCACGTGCACAGACACAGACCGCCGATACGCCCCGGCCGCGGACGCGCCGACACGGCCCGCCGAGTGGCCCTCTTCGCCGCCGCCCTGGGCCTGTTGACGGCCCTGCCGGCGCTGCCCGCCCTGGCCGACGACGCCGCCTCCGCACCGGCCGACCCGCTGCTGGCGGCCCAGGCGCAGGCCGAGTCGAGCGGCCGGACCGTCCCGGTGGACGCGCTGACCACCGAGGTCTCCACCACCGAGGCACTGCCGGACGGCACGTTCACCAGCACCACCAGCGTGCTGCCGACCCGGGTGTTCAAGGACGGCGCGTGGACCCCGCTGGACGCCACCCTGGTCTCCGACGGCCGGGGCGGATACGCTCCGCAGGCCACCCCGAACGGGGTCACGCTCTCCGGCGGCGGTGACGGCCCGCTGGTCACCCTCACCCATGCCGACGGCCCGAGCATGGCGCTGACCCTGCCGTTCACGCTGCCGAAGCCCCAGGTAAGCGGGGACACCGCGGTGTATCCCGCGGTGCTGCCCGGCGTCGACCTGTCGGTGTCCGTCACCGACCAGGGCGGCTTCAGCGACGTCCTGGTCGTGCACGACGCGGACGCGGCGGCCGACCCCCGGCTGAAGAAGCTCACCCTGGCCGCCGACACCCACGGCCTCTCGCTGGCCACCGCCGACGGCGACACCATGACCGCCACCGCCGCCGACGGCGATCTGGCGTACACCAGCCCGCAGCCGGTGATGTGGGACTCCGGCACCGACTCCACCACCACGCCCGCGAAGACCGACGGCCCGGCGTCCGGCACCGCCTCCTCCGTGGACGGCCCCGGCCCCGGCGCCGACACCGAGCCGGTCGCCATGACCGCCACCAGCAAGGCGGTGACCCTGACCCCGGACGCGGGCATGCTCACCGGCCCGGACACCACGTACCCGGTGTACATCGACCCGTACACCAACCCGGTCTCCTCCACCGCCGGCCACTACACCGAGGTCTACTCCAGCTCGGCCTGCGACAACTCGCCGCAGTACGACAAGGCGCAGACCAACGGCCAGGGCGTCGGCTACCAGCGCTGGGGCGGCGCCTGCGGGGTCGGCCTGGAGCGCTCGTACTGGGCGATCAACACCGGCGGACTGCACTCCTCGTTCGTCGTCTACGACGCCTATGTAAAGATCTCCACCACGTTCGCGGCGAGCTACGACTGCAGCCAGAACCAGCCGCTGACCCTGCACACCACCAACGCGATCAGCTCCGGCACCGACTGGCTGTCCCGGCCCGGCGTGCACGACACCGCCTTCCCGCCGGTGAGCACCACCGTGCCGAGCGGCGCCAACTCCGGCAGCTCCTGCAGCAACAGCACCGCCACCTTCCATGTGAAGGACCAGGCCCAGAAGATCGCCGACCAGGACGGCAACGGCTACGACGCCGACGGCACCTTCGGCAGCGGCGCCAACACCTGGACCATCGGCCTGTACGGCAACGAGTCGGAGACCTCCGGCAACACCGACTACCTGCGCATGTCGACAACGCTGACGCTGACCACCAAGTTCGACATCCCGCCGGGCATCCCCACCAACCTGCACACCACCCCCGGCGCCACCGGTGCCACGGACGCCTGCACCACCAGCGGGGCCGGCTGGATCGGCGCCACCACGTACTCCGACGCGGGCAGTGACATCACCCTGCACTCCACCGTCACCTCGCAGATCTCCGGCGAGAACGTCAGGGCGCACTACTACGTCTGGGACCGCACGGTCGACCCCGACGGCGACGGCAACGGCGCCTCCGTCTCGACCCCGGACAGCGGCTGGCTGGCCTCCGGCACCGACGCGCCGATGAAGATCGGCGCCACCCTCAAGGACGGCCACCAGTACGGCTGGGACGTCTACGCCGAGGACGACTCCCCCGACCAGAACCTGACCTCCGGCAAGTCCGAACACTGCTGGTTCAGCACCGACTTCACCGCGCCGCCGACCCCGGAGGTGACCGGCAACTCCTCCTTCCCGCAGGTCGGTTCGGGCGCCGCCGATCCGGTGGTGTACGCCGGCCCGGGCAAGACCACCGCGTTCACCGTGGCCGGCGCCGACAGCCCGGCCGCCGACACCAGTTGCACCCCGGGCGCCTGCAGGTCCAGCGGCATGGCGTCCTTCCTGTGGCAGCTCGACTCGCCGCCCACCGCGGCCGACGGCCAGCCGGCCACGGTCTCCGGCACGGACGCCCAGGGCCGTTCGACCGCGACCATCCCCGTCCCGATCCGGGACTGGGGCGTGCACACCCTGTACGTGGCCGGCGTCGACAAGGCGGGCAACATCTCGACCAGCCCCGCCAGTTACACCTTCACGGTGCCATGGAACCCGGCCACCACCGTCAAGCCGGGTGACATCTCCGGCGACGGCGTGCCCGACCTGCTCGCCACCACCAAGACCGGCGACCTCGACCTGATCCCGGGCGACCACGACCCGGCCCAGACCGCCGCCCCGGCCCAGACCGGGCCGGTCGCCGACACCCCGCCGCCGGTCACCGGCCCGGTCACGGTGTCCACGAAGGAGGAGTCGCCCGACGGCACGGGCTGGAACAACTACCTGATCGCCCACCGCGGCAACCTGCACGGCGCGAACGGCGACGACCTGTGGGCGTACAACAGGACGAGCCAGCAGCTCTACGTCGTCAAGAACGACCTGGACCCGGTCGACGACGCGGCCTTCCCCAGGAAGCCCTGGTCCACGTTCGGCGGCTTCATCGACCAGCGCTACGACCTGGTCGGCAAGGACACCTGCGCGCCCTCCGACGTCGTCGCGGACGACACCCGCTGCCGCACCACCGACTACAACAGCACGAGCTGGAACATCAGCCAGCTCATCACTCCGGGCAACGTGTTCGGCAACACCAACGACTACCCGGCCGTCATCACCGTCGAGAACAAGGAGCTGTGGATCTACCAGTCCGACGGCGGCTACCACCTGAAGAACCCGATCCTGCTCGGCGACGGCGACTGGACGGGCCAGACCCTGATCGCCGCGGGCACCTTCAAGGGCAAGCCGGTCCTGTGGTCCCGCGACAAGGCCACCGGCGAGCTGTACAGCTACCCGATCACCGTCGACCCGACCACCCTGGTGCCGGCCCTGCTCCACCCAGCCACCCGCACCGACCTGCGGCTCGCCCTGCCGACAGCGGCCTACCCGGTCGTCGCCTCCCCCGGTGACGTCAACAGCCCGGTCCAGACGGGCGACACCAACCCCGGCGCCGCGGACGGCATCCCGGACCTGTACACCGTCGACGCCTCCGGCCAGCTCCTGGAGTACAACTACCGGCAGAGCCTGGTCTTGACCTCACCGCCCACCTACGACTTCGCCCCGCCGGTCTCGCTGGGCTCGGTCACGGACACCGCCACCCACTGGTGGCAGCTCGGCGAGGGCAGCGGCACGACCGGCGCGGACAGCACCGGCACCCTGAACGCGACCCTGTCCGGCGCCTACTCCTGGACCACCGACAGCACCCGAGGCAAAGCCGTCACCCTGACCGGCACCACCGGATACGGCGCCACGACCGGCCCGGCCGTGGACACCTCCAAGAGCTTCACCGTCTCGGCCTGGGTGAAGCTCGCCGCGCTGGACAGCGTGAACAGCACGTTCCTCTCCCAGAACGGCACCACCAACAACGGCTTCCAGCTGTACTACTCCTCCGCCTCGCAGGTCTGGGCGTTCGGACGGCACAGCACGGACGCGACCGGCACGGTGTGGCGGGCGACGTACGGCAGCAAGGCGGTCGCGGGCCGGTGGACCCACCTGGTCGGCGTGTACGACGCGTCCGCCAAGGAGATCCGCCTGTACGTCGACGGCAGGCTGACGGGCTCCAGGGACTGGACCTACACCCCCTGGAACGCCACCGGGCCCGTCCAGATCGGCCGCAAGCTGGCCGCCGGCACCTACGGCGAGTACGCCGACGGGGCGATCAGCGACGTCCGTCTCTACCCGACCGCCCTGCCCCCGGCCGACGCGGCGGCCCAGGGCGACTACCCCAAGGTGACCCAGCTCGACTGAGCACCACGGCCCTACGGGCACCCGCTGAGGGGCCGGAGCGAGAGCTCCGGCCCCTCCTCATGTGCGCCCGCGTCCCAGCTCCGTCCCAGCGGCACCGCGTCCCCGCAGGTCACCGGTGTGTGACTGTCCCGGCGTCCCCGTCCGGGCCGGGCGCGCCCGGCCCGGGGGTCGGCCGGGCCAGCATGATCCGGGCCGGGAGCTCCCGGCCAACTCACATGAGGGGGAAACGAGATGGGACGGAGGACGCTTCTGCGGGGTCTGACCCTCGCCGTGGCAGCGGTCCTGCCCCTGTACGGGACTGCCGCGGTGCAGGCGGCCCAGTCCGTGACCACCGCGGCGACCGCGGTCGCGGTCTGTGGGCACACGAGCGAACAGCCCACACTGCAGCGGGGATCGACGGGGGATCCGACGGTCGAGGCGCAGTGCGAACTCGACCTGGCGACGAAGCCGAGCCGGTACACGCCGATCGCGGCGGACGGCTCGTTCGGGCCGGCGACGGAGACACGCGTCAAGGAGTTCCAGGCGTGCGCCGGGCTGAGCGTGGACGGGGTGCTCGGCCCGCAGACCTGGGCGGCCCTGAACACCTGGGCCGCCGCGCCGCACACCTGCGCCACCCAGGGCACCTCGGCCACCGCGCAGACCACCGTGTGCGGCCACACCGACACCCGCCCGACCCTGCGCAAGGGCGCCAACGGCGTCGAGGTCAAGGAGGTGCAGTGCCGGCTGAACCTGGCCATGGAGCCGTTCCACTACCCGCCGCTGACGATCGACGGCGACTTCGGGGGCGGCACCGAGGGCCGGGTCGTCGAGCTCCAGCACTGCGCCGGGCTCAGCGCCGACGGGGTCGTGGGCCCGAACACCTGGGCGAAGCTGGCGGACTGGTCCAGCCGTAACGCGTACTGCGCACCGCCGCGCCCCGCCGGCTACCCGATCGACGGCCTGGACACCGCCAAGTACCAGCACCCGGGCGGCGCGCCGATCGACTGGAAGGCCGTGAAGGCCTCGGGTGTCGAGTTCGCGACGATCAAGGCCACCCGGGGCCTGAACGTCACCGACGAGTACCTCGCCACCGACCTGCCCGCGGCCCGGGCGGCGGGGCTGGCCGTCGCGCCCTACCACTTCTACACGGGCTCGGCGGCCGACACGGGCGCCGCCCAGGCCGACCGGTTCATCGCCGCGGTGCGGGCGACCGGCTACACCGGGCAGCGGGCGGGCGACCTGCCGCCGGTGTTCGACCTGGAACGCATGGACGACGGCACCGGGCGCTGCCCGACCTACGGCACGGTGGCCGACGCCAAGGCCTGGCTGGACAAGGTGGAGGCGGCCTTCGGCCGTACGCCGGTCATCTACACCCAGAAGTCCTTCCTGGACGACTGCCTGGGCTCGACCACCGCGTTCGCCCGGTATCCGATGCAACTCGCGGACTACCGTCAGTCGATCACCCAGCCGCCGCTGCCGAACGGCTCGACGACCTGGACGATGTGGCAGTACACCGACGCCGCGATCTTCCCTGGCATCAAGGCCCCGGCCACCGGTGACGTGTTCAACGGCACCCAGGCCGACCTGGACCGGCTGGCCAACCGGACCTCCGCACTCACCACCGCCTCGGCCGCCTCGGCCGTCACGGCCCGCACCGCCGCGACGACCTGCTACGGCGGAGCGGTCACGGTGCACTACGGGGAGGTCCTCGACTTCGGCCCGTACCGGACCACGAGCCGCTGCGCCGACATCAACATGCGCGTCGTCGGAGGCGACGCGGAGTACGTCGTCGCCTGCGTGAAGTTCGAGAAGACCGGCGTCTGCAACCGCTGGACCAAGGTCGGCTGGAGCTGGACGACCATCGCCACCGACGTCCTGGACGGGACCAGGTTCACCGTGCCCAACGGCGTGGACCTGGAAGGCAGTTCGGCCACCATCCAGATCGCCTTCTGACCCCCGGCCACAGGGAGACCACCATGATCCGCAACAGAACGCTGGCGTCGGCCCTGTTCACCACGGCCGCACTGCTGGCCGTGGGCGTCGCGCCCGCCTCGGCACAGTCCTCGGCCGCCGCCACCAGCTGCTACGGCGGCGCGAAGACCCTGACGTACCACTACCAGGCGGCCGCCAAGGAGTACGGCACCTACACCACGTCCTCGCGGTGCAACGACATCAACCTGCGGCTCATCACGGACGAGCCGGGCGTGTACCTGGACGCTTGTGTGGTGTTCGTCGACCACACCGCCAAGTGCAACAACGACGACGCCTACACCACGCACGGTACCGAGTGGGGAACCGTCGCCACCGACGTCAAGGACGGCACCCACTTCGTCCTGCGCATCCACGCCTACGACACCGACGCGCAGAACGTGACGTTCCAGATCGCCTACTGACCTCCTCCGGCCTCTTCGAAAGGACGACCATGACCTTCTCCTCCCGTCCCCTGGACCGACGCACCATGCTGCGCGGCACGCTGGCCGCCGGCGCCGGCGTCGCGTTCGGTCAGCTGCTGTTCTCCGGCACCGCGCAGGCCTACTCCTGGTCGCGCACCCTGGAACAGGGCGCCACCGGCGCCGATGTGACCGAGCTGCAGATCCGGATCGCGGGCTGGGCGGCGGACAGCGCGAGCCACAGCCGGGTGAGCATCGACGGCGACTTCGGCTCCGGTACGGCCGCGGCCGTGCGCCGGTTCCAGACGGCGTACGGCCTGACCGCCGACGCCAGCGTCGGACCCAACACCCAGGCGAAGCTCAACGCGCTGGAGCAGTCCGACGGTTCCACGCTCCACTTCAACTGGAGCGAGTTCGTGAACCAGTCGGACGGCACCTTCAACGGCGGCAAGCTGAGCGCGTCGGCGGTGAAGGAGAACGTCCGCCGCTGCATGTACAAGCTGGAGGCGCTCCGCAAGAAGCTGGGCGACAAGCCGATCACGGTCAACTCCGGCTTCCGCAGCATCGCGCACAACGCCGAGATCGGCGGGGCCAGCGACAGCATGCACCTGTACGGCACGGCCGCCGACCTGGACGTACCCGGCGTCGCCACCAAGACCGTCTACCAGAAGGCGGAGACCTGCGGGTTCTCCGGGCTGGAGACGTACACGGTCGACCACCAGCACGTCGACAGCCGGGCCGACCTCGGCCGCGACTGGTGGTGGGAGGACGGCACGATCTGAGGCCGTCGCATCCGGGGGAGCGGAGCTCCGGGTACCGCCGCGGCGGTACCCGGAGCTCCGGGCATCAGCTCTTCGGTGTGTCCTTCAGCGCGGCCTGGCAGGAGGGCCAGTCGTGGAAGTCGTGCCGGACGCTCCACAGCCGGTGGGCCGCCCTGATGTTCCAGTCCGGGTCGAACGCCTTGAGCGGGGTGCCGTCGAGGTCCCGCAGTCGGGCGTCGGAGATCTGGAACACGCCCCAGTTGCGGCTGCCGTTGGTGTTGGGCAGCACGTACAGCGGGTCGAGGAAGGAGGCACAGCGGGCCACGGCCACGGCGGTGCCGGGATCCTCGACGAACACCTCACGGACCCGCTTCGCCACCCTGGCCGACGACCAGGTGGTCATGTTCACCTGGTGCGCGTACAGCGCCTTCTTGGTGGCGTCGTCGGCGACGCTGGTGGCCGGCAGCCCCGCCAGCACCTGGAACGCGGTCAGCCGGCGCAGGGTCTCCGGCCCGAAGTCGCCGTCGATGGCGAGCCTGCCCTTCGCCCGCGCCAGCAGGGTCTGGACCTCGCGCACACAGTCGTCGTGCTGCCCCATGCTCACGGTCCTGCACGCCGGGGAGTCCAGCACCCTGTCGCCGGACGCCGACGGGTCACCGTCGGTGCTGTCGCCGGGCAGCCACACGAACCCGGCCACCAGCACCACCGCGACCACGGCGGCCAGCACGGCCGCACGGGGGGACAGTTTGTCGGGCACCCGGAACCGCCGCGGCCGCCCGGTCTCCGCCACCGCCGGGGTGACGTCGTCCGGTTCGGGTTCCGCTTCGGGTTCAGGTTCCCGTTCCCGCTCCGGCTCCGGGGTCTCCTCGGCGGCCGTGGCCGGTACGTCCCGTTCGGTGTCCGCCAGCGCCCACAGCCGGTGCACCTCGCGGAGCTCCTCCGCGCTGGCACCGCACACCTTGGCGAAGGCGTGCACCACCCGGTAGTCCGTCGGGACGCTGAGGCCGGAGCAGTACCGGTGCAGGCTGGACCCGCTGACGCCCGCCTCCTTGCCGAGCCGGTCGTAGCCCCGGCCGCTGCGGTCCTTCAGCATCCGAAGGCAGGCGGCGAACTTCTCGCCGTGCGGAGAGGCGACCACACGTCCCCCGTTGCTCAGACCACTTACTGACGGGTAGAAGCTACCGCGAGAAAGCGGCACGCGTGCCCTTTCCCTGCCACAAAACGACCGTCAACATCCTTTCTAACAACGCGAATTGACAAAGAGCGACCGTCTGTCGCCGGTGCCGTCGCCGGGCCTGCGGCCGCACGGTGCCCTAGGCCGTTCCCGGTGCCACCGGCACGCACCGCCGGGCGAGGCCCGCCGCGACCAGGTAGGCGAGCGCGCCGACGGCCATGCTGACACGCAGCCCGGTGCCGTAGTCGGCGGCCGTGGCGAGCAGGCTGCCGCCGAGCGCGACGCCGGTGGCGCTGCCGATCTGGCGGGTGGTGTTGAACAGGGCGGAGGCGGCGCCCGAGTACGCCGCGGGTGCGGCGCCCATCACGGTGGCGGTCGAGCCGGTGAGGGCGAAGGAGGTGCCGAACCCCGCGGCCATCATCGGGGCCACCAGCAGCGGGTAGGCGGGGTCGGGCCCCGCCGCGGCCCACCCGGCCAGCCCCAGGGCGGCCAGCAGCATGCCGGAGACCACCAGCGGACGGTCGCCGGTGCGGCGGGACAGCCGCCCGGACAGGACCGAGGCGAACATGGTCATCGCCACCGCCGGGAACAGCGCCAGCCCGGTACCGAGGGCGCTGAAGCCGCGCTGGTGCTGGAAGTCGAGGCTGGCGGTGAACACCATGCCGTAGAAGCCGAAGTTGAACAGCAGGCCGATGGCGGCTCCCCCGCTCATCGCCGGGGAGCGCAGCAGTTCCGGCGGAAGGACGGGAGAGCGGGCCAGCCGCTCGCGCACCGCGAACGCCACGGCGGCCAGCGCGGCCAGGCCCACCCCGGCGAGCACGGCCGGATCGGACCAGCCCCGCCGTCCGGCCTCGTTGAGCGCGCCGGTCAGCAGCGCCACCGTCGCCACCACGGCGATCTGCGCCGGCCAGTCCAGGGCCCGGGCGGCGCGCCGGGGCGAGCGGGCCACGTGCCGCAGCGTCAGCACCAGGCAGGCCGCTCCCACGGGCAGGTTGATCAAGAACACCCAGCGCCACCCCAGCGTGGCGACGAGCAGCCCGCCCAGCAGCGGGCCGGCGGCGGCCGCGATGCCCGCCATCGACCCCCACAGCCCGAAGGCCCGCGAGCGGGCGGCCGGGGTCGGGTAGGCCTGCCGGAGCAGGGCCAGGGAACCGGGCACGATCAGCGCCGCACCGAGCCCCTCCGCCAGCCGCGCCGCCACCAGCGACGGGGTACTGGCCGCGAGCGCGCACGCGGCCGAGGACACCACGAACAGCGCCACACCCCAGCAGAACACCCGACGGCTCCCCAGCCGGTCCCCCAGCGCGCCGCCGGTCAGCAGGAACCCGGCGAAGACCAGGGTGTACCCGTCGGTGATCCACTGGATGCCGGTGAGCGAGGCCGACAGCTCCCGGCCGATCACCGGCACGGCGACGTTGATGGCCGTCACGTCCAGGATCACCATGAAATACCCGGCGCACACCGCCGGCAGCGGTGCCCAGGACCACCGCCCCGGCTCCGGGGACGACTCCGCGAACGCCACGGAAGCCACCATAGGCGACATGTCCGGGTCTGCAAGATCGCCCGGCGGCAGTAGCCTGGAGAGGAGTGGCACCGGGACGGACGGAGCCTCCCGATGCACTCCCCGGCCGAGGGGGACGCGACAGAGGGAGGCGGAGCGCCATGCCCTGGAGTCTGAACGGCACGTATCTGGAGAGCTGCAACTGCGACGTGGTGTGCCCCTGCACCACCTCGGGCCTGACCGCCCCCGCCGACCACGAGCGCTGCCAGGTGACCTTCGCGTTCCATGTGGACCGCGGCACCGTGGACGGCGTGGACGTCTCCGACCGCAGCGTCGCCGTCTTCATCGACGCGCCCCGGGTGATGGCCGACGGCGGCTGGCAGGTGGCGCTGTACCTCGACGCCGCGGCCGACGAGGGCCAGGCGGACGCGCTGGGCCGGGTCTTCTCCGGCCAGGCCGGCGGCCCGATGGCGGCGCTCGCCCCACTCATCGGCGAGGTCCTCGGGGTGCAGCGCGTGCCCATCGACTACCGCGACGACGGCCGCCGCCACGCCGCCCGGGTCGGCGACGCCATCGACATCGAGATCGAGGACCAGGTCGCCCCGCAGTTCGGCGAGAACGGCCCGGTCATGACCCTGACCGGCATCTTCCACCCGGTGAACAGCACGCTGACCGTCGCCCGCTCCACGCGGGCCACCGGCGCCGGCGTGTACGGCCGCTCCTGGGACTTCTCAGGCGGGAACGCCCACTCGGCGCCCTTCACATGGTCCGCGTGACCGGCCGTTCGGTCGCCGTCCGCCACGGGGCGAGCCCCGCCGCACTGCTGCTGGTCGCGGCGGCCGCCGCCTGGGTCTGGCTGGTAACCCGCTGGGGCGACACGCAGACGATGCCGGGCACCATGGGCCTGGCGCTGCCCGCCTTCCTGGCCGTGTGGACGCTGATGACGGCCGCCATGATGCTGCCCGCCACGGCACCCGTCGCCGCGCTGTACGCCCGCACCATCACCGCGCACCGCACGCCGCGCATGGCCGTCTTCACCCTCGCCTACCTGCTGGTCTGGGCCGCGGCCGGGCTGCCTGCGTACGCCCTGGCGGCCGGCCTGGACCGGGCGACGGCCCTCCCCGCCACCGCGGGGACGGCGGTGGCCGCGGCCGTCTTCGCCCTCAACGGCGTCTACCAGCTCACCCCCCTCAAGGACCGCTGCCTGGCGAAGTGCCGCTCCCCGGTCGGCGTGATGCTCCGCTACGCCTCCTACCCGCGCCCCTCGCGCGACCTGCGCGCCGGAGTCCACCACGGGGCCTTCTGCCTGGGCTGCTGCTGGTCGCTGATGGTGCTGCTGGCGGCCTTCGGCGCCATGAACCTCTGGGCCATGGCGGCCCTGACCGCCGTGATCACCACGGAAAAACTGGCCCCGGCCGGCCATCTGGTGGCCCGCGCCGTGGGCCTCACCTCACTCGCCCTGGCCGTCGCCGTCTTCTGGCTCCCCGCACTGGCCCCGGGCCTCACCGGCGGCGGCATGACCGGCATGTGAGGCCGGAACCTCACCGTGGTACAGCACACGGACCGCGTACGCGTCGGCCGGAAGCCCGATCAGGTACTCACTGAAGTAGCGGCGCCGCGCGTCGTTCGCGACGTCCAGCCAGTGCCCCTCCAGGGTCAGCAGGGCGTTCGAGGGCAGGATGTCCGGGCACGGGCGTCCGGAGGTACATGCCGGCCGGTGTCAGGTTGAAACCGGGGCGCAGCCTCTCGGGATCGGCGAGGGTGGCGAGCACGGCATAGCCGGTGAGCTGCGGCTCGGTACCGACGAAGTCGAAGCCCGCGAGCCCGCGCACCGTACTGCGTCCACCGTCGCAACCGACGAGCCGGCGCGCGGGATACGCGTCGTCGCCGGCCCGCGCGACCACGGTCTCACCGTCCTGCTCGACGGCCGAGACCGTGACACCGCGCCCGATCTCCACGCCGAGCTCGGCCGCCCGCTTCGACAGCACGGACTCGGCCGCTTCGAGACTGGTCATCAGACCGTCCGCGGCCGGGCTGGGAAGCCGGAACGGGAGGGCGGTGACGTCGACCCTGTCCGCGTCGAGCATCATGCCGGCGAAGTGACCCGCCTGGCGCGGGGGCGACAGCTCGTCCGCGGCGGCGTACGTGCCGGTGACGTCGTCGACGCCCGACGCCGTCAGCAGCGGGACCAGCATCCCGCGGCGGTGGAACGCCTCGACCGACGCGGCGGACAGCCCCCGCATCCCGAGCGGAACCGCCTTCCAGAGCGAGCGGGGCTCCGTCTCCCGTTCCAGGACCAGCACCGAGCACCCGGCGAGCCCGAGCTCGCAGGCCAGGAACAGACCGACCGGCCCGGCGCCCACGACCACCACGTCATGCATGAGCGTCTCCTTTCGAGGAGCCGGTGCATCCGGGGCATACGGGGATCAGGCGGTGGGATCCGATCATGGTGACTCCTTGCGTGTCGTTCGGCTGCCGCACGTTCCGGCTACGGGACTTCGAGAAACATCCCGAACCTCACCGACACACCGCCGACAACTGCCCGCCCGGGCCGGACAGATGACCTGCACGTCAGCTCCTCGGGGGGGGTGAGTCACCGCGCACTCGGCCGCGCACCGCGCAGGAACACGGCGCTGGTGAGGGTGCCGAGGAGGACGAGGGCGGCGTTGACCGCGATGGCCGTCCTCAGTCCGCCGAGGACGGCCGAGGCTCCCGTGCCGGTCGTCGCGGCGGTGGCGACGGCGCTCATGACCGGCGTGCCCATGGTGATGCCGATCTGCTGGGTCATGGTCGCGAGCCCGGTGGCCAGGCCCTGTTCGTGGTCGGCGAGACCGGAGGTGGCGGTGACCATGAATCCGACGATGACGAGCATGTTGCCCACACCGCCGGCGAAGGTGGCGACCAGCAGCAGCCACATCCAGGAGCGGTCGTCGCCGAGGCCGAGCAGCGCGGCCGTGAACACGGTCTGCAGGATGCCGCCGGTGATCAGCGTCCGCTTGCTGCCGATCCGCCCGATGGCCCTCGGGGCGACCGAGCCGCCGACGACCGTTCCGATGCCCAGCACACCGAAGGACAGACCGGCGGCCAGCGGGGAGAAGCCGAGCACCTCCTGGAGGTAGAGGGTCAGCAGGAAGACCAGCGAGGTCTCGGTGAGGAAGGCGATCAGACCGGCGACATTGCCCCAGGCCACCGAACGCCTGCCGAGCACCCCGAGCGGCACCAGTGGGGCGCTCACCTTGCGCTCGACCGCCCAGAACACGATCAGCAGCAGCACGCCGGCCGAAAGCGACAGCAGGGCGCTCGCGGAGCCCCAGCCGTGCTCACCGGCCTGCGTGAGGCCGAGGACGACGGCCAGCAGACCGAGGGTGACGCTGACGGCACCGGGCACGTCCAGCTTCGGGCGCTCGTCGGGCCGGGACTCCTTGATGACCGTCGGGGCGACGATCAGGACGGCGACGGCGACGGGCACGTTGATGAAGAACGCCCAGCGCCAGGAGAGCAGGTCGGTCAGCAGGCCGCCGAGGATCGCGCCGGTGGTGAATCCGGCGGACATCAGAGCGCCGTTGAGGCCGAGGGCCTTCTCCCGCAGCGGGCCCTCCGGGAACGAGGTCGTCATCAGCGCGAGGCCGGCCGGGGTCACCGCGGCGGTCGCGAGCCCCTGGAGGACGCGGGCCGTGATCAGCACCTCCGGGTTCTGCGCCAGACCGCCCACCAGCGAGGCCGCGCCCAGCACCACCAGACCGCCGAGGAAGAGCCGGCGGCGGCCGAACAGGTCCGCGACCCGCCCGAACAGCAGGGTGAAGCCCGCCGCGCACAGGGCGAACGCGGTGCCGATCCACTGCAGATGCGCCAGCGAGAAGCCCAGGCCCTCGCCGATCACCGGCAGCGCCACGTTCAGGATGGAGAAGTCCACGGCCAGCATGAACTGGGCCGCGAGCAGCAGCACCAGCACCAGTCGCAGGCGCGGGGTGAGGACGGCCGGGGCCGTTCCCACAGCCGTACCGGCCGTCTCCGAATCAGTGACGGACATGACGTCGAGTCCCCTTCGTTCGAGCTTCCGCAGTCCGTCTCTCGCGCGCACCGCCGGAAAGGAGACTCGTCCCGGCCCGCGGCCCCAGCCAGCACCCTGTCTCGCACAGCCGCCGTGAGGGTGGTCATCACATGACCACCCTCACGACTCACGACCTGCGCGGCAGGCGGGCATCATGGAGGCGAACGAACGGGAGGCATCGATGGACGCTCCGTCCGAACTGGGCGACTTCCTCAAGTCCCGCCGTGCCGCACTGCGGCCGCAGGACGTCGGCATCACCCCGCATCCGACCCGCCGCCGGGTCAGCGGGCTGCGCCGCGAGGAGCTGGCCATGCTCTCCGGGGTCAGCATCACCCACTACACCCGTCTCGAACAGGGCCGCGCCCTCAGCGCCTCGGACTCCGTGCTGGACTCGATCGCGCGCACCCTGCGGCTCACCGACGACGAGACCGCGCACCTCAAGGACCTGGCCCGTCCCACCGCGACCCACCCCACCGCGACCCGCCGCACCGCCCCCCGCGCGGAGCAGGCCGGCCCCTCGGCACGGCAGTTGCTGGCGGCCATGTCGGAGGTACCGGCGCTGGTCCTGGACCGCCGCAACGACGTCCTGGCCTGGAACCGGCTGGGACACGCACTGCTCGCCGCGCACCTGCCCGCGGACAGCCCCGAGACGCCGGGCACCCGGCCCAATGTGACGCGGATGCTGTTCCTGGACGACCGCTACCGCGCGCTGTACACCGACTGGGACGACGAGGCACAGCTCGCGGTCGCCTCGCTGCGGCTGATCGCCGGCCGGCACCCCGACGACCGCCGGCTGACCGCACTGGTCGGACAACTCACCGTCCAGTGCGACGAGTTCGCCTCCCGCTGGGCCCGCCATCCGGTGCGCACCTGCACCTCCGGGGTGAAGCAGCTGCGCCACCCCCTGGTCGGCACCATGGACCTGAGCTTCGAGAACCTCGTCATCCCCGGCACGTCCGGCCAGCGCCTGATCGCCTACACGGCCGAACCCGGCTCACCTTCCGAGGCGGCTCTGCGCCTGCTGGGCAGCACGGCCGCACGTGCGGCCGAGAACACCTCCGCGACGGTGTGAGCCCGGACCCGTCGGCAACGTGCGTTCCGCTCGGCCGTCCTTCCCCGCCCGGCGGCAGGCGCGGAAAACCCCTCCAGTGCTGTCAGTCCCCCCTGTTAGCTTCGTGCACCTGTGTGATCCACAGGTATCAAGCACCCACAGGGGAGGGCCAGTTGAGCAGATTCAGATGGACGGGTCGACGGAGACGGGCGGTGGTGGGGAGCTGTGCGGCGGCGCTGTTGGCCACGGCCGCCCAGGCCGCGCACGCGGTGGACAACCTGCCGCCGAAGCAGCCGCTCGTCCAGGACCTCCGGTCGGGAGGCAAGGCCTGCGCGACCGGCGAAGACATGCCGTACGTCTCGGCGCCGCCCACACTCAGCGCAGTGCTGTACGACCCCGAGGAGGACAATCAGCCCTCCGGGTCCAGCCCGGTCAGCGGCGAGTTCGAAGCCTGGTGGACGGACACGGCCGGGGTGGAGCAGCGGCGCGCCTACACCACCATCACCCTGTCGTCGGGGTCGACCCAGTACTGGAGGATGCCGAACGACATCCCGGCGAACACCGTCGTCTCCTGGCATGTCCGCGCAAACGACGGCAAGTCGACCTCCGCGTGGAGCGACGAGGGCGACGGCTCGGCCTGCTCGTTCGTGTACGACGACGTGAGTCCGGAGAAGGCCACGATCACCTCTCCCGACTACCCCGAGCCCGAGGATGTGTTCTGGGTCGACGGGGTGGGCGTCTACGGGCACTTCACCGTGGACTCGCCCTCCGACGACGTGGTGTCGTACACGTACGGCTTCCCGGGTGGCCCTTACGGAACCGTCTCCGCGGAGCGCCCGGGCGCGGCCGTGACCATTCCGTACCTGCCGCTCACTTCGGGACCCAAATGGCTGACGGTCCATGCGATCGACCGGTCGGGCCGCAGCAGCGCGGAGTCGCGTTACGACTTCAACGTGAAGACCGGCCGCGCTCCCGTCGCCCACTGGAAGCTGGACGACCCTGCGGGCTCCCGTGCGGCCGCCGCCGAGACCGGCACCGCCGCCCGTGCCGGGACCGGCGTGACCTTCGGCGGCCCGGCGCCCGCGGGCACCGCGACCGCCGCCACGGTCAGCCTCGACGGCAGCGGCCACGGCTTTCTCACTCCGGACGCCCCGGCGGCCGACATCCGCAGGACCTTCGCGGTGAGCGCGTGGGTACGGCCCGCCGAAACCGACCGCAACATGACCGTCGCCAGCCAGGACGCCGACGGGGCGCCCGGCTTCAGCCTCGGCCTGAACTGTCAGGACTCGGGGCCCGCCTGGTCGTTCGCGATCGGCGGCGCACGGGTGTCCGGCGGCGCCCCCGAGACCGGCGAGTGGACCCATCTGCTGGGGCTCTACGACGCCGAGACCGGAAAGGCGCGGCTGTACGTCAACGGCCACGAGGTCGCCGCCGCGGCCGACGCGACTCCCGCCGAGGCGGCCGGCGCCTTCCAGATCGGGCGCGCCCGCGGGGCTGCCGGCTACCGGGACCGGTGGCACGGCGACATCGGTGACGTCCAGGTCCACGACCGGGTCGTGGTGCCGGACGAGGCGGCCGAACTGGCGTACCGCAAGCCGAAACTGCTCGGCCACTGGTCGCTGGAGAACGCGACGGACGGCGTGAGCCCCGAGCAGTCGGACGGCGCACCGCTGCGGCTCGGCACGGGCGCTTCGATCTACCGGGGCTCCGACGATTCCTGTATCCCGGACATCGACCCCGACTGCACTTATGTACCGCCGCCACTCGTCGGCGAGGGACATCTGCGTCTGGACGGCGAGAACGGTTATGCCGCTGCCGACGGACCCGTCGTGGACACCGGGGACAGCTTCACCCTCGGCGTCGTCGTACGCCTCGCGGACTCCGAGCCCGCCCACCCGATGACCGTGCTCTCGCAGGCCGGTGAGCACACCGACGCCTTCAAGGTGCGTTACGAGCCGTCCACACACACCTGGCAACTGGTGATGCCGGAGAAGGACGAGGCCGGAGCCCCGGAGAGGGTGGTGTCCCGGATCGCGGGCGCGGACGGCGGCGAGGGTCAGGGCCATCGCCTCGCCGTGGTCTACGACGACGCCACCGACACGATCAAGCTCTACCTCGACGGCTACACCAGCGCCGACGCGACCACGACCCTTCCCGACGGCCGGCCCAGCACCGGCGCCCTCCAGATCGGCCGGGCCGAGGTCGGTGACGGCTGGGGCGAATACCTGCACGGCGACGTGGACGAGCTACAGGCCTACTCCGGCGCACTGCGGGACAAGGACATCATCGCCCTGGGATGGAGCACGGACCCTTGCCTCTGCTGACCGTTCCTATTCAGTGAGCAGGAGTGAGTCTTGGACCCATTCCTGGTCACTGCGGGCATCCCGAACGGTTTTGGGTGTCCTGGTCGCCCGCGTACTCGCCGCGTCCGGCGGCACGGATCGTGTCCGTGGTCCGGGGATGCGGGGGCGGGGTCCCTCACGTCCAGGGGCACGCCGGTCGGCCTGGACGGTCCGATGCCCGTGCACATCGCTCTGGTGTGCACGGGGCGGTGTCGTCCGTCGCCGGATCGGGTGTCCCTGGGCGCGTCGTCCGATCGCGATGCTCGCTGCATCGTGCCGGGTGGTCTTACGGGTGGGGCTGGCCATCGGCTTTTGCCAGTGCTGGGAGCCCCACTTGCTGGTGTAGGCCGGGTCCACGGCGATGATCGTGATACCGGTGGCGTCGGCCATGGAGGTCAGCCGGGCGCGGAGCTTGCCGGTCGGCATGCCGGAGATGAGCTGCCGGAATCGGCGCTTGCGCCCGTGCTTCTCTCTGGTTTTCTCGGCCTGGAAGTCGAGGTCTTCGACCGCGATGGCCTTGACGCCGCAGGCTTTCGTCCAGTTCAGCAGCCGCGTGAGGGCGTGCCGTACCTGGGCGTCGCGGTGCTGGGCGGTGCCGGACAGGTCGTAGAAGAACCGGCGCGGCCGGCCGATCGGGTTGCCGTGCGTGTCGAGACGCCATACGGCGAGGTGGTCAGCGTTGGTGTCCACGCCGACCACGCCCTGGGCCAGGGCCGTGGCCATGGGGATGGTCTTGGTGACCGGGTGTTGCCAGGAGGCGGTCAGGTACCAGCGTCCGCGCTGCACGTCATTGTGGATGCGGTAGGCGACCGCCCGGTTGGCCTCCACACGGTCGGCCCACTCCTGTGCCCGGTGAGGGAACCGTACCTTCGCGGTGAGTACGTACCGGCCATGCCTGGCGTTGGACAGGTCGGCGAGCGGGGAGGGGAGCTTGATCGATACTTCGCCCTCGGGGGTGATGCGGATCGTCTCGTTGCCGAACCTTTTCCCCGACTCGCCGTCGGCCTGGAGGAACCAGCGTGAGGCTTCCCAGCGTTCATGCCACTCGTCCTTGGTGAGCTGCGCTTGCTCAAGGTTGTGGCGGGTGCCCAGCAGACGTTTACCGCCGCGTACCACATGTACACGTCCGGCTTCTCTGTCGGCCTGAACCTGGTCGAGCCGCTCCTCAAGCACATGCAGCCGTCGCGTCTTCTGGAACCACTCGTGCGTGGAGCGGTATCCGCCGGGGGCGCGCTTGCTTCCCTTCTCCCCCACCAGGAGCGACAGCCGGTGCCGAATCGTCGTGATACCGGCTTCGAGGGATTGGACGTGCGCGGCCTGGCCGCGCCGGGCAAGCGCCCACTGGTCGTGAGTGGCCTTTGTGATCGCACCGGCCCACCTGGACGACGACTCGGCGGTCAGCTCCCGTTTCCGGGCCGCCCACGTGTCCGTGGAGTGCTCCAAGCCGTCACGGCAGCGGGTCTTGAGGTCCTTCGAGGCGAGCGACCCGAGATGTGCGCCGACCAGACGCAACACCTTTTCGTCTTCGGGAGTCAGGTGCTTGAGGCGGTCACGTACCGCCACACCGGACGGGCCGAGGGCGACGACCGGTGCGGCGACCGGGCGGAGGTCAGCCATGTCCGGCGGCCTCCAGTGCCTTGCGGGCGCGGTTCTTCGCCGACCTGCGCCCGTACAAGCGGGCGCAGAACGAGGTCAGCACCTCCACCATGTCCCGCACCAGGTCGTCTTCGACCTCGCCGTCGTCCAGGACCAGCAGGCGACGGCCCGTCGCGGACAAGGCGGCCTCGACAAGCTCGACGTTCATCCGGCCAAGCCGGTCCTTGTGCTCCACCACCACGCAGGTCACGTGCGGGTCGGCCAGCAGACGCCGGGCCCTGGAACGGCAGCCGTTCATCCCGGAAGCGATCTCCGCCTCAACACGAACGACTCGGTGACCGGCCTTCGCCGCCCACGCCGACAGCCGAGCGACCTGGCGTTCCAGATCGGTCTTCTGATCGTGCGAGGACACGCGGGCATACAGGCCCAGACCTCCGATGGCCTCGGGCGTGGTGTTCGCGTCGATGTTCACAAGGATCGTGCGGGGCCCGACCCGCTGAGCCGGTACCGGCAACATCCCCTCACGGAACCAGCGATACGCGGTCTGCGGATGCACGCCCTGCGTCTTCGCCCATTCCGTCAGATTCACACTCTGACAACGACACTCACTCATACATGGATACGCTCACTCACCTGACTTCGAGCACCAGCAGATGGAGACCCCTTCAGCTGGTCGGTGTGGCGCCCGAGGGCGTCGCCGACGGGGCCTCGGACGTGGTTCCGGTGTCGGGGCAGTCGGGGAGCGACAGACCGTCGGGGCCGCCGGTGAGCGCCGTGGCCGTGACCCAGCCGTGCCGCCGGTGCCGAGGAGCAGCTCGGCCCACAGGTCACTCGTGTAGCCGTGGGCCTGCACCGTCTCGCCGTGCGTCATGCACCGGGCCGGGTACTGGCCGCCCGGCTCGATGTGACTGGTCTGCTCCCCGGCCGTACCGGGGTCGGTGCGTACGGGTGCGTACGCGGCGCCTTCCACGGATGTGGTCCCCGGTACGGCGGTCTCGGAGGGCTGGCCGAAGGGCTGGTCGGCCCCGGCTCGCCGCCTTGCGGAAGCGGATGCCCCGGGCGCGTCGTCCGGACAGGCATCCATCGCAGGAACCCTGCGTGCTCCCCAGGCAGCGGGACAGCACTCGGGAAAGAGCCCCCACGAATCGTTGTGCGCCCCACTCGGATGCTGGTGCGCGGTCCGGCCCACGACGTCCCCCGGTAGGCCTCGGCCTGCTCCAGGTGCCCGCCCGGCAGGCCCGCGCCCTGCTGGCGCTGGGGCTGCGGGACTACGAGTCGGCGTACCGCGACGTCGCGTAGTTCGTCCCCACGGTCCGAACCTGTCTGGCCGCCGCCCTGCCCGCCTTGATCGCGTTGACGGTCGAGCCCGTGGACGCCCTGTGGGTGATCGTCTTCGCCACCGCGTACCAGCAACTACGCCCTGCAGCCGCGCGTCACCGCCGCACGGTCGACGTCCATCCCGCCGTGGCCTTCGGTTCCGTGCTCGCCGGCGCACCGGCGGGGGACACGGCCCGACAAGGCCGCGCGCGAAGCGACCGGCCCCTCGATCGCAGACGCCGTCTGCGACGACCCGCCCCGACGCCAGGCGGACAGGTCTGTGCAGGGTGGAAGCGGTCAGCCCTTGACCGCGGAGCTGGCGACCCCCTGCACGAACCACCGCTGGAAGAACGCGAAGACGACCAGGACGGGCAGCACCAGAAGCACACCGAAGGCGAGGACCTGGCCCCAGTCGACGGGCTGCTGGCCCTGGAAGACGCTCATCTCCAGCGGGAGCGGCCGCACCGAGGGGTCGGAGACCATCAGGACCGGCCACAGGAAGGCGCCCCACTGGGTGAGGAAGGTCAGGATGGCGACGGAGGCGAACACCGGCTTCGACATCGGGACGACGATCGCGAAGAAGGTCCGCCAGGGACCGGCGCCGTCGATGCGGGCGGCCTCCTCGATGCTCGGCGGGATCGCCCGGAAGAACGTCGCGAACTGGTAGACGGAGAAGGCGTTGGCGATGAAGGGGATCGCCTGCACGTAGATCGTGTTGCGCTGCTCGTTCAGCATGTAGAAGAGGGGGACCGCGACCGCTTCGAACGGCACCAGCATCAGCAGCAGGACGATGGCGAAGACGGCGTTCTGGCCGCGCCAGCGCAGCCGGGTCAGCCCGTAGGCGGCCATGGAGTTGACGATCAGCCCGCCGAGGACGGTGACGGTGGCCACCAGCAGCGAGACGCCCATGAACCGCCAGAAGTAGCCGGTCGCGTCGGAGTCGAAGTTGTTCAGGACGGCCGTGTAGTTGTGCAGGGTCAGGTGCGTGGGGAGGAAGCCGGTCAGTCCGCTCAGCACCTCGTCGGAGGGCTTGAAGCTGCCGATCAGCAGGTAGAGCACCGGCAGGACGAAGACGAACGCCAGCACGCTCAGGACGGTGTAGTCGAGGAAACGGCGCAGGGGGGTGCGGGTCATGATCAGTCCTCGTTGCCGGTGCGGACGACACGGCGCTGGATGAGCGTCAGGGCGACGACGATCAGGAAGAAGACGACGGT
The DNA here is from genome assembly GCF_042959465.1 of Streptomyces sp. NPDC007901. Classification (NCBI taxonomy): domain Bacteria; kingdom Bacillati; phylum Actinomycetota; class Actinomycetes; order Kitasatosporales; family Streptomycetaceae; genus Streptomyces; species Streptomyces sp. NPDC007901. Next base: position 1,138 of record NZ_JBIBKW010000002.1, on the reverse strand, counting down.
GATCGCGGATGCCTGGCCGATGTTGTTCTGGTCGAAGGCGGTGGTGACGGCCTCGTACATCACCGTGCGGGTGGCGTCCTCGTTCAGTCCGCCGCCGTGCACGAGGACGTAGATCTGGTCGAAGACCCGGAAGGACAGCACCGAGGTGAGCATCGCGACGAAGACGAGCGTGCCGCGGATGCCAGGCAGGGTGACATGCCGGAACTGCTGCCGGCGGGAGGCCCGGTCGAGCTCGGCGGCCTCGTAGAGCTCGCCGGGGATCTGCTGCAGGCCGGCCAGCAGGATGACCATCTGGAAGCCGACGCCCTGCCACACGGACAGCACGATGATCGAGGCCATCGCGGTGAGCCCGTTGCCGAGCCAGTCGAAGGCGCCCCAGTTGCCGAGACTCACCGTGTGCAGCGCGGAGTTGAGCAGGCCGTCGCCGCTGCGGGCGAGGATCAGCCGCCAGATGACGGCGACCAGCGCCATCGGGAAGACCACCGGCAGGAAGAACAGGGACCGGAAGACGCCGATGGCCTTGAGCTTGCGGTTGAGCAGGATCGCCAGGCCCAGCGCGAGCCCGGTCTGCAGGGGTACGACGACCACGGCGAAGGTCAGGTTGTTCAGCAGGGCCCGCAGGAACGGCCCGGACATGTCGGGGTCGGTGAAGAGCCGACGGTACTGCTCCATGCCGAAGAACCGCGGCGGCAGCGGTGAGCCGAGCCGCACGTTGTAGAAGGACAGGACGACGGCGTACCCGAACGGCACGCCGACGAAGGCGATCAGTCCGGTGAGCGCGGGCGCGGACATCAGCAGCCCGTGCAGCCGGTCACGGTTGAGGCGCCGGGGTCGTACGGCCTCGACGGCCGCCGGTGCGGGGCTCGGTTCCCGCCGGTCGGGCGTGGCGGGTGCGGGGTTCACGGTGGTCACGGTAGGAGTCCTCTTCCCGGCCGGGGGGGGGGGGGGGGGGGGGGGGGGGGGCGGGGGGGCCCCCCCCCGCCGGGGGGGGGGGGGGGGGGGGCGGGCGGGGGGGGGGGGGCGGGGGGGGGGGGGGGGGGGGGGGGGGTGGGGGGCCGGGGGGGGGGGGGGGGGGGCTGGTCGCGCAGTTCCTCCCCCAGCCTTCGGCCGGGGGACCCCCAGCGCCCCGTACGGGGCG